>CACJRP010000009.1 GCA_902595825.1 uncultured Bacteroidota bacterium
ACAATTAATGGAGCATTAGTTGGTACAGATTTACAATTGCTCCCAGAGAACACAACTGTATCTGAAACTATCGATTTATCTTCACTGAGTACAGCCGTTTCAGCTACTTTAAGTGGAAGAACTATTATTTTGACAATAACTGGAGCCGCAACAAGTAGTGTTACAATTGATTTATCAGGAATTTTATTCAATGACTTAATTTACACAGTTGATGGATTTTAAAACAACAATTATGAACAAAAAATATTTTTTCAAATTATTATTTATTTTAACAATTAATCTTTCTTTTTCCCAAGGAAATCTTCAATTTAATAGAGTGATTAGTGAAATTGTAACGGGAACACAAAATGCTGCTCCAGAAATTAGTGGAACGGTTATAGGTAGTATTGTGGTTCCAGTAGGAAAGGTTTTAAAATTAGAATCTGCGTCAGTCTATTTGAGTGGTAACGGAGGTAAAATAAATACATATTACGTTCAGGATGGAACAGGTCAAATGACAAACACTGGATGCTGGATCGGAAATCATTTGGTATGGGCACCTTATGCTGTAAGAGTAGGTACTTTTTGGGGTAAATTTATGGAAACTAGCACTTTTCCTATTTGGTTTGGAGCCGGAACCTATGAAATTAAAACCCGTTTTAATACAGTATTTGGTGCAGGAGATTTTACGGTCGTAACTTATTCAGCAATTGAATTTAATATAAATTGATTATTAGTAATTGTCCACTAAATCCTAAATAGAATGGAGTCTCGTAATTGATTAAATTAATTAGATAATTTAAATATACGCATATGAAAACTTTAATTTCAATACTAATTTTCTTTGTTTCTATCTATGGTTATTCTCAAGAATCAGTGGTTCACTTTAAAGAATCAATAAATTCTGAAAATAAAGTTGGAATACAATTTTTTCTTGATGTAAAATACCCAGATTCATATGAAAAGGCATATCAAGAATACAGAAATAATTTGTCTTCAATTCTAAACGGTGCTGAAATGCATATAGCAAAGATTGATGGACTTATTTTAGAAAATATTAACTACATAAATATTGTTACTGCAAAAAACAAAGAGCATTTGAGCAATCTTCTTAATAATGTGTCAAAAAGTGAATACCATCAAAATTATCATAAAAAAATTGGTTTAGACAAAGGAGATGTTAAAGTGGTTTCTGTTGCTAAATTTGAATTTAAATAACAGTGTAATTATGTGTCAGGTGGAAAAGTTGGCTTGTACACTATTTATGTTATTTTTGTACACTATTATTGAGATGGGCAGAGTTGAAGGATTTTTCATTTTAAAGACATTTAAGAGCTTAATAATCCCTCAATCATCCCTCTGTAATACATATAAAGAGAAATAACCTCTCATAAGTGTTATTATAGTTGATATAAGCCGATGTAGCTCAGGGGTAGAGCGTTTCCTTGGTAAGGAAGAGGTCACGAGTTCAAATCTCGTCATTGGCTCAATTTCTTTTTACTTGATTTTCAATAGATATTAAACAGTTACTGATCTTATGGTTTTTAGCTTTTTGTTTTTAATTATATTTACGTGATAACGAAAAAATTAAAAAAATGAAAAAATTACTCCTTTTAGTATCAATATTTTGTTTAAGCGCATGTAACAACTCTAAAACACAACCCCTTGCAATGGTAGTTAAAGAGGGTAACGGAGAACCAGACGGACCTCACACTTCAAATGAATGGAAAATATGGGCTTTTAGTACTGCCGCACCTTCGTTTATAGCTGCTAATTGTACAGTTATTGATTCTGACGGCAAAACTATTTTGAGAGAAGGTACCAACGGTTGGACCGCAATGCCTGGAAACCCAAGAGGTATGTCTGATCCTGAGAACGGATGGAAAGATCCACACGAGGCAATGCCGATGGTTATGGATGCCCAAGCTATGAAGTGGGCAATGGCCTTTATGTCCGGAACAAAACCTGAACTAGATCACGATGGATGGATGTATATGCTTCATGGAGATATGGGTGAAGACAATACCAAGCAATTGGTCTTTAAAAAAGAAGATGCTGCTGAGGGTCATTGGATTGAATCTGGAGCTCACTTAATGTTGATGCCAAAAGACCCTGCCAGTTTAAAGGGGCAAACATCTGACTTTAATTCTGGCGGTCCATATATAATGTTTGAAGGAACAGGATACGACCATGTAATGATACCTCTTGAAGGTTACTATGATTACCAACCTCAGAAATAATATTCCAAAAAATTCTTTAATTATAATTTCACAAAATGAAAGTATTATTAATTTTAGTAATGGCGATATTTTCATCTATTACTAGTTACTCTCAAGATAAAATTACAGAAGACGTAAGGTATACCAAAGAAATAAAAAAGCTAGCAAACAAAAAGGAAGTAAAAACTGCTTTTCAAGTAATTTTAGATTTAGAACCAAAAACTATTAAAAATCATATCGAGTTAACTGAGATTGAAGCTCCTCCATTTAAAGAAGAAGTTAGAGCCATTGAATTTTCCAAAAGACTTAAGGACATCGAAATAGATAAAGTTTGGATTGACTCGATTGGCAACGTACTTGGTCTTATTAAAGGATATGAGGGTAAAAGAAACGTTGCTATAGATGGGCATTTAGATACGGTTTTCCCCGAAGGCACAGATGTAAAAGTTAGAATAAAAAATGACACCTTATTTGCACCCGGAATTGGCGACTGTACAAGGTGTCTGTCGATGCTATTAACAATTGCAGAGGCGATAAAAAAAAGTGAGATTAAAACTCGAGACAATATCTTAATAATAGGTACGGTTGGTGAAGAAGGACTTGGGGATTTAAGAGGAGTTAAGTACCTTTTTAAAAACAATAAACCTAAGATTGATTCGTGGATTGCAATTGATGGAGGAAATATAGGACGCGTTAATAACCAAGCATTAGGGTCATATAGATACGAGGTGAAATTTAAGGGCCCTGGTGGCCACTCTTGGGGTGCTTTTGGACTAGCAAATCCACATCATGCCCTTGGTGATGCTATATCAAAATTTGTTGAAAAAGCAGACGATTATACTTCAAATGGTCCGAAAACTAGCTACAATGTAGGAGTAATCAACGGTGGTACATCAATAAACTCTATACCTTATGAGTCAGCTATGCTTATAGATATTCGCTCAGTTAGACCTGAAAATCTTGATGATATGGAGCTCATTCTTAAAAAAACATCAGAAGATGCGTTAGCAAAGCAAAACGCTATGAAAAGAAGAGGGCCAGATTTAGAGCTTGAAATAAATAAAATTGGGAATAGACCATCTGGAAAAGTTGACATAAAAAATCATTTGGTTCAAAGAGCAATTGCAGCAACAAATTATATGGGAGCCAAACCAAGGTTGACTATAGGGTCTACAAATTCAAATACACCAATTTCAAAAGGAATACCAGCTGTAACCATTGGAAGGGGAGGTGATGGTTCTAAGGCACATGCTTTAGATGAATGGTGGCTAAATAAAGATGGTTACAAATCCATACAATTGGCTCTCCTAATTTTATTGTCTGAAGCTGGATATAAGTAAATTTTATTATAATTTTTTCTATTTAAAATAATTTCATAATAGACATAACACTGAGAATTATTTATTTAAAGGCTTTTTTATTGATAAGAGTTTAAAAAAAATACTAAAATTTTAAATAGTTAACAGAAACTTTAAAAAAGTACTTTTCTAAATATATTTATATACTCTTGATTGATTAATTTAAATAAAAAAATGAACAGAAGAAATCTTTTAAAATATAGCGGTCTTTTTGGAATTGGATTTGTATCCTCACCAGAAATTATTTGGTCCAATGCCATAAATAAATCCATAAATAGAAAAAATGAATTTATTTTAAAAAACAACATAATGGCTGAATATGGTCCTCCAAAAATGCCAAAGCTTTCTTCACTAAAAGCAAGACTTCATTGGAATGAAAACCCGTATGGTCCAAACCCTAATGCTATTAAAAAGTTTAATTATTATTCATCAAAAGGTAATTTTTATTCTTGGGATATTTTAAAAGATTTTGTTAAAAAAATTGCTTTAAAAGAGGGTGTGAGGCCAGAAAATATAATGACAGGGCCTGGCTCTTCTGATCTTTTAGAAAAAGTTGCGTTAGTTGTTTTTCAAAATGGTGGAAACGTAATTGCTGCTGACCCTTGTTATATGTCATTAATTAATGTAGTTAACTCTATTGGTGGCAGCTGGAAGTCGGTAAAGTTAACTAAAGAGTACGAACATGATTTAGACAAAATGGAATCAGAAATCGATTCTAAGACAAAACTTATTTACATAACAAATCCAAATAATCCTACTGCTACAATTACTCATTCAAAAAAGCTATATGATTTTTGTGACAGTGTTTCAAAAAGAGTACCTGTTTTCATAGATGAAGCTTACCTAGAAATATCTAAAGGTGGACTTAAAAATTCTATGGTCGGTTTGGTTTCTAAAGGTAGAGATGTGATTATCACAAGAACCTTTTCAAAAATACACGGTATGGCTGGTCTTAGATTGGGTTACATGGTGGCGACTGAGGAAAGATTAAAAAAAATCAATAAAATTACAAGAGGTGGAATGGGAATTGCGGGTCCAACAATTCATGCAGCAATTGAGAGTTTGAATGATAACTATTTTTTAGAATCCAGTAAAGAAAAACTAATATCAAACAGAGAGTTTACTGTTCAAGAACTTAAATCAAGGAACTTTAATCCAATGCCCTCAAACACAAACTTTTTGATTTTTGAATTACCAAAAAAAACTAACCCAAATTTATTTTTAGGAAAAATGTATGATGAAAGAGTTTCTGTAAAAGCCATGAATTTTTGGAATAAAAAGTGGTGTCGTGTTTCTATCGGAACAAGGGAGAATATGGAAAGATTTATAAGTGCGTTTGACAAATCCATGACCTAATTTTATGTCTTCAATTACCTCTGAAATTACAGTTTTTTTTATTTTAATTTTTTTGGGATTTCTGTTAAAATTTAAATTCAATAAACCTGATTTTAAAAATGGTTTAAAACTATATATTCTTAATATAGCTTTACCAGCTACTATTTTTATTTCAATAGTAAGTGTCCAAATTGACTCTAAATATTTATTATTTCCGCTTATTGCACTTTTTTTTAATATTATGATTTTTTTATTAAGCCCTATCATTTTAAGAATATCAAATATTACAGATGTAAGAAAAAAAAGAACCTTGTATATGCTTTTGGCTTCATTTGCACCAGGACTTTCCTGTTTTCCAATCATTAATGAATTTTTGGGTTATGAATCTTTAGCAAAAGCTTCAATTATTGATTTTGGCAATAAAGTTTTTGTATTAATCTTTCTTTTTTTTGTAGCATTCAAATTTCATAATAGTAACCAAAATAGCACAATCAATAACCCTAATAAACCAATAAATACTGTATTAAAAAGCCTTTTTTTGGAGCCTATAAACATTGTTATAATCGTAGCGATTTTATTTCTTTCTTCCCGAAGTTCAATTAATGACATACCTTTTTTATTTATAGATTTATTTTCTAAAATCAAGGATACATTAACACCAGTAGTTTTAATTTTTGTAGGTCTTTCAATTGTTTTTAACAGACATGTTTTTAAAAACATTTTTCCATTGCTATTCATAAGATCTGGTTTATGTCTTTTAATATCAACAGCTTGTATACAAACCACTGGATTTACTCTTTCTGAAGACATGAAATTATTCCTTATTTTATCGCTAAGTTCTGTCAGTTTTTGGCCTTTTCTTCATATGACTTTCGTTGATAATCTTGAAAAAAATGTTGAAGAAGAAAAAAAGACATTTGATACAAAGTATGGATTAAATTTTCTAGCTTACTCGTTACCTTTTTCTACGATTACAATTTTATCTTTATTTTCTAATGAAGAGCTACTTTTAGATTTCAATAACTTATATATAATATCTATTTCATTTCTCCTTTTTGGTGTTTTTCTAACAATAACCTTTAATCCATTTAAATTTAAATCCAAAGAAAAAAAATTATTGAATGGTAGTACTTTCAGAAGAGATCTTATTGCTAACAAATTAGGAACAAGCCAAAAATAAATTTCAACTAATTTATTTTTTTAAGATAATTATCAATTTTATTTTAATATCTGTTTAGCCAGGCAATTATGTGCGAAATTTTTGATATTAGATTGCTAGGTTTTTTAGATATGTTATGACTTGCACCTGGTATTTCAACTAAAATCGTTGGTATCTTTCTTATCTTTAAAGCATGATATAGTTGTTTTGATTCACTGGGTGGTGTTCTTAAATCCTCCATCCCTACCATAACCATCGTCGGCGTTTTAATATTTTTTACTAAAGATAAGGGAGAAAAATTCCAATATTTGTAAAAGTTTTCAAAAGGTTGGCCGGGAAAACGAGTATTTGCGTAAGAAAAGTAATTATCCGCAACTAAGGTTTTACTAATCCAATTGACAACAGGTTTTATGACCGCTGCAGCTTTAAACCTATTATTTTTTCCAATTATCCACGCGGTCATAATACCACCAGCACTTCCACCAGTGACATATAATTTTTCTTCATGAGCAAATCCGTTTTCTATAAGATAATCTACCCCGTCCATCACATCAATATAATCTTCACCTGGATAGTTATGATATAATAGATTTGCAAATTCCTCCCCGTAACTTGTGCTTCCTCTTGGATTTGGGTAAAAAACAATATAATCATTAGATGCATAAAGCTGAATTTCAGGTGAAAATCTATTGCCATAGTTTGAAATTGGTCCACCATGATTTTCAACTAGTAATCTATATTCTTTATTAGAATTGTAATAAGGTGGAAAAGCAACCCACCCTTGAATTTTTCGACCATCAAATGATGAAGTGTAGAATATTTCTTTTATTTCGGCTAACTCTCTATTTTTCAATAATTCGTTACTTAATTTTGTAATTTTTTTTATTCCATCTGAGGTCACGACTCTAATTTCAGCTGGATGGTCAGATGTTGTATAGGTATATGCTAGAGATCCATTTAATGAAACTGAAAAAGAACCACCACCATAAGGTCTGCCAACAGAAGTACCTCCTAATTGATCTGCAATTTTATTGTTCTTTTTTTGAAGACTTAAATAAGATAACTTAGTATCACCTTGAATATCATAACTAACATATAAACCCTTTGATTTAGAATCCCAATAAAAATCATTAATGCTTGAGTCAATATTTGAACTTACGGTACTAATATTTTTTCCATCCAAAGACATTATATTTAACATTTCATTTTGGTATGTTTGAATTTTATCTTTAAATCCAATATATGCGATTAATTTTCCATTAGGTGAAACCTTTGGTTTAAAATCTGGGCCATCTCTTTTTGTTAAAATTTCTATCTCTTTACTTTTGATGTCAACAGAAGCTATTTCAGAATTTCTAAAATCATATTCCCAGTCCTTTTTTCTATTTGTTGTGAAATATATTTTTGAATTATCCTTAGCCCAAGAAAGACTTCCGTAATGATTAAAATCTCCGCTTGTTAATTTATTTTCTCCAGAACCTTCGGACGATATAGTAAAAATATGGGTAAATCCAGGTTCAATGTACCCAGTTCCGTCCTTTTCATGATATAATCTATCAGTAATTCTTGGCGTTCCAGCCCAATTTGCATTTTTTGGTTTTTTTGGCGGATCAGTCAAAAATGGAGGATCTGACTTTACTTTCATTGTAAATGCTATTTTTTTTCCGTCTCTGGACCACGAAAGATTTGAAGGAGTGCTTTCTAAACTCGAAATTCTTGCTACCTTTTTCGTATCTAGCCAGTAAATGAAAATTTCAGGGCCATCATTTGTCTTTCTAATAAATGTAATACGATCACCATTTGGTGACCATACAGGATTAGACTCGTCTCCATCGAATGATGTCAATTTTTGATGGGTTGTACCGTTTGAATTTATAATCCAAAGATTTCCTATGGATTTGTCTTCAATTTTATCAAACCCCATTCTTCTGTATACAATTAATTTCCCTGACGGACTTATCACGGGTTCAGAAGCATATTGAATATCAAAAAGATCCATATAGTCAAATCTTTTTCTTTCTTCTTGGGAAGAAATCGTAGTTAAATAAAAAAAGGAAACTATAATGATATAATTTTTCATAAGGAATATTGAATTTAGTATTAATTTAGATAATTAATTTAAAGAATTTTTATTTACAATTATGTTTGTAGCAGAAAATAAAGTTTACTTTGAAAAAAACGGATATTTGGTTTTAAATGAATGTTTAACTGCTAGTGAATTAAAATATTATGATAAAATCTACGATGATTTTATAAATAATAAATACGACACCAGAGGATTGAGATCAGATCTATCTGGAGATAAAAATGCTAAAAAGGAACTTATTACACAAATAATGTTACCATCAAAAATTTTACCCAAATTACTTGGCAAACCGATTCACTCTTTCGGATTGAAAATAGCTCAGTTCCTTCTCGGCGAGGATATTATTTTAGATTTTGATATGCTAATAAATAAAGCTCCAAATACAAATAAGGAAACCCCATGGCATCAAGATGCTGCATATTGGATTGATATGCCTGACAAAAGAGCCTTGAGTATTTGGTTTGCGATTGATAAAGCAACTTTAGATAATGGGTGTATGTGGTATACGCCTGGATCCCATTTACTGCCTTTGAGAAAACATTATCAACCAGTAAAAGGAGGTGCTCTACAGTGCGCAGGAACCGAAAAAGAGTCTGCTTATGTTCCATTAGAACCTGGATCATGCGCTATACATCACGGAAATACTTTGCATTACAGTAGGGGAAATTCAACAAATAACAACAGAAGGGCCTTTATTTTAAATTATAGACCAATAAAAATGGTAGAACTTGAAAGACAGAAAGGCTTCGATCATACTGGTAAAAGAAAAGAAAATAATTAACTTTTTTACTTTTATTTTGCAATTAATAATTAAATTTGAATTTATTAATCATTAATCATAAATCAATGAAAAAATTCATATTATTAACAATTCTCTCAGTGTTTTTTTCAAATGCTCAGAGTATACTAACATACAATTTCAAAGTTAATCCTGGGTCAGAGGGACAAATTGGCACTCTTTTTTCTGAATATCATGGAAAATATAAAAGGAAATCAGGAGGTGTAATTTTGCAAAGAGTCAGATTTTTAAACGACGTCAGCCACAGAATTATAGTTTATGGTGACCCTAAAAACTGGGGTTACGTTGATGGAAGACCTGAAATGGCTTGGCAAGCCTATGTAAGAGGTACACGATTACATAGATCTGCTGCTAAAGGATCTTATACCGCAAAATCAATGTACTGGAAAAGTGGTGACAGAGAAAAATACAATGTGGGTAGACAATGGCTGTTTAAAGCTAAAAGCCCTTCAAAGTATGCAGCAGCATATGTTAAATTTGCCAAGGCTATTGAACCAATCATTGGTGAAAGGATGATGGGGGTAGGCAAAATTGAAATGGGAGACCTAAATGGAGCTACTCATTATACTGTATTCTATGGTGAAAGCATGCAAGATCTTGACGTAATGGCTGATAAAATTAGATCCTCAAAAGCATATCAAGAATTCATAAAAACCAATGGAGGTACAGATTTATTGGTTTCATATATGGTGACTGACCTAATTGAAATATAATTATTAAATAGCAGTTTTAAAATCAACCCTTTAATATTTTATTAAAGGGTTTTTTTATTTAACATGCAATTATTTTACTATCTCTTTTTATTTGTATTAAATTAATGTCATGTATGGAAAAATTAAATTATATAAAATTGAAGATCTAACGAAAGGATTAAAAAAAATCAGAAATCAACTTCATAAATCTAACTGGATTCCTGAAATTATAATTAGTATAAACAGAGGTGGCTGTATTCCTGGTGTTTATCTATCCCATCACTTTAATTTACAGCATTATGTAATCGACATTCAGCTAAGAGACTCTAGCAAGACACCAGATATTAAATTTATTGAAGAAAAGATTATAAAATTCAAAAATATTTTATTAGTTGATGACATAAATGATTCCGGAAAAACACTAAGTATAATTTATAATTTAAATAAAAAACACGCTAAAAAGATTCATAATGCAACTTTAATTTATAATATTGAAAGTAATGTTAAAACTGATTTTTACGGAAAAAAAATCAAAAGATCTGAAGATTATAATTGGTATGTTTTCCCATGGGAAAAGTGGTGAAATTTTTTAGATTCTTATGATTGCTAAAAGCCCAAACATTTTAATTTATTTAATCATTTTACATTTATTAATTACAACAACCTCAAATGCACTTGTGGTTTTACCAATTACTTTCTTGGAATATAAAATTACATGGGCTGCGTTCGTTTTCCCACTTGTAGTCGTCGCAACCGACTTAACTGTTCGATTAGTTGGGAAAAGGATAGCTCAAAAGACAATAACATATACGTATCCGCTGGCTATAATTTTCTCTATATTGGTGGTTTATATAGAAAAAGATTCTATAAATATTGCTTTTAGAGTTGGATTTGCTAGTGCAACTGCCTACTCTCTAGGAATCATAATTGATATTTTTGCATTCCAACAGATTCGTAATAATTACAAAGCTTGGTGGATAGCACCAAGCATATCAACCGTCATTTCAAACTTTATTGATACATACACATTTTTCTTCACCGCTTTTTATAAATCAAAAGATAAGTTTATGTCCGAAAATTGGATTGAAATTGCTTTTAATCAAACTCTCCTTAAAATATTTATTGGAATAATGTTTTTTCTCCCTATCTATGGTTTTCTCTTAAATCTGTTTTTAAGGATAAGGATCAATAAAAATAAAAATTAAAATTTGCTAGCAACATCCTGAAGTAGGATCGCATTTTATTTGGTTTTTTTTAATCTTAATTCTAGGTTTATCTATAATGTTGCAGCTTTCTTTGTCAAGACAATCAGTGAATGTTTTTATCAGTTTAAAAGTATTACCCCCCTTAAATTCAAGATTAAATTTGCAAATTGTATCTTACTGATATTCGATTTGGATTTCTTCATCCTTAAACTTAAGATGTTTTTCAGAATTCTGAATTATTTTTAAGATTTTGGCAGGTCCGATTTTATGATTTATATCATTTGAATACCATAACTGCATATTAATTAAATTTTCGTCTCTTATATTACCTCCACAATCAATATATTTTTTTCGAATTATACCAATTTCGGTTATATGAAAATGAGATGGAACCTTCTTTCCCTCAGGCAATTCAAAAAATAATATATTTAAGATGTTGTACAATATTTTTAAATTCAGATATTTTCATAATTTTATAACAAAGATATTCTTCCAGTTATTTAAAAAAACATTAAAGATGAGATTTAACTTTATAGTAATGTTAAAAAAATATTACAAAGCTTTTATCAAATCTTTTCCATTATGTTTTGTTATTTTTTCTTCTTTTGGACAAGATCTAAAGAGATCAATAAGTGATGTTGAGTCCAAGGTTATAAAATGGAGACATCATATTCATCAAAACCCCGAACTTTCAAATAGAGAATTTAAAACTGCTGAGTTGGTTGCAAACCATTTAAAAGGTTTGGGAATAAAAGTAAAAACTGGAGTAGCTCACACTGGTGTTGTAGGAATTTTAGAGGGTAATAAACCTGGAAAAGTTGTTGCTCTAAGAGCCGACATGGATGCATTACCTGTGACAGAAAGAAATAATCTTCCTTATAAATCCAACGTAATATCTGAATACAATGGTAAAAAAACTGGAGTAATGCATGCATGTGGGCATGATACTCATGTAGCAATTTTGATGGGTGTGGCAGAGGTTTTATCAGAAAATAGAAATTTTTCTGGAACTATAAAATTTATTTTTCAACCTGCTGAAGAGGGTTATCCAGAAGGAGAAACAGGAGGTGCTTCTTTAATGGTAGAGGAAGGAGTACTCAAAAATCCGGACGTGGACGCAATTTTTGGGCTACATATTAGTTCTGGTCTTCATGTTGGAAAAATTGAGTACAAACCTGGGGGAGCCATGGCTTCCTCTCAAAGATTTGTGATTGATGTGATAGGAAAACAGTCTCATGGGTCATCTCCATGGATGGGTGTTGATCCAATTGTTGTTTCTGCCCAAATAATTAATGGTTTACAAACTATTATAAGTAGAAATAGTGAATTGACTAAGGAAGGTGCAGTTGTTTCAATAGGTTCAATCCATTCTGGAATCAGATTTAATATTATTCCAGAAAGTGCTCAAATGATAGGAACAATTAGAACGCTAGATAAGGGGATGAAAGAATTAATTAACAAAAGAATGTCAGAGTTAGTTGAAAATATTTCCACTGCTTACGGTGCTTCTGCAAAGTTAAAAATTACAGAAGGAGCAGCCATAACCTATAATGACCCTGATTTGACAGAAAAAATGCTTCCTACGTTAAAGAGAGTAGCTGGTGAAAAAAATGTGATTTTGTCAAAGGCACAAACTGGGGCCGAGGATTTCTCTTACTTCCAAGAAAAAGTACCAGGTTTATACTTTTTCCTAGGAGGAACTCCTACATCAGTTCCCCAAAAAGACGCACCATCTCATCACACACCAGACTTTTATGTTGACGATAGCGCATTAATTCTTGGGGTGAAGACGATGAGTAACTTAGCACTGGATTTTTTGAAAAATTAGTGAATCACTAATTTCGTCTTTTTAGAATTTTAATAGAGTTTAAATTTATTGTTTTGTATTTTTAAGGATGTTTAGAAAAATTGTCTTCATTTTTTTATCGTTAATATATTCAGTTGAAAAATCTTATTCTCAAGATTATTTCCCTGAAAATGCTGGTGTAAAAACATCAAATCAACCCTATAATGTTTTTATTAATGCTACGATTATAGTTTCTCCAGATAAAAAAATAGAAAAAGGAATTTTAATTGAAAGAGATGGTTTAGTTGTTGAAGTGGGTAAGAATATTGAAATACCAAAAAATTCAATTTTACATGACAAAACAGGTCAATATATTTATCCTTCTTTTATTGATTTATATTCAAATTTTGGTATAAAGAAAGCTAAAAGGGCCATAACTAGAGGAAGAAGTTCCCAATACAACCCCAACAGAGAAGGATTTTATTGGAATGATCACATTTTAAGTGATTACAACTCTATTAATGACTATAGTTACGACCCAGTAAAATCAAAAAAGTTAAGAGAAGTAGGTTTCGGGATTGTAAATGCTCATCGAGAAAATGGTATCCATAGAGGAACAGGTTCTTTGATTGCTCTTAGTGACAGACATACTGACAACTATCGAATTATAAAAAGTAATTCTACAGAATTTTATTCCTTTAAAAAAAGTATTAATTCGGCACAATCTTATCCTACGTCTGTTATGGGTGCTATGGCTCTTTTAAGACAATTTTTTTTAGATATAGAGTGGTATGAGCAAAAAAGTTCTAATTCCAAAGATATTTCGATAGAGGCTGCAATTCAAAACAAAAATTTACCAAAAATTTTTGAAAGTGGGGGTAGATTAAACTTAATGCGAGCACTCAAAATTGGAAAAGAGACAAATCAAAAATTTACTGTAGTTGGTTCTGGACTTGAATATTTAGATCATAAGAGAATTAAATCATATGGCAATACCATTGTTGTTCCGATTAACTTCCCAAAACCTTATGACGTGTCAGATCCTGAGTTGAATGAAAAATTGTCTTTAAACCACTTAAAAGAATGGAATCAAGCTCCATCAAATCTATCTGTTCTAGAAGAAAATGATATCGATTTTGCAATAACCTCCAAGGGTCTTGAAAATATTTCTGATTTTATTCAAAATATTAAAAAAGCTGTAGCATATGGTCTATCGGAAAAAAGAGCATTAATGTCGCTTACAAAAATTCCTGCAAAAGTTCTTAAAATGAATCAAAAAATAGGTGAATTAAAAAAAGGATTTTATGCCAATTTTCTTGTTACGTCTGGTCCTATTTTTAAGAAAGAAAGTGTTATTTATGAAAATTGGATTATTGGAAAGCAACATGTATTAGCACCAAATGATGTGGTTCTAAATTTAGATATTTCAGATGAAGATTTATTACAATATTTAGAAAAGGCAGAAAATGCGGGATATTCAGTAGAAGAACTAAAAAACGTTGCCAAATTTTACGGATTATCTTCTGAAGAGATAAAAATATTAGGTAAAAGACTTACTAATGCAAAAAAAGAACTTGAATTAAAAGATGAAGCTCTTAAAAAAATTGAACCAAAGAAAAAATTTCCAGTTTTGCCAATTACCTATCCAAATACTGCTTATGGCTTCAAAGAAAAACCAAAATATTCAAATATCGTTTTTAAAAATGTAACAGCTTGGACAAATGAGGAGGAAGGAATTCTTAAAAATATAGATGTTTTAATTACAAATGGCAAAATAAAAAAAATCGGGCAAAATTTAGAAACTCCCAAAAATCATATTGAGTTGGATTGTACAGGTAAGCACTTGACAGCAGGTATAATAGATGAACACTCTCATATTGCTGCTTCATCAATAAATGAAGCTGGTCAAAATTCTTCTGCTGAAGTGTCAATTGAAGATGTTATAGACCCAGATGACATATCAATTTTTAGAAGTTTAGCTGGTGGAGTAACCACAGCACAAATTTTACACGGCTCCGCAAATCCTATTGGAGGCCGCTCTGCCATTATTAAGCTCAGATGGGGAGAATCTGATGAAAAAATGATTTTCAAAAATTCAGATAAATTTATAAAGTTTGCTTTGGGCGAAAATGTGAAACAGTCAAATTGGGGAAGTAATTCTAGGTTTCCTCAAACTAGGATGGGAGTAGAGCAAGTTTTTGTTGATTATTTCAATAGAGCATTGGAATATGGAAAAAAATGGGAAAATTATAACTCCCTTTCAAAAAAAGCGAAGGGGACAATTGAAAAGCCAAGAAAAGATATTGAATTGGATGTGATATTAGAAATTTTAAAAGGGGATAGGTTTATTACATGTCATTCGTATGTTCAAAGTGAAATTAATATGCTTATGAAAGTTGCTGAAAAATTTGGAGTTCGTATCAACACATTCACTCATATTTTGGAAGGATACAAATTAGCAGATAAGATGTTTCGTCATGGAGTTGGTGGATCAACATTTTCAGATTGGTGGGCTTACAAATACGAAGTTATAGACGCTATTCCATATAATGGGCCAATTATGACTGAAGCAGGAGTTACAGTTGCTTACAATTCAGATTCTTCAGAGGTAATTAGAAGACTAAATCAAGAAGCAGCAAAAGCAGTCAAATACGGAGGTTTAAGTGAGGAGGAAGCTTGGAAATATGTTACATTAAATCCTGCTAAGCTATTACATATAGATGACAGAGTTGGGAGTTTAAAAGAAGGTAAAGATGCCGATTTAGTAATATGGTCTGATAACCCGTTGTCCATTTATGCCAGCGCTGAAAAAACTTTTATAGATGGAAAAATATATTATGATAGCAGTAAAATCGAATCAATTATAGTAGATATAAAATTAGAAAAAAATAAAATTATTAATCAAATAAAGTCATCAATTGGTAAAGGTCAAAAGGTTCAACCGATTGTCTCAAATACAAATAAAGAGTTTTTTTGTGAAACAATAGATAAATAAAAATGAAGAAAATATTTTTACTTTTTTTTATCTCCCAACTCTTGGTTACTGGACAGCAAACCCCAGGTAGTGGTCAATATGAAAGTATATTAATTGAAAATGCGATCATTCATATAGGAGATGGTACAGTCATAAAAATGGGTTATGTTGGATTTCAAGATGGTAAAATTAAATATGTTGGTGGAACAAAACCTGAAAATAAATATGATAAATCTATAAATACAAACGGTGCTCACTTGTATCCAGGGTTAATTGCATTAAATTCAACTCTAGGGTTGGCTGAAATTGACGCAGTTAGGGCAACTAGAGACTACGATGAAATAGGTCCTTTTTTACCACACATCAGTTCTTCTATAGCTTACAATGCAGAGTCTAAAGTGGTAGAGAGTATGCGAATGAATGGTGTTCTTATCGCCCAAACAACACCAAGAGGAGGCATTATAAGTGGAAAATCTTCTATCATGCAGCTTGACGCTTGGAATTGGGAAGATGCTCTAATTTTTAAAAATGTAGGTATACATTTAAATTGGCCAACACCATACACATATAAAAGATCTAGCAATGGGGAAAGGACAATTGAAAAAAATAAAAACTACATTAAAAAAGTAAAGGAAATAAAAGATTTTTTTAAAAGTTCCAAGTCTTATTTACCAAACCCAAAACCAATAAATCTGGAGTACGAAGCGATGAGAAATATGTTTAATGGAAATGAAATAATTTTTCTTCATGCAAATTCATCAAAACAAATTCAGGATGGAATTCTTTTTTTAAGTTCGCTCAAAATTAAAAAGATTGTATTAGTAGGAGGAATATATAGTTATAAGCAGAAAGATTTATTGATTAAAAACAAAATCCCAATAGTCCTCAAACATCCACACAATTTGCCCTCTTTCGTTGATGAAGATCCAAAAATAAGATTCAGAAATGCAAAAAAATTAGTTGATGCAGGTCTCTTAGTTTCAATAGATGTGAGTGGAAGTATGGAAAGGATGAATTCAAGGAACCTACCTTTTTATGCAGGAAGCTTTTCAGCATACGGCGTAGACAAAGAAAATGCTTTAAGAATGATAACCCTTAACGCAGCTAAAATTTTAGGAATTAGTGGAAATTATGGATCTATAAAAGTAGATAAAAGTGCTACATTTTTTATTTCAAAAGGAGATGCTTTGGATATGCGATCAAATATATTAGAATATGCTTTCATTGATGGTAGAAAAGTTTCTTTGGAAAGTCATCAAACCAAACTATGGAAAAGATACCTTCAAAAAGGTAGAAATAATAAGAATAAAAGATAAGAGATTTGAGTAAGATTGATGAATTGTTTTTGAGTTTTCTCAAGGACGCTTTTATATCGGTAATAAATTCGCCAAATTCGCTTTCTGTTGAGGAGATTCGTTCTTTATCATCAAAAAAAATTCAAGAAGCTTTTTCTAAAGTTAAATACGAAATTCATGGTACTGAAAATTTACCAACTGAAGGGAATTTGATATTTATTTATAATCATTTAAATAATCATCCATTATATTCTGTAGCTGAAAATTTTCAAATAACATTAGATAGCCATTTTATAAGTTCAATGATTATTGATAAGTATTATGATAAACCAGGAATAAGGGTTTCGAGACATTCATTACCTTCTGAAAAATTTCATAAAATTTATTACGATAAACTAGGTTACATTAGAGTTTATGCTAAAAACTTTATCCCAAAAGATGTAAGTGATTTAGAAGTAAAAAGAGTTAATAAAGAATTTTATGGAAATGCATCTAAATATTTAAAAAAGGGCTATTCCCTAGTGTTAAGCCCTGAGGGAGCTTCCTACTCAACGGAAGAATCACCAGGGGTTTTTAAAAAAGGTTTATTTAAACTTATTTCTAAATTGACTACCTCTATTTATGTAGTTCCAATTGTAACACTAAATTTCGATAAACTTTCATCAAAATTTGTTTTCAAATGTGAGATAAAAAAACCGATTAAATATGAAAATATTTTAACCAACACTGAAGTAGAAATTGAAAACAATAGATTAAATAAAAAATACAAGACTTGGGTAAATAATATGAAACTTTACGATTATGATTTTTCTTTTGAAATCAATAAACTTCTTTCTCAAGTAAAGAGCAATAAAAATACTCAATCACCAATAGTTTTTTATGGTAGTTCAACAATCCGATTATGGAAGTCTTTGAATGAAGACTTTAAAAATGAAAATATAATTAATTTAGGATTTGGAGGTGCTTTTATCGATTCATTATCCAAAAACTTTAATCTTCTTGTAAATTTCACAAATCCTAAAGCGATTGTTATTTACTTAGGAGGCAATGATTTAACTTTAAACTTAACTCCTCAGGAGATAATTTTTAAAATTAAAAAGTTTGTTGAAAAAATAAGTATTAGATATCCTAATTCAAAAGTTGGATATATCACAATCAAACCTTCTGTTGAAAGAAAAAATAGACTAGTTGATATTAAGCAAATAAATCATGGAGTAAATCTTCTTGTTAATGATTTTCCAAACCTAATTTATGTAGATGTATTTGATCAACTTCTTGAAGGAGGTAAAGTAACATCCAAATTTCTTCTCCAAGATGGTTTACATTTAAACAAAGAAGGATACAAGATTTTAACAAGGGCTGTAAAAGCGAAATTAAAAATATAAATATTTATTTCGGTCTTGCGTATTCAAATCTCTTAATAGTTTTGGGTAATGCGTACGCATCCAGACCATTTACAGTAACAATATCACCTTTTGCGAGTTCAACCCATCCGTCATCTTGCAATAAACCCTTTCTGATGAAAATAATTTCAATCGATGCTATTATCATTGAACACCCATTTTCTTTTAAGTAATATTCATTTAAATATTTACAACCTAATTGGATTGCCGAATCTTTTACAAAAGGAGCTTCCCAGTTATTTTTATATTCGGATTGAAAGTTGGTTTTATCGAATTCTGAGATATCTTCCTCATACTTAGCACTAGTGTGATGTGCATCTTCTATTTTTCCCTTACTTATATGATTTACGGTAAAAAATTTATTTTCCTTAATATTCTTATATGTGTTTCTAGGAACAACATTTGGCCTAACAAAAAAACTTAAAAGAGCAGGGTTACTTCCTAAATGAGTCACTGAACTAAAAACTGCTAAATTTTCTATACCATTTTTGGATACTGTTCCGAGTAAATTGGCAGATTTGTAACCAGTTATGCTATTAATTAAATTTATCCTGTAAATTTTATTTAAAGAATCTAGGCTCTCAGAATTGAAATAATCCACTTATATCAACTTGTTTTAAGAATTCTTTTTGACGAAAAATATATAAAAATAGAGCAAATAAGCATCAAAACTGAGGGAAAATATTTAATTGCAGGGTCTGAAATTTTAAAATGAAAATAAATAGCACCGGTCATTAAAATTGCCATCAAAAGAGACGAATAAACAGAAAATTTTGTTTTTAAAAGTCCGATAATTAAGCCTACACTGGCTATAACTTTTAAGGAACCAACCAAATACATAGTATTTATATCCAAACCATAAATAGCAAACTCTTCAATCATATTTTTTGCATCGCCTCCTCTAAAAGGGGTCTCTTTATTAAATCGAAATAGCCAAACATTTGTAACCAAAAAGGAAACAAAAAATGAAACACAAACGTATAAGATTCTTAACATAAATAATTTTTGTCTAATATAAAAATAATGTATGTTATGATAATATACTATTATTAAAAGCCTAAATATTATTTATAAAAAATTTTGAAATTAGTATATGGTTAAAAATTTATCATATAACTCAAAAAAAACTAAAACACTTTTGTTTGAAATGGTCGGAAGACCTTTATCATTAATTGAAAGATTTAAATTAAGAGGCATTGGCTCAAACAAATTAGTAATTACTGATGCATCAAAAGAAATAGTAGATTTGTTAAGATTGGATAATAATATAAATTATTGCAATATAGAAATAAGAAAAAATGGAATTATAATTAGATTTAGATCCTTATTGGAAACCTATGGTTTAATTATTCCATTTTATAAATTAGTAGTTTACAAAGGAGATTCTAAGATATACTCATTTTACAAAGACAACCATTACATCAAATTTTTAGTAGATAATAATCATACTTCATTTTTTATAAAAAAAGTAATCCAGTTAAAAATTAATTATCTAAACAAAATGGGATTAAATTAAAGAAGGTTTTTTAATCACAATAATATTTTGCTACGTTTAAGCGATTAGATTATATTACTTTAATTTTTTAATTAAAGATTTGATATGTTATTAAAATTTAACTGACAATTCAAAAGATATAATAAACGTTTTTTTAAGATGTATATTTGGATATGGAAAATTCTTGTGGTCTTTCAAATTTGTTATTTTTAAAAAGGCTAGATGCCTTCACTTTCATTGGTAAAAATTATAAAACTTTTTGGAAAAGAGTTTACGGAGGTCAGGTTTTAGCCCAATCTTTACATGCTGCAAACCAAACAGTCACAAATGATAGATACGTTCACTCTCTTCACGGTTATTTTATTTTGGCAGGAGATATTGAAGTCCCAATTGAGTTTAAAGTTGAAAATTTGAGAGATGGTAAAAGTTTCAATACTAGAAGAGTTACGGCTTACCAAAAAGGGAAAGCAATTTTTGTTCTCAGTGCATCATTTCAAATTGATGAACTTGGGTTGAATCAATATGAGAAATCACCAGCAAAAAAAACCCCCGAACATCTTATACCAGATAGTGAACTTTTAAATAAAACTAAAGTAATTCCTGAACAAATAAAAAAATACTTACTTTCACGTCATCCATTTGCGTTTGAATTTAGACCAGAAATAGATTACGACAAATCTATCGATTATAAAAGTACTAGAAATATATGGTTTAAATTAAAACATGAGACAAAGCTAACTAGAAATCAGCAGTATGAATTTTTAGCATATGCTGTTGATTACGATTTACTTATAATGTCTGTGATTAGTCATTTTCATAACAAATATTATCATCCGATACAAACAGCTAGTTTAGATCACGCAATGTGGTTCCATAGAAAATTTGACGTTAACGGATGGCTTTTGTATTCAATGAAAAGTCCAAATATTTCTGGTTCTAGATGTCTAGGCACAGGCTACATCTATGACCGAGATGGTCAATTGGTGGCAACCGTTGTACAAGAGGGTTTATCTAGAATTTTGAAATAGATATTTAATATTGTTAACTAGACTGAATAAATTTAATTTGGTTAAATAAGCGTTAGACAAGGTTTTAAGTCTTTATACAATGAATTACAATCACTAAAATTTATCTAAAAAAAATAATTAAATATGACATAATAATTAGAAAATTATGTAAATTTGCACCTCTTAAACAACTTCAAAATCCTTAAAATATGGCTAAAGAAAATTTTGATCGGTCAAAACCCCACCTAAATATTGGTACAATTGGCCACGTAGATCACGGTAAAACAACTCTTACAGCCGCTATTACAAAGGTTCTAGCGGATGCAGGATTATCCGAAGCACAAAGCTTCGATCAAATAGATAATGCTCCTGAAGAAAAAGAGCGTGGTATCACAATTAACACCTCACATGTTGAATACCAAACAGAAAACAGACATTATGCTCATGTAGATTGTCCCGGACACGCAGATTATGTCAAAAATATGGTCACTGGTGCCGCTCAGATGGACGGTGCTATTTTGGTGGTTGCAGCTACCGACGGACCTATGCCACAAACAAGAGAACACATCTTACTTGGTAGGCAAGTAGGAGTCCCTAGGATTGTAGTTTTTTTAAACAAAGCAGACATGGTTGACGATGAAGAGTTACTTGAACTAGTAGAGATGGAAGTAAGAGAACTTCTTTCTTTCTATGAATATGATGGTGATAACACACCTGTTGTTCTGGGTTCAGCTCTGGGTGCACTCAATGGTGAACAAAAATGGGTGGAAACTGTTTCCAAGCTTATGTCTGAAGTCGATAATTGGATTGAGCTTCCAAAAAGAGATATTGATAAAGATTTTTTAATGCCTGTTGAAGATGTTTTCTCTATAACTGGTCGTGGAACTGTAGCCACTGGAAGAATTGAAACTGGTGTTGCCAATACTGGTGATGAAATAGATATTATAGGAATGGGAGCAGAAAAATTGAAATCTACAATAACTGGTGTTGAAATGTTTAGAAAAATATTAGATCGAGGTGAAGCTGGAGATAACACAGGTATTCTTTTAAGAGGAATTGAGAAAACTGATATTAAACGAGGAATGGTTCTTTGCAAGCCTGGCTCAGTAAAGCCACATTCTAAATTTAAAGCTGAAGTTTATATATTAAAGAAGGAGGAAGGTGGACGACATACCCCTTTTCACAATAATTATAGACCTCAATTTTACGTAAGAACAACAGACGTGACTGGAAATATTAGTCTTCCTAGTGGAGTTGAAATGGTAATGCCTGGAGATAATGTATCGATTTCGGTAGATCTTATATCACCAATTGCTCTTAATGTTGGACTTAGATTTGCAATTAGAGAAGGAGGAAGGACAGTTGGTGCTGGACAAGTTACAGAACTACTTGATTAGTACTTGAATGTTTAATTTTATTTGTGTTTTTTATACACTTTAATTTAAAATTTAAACGGGTTTAGCTCAGTTGGTAGAGCACTGGTCTCCAAAACCAGGTGTCGGGAGTTCGAGTCTCTCAACCCGTGCATCAAATATGACAACTATTATTAATTATATAAAAAATTCTTACGAGGAACTTAAAAATAATGTTTCCTGGACACCAAGGGCAGAACTGCAGAACCTTGTATTAATTGTTTTAGTTTTTTCTCTTTTATTTTCATTGGCAATTTGGGGGGCTGACACAGTTTTGTCAAGAATTGTAAAAATATATCTAAATATTATAAATGGATAACTAAATGGCAGAAGTCGAAAACAAAAAATGGTATGTAGTTAGGGCTGTAAGTGGTCAGGAATCTAAAATTAAGGATTATATATCTTCCGAGATTAGCAGATTAGGATACGATAATCATTTAGAGGATATACTTGTTCCTACAGAAAAAGTTATTCAATTTAGAAATGGTAAAAAAATAAACAAAGAAAAAGTTTACTACCCCGGATACATTATGATCAAAGCCGATCTTTCTGGAGAAGTACCCCATGTTATAAAATCGGTAACTAATGTTATCGGATTTTTAGGTGAAACTAAAGGTGGAGACCCAATTCCTCTTCGTCCCTCTGAGGTAAACCGACTTCTTGGTAAAGTTGATGAGTTGGAGCTAAGCAAAGAGCATATATCAATCCCATACGTTGTCGGAGAAAATATAAAAGTTGTTGATGGCCCATTTAATGGTTTCACGGGGTCAATCGAAAATGTTAATGAAGATAAAAGAAAGTTGCAAGTAATGGTAAAAATATTTGGAAGAAAAACACCTCTTGAATTAAGTTATATGCAAGTAGAAAAAATTTAATTTGATGGCTAAAGAAATCAACAAGGTTTTGAAATTACAAATTAGAGGAGGAGCTGCTAATCCATCTCCCCCCGTTGGTCCTGCCTTAGGAGCTGCGGGAGTAAATATCATGGAATTTTGTAAACAATTTAATGCAAGAACACAGGATAAACAAGGTAAAGTACTTCCCGTTGAAATTTCGGTTTATGTTGACAAATCATTTGATTTTGTAATCAAAACATCACCAGCTGCTGTTCAGCTTTTAGAAGCTGCAAAAGTCAAGAAAGGTTCATCTGAGCCAAATAGAGATAAAGTCGCATCTGTGTCATGGGAACAAATAAAAAAAATTGCAGAGGATAAAATGGTTGACCTAAATGCATTCCGTATTGAATCGGCAATGAAAATGATTGCGGGAACTGCAAGATCGATGGGTTTAAAAGTCACAGGTGATTTTCCAAATAAAAACTAAATTATGTTAAAAGTCTCTAAAAAAAGAAAATTAATTATATCTAAATTAGAACCTTCTAAAAAATACAGTTTGTTAGAAGCCTCATCTTTAGTTAAAGAAATTACTACAGTTAAATTTGATGCTTCTGTAGACCTCTCAGTTAGGTTAGGTGTTGACCCTAAAAAGTCTAATGAAATGGTTAGAGGAATTGTTTCCCTTCCAAATGGGACAGGAAAAAATTTAAAAGTTCTGGCTCTGGTCACTCCTGATAAAGAAAATGAAGCTAAAGAAGCTGGAGCCGATTACATAGGACTTGATGAATATATAACAAAAATTAAAGGTGGTTGGACAGATGTAGATGTTATCGTAACATTGCCAAGTGTTATGGCTAAACTTGGTCCACTTGGAAAAGTTTTAGGTCCTAGAGGTCTAATGCCTAACCCTAAAACAGGTACCGTTACTATGGATATCAAAAAGGCAATATTAGATGTAAAGGAAGGAAAAATAGATTTTAAGGTCGAGAAAGCAGGAATAGTACACGCCTCTATTGGTAAAGTATCTTTCGATTCAAAAAAAATATTTGAAAATGCTGATGAGCTTATTAAAGCAATCATTAAGTTAAAACCCTCTTCAACTAAAGGTACATACATTAAAAGTATTTTCATGTCGTCAACTATGAGCCCGTCCATTTCAATTGATTATAAATTTTAATTATGACAAAAGAAGAAAAATTTAGCGAAATAAAAACTCTTACAAAAGATTTATCAGAAGCGTCTAACTTCTACTTGACAGACATAGCCGGTTTGGATTCTAAATCTACTCTGGACCTCAGAAGAGCGTGTTTTAAATCAAATATTCGGATATCTGTTGTTAAAAACACCTTACTTAAAAAAGCTATGGATGATTCTGGAAAAGAATTTGGAGACTTAAAATCTACTCTTAAAGGAAATACTTCAGTTTTGTTTTCGGATAAAGGAAACATTCCTGCCAAATTAATTAAGGATTTCAGAAAAAAGTTTGACAAGCCAGTTTTAAAAGGAGCTTTCATAGATGAGTCAATATATATTGGTGATGATAAAATCGATATTTTAGCAGACTTGAAATCAAAAGATGAATTAATTGGTGAAATAATATCTTTATTGATATCCCCAATTAATAGTGTAGTGTTATCACTAAAGTCAGGTAATAATAAAATCAGTGGTATAATAAAAAAATTATCAGAGAAATAATAAGTAAACAAATAAATAAATAATAATTAATAAATATAAAGTTATGGCAGATTTAAAAGATTTCGCGGATAAGTTAGTTGGTTTAACCGTTAAAGAAGTAAACGAACTTGCAAGTATCTTAAAAGAAGAGCATGGTATTGAACCAGCAGCAACAGCAGCAGTTGCAGTTCCAGCGGCTGGCTCAGCAGATGGTAGCACTTCAGCTGAGGAAAAAACCGAATTCAATGTGGTTTTGAAAGCAGCAGGAGGCTCAAAATTAGCAGTAGTTAAATTAGTTAAAGAGTTGACAGGGTTGGGGTTGAAGGAAGCTAAGGATTTAGTTGACAACGCACCGTCTCCCATCAAGGAGGGGGTTTCTAAAGATGAAGCTGAAGGGATGAAAAAATCTCTTGAGGAATCTGGAGCTGAAGTAGAGTTGTCATAAATTCTGTTTAGGCATAAATTTTAATCTTTTCAATTTTTAACTAAAACTAATAATGCATAAAAAAAATAATAACAGATTCAGTTTTGCGTCTTCAAAACTAACAGCCGAATATCCCGATTTCCTTGATATACAAATAAAATCTTTTCAGGATTTTTTCCAACTTGAAACAAAATCTGCTGAAAGAGCTGAGGAAGGTTTATTTAACACTTTTAAGGAAAATTTTCCAATAACTGATACCAGGAATCAATTTGTTTTAGAATTTTTGGACTATTTCGTAGATCCACCAAGATATTCTATTCAAGAATGTATAGAAAGAGGTCTTACATACTCAGTTCCGCTAAAAGCAAGATTAAAATTATTTTGTACGGATCCTGAACACGAAGACTTTGAAACCATAGTACAAGATGTTTTTTTAGGAACAATCCCTTACATGACTCCTAGTGGAACATTTATAATTAATGGAGCTGAAAGAATCGTAGTCTCCCAACTTCATAGATCGCCGGGAGTATTCTTTGGACAATCTTTCCATGCTAATGGGACTAAATTATATTCTGCAAGGGTAATTCCATTTAAAGGTTCTTGGATTGAATTTGCCACAGATATTAACAACGTAATGTATGCTTATATCGATAGAAAGAAAAAGTTACCCGTAACAACTCTTTTTAGAGCAATAGGTTATGAAAGTGACAAAGATATATTAGAAATTTTTGATTTAGCTGAAGAATTTAAAGTTACTAAAACTGGTATAAAGAAGGCGATTGGGAGAAAGCTTGCTGCTAGAGTGTTGAATACCTGGCATGAAGATTTTGTTGACGAAGATACTGGCGAAGTAGTATCCATTGAGAGAAATGAAATAGTAATAGATAGAGACACGATTATAGAAAAAGATCATGTTAATCAAATAGTCGAGACAGGAGTTAAAACAATATTACTGCACAAGGTAGATGCTCATATGTCTGATTATGCAATCATTCATAACACATTACAAAAAGATCCCACTAACACTGAAAAAGAGGCTGTAGAGCATATTTATAGGCAATTAAGAAATGCTGAACCTCCAGATGAAGAAACCGCAAGGGGTATAATCGATAAGTTATTTTTTTCAGACCAGAGGTATAACCTTGGAGAAGTTGGCAGGTACAGGATGAATAAGAAACTCGGTAATGATATTGAATTAGATAAGCAAGTACTTACTAAGCAGGATATTATCACTATTATTAAATACTTAATTGAGCTTGTAAATTCCAAAGCTGAAATTGACGATATTGATCATTTGTCAAACAGAAGAGTCAGGACAGTTGGTGAACAACTATCTTCCCAGTTCGGTGTCGGGCTTGCTCGAATGGCAAGAACCATCAGGGAAAGGATGAATGTTAGGGATAACGAGGTTTTTACTCCAATCGACTTGATTAATGCTAAAACTCTGTCTTCTGTTATTAATACTTTTTTTGGAACAAACCAGCTTTCTCAATTTATGGACCAAACCAATCCGCTTGCTGAGATAACACACAAAAGAAGATTATCAGCCTTAGGTCCTGGTGGTTTATCAAGAGAAAGAGCTGGTTTTGAGGTCAGGGACGTACATTACACTCATTATGGACGCCTATGTCCAATTGAAACACCTGAAGGACCTAATATTGGACTTATTTCTTCTCTAGGCGTGTTTGCAAAAGTAAATTCTTTAGGCTTTATAGAAACGCCGTACAGAAAAGTTAATAATGGTGTTATTGATTTGAAAAATCATGTCTATTTAAGTGCTGAGGAGGAAGAAAATAAATTGATAGCCCAAGCTAACATTCCTTTTTCTGACAAAGGAAAAATTACAGCAGAAAAAATCATCGTAAGACAAGAAGCTGATTATCCCGTGGTTGACCCCAAAAATGTTGACTACACTGATGTTGCACCGAATCAAATTGCATCAATTTCTGCATCTTTAATTCCATTCCTTGAACACGATGATGCTAATCGTGCTTTGATGGGATCTAATATGATGAGACAAGCTGTACCCCTACTTAAGCCTGAGGCTCCCATCGTTGGTACTGGTTTAGAGAGACAAGTTGCGTCTGATTCCAGAGTTCTAGTAAATTCAGAAGGTAATGGAATTGTTGAATATGTTGACTCTGAAAAGATAATTATAAAGTATAATTTTTCAGATGAAGAAAAAATGGTTCGTTTTGAAGAGGACATTAAAGAATACGACCTTATTAAATTTAGAAAAACCAATCAAGGCACATGTATAAATCTTAAACCAATTGTTCAAAAGGGAGATAAGGTATCAAAGGGCCAAGTCCTGTGTCAGGGTTACGCTACTCAAAATGGTGAACTTGCACTAGGACGAAATATGAAGGTAGCTTTCATGCCATGGAAAGGTTATAATTTTGAAGATGCTATAGTTATATCTGAAAAAGTTGTAAGAGACGATATTTTCACATCTATCCATATAGATGAATATTCCCTTGATGTAAGAGATACTAAACTAGGTTCTGAAGAGTTGACTAATGATATTCCAAATGTTAGTGAAGAAGCAACCAAAGATCTTGACGAATTCGGAATGATTAGGGTGGGAGCCGAAGTTAATCCTGGAGACATTTTAATTGGTAAAATTACACCTAAAGGAGAATCAGATCCTACTCCTGAAGAGAAACTTCTTAGAGCAATTTTTGGTGACAAGGCAGGTGATGTTAAAGACGCATCTCTTAAAGCACCTCCATCCCTAAGAGGGATAGTGATAGACAAAAAACTTTTTACTAGGTCTATCAAAGACAAACGAAAAAGAAATCAAGATAAAATTGAGCTAGAAGAATTAGAAAACAAATATGAAAAAAAGTTTAAAGATCTTAAAGATATTATGGTCGAAAAGCTTTTTGCTATTGTGAATGGAAAAACTTCTCAAGGTGTTCAAAATGATTTGGGCGAAGAAGTTTTACCAAAAGGTAAAAAATATACTCTCAAACTTCTTAGCAAAATAGACGATTTTACTCATTTAACAAAAGGTATGTGGACAACGTCATCTGAAACAAACAGGCTAGTTGCAGATCTTATTCATAACTATAAGATTAAAGAAAACGATTTACAAGGTTCATTAAGAAGAGAAAAATTTACTATCAGCGTTGGAGATGAGTTACCGGCAGGAATTAAAAAATTAGCTAAGGTGTATATAGCTAAAAAAAGAAAACTAAAGGTTGGAGATAAAATGGCAGGCCGTCACGGTAATAAAGGAATCGTAGCTAGAATTGTAAGACAAGAAGATATGCCCTTTTTAGAGGATGGAACACCTGTTGATATTGTTTTAAACCCTCTTGGTGTTCCATCAAGAATGAATATTGGTCAAATATATGAAACTGTCCTTGGTTGGGCAGGTCAAAAACTTGATGAAAAATTTGCTACACCAATTTTTGACGGGGCTAATTCTGGGGAAATCAATGATATAATAGAGCGAGCTGGTATTCCAAAATACGGACATACATATCTTTATGATGGTGGAACTGGAGAAAGATTTGATCAACCAGCTACTGTGGGAGTAATTTATATGTTAAAGTTGGGACATATGGTTGATGACAAAATGCACTCTAGATCTATTGGTCCTTATTCTTTGATTACTCAGCAACCACTTGGTGGTAAAGCTCAGTTTGGAGGTCAGAGATTTGGTGAAATGGAGGTTTGGGCTCTTGAGGCTTATGGAGCATCAAGCACGTTACAAGAAATTCTAACCGTTAAATCGGATGATGTTTTGGGTAGAGCTAAAACTTATGAATCCGTTGTGAAGGGAGAAACATTACCCGATCCAGGTTTACCCGAGTCATTTAATGTTTTAATGCACGAATTAAAGGGATTAGGACTCGATATTAGACTTGAAGAATAGAAATAATTTTATAAAAAGTTCATGAAAAGAGATAACGAAAATTTAACACAAAAAAAGTTTAATAAGATTTCCATAGGATTATCTTCTCCTGAAGTGATTTTAAATCATTCTAGGGGAGAAGTTCTTAAACCGGAGACGATTAATTATCGTACACATAAACCAGAAAGAGATGGTTTATTTTGCGAAAGAATATTTGGACCAGTTAAGGACTTTGAATGTGCATGTGGAAAATACAAAAGAATTCGTTACAAGGGAATTATTTGTGACAGATGCGGAGTAGAAGTAACTGAAAAAAAAGTTAGAAGAGATAGGGTTGGTCACATTAATTTAGTTGTTCCTGTTGCTCACATATGGTATTTTAGATCATTACCAAACAAAATTGGATACCTTTTAGGTCTAGCATCGAAAAAACTTGATATGATAATTTACTATGAAAGGTATGTTGTGATTGAACCAGGTGAAGCTGTTGATGAAGAAGGAGAGAAACTTAAAAAAATGGACTTTTTGACAGAAGAAGAATATTTAAACGTTAGAGAAAGACTTCCTGAAGATAACCAATACCTTGAAGATAGCGATCCTAAAAAATTTATTGCAAAAATGGGAGCAGAATGTCTAATTGAACTTCTCTCTAGGATTGATTTAGAAAGTTTATCATATGAACTGAGGCATAAAGCTAATAATGAAACATCTAAGCAGAGAAAAACTGAAGCTTTAAAAAGGTTACAAGTTGTTGAAGCATTCAGGGATGCAGATAGTAGAAAGGAAAACAAACCAGAATGGATGATAATGAAAGTTATTCCTGTTATTCCTCCTGAATTAAGACCTCTTGTACCTCTTGATGGGGGAAGGTTTGCAACATCAGACTTAAATGATTTATATAGAAGGGTAATTATAAGAAATAATAGGTTAAAAAGACTTGTAGAAATTAAAGCTCCTGAAGTTATATTAAGAAATGAAAAAAGAATGCTTCAAGAATCCGTGGACTCTTTATTTGATAACACAAGAAAATCATCTGCAGTTAAAACAGATTCAAATAGACCTTTGAAATCTTTGTCTGACTCACTTAAAGGAAAACAAGGAAGATTTAGACAAAACTTATTAGGGAAAAGAGTAGATTATTCGGCTCGATCGGTAATTGTCGTAGGTCCGGAGTTAAAATTATATGAATGTGGATTACCAAAAGATATGGCCGCTGAATTATACAAACCATTTATAACAAGAAAACTCATTGAAAGGGGAATTGTTAAAACTGTTAAATCAGCAAAAAAAATTATAGATCGAAAAGAGCCTGTAGTTTGGGATATTTTAGAAAATGTTTTAAAAGGTCATCCGGTTTTATTAAACAGAGCACCAACACTTCATAGACTAGGAATTCAAGCTTTTCAACCTAAATTAATTGAAGGGAAAGCCATACAACTTCACCCTCTTGTGTGTACTGCTTTTAATGCAGATTTTGATGGTGATCAAATGGCAGTACACCTTCCTTTGGGTCCGGAAGCTATTCTTGAATCACAATTATTGATGCTCGCTTCCCATAATATCTTAAATCCTGCCAATGGTTCTCCGGTTACAGTTCCCTCTCAAGATATGGTTTTGGGTTTGTATTATATGACAAAGGCACGAAAATCCACAAAAGAACATCCTGTTCTTGGTGAAGGTCTCACCTTTTATTCCGTTGACGAAGTTCACATAGCATATAATGAAAATAAAGTTGATTTAAATGCTATTATCAATATTAAAGTTGACAATTTATCAAAAGATAATCTTAATAAAGGATCTATTATTGAGACGACTGTTGGAAGAGTTCTTTTTAATGAAGTAGTCCCAAAAAATGCTGGATTTTTCAATGAAGTTTTGACTAAGAAAAATCTAAGAGATATTATTGGAAAAATATTAAAAGAAACAAGCGTTCCAGAAACTTCAGATTTTTTAGACAAAATTAAAGATATGGGATACGGTTTTGCGTTTAAAGGTGGACTTTCATTCAGTTTAGGGGACATTATTATTCCTTCAGAAAAAAATTCTTTGATTGATCAAGCAAACGGTAAAGTAGATAACATATTAGGAAATTATAATATGGGATTAATAACGAACAACGAAAGGTATAACCAGATTATTGACGTATGGACTTCAACAAATTCTCACCTAACAAGTCTTGCCATGAAAAAAATAAGCGAGGACCAGCAAGGTTTTAATTCGGTTTACATGATGCTTGATTCAGGAGCAAGGGGTTCTAAAGAACAAATTAGACAATTAACTGGAATGAGAGGACTTATGGCTAAACCGAAAAAATCAACTGCAGGAGGTGGTGAAATTATCGAAAACCCAATACTTTCAAACTTTAAAGAAGGTCTTTCAATTTTAGAATATTTTATCTCTACCCATGGAGCCAGAAAAGGTTTGGCTGATACGGCTCTTAAAACAGCTGATGCTGGTTATTTGACGAGACGACTGGTGGATGTTTCACAGGATGTTATAATTACTGAAGTAGATTGTGGAACTTTACGTGGAATAGAAATTAAGCCTTTAAAGAAAAATGAGGAAATTGTCGAACCTCTTTCCGACAGGATTCGTGGAAGAGTTGCCTTGGAAGATATAATTAACCCTTTGAATGGTGAAACATTAGTTCAGGCAACAGAAGAAATAAATGATTCAGTTTCTGATTTAATTGATACTTTGCCACTAGAATCTATCCAGGTTAGATCACCTCTAACTTGTGAAGCCAAAAGAGGTATTTGTTCTTCTTGTTATGGTCGTAATTTGGCAACTGGGAAAATGGTTCAAAAAGGTGAGGCTGTTGGGGTAGTTGCCGCTCAGTCCATTGGAGAACCTGGAACCCAATTAACCCTAAGAACTTTTCATGTTGGAGGGGTTGCTGGAAACATATCTGAGGAAAGTCAGTTGTTTTCAAAACATGATGGAATAGCCAAGATTGATGACTTAAAAATTGTAAAATCAATTAACAAAGATGGTAAGGCTTCAAATACTGTGATTTCCAGAACTACTGAAATCCATATAATTGATCACGATTCTAAAAATATTCTAAGTTCTAACATAATTCCTTATGGCTCAACTTTAAATATAAAAAATGGTGCCAAGATTAAAAAAAATGATTTAATATGTTCTTGGGATCCTTTTAATGGAGTGATTGTGTCTGAATTTTCAGGTAAAATATCCTATGAAAATATCGAAGCTGGTACAACTTACCAAGTTGAAATAGATGAACAAACGGGATTTCAAGAAAAAGTAATTTCAGAATCAAGAAATAAAAAACTTATACCAACCATCCTGATTTTGGATAGTAAAGGCAATACCTTGAGATCTTACAATTTGCCCGTAGGAGCTCACCTGATAGTTGATGACAACGAAAAGATTTCAGAGGGTAAAGTACTAGTAAAAATTCCAAGAAAATCTGCCAAGTCAGGGGATATTACAGGAGGACTTCCAAGGGTCACTGAACTTTTTGAAGCAAGAAATCCTTCTAATCCTGCAGTTGTTTCAGAAATTGATGGCGTAGTTTCATTCGGAAAAATTAAAAGAGGTAATAGAGAGATAATAGTAAAGTCTAAATTTGATGATGTTAAAAAATATTTAGTTAAGTTGTCTAATCAAATTTTAGTTCAAGAAAATGATTTCGTAAAAGCTGGTATGCCACTATCTGATGGCTCAATAACTCCAATTGATATTCTCAAAATTAAAGGACCTTCAGCAGTGCAACAGTATTTAGTCAACGAGGTTCAAGAGGTCTATAGATTACAAGGTGTAAAAATTAATGATAAACATTTTGAAGTTGTTGTAAGGCAGATGATGAGAAAAGTAAAGATCAATGACCCTGGTGACACTTTGTTTTTGGAAGATCAATTAATTCACAAGGACGACTTTATAAATGAAAATGATTCTTTATTTGGTAAAAAAATAGTTGAAGAAATTGGGGATTCCGAAAATCTTAAATTGGGGCAAATGATATCTTCACGTAAATTGAGGGATGAGAATTCGTTTTTAAAGCGGGAAGGTAAAAATATTGTAGTTGCGAGGGATGCCAAACCCGCAACCGCTACCCCTGAACTTCAGGGAATCACCAGAGCATCTTTGCAAACTAAATCTTTTATTTCAGCAGCCTCATTCCAAGAAACCACAAAGGTTTTAAATGAAGCGGCAGTTAATGGAAAAGAAGATAATTTGGGTGGGTTAAAGGAAAACGTAATAGTTGGACACAAAATCCCTGCTGGAACAGGATTGCGTGAGTATGGCGACGTTATAGTTGGATCTAAAGATGAATACACCAGTTTACTTGTCAACAAAGAAGAGGAAGAAGAGGAAGAAAAGTTTAAAATTTAAAGTTTTAACTTATGACTAAGGAGTCAAATAAAAAAAAAATAGATATAGAATTAGATAACAGCACAATAGATGGAGTATACAGTAATTTAGTGGTTATTAACCACTCATCATCCGAGTTTATTTTAGACTTTGTTATAATAACACCAGGCGCTCCAAAAGCAAAGGTCAAATCTAGAGTTATTTTAACTCCTGAGCATGCAAAAAGATTAAATTATGCCTTAAGCGAAAATATTTTAAGATTTGAGCAATCGTCAGGTGAAATCAAAATTAAAGAAAATAAAAACATTCCAATAAACTTTGGCCCTAAAGGAGAGGCTTAAATTTCTTTTAGTGAAATAATATTTTCACGGGGATTTTCTGATTTAAAAATGAAGTTTCCAGCTACTAGTACATCAGCACCGTTATTAATAAGCTTTTTTGCGTTTTTTATATTAACTCCCCCATCCACTTGAATTTTACAGTTAGATTTTTTTTCCTGAATAATTTTCTTTAATTTCTTTACTTTATTGAATGAGTTTTCAATGAACTTTTGACCACTAAATCCAGGATTTACACTCATTAAGCAAACTATATCAATATCATTTATAATTTCATCTAAGTGATTGACATCAGTATGTGGGTTGATTGCTACGCCTGCCATCGCACCTTTTGTTTTGATTTCATGTATAGCTCTGTGAAGGTGTCTACATGCTTCCAAATGAATAGTTAATACTTTTGTATTGTATTTTAAAAAGTTTTCAATATATCTTTCAGGTTTCGATATCATTAGGTGAATATCTAATGGCTTTTTTGAAAGGGTGTCAATATAATCAATCACTGGCATACCAAAAGAAATATTTGGAACAAATTGACCATCCATTACATCTATGTGTACCCAATCTGCATTGCTATCATTAAGCATCAAAATATCATTCGCCAAGTTTCCAAAGTCTGCAGATAAAATTGACGGTGAAACAATATTTGACATTAGCAAAAGAAACTAACCTAAGTAGGTTTTTAGTATTTTACTTCTAGATGTATGTTTAAGTCTTCTTATAGCTTTTTCCTTAATTTGTCTTACTCTTTCCCTCGTAAGATCGAAAGTTTCTCCAATTTCTTCTAAGGTCATTGCATGTTGTTCCCCAAGACCAAAATAAAGTCTAACCACATCAGCTTCTCTTGGTGTAAGAGTTTCTAAAGCGCGTTCAATTTCTGTTTTAAGTGATTCATGTAATAAAGATCTGTCAGGGTTTGGAGATTCACCACTGTTAAGAACATCATAGAGGTTAGAATCTTCTCCTTCAACCAAAGGTGCGTCCATTGAAACGTGTCTGCCAGAGTTCTTAAGAGATTCTTTAACATCATTAACAGTCATGTCCAATTCCTTTGCAATTTCTTCAGCAGATGGCTCTCTCTCATGAGCTTGTTCAAGAAAAGCAAAAGTCTTATTAATTTTGTTTATAGATCCTATTTTATTTAGTGGGAGTCTGACAATTCTAGATTGTTCTGCAAGGGCTTGTAATATAGATTGTCTAATCCACCAAACGGCGTACGAGATGAATTTAAAACCTCTAGTTTCATCAAATCTTTTTGCAGCTTTAATTAATCCTAGGTTCCCTTCATTTATAAGATCTGGTAGGGTTAAACCTTGATTTTGATACTGTTTAGCAACAGACACAACAAATCTCAAGTTAGCTTTCGTTAATACTTCAAGTGCAATTTGATCTCCATTCTTTATTCTTTGAGCTAATTCAACTTCTTGCTCTGCAGTAATTAAGTCAACTTTACCTATTTCTTGAAGGTATTTATCTAAAGATGCGGTTTCCCTATTAGTTACCTGTTTTGTTATTTTTAATTGTCTCATAAAAACTTTCTTATATTGGTATTACGAAAAAAAAACTTAATTGTTACATATTTCAATTTTATAATTTATTTTTCTCTTAATTTTTTCTATCAGGTTTTGGTAGAAGAACTTTTCTTGATACTTTTTGTTTTTTTGTTTTTGGATCTATTCCGAAGTATTTTACATCGAATTTGTCTCCTAAATTTATTTCATCAGTTACTTTATCAATTCTTTTCCAAGAAATTTCTGAAATATGTAACAAAACTTCATTGCCTGGAACAAATTCAACAACAGCTCCAAAATCCAGAATTTTAATAACCTCAACATTATATATTTTACCAGTTTCAGGTCTAAAAGTAATATTATCTATTTTTTTTATAGCGGAATCAATTTTGTCTTGATTAACACCTAAAATTTCAATGACACCTTGATCCCCGTCTTCTTCAATCACGATTGTTGTCTCAGTATCTTTCTGCATTTCTTGAATTGTTTTACCACCAGGACCAATTACTGCTCCAATAAACTCGTTGGGAATTCTTAATGTAACCATTTTAGGAGCATGGGCTTTTACAGAGCTATTACACTTACTTATTGTTTTTGACATATTTTTTAAAATGTGAAGACGCCCTTCTTTAGCTTGATTTAAAGCTTTTTCTAATATTTCATATGATAGCCCTTTTATTTTTATATCCATCTGACAGGCTGTAATTCCTTCAGTGGTTCCAGTAACTTTGAAATCCATATCTCCTAGATGATCTTCGTCTCCTAATATGTCGCTTAGCACAGCAAATCTTTTCCCATCAGAAATTAGTCCCATTGCAATTCCTGATACAGCTCTTTTTATTTTAATACCAGCGTCCATTAATGCCATGGTTCCAGAACAAACCGTTGCCATAGAAGATGAACCATTTGATTCTAAGATTTCACTCACTACTCTTACAGTGTAAGGACAATCGTTAGGTATCATGTTTTTAAGTGCTCTTTGAGCTAAATTTCCGTGTCCCACTTCTCTTCTAGAAGTTCCTCTTAGAGGTCTAGCCTCTCCAGTTGAGAAGGGTGGAAAATTATAATGAAGATAAAATCTTTCCTCTCCTTCATAAGAGGGCATATCTATTTGATTAGCTTCTCTTGAAGTACCTAGTGTTACAGTTGCTAGAGCCTGTGTTTCTCCCCTGGAAAAAATTGAAGATCCATGTGTAGATGGAAGATAATCTATCTCAGTCCATATCGGTCTAATTTGATCTGTTGATCTTCCATCAAGCCTTAAACCTTCGCTTAAAACTAGTTCTCTGACAGCTTCCTTTTGAACTTTGGAAAAGTATTTTTTAACTAAATAAATTTTTTCATCTTCATCCTCATCATCCGAAAATTTTTCAATTAATGCTTCTTTTAATTCGTTAAAACTCTTTGACCTTTCATCTTTTTTAGTCCCTTTTTTAGCTATGTCATAGCACTTTTGGTAGATTTCTTTTAAGATTTGTTGATAAAGTTTATCATCACTTTCTTCTTGTTCGTATTCACGAATTTCTTTTTTACCAACTTTTTTAACAAGATTATGTTGAGCCTTGATTTGATTTTTAACTGCGTCATGAGCAATTTTAATGGCATCAATCATTTCATTTTCAGAGCATTCATTCATTTCTCCTTCTACCATCATAACGGAATCTTCAGATGCACCAACTACCATGTCTATGTCAGAATTTAATAATTGATCCCTGTTTGGATTTATAACGAATTTTCCATCTACTCTACCTATCCTTACCTCTGATATCGCACATTCAAAAGGAATGTCACTTAACTGAATTGCTGCTGAAGCTGCTAGACCTGCTAATGCATCTGGCATTACTTCGGGGTCATTTGACATAAGCTGAATCATAACTTGTACCTCATTGTGGTAATCAGAAGGAAAAAGAGGTCTTAAGACTCTATCAACTAACCTCATAGTTAATATTTCTCCGTCACTTGGTCTTGCCTCTCTCTTGAAAAAACCTCCTGGATATCTTCCTGCAGATGCAAATTTTTCTCTGTAATCGACTGTCAAAGGTAAAAAATCTACTTGCGCAGAATTATAATTTGATACTACTGTACATAAAAGCATACATTTTCCCATCTTGACCACGACAGAGCCATGGGCCTGTTTAGCTAGTTTTCCAGTTTCTAAAATAATTTTTCTTCCATCTTCAAAATGGATTTCCTCTGTAAATGTTTTTGGAATCATAATCTTTCATTTTTAATACCTTTCGAATGTTGTTTATTTAGTAGAGGTACTTCAATGAAATGTAATTAGTTAAATATTATTTTCTTATTTTAAGTTTCTTTATAATAGAACGATAACGTTCTATATTTTTGTTTTTTAAGTAATCTAGAAGGTTTTTTCTTTTGCCAACCAATTTTACAAGAGATCTTTCCGTATTAAAATCTTTTGGGTTCTTTTTAAGATGGAGAGATAGGTGATTTATTCTGTAAGTAAAAAGAGCTATCTGTCCTTCAGCAGATCCAGTATCTTTTTTAGATGAACCATTTTCACTGAAAATTTCTTCTTTTTTTGATTTAGTTAAATGCATTGTTAAATCATTAGGATTGCAAATATAAATTAAATTTATAAACTTTTTAAATCCTGATAGGCTTATTAAGAATTAAGTCTATGTATAAATTAATCTTATCTTTCAAATTTTTTCTATGTGATATAAAATCTAAAAACCCTTTTTCTAACAAAAACTCACTTTTTTGAAAACTTTCTGGTAAATCTTTTCCAGTAGTGTCTTTAACAACCCTTGGACCAGCAAAACCTATAAGCGCTCCAGGTTCGGAAATATTTATGTCTCCCAACATTGCAAAAGAAGCAGTTGTGCCTCCAAATGTGGGGTCTGTACATAAGGAAATAAAAGGTATTTTTGCCTCCGAAAGGCGATTTAAAAAACTACTAATTTTTGCCATTTGCATTAATGAAAACGCTCCTTCCATCATTCTAGCTCCCCCTGACTTAGAAATTATAAGTAGAGGAATTTTATTTTCTATAGCGTAACTAATAGATCTACTAATTTTTTCTCCTACCACAGAACCCATTGAACCACCAATAAATCCAAAATCCATACAAGATATTATAATCATTTCACCCTTAGATTTCCCAATAGCAGTCCTGACTGCATCCGTTAAACCAGACTTTTTCTTTTCCTGATCTATTCTTTGACTATACCTTTTAGTATCTGTAAAGTTTAAAAAATCGGTTGAGGTTATAGAGTCATTAATTTCTTTGTATCCTGCATCATCAAATAAAATCTTAAAATACTCTTCGCTTCCTATTCTTACATGATATTCGTCTTCTGGACTTACAAAAAAGTTATCTTCAAGTTCTTGAGTTTCAATAATTTTTCCAGTAGGGGTCTTGTACCATAAACCTTTAGGTATGTCCTTTTTTTCTTCTGTTTTTGTTTGTATTCCTTTTTCACTTCTTTTAAACCAACTCATAGTTAAATTATTTTATAGATAGTGTGTCAATATTATTTAAATCTTTAAAAGCTTTCTTAAGTCTATTTTTGAATGAGATTTCACCCTTTCTTAACCAAACTCTAGGATCATAATATTTTTTGTTTGGCTGGTCAGAACCATCTGGATTTCCAATTTGAGATTTAAGATACTCATATTTTTCCTTCATGTAATCTCTTATTGATTCAGTGAAGGCATATTGTAGATCAGTATCAATATTCATTTTGACAACCCCATAACTTATAGCTTCTCTTATTTGATCTTTACTTGATCCTGAGCCACCATGAAAAACAAAGTTGATGGTTTTTTCTGGAACACCAAATTTATTTGAAACAAACTCCTGAGATTCTTTTAAAATTTTGGGAGTTAGTTTAACATTTCCTGGACGGTATACTCCGTGTACATTTCCAAATGCTGCAGCTACTGTAAATCTATCACTTATTTTTACTAAGTTATCGTAAGCAAATGCGACTTCTTCAGGTTGGGTGTAAAGTTTAGAAACATCAATTTCGGTGTTATCTACACCATCTTCTTCACCCCCAGTAACCCCTAGTTCAATTTCTAAACACATATCAATTTTTTTTAATTTATTAAGGTACTTTTTGCAAGTATTAATATTATTAGTCAAGGGTTCATTTGAAAGATCAATCATATGAGAACTAAACAACGGTCTACCATTTTTTAAGAAATGTGTCTCACTTTCATTAATCAGACCATCAATCCATGGTAATAGCTTCCGCTCGCAGTGATCAGTGTGAAGGATAACTGTTGCGGAGTAACTTTTTGCTAATTCGTGCACATGTTTTGCCCCTGCAATAGCCCCTTTTATTGATGCTATTTGGTTGTTATTATTTAACCCTTTTCCAGCATTAAAGTGAGATCCTCCATTTGAAAACTGAATTATTACAGGGCTATTTAATTCAGAAGCGGTTTCCAAAACAGTATTAATTGAGTTGTTTCCAATTACATTTACAGCTGGTATGGCGAAATTGTTCTCCTTTGCGTGATTATAAATATTCTGAACTTCTTTTCCAGTCAATACACCTTTTGGGAAGATAGTTGACATTATTTTTGTGTTTTGGTGTGTAAATTTAATTAAATTGAACTAAAACGGAAAGTTAATTCCTACATTAAAAACAGCTTTTTTAAGATTCAATTGTGAAAACCATCTTTCTGCTTTAATGAGAGAAGGGTCATAAGTTTTAAATCCAGCATCAAGCCTAAAAATAAAATAATCAAAGTCATACCTTAATCCAAAGCCAGAACCAATAGCCAACTCACTTAGATCCCCGAGACCGTTGAAAACTTGAGTTCTATCTGACACATTATTTTCTAAATTCCAAATGTTACCTGTGTCAATAAAAAAAGCACCATTTAGTCTTCTAATAATTGGATATCTGTATTCAACATTAAAGGCTATTTTAAAGTTTGCTTCATTAAATTCATTAAACCTACTACTTGAACCTGGTCCAAGTTTGTAGGCTTGCCAAGCCCTATTATCATTTGAACCTCCAGCATAGTAAGATCTTGTGAATGGAATAAAATTAGAATTTCCATATGGAATTGCAATACCTATAAATGTTCTAAATGCAAAAACTCTTTTAAATCCTACAGACCAGTGTTTAATGTAGTCAATTTCGCTTTTAAAATATTGCGAAGGTGCAAGATTAAAAATTTCACGATAACCGTTTTCATTTAACTTAATACCACCAAGTTTCATCCCCAGACTAAGTAAATTTCCAACTAACTCAGATTTAAATTTAAATTGTGAAAAATTTTCATCTAAAATATTTTTTTGATTATTCTTTGAAAACGTAAAAGACGAACCAACTATAAAGTTATTTGCCGTTAATCTATTCTTCCTTTCGTTAATATTCAAAATACTGGAATAAATTAGATCATCCTGATTAACATTAGTTTTTAAACTTAGAATATCATTTATAAAATTATCAGCACCTAATGGAATTAACAGATTACCTTCTGAGTTAAAGTAACTAGTATCTGCACCAAAAATTGTTTTAGAAATATTATTTAAACGCTCATATGAATTTCTATATACATTAAAATAATTATTTGTTGCTTTATTATCAACATATTCTATGTCAACTAATTTTAAGTTTAAAGATTTAGTTTTGTCTGGCTTCCAATAATATTCAAAATTACCAGTAAATGTTTGCCTATCTAAACCAATATTTTCTTGAACAGAAACTCCTAATGACAATCTCGTTTTAACGTAAAAATTGTCAAAATAAATTCTTTTCAAAAATCTTGGTGCTATAGGTCTTGGAACTCTTAACCCAAGATCTAAGCCAACCTCAAATAAATTAAAAAAAGATGACTTTTCTTCTGCTACATCCCTTGATGACCCGACCGAACCTTTCACTCCAAATTCTAAGATTTCTGCACCTCTAAAAATATTCCTGCTTATTATAGATGAACCTACAGACACACCAATATCTTGGATATTTGAATGTGAAAGATCAAAATCAAAGCCTAACGAAAACTTTTCTTTTGGCACTAAATAAATCTCAGCATCTAATTTTGTAGAATCAATACTATTCTCTTTGTAGATTATTGAGGGATATTTAAATATTTGAAGTTCACTAAAAAAATTATATGTTTTTTTTCTATCAATTAATCTGTAAGGATTGTTTTTTTTAATAGCTATTCCGTTACTAATAATAGAAGGGTTATACTTAAGTTTACCAACAGAAAAAATTTTTATATCATCAATATTAATAGAATCTGTAAAAATTTCGAAGTTTTGCTCTGGGTTGTCAACAAAAACAGAAAGTGATTTAATTTTTTTAATAACATAAGGAACATCTAAAAGGTTTTCTTGATTTCTAATCTTGGAATTTTGTACTTCCAACAAAATTGGAATTCTTCTATCTATTCCGGTGCTATCCTTGAAGGCCTTAAAACGAATACTTCTTTGCTGAAAATTATAAATTCCATTATTGCTAAATAAATTGATTAACCTTTCTTTCTCAAGATTAAGTTTTTCTACTTCAAATGATTCGTCTTTTTTTAAAAGGCTACCACCTTTGTGGATTTTATATATTGAATCTATGTCTTTTGACGAAATTTTATATGAGATACTATCAATTAAAAATTTTTCACCTGTGACAATTGAATGTTTGATATTTACCTTTTTGTATTTTACTTCTGTTACCGTTGATGTTGATTTTGAATTATAATATCCAAGATTATCATAATATTGTTTGAAAAGTTTATTGGTTAATTTGACTTTAATTGAATCATACAAAGACGGAGGCTCACCAATTTCTCTTAACCAATTATTAAATCCAACTTTATATCTTTTTAACTGATGGACTTGCTTTTGAGAAATTAATTTCTCTAATCTCAATTTCCTTTCATCATTTTTATTTAGCCATTTTTCAAAATCTTGTTCTGCATCCTGATTACTAAGATTATAAATCATTAATTTTAAAGGAACTCCTAATACTTTTTTATTCACACTAGTTTTGGAAAGAATTGTAATGGGGTCTTGTTTAAGTTTTTTTCCATTTAACTCATAGGTTTGTTTCGAAACTAGTTTTTCTTCTTGACCTAATTGTTTTGTCACACTGCAACTGACAATAAATACCGAGATAAAATTAATTATTATTATTTTTGAATTTGCTTGATTCAATGCAGAATATTTAGGTAAAAATACATCATTTATGATTACAAATTCCGAGTTAAAATATATCAAAAAGTTAGGAATAAAGAAGTATAGAAATCTGCACTCACATTTTATTGTCGAAGGAGATAAAGTATTCAAAGACTTTCTTGACTCCAATATTCCCATATTTAAAAGTTATTCAATTAAGAAAATAAGAGGTCAAAACAACACGATAGTAACTGATAATTGTATGAAAAGAATGACTTTTTTGAAAAATCCTTCTAATGTTTTAGGGATTTTTTCAATTCCCAATAGAAAAAGAGCCCCTCTAAACACAAAGGTTTTGGTTTTAGACAATATTTCGGACCCTACTAATCTGGGGTCTATAATAAGACTATGTGATTGGTTTGGATTTGAAAATATTGTTTGTTCTGAAAAAACTGTTGATTGTTACAACCCTAAAGTAGTACAGTCATCAATGGGTTCCTTAGCTCGTATAAATATTTTTTATGAAGATTTAATATCATACTTATCAAAATTATCAATCCCAATATATGGTACTTTTCTAAATGGAGAATCTGTAAACAGGGTTACTTTTCCAAATAAATTTGTTTTAATTTTTGGCAATGAGTCAAATGGCATTTCTGAATCAATAAACGAATTTGTGAGTCACAAAATTACAATACCTAAAACAAGTAAATCGACAATTGATAGTTTAAATATAAATAGTGCTACAGCAATTATAATGAATGAAATTTCAAATCAATCATTCAAAAGTTAGATTAATAGCAATGCCCTGACTCAACAAATTTTTAATGTTAGAAGTCCAGGGACTATTGGAATTGTTGTCCTGTACCAATTCATTTTGAATAGAAAATATTCCTCTGATTGACGGGGAGAATTTAAAATATACCAAGTAAAAGTCGATACCAAAACCAATTTCATAATTAAAGCTTTGGCTAGTTACTCTAAAAACATTGCTATAATTGTCATCATTGTTTTTTTGATTACTTGACAAGTTAAATGAGGTAGACATCCCAGCAACTAAGTAGGGTTTAAAATTATTTATTCTTTTTGCACTAAACTTGACTAAAAGAGGTATGTGTATGTAGGTGGATTTCACTTCTCTTAAATAATCTTCATCATTTTTAAGTCCGCTTGTAGCCTCAGGATAAATTAAGTCTCTTTGAGTATAATATAGCCCAGGTTCTAACCTAAGATTAAAATACTTGTTTAGTCTCAGGTCTCCGATTAAACCGACATTAAATCCAGTATTTTTGATTAGCTCAATATTAGGCAAATTTAAACCTCTTTTGTTGTTTGGAAAGTTCCTGTTACTAGGTACAGAATAATTACTATTGTACTGAATTTGATATCCAAAGCTGTTGAATCCAAGAAAATATCCATAGTGTAAAGGTTTTTCATCAAATGTTTGTAAATGCATTATTCTTTCCTTTACTGTATAATATTGAGCATAAGTACTATTATCACAAAATATGATACTTAATAATAAAAAATAAAGTAGTCTCTTAAGATCTTTTAAATTGTTAAAAGGGTACACTTGGGATATTTAAATGTATATATAAATAACACATTTTTGTCTCATATATTGTTCCAGTAGAAGAAACAAATTAGGCTCTCATTTTTGAAATGTGATATAGAGAAATCCCACACGCTACAGATACGTTGAGAGATTTAATTTCTCCTTTCATCGGGATAGATACTTTTTTATCAACAATATTAAGGGTACTTTTATTTATTCCTTTTCCTTCTGATCCAAGGATAAGGACTGTTTTTTGGTTAAAATTTTCATCAAAAATATTTACACCAGATTTTTCCTCCAAACCCACAATCTCAAATTTTCTTGCTTTTAATTCATATATCGCATCATTAAGGTGATTAACCTTTGATACTGGAATATAAAAAATTGCTCCTGCAGAAGCTTTGATAGTGTCAGAGTTTATAGAAGCACTATTGTTTTCGGGAACTATTATTCCAGTAACATCAGTTGCTAATGCGCTTCGGAATATTGCACCGAAATTTCTAACATCGGTAATCCCGTCTAACAAAAGGTAAGTTAGATTTTTCTTTTTATCATTTTCTTTAAGTAGATGATTGAAATCAACTAAATCAAAAGGTTTTATTTGTGCTAAAGCACCCTGATGTATTTTACCAGATAATTTATCAAGTTTTTTATTAGAAGTAAAGAGTAATTCGATTTTTTTTGTTGAAGCATAACTTTCAACTTCTTTAAATAATTGATTTTTTTTATTTTGAAGAAGCCAGATTTTATGAATTTCAACACCTGCTTTTATAGCTTCAATGATAGGCCTTATTCCGTATATTATTTCGTCATTCATATATTGCTAAATTAAAAAAAGCCACTTCAAATAAGTGGCTTTATTGATTTAAATAAATCTAATTTACTTGATTTAATAACTAGTAAATAGATTTGTTGGATCAAAGAAATCTGGCAATGATGCAGGAATATTAGGATTAGTATCCAATTCACTTTGAGGATATAAATATCTTTGTGGAAAGTTAGAAGCACCTATAGCTCCCTGTTTATTAGGAACACCAATTGCATTTCGAGTTCTTCTTAAATCATGGAATGTGACTAACTCTCCCATAAGAGTAATATATTTTTCCTCTAAAATTTGAAGATGAAGATCTGTTCCGGTCGCAACTGAATCAGGAAATCCTGTTGCATCAGAAGAATATTGAACTCTTAGATCAAAACGTACATTGTTTAAATGTTGTCTAGCACCAGCTTCATCACCTTGCATAAATTTTGATTCAGCTAATATAAACTGTGTCTCATGGTAACTAGCGATGGTCATAGGCGCTGTCATACCAAATTTTCCATTACTATTAGTATTTAATGCAACCTCACCTCCTAAATCAGGAATAAAATAAAAATCATACTGTGCCTGTTGACCAGGAGTAGTAAGTTTTCTTGAAGTAGTTCCGTCTAAAAGGTATACTAAATGAGCTTCATTTGCTTTTAAGTAATCCTGTCTTTCATCAATGATGAACTGATAAAATAAATTACGGTTTTCTAAAGATGTACCATGTTGTGTAACAAGATCATTTGCTCTTGAAGAAATACCTTGATTTGCATGAGAAATAGCTGATGCATAGTTTCCAGCTAACAAACTATACCTAGCCGCCAGTGTATGACCAGCTTCGGCCCATGTTCCACCTGATAACCTATTTCCACCGAATCCAGCAGAAATAGAAGTATTTCCAACTTGAGCAATTCCTTGCTCAATAAGGGCTATACCACCGTTCACGACATCTGCTTGAGGGTCATAAACTGGATTTGGGTACTCATTTGGATTAACTGCTTGAGAAAACGGAACATCTCCGTAAAGTGCGGCCATATCAGCGTACAAAGTACCTTGTATAATTTTTGCAATTCCTTTTACCAAGTCTCCAGCGTTTTCGTCATTGATAATAAGTTGAGCGGTATTGATACCTTGTAAATAAGTATCGCCCCACATGTCATCATAATTAGATCTATTAGGAGAATAGGTATTTAATGTAAGATATTGTCTATCAGCACCAGACATCGTATTGGAAAAAATTCCAGCATACCGAGCATTGTTACTGCCCATGTGTTGCATAAGTGCTAGTTGTGATTGTCCAATAATTAGGTCAGATGCAGCAACTATAAAATTGTTTGGATCGTCATTTAGATCCTCTGTGTAACTTTCACAACTCCCCACTAATACTGCAGCGAAGAATATTAATATATATTTATTTGTTTTCATAATCTTAAAATTAAAAACCAAATCTTAATGTTGTTAAAATTGATCTTGTACCAGGGTTAGAAAAATATTCTAAACCTCTTCCCCGGGATGCACCAGTTAAGTTGTTTTCAGGATCAAATTCTTTAATGTTTGACCACGTGAACAAATTTCTACCTGAAAGAGAAAGAGAGAGATTGTCAAGACCTAATCTTTCTATCAAAGATTTATCAAAGTCATAACTTAAAGAAATTTCTCTTAATTTAACCCACGAAGCGTCTTCAACGAATTGACTTGTTACGTCTCCGAACCCTCCACCGTTAGCAGTCCACCATTCATGATCAACTGCTACTGGGCCAGCTCCAAAGTTTTCAATGTACCCCCTAAACTGAGCTCCAGCAGGAATTGGATCACCCCATGCATTAAAGATGGTAGATCCGGTGTCATTTATAGTCAATATATCTGTACTTTCATGAATCCCCCAGAATAACATAACACTGTATGTACCATTCCAAACGTCATTGCCCTGAGATGTTTCAAATTGAGTTGTAAAATTAAAGTTTTTATAGCGTAAAGAAGTTCCAAGCCCTGCTCTAAAATCTGGATTTGGATCACCAGCAATTAGAAGTTCTGGATCTGCCTGAGGAAAACCGTTAGAACCTAAAAGTAAATTACCGGAGGCATCTTTAAGAAATTGTCCGTGTCTTTGAATTCCATAAGGTTCACCCTCTGCAATTCCAGATTCAGTTCCTGTAAAACCGTTTAGCCCAAAGTATGCAGCACCCTCTAAACTCTCTACAATATTTTTATTTTGTGTAAAACTACCATTAATATCAAAACTCAAATCTTCAGTATTGATAAGGTTGGCAGAAAGATCTATTTCAATACCTTTGTTTGTAATTAAAGTAGCATTTTGGAAGGTTGTATTGAAACCTGAAGATGGTGTTATTGGAAGAGCCAATATTCCGTCTTCGGTCTTATTATCATAATATGTAAAACCAAGTGTTAGATTGTTGTCAAAAAATCTACTATCAAAACCTATCTCAAATTCTTTTTTTCTTTCCTCTTTTAAATCAGGATTACCTCTAGTTGTAGATTGAGTGAATGGGTTACCATAAACGGAACCATCTAGTCCATCACCCCATGAAGAACCTATACCGCCTGGTCCAAGAACCGTTGAGGTGATGTAAGCTGGAGGTGCAACTCCAACTTCACCGTAAGATGCTCTTACTTTTAAAAAACTTAAAGCGTCCAAATTAACTATATCAGTTAATTTATAGCCAACTGAAGCAGAAGGATAGAAAATAATTCCTGCGTTTGGCATTGTTGAAAACGTTTCTCCTCTTCCAGTTAATTCCACCAATAAATTATCACCGATATCGAAGTTTAAAACACCATAAACACCGTTTTGTCTTCTCAATTCACGAAATCCGGAGGGTAGTGAGTTTTGAGACGCAGCATTACCTGGATTCAAAAATTCTTGATCAGGATTTGTGAATACTGCTTCGAATGCACTGAGTCTTCTATAATCAGATTCAAATTGTTGATAACCAACTGTATAGTTAAGCCCAACGTTGCTAGTTAAATCAAGTCCACCTGTTAGGAACATGTTAAGTTGAGAAAGCTTATTACTATATCTATCTTCAATATATTGTCCATTATTTCCTTCACTAGCAGATCCAGGAGGTCTGTAGTCCAACCTGTTATCTTGATAATAATCAACACTATACCTGACAGCCAAATTCAAATTATCATTAAAGTTGTAATTAACTTCAGGTGAAAAAATAAACCTGTTTACGTCGTTTAAATTTTTCTGCTCTCTCATGGTCCATAGAGGATTATTATATGAAGGAGCTAAGTAGTTAAAAGCCCCTGTTGCTGTATTAAAGGTTCTATATGACCCCGTATTTCTTCTGTAGGATCTATGTGAGTTAGGGGTAACAGTTGTAACTCCATCGACAATTCTATAATTTGTGCCTTTATATTCCCTAAAGTCAAAATCGGGAGAATTTCTTAGATATCCCAGATAAAGACCACTCAGATTCGATCCCGTTTGGACTCTATTAGAGTTGATATTTGTATATGATGAAGATAATTTAAATAATAATTTATCAGTAGCCTGTGTAGTGTTATTTAGTTTTAATGAAGTTCTTTCATAATCAGAATTACCTTTCATTATACCATCCTGATTTACATTGGAAATTGAAATGTAAGTTCTATTCTTTTCTCCATTGTATGAAAAACTAACTGAGTTGTCGTATGTATATCCATTTCCAAAAACAGCATCTCTATTAACTTGATTGTAATTTGTTTTGTCATTTTTTTGGGCTATGTTACCTATTCTTCTACCATCTTGAGTTTCAAACCAACCGCCTGAAAAATCATAAGTATCAGCGCCACCAGGTCTTAAACTCATTTGATCTCCAAATGAAAAACCAGTGTTCTCAACAAAAACTCCAGTTCCTGGTGCTTCACCAACCCACTGACCTGGGAATCCTTGACCCCAAGATCCTTGTTTTTTCCATTCAGCATTAATTGTTTCAACGGATAGAGTTGATTTCGCATTTACACTCCATCCTTTTGGGCTATCTGAACCTCTTTTGGTATTAATTACTAAAACTCCATTTGCTGCCCCAGTACCATAAATAGCAGCAGCAGCAGCCCCTTTAATAACTGAAATTGATTCGATATCATCTGGGTTTATATCATTAAGTCTGGATTGTTGAACAACCCCTGCGACACCGCCGCCAAAATTATCATTGGAAATAATTGCACCGTCGAGAATGATAAGTGGTGAGATATCACCAAAGATAGTATTTTGTCCCCGAATTTGAATGTACGCCCCTGAACCAGGATCACCAGAGTTACGTGTGATGTTCACTCCAGAAGTCTTACCGGACATACCTTGTAAAACTCCAGTTTCACCAGATCTTTGAACTCCATCAACTTCAATTTTAGTGGTTGAGGTTAAGTCATCATCCTTTTTCTTCTCCAATCCTAGTGCCGTAAGAACTACCTCTTCCAATTCAGTTCCAGACTCTAATGAAACGTTTATTGTATCTTCACTTCCAACAATTATCTCCTGAGAAGCATAACCAACAAAACTGAATACAAGAACGGACCCTTCGCTAGCTTCAATAGAATAATTTCCGTCAAAGTCAGATGTGACCCCATTGCTAGTTCCTTTTTCAACGATTGAAGCACCAGGTAACGGTAGCCCATCG
>CACJRP010000010.1 GCA_902595825.1 uncultured Bacteroidota bacterium
CCTTCCATAAATAATAGGTTCAAGCGATTGTTTGTCAAATAAAGAAAAGTTAAAGTTGAAATGTTATCATTTTTGGGAAATAAATCAGATTTAACAACCTTTTCAAATTTTACCAAAACTTCTTTAAATTTTTTTGGATACTTAATTAAAACCAATGCCTCCATAAGAAAATTGTTTGCTTTGAGATAGAAAACAGGATGGGAAGAAATCATAGTGACATTAGAGTCAAATAAATCAACCCATCTTCTAGAAAATTTATAGCTAGACAAGAAATCCTGGATTAGTAAACTATACCATACATGTACTTTACAAAACCATAATTTTTCTCTAAAACCAAGTTTATTGTAGCTAGCCTTAGGCATTCTTTCAAAGAAAAACTTTGTGATTTCTTTAAATTCTTCGTCACTCTTTGCATAACCAGCCTTTATAAGCCTCTCATACAATTGTAAGGAAAGATTTGATAAACTACTGCACAATTTATTTTGAGCAGATAAAAATTTTGAATGTTTAATAAGTTCATCTGTTCTATTACTCATGCTTCTTGTTATGTATTGAGACTCAATTAATTTTTCAATTTCTACAATTTCAAAAGCAGAATATTTTTCATCTAAATCAATAGATATATTTTTAGCTTTCTCTAATATTTTTAAACTTTGCTTGTACAATCCTTTTTGATATAAAACTGTGGCGTAATCAATTTGTTCTCTAATTATCATCCTATTGTCTTGCAACATAGGATTCATTCTTAAACTTTGAAGTATTTGATTATAGAGGTGTGCCTTGAGATTAGATAATTGTTGTTTTGTAACGAAATTTTTTTTTAGTATTTCTACTTCATTGTATTTGGTGGATTTATCTAGTAAATTAAATAATTTGATAAATTTAGAATCCTTGTTAGATTTTACCCTTCCTACAAACAACCTAAATTGCCTTTTTTCTGATTTAGACATTGATTTGACCAAAAGAAAGAGATTTTCTTTATTTTGTTTGGACATTGGAATATTTTTTATTGTAAAGCTATTAAATATATAAGTCTAAATAAAATTTTATTTGCTTGAAAATAATAATAAAAATAAGTAAAACAACTCCTCTATTGACTAATTAATATTAATTTTAAAAATATATTATATGATAAACGACAAAGTATATATTTTCGATACCACTTTAAGGGATGGCGAACAAGTCCCTGGATGTAAACTTGATACTAGGAGTAAACTATCAATAGCTGAAAGATTAGATGAAATGGGTGTTGATATAATCGAAGCTGGATTTCCTGTATCCAGTCCTGGTGATTTTCAATCTGTTAATGAAATATCTAAACTTGTTAAAAACGCTCAAGTGTGTGGCCTAACAAGAGCTGTTAAAAAGGATATTGATGTTGCTGCTGAATCACTCAAAAATGCAAAATACCCAAGAATCCATACCGGTATAGGTACATCTAACTACCATATAAAGCATAAATTTAATTCTACAAAAGAAAAAATTTTAGAAAGAGCAACCTCCGCTGTTAGTTATGCAAAAAATAAAGTTAATGATATCGAATTTTACGCTGAAGATGCAGGAAGAACTGAAAATAATTTTTTAGCTAAAGTCTGTGAGGAAGTTATTAAGGCTGGTGCAACAGTTTTAAATATTCCAGATACAACTGGCTACTGTTTGCCACAAGAATATGGAGAAAAAATAAAATATTTAAAAGAAAACGTTAAGGGTATAGATAAAGCAATTATATCTTGTCACTGCCATAACGACTTGGGTTTAGCTACAGCTAATTCAATTTCAGGTTTAAATAATGGGGCTAGACAAGTTGAGGTTACAATTAACGGAATAGGTGAAAGAGCTGGAAATACCTCATTAGAAGAAGTCGTCATGATTTTAAAACAACACCCCTCTCTTAATCTTCAAACATCAATTAAATCAAAATATTTATACAGTACAAGTTCGTTAGTGTCTGATTTAATGGGAATTACAGTTCAACCAAATAAAGCCATAATTGGGTCAAATGCTTTTGCTCACAGCTCGGGCATTCATCAAGACGGAGTAATTAAAAATCGAGAAACCTATGAAATTATTGACCCAAAAGATGTAGGTGTAGATCAATCTTCAATTATTTTAACTGCAAGGAGTGGCCGAGCAGCACTAGCATATAGAGCTAAAAATATCGGCTTTGAATTAGACAAACTCCAACTCGACAAAGTTTATGATGAGTTTTTAAAATTAGCCGATGCAAAAAAAGAAATTTATGATGATGACATTCAAAAAATAGTTAAAGCAGCTAATATTTAGTTTATCATGAATAAAAAAACACTCTTTGACAAAATATGGGATTCCCACGTAGTCAGAAAAATTGATAATGGGCCAGATGTTTTATTTATAGACAGGCACTTAATCCATGAAGTTACAAGTCCTGTTGCATTTTTGGGATTAAAAAAAAGGAATCTGAATGTTATGTATCCAGATCTAACATTTGCTACTGCAGATCATAATACTCCTACAATTAATCAACATTTACCAATTAAAGACCCCTTGTCAGCTAAACAACTTCAAACTCTTAGAGACAATACTAAAAAACATGATATAGTATTTTGGGGGTTAGGACATAAAAAAAATGGAATTGTTCATGTAATTGGTCCAGAATCAGGAATAACTCTTCCTGGAACTACCATCGTCTGTGGTGATTCACACACCTCAACTCACGGTGCGTTTGGAGCTATTGCATTTGGAATTGGCACTTCTGAAGTAGAAATGGTATTGTCTACGCAATGTATTATGCAACCAAAACCTAAATCGATGAGAATTAATATTAATGGTAAATTAGGAGATTCAGTGACACCAAAAGATATTGCTCTTTTTATAATTTCTAAACTTTCCACATCCGGGGCCACTGGTTATTTCGTCGAGTATAGTGGGAATGTTTTTTCCGAAATGAGTATGGAAGGAAGAATGACCGTTTGTAATCTCTCAATTGAAATGGGCGCCAGGGGTGGATTGATATCGCCTGATAAAAAGACAATTGAATATGTTAAAAATAGAGAATATACCCCTAAAGGCCAAAATCTAGAAAATGCAATTGAGTATTGGTCAAAACTACACACCGATGAGGGAGCAGTTTTTGATAAGGAATACAACTTTAATTCATCTGAGATTGAACCAATGGTTACTTTTGGAACCAATCCCGGAATGGGAATTAGAATAAGTGGAAAAATACCTAAAATTGATTCAGAAAAAGACAATTTGTCATCTTATTTAAAATCCCTACGATATATGGGGTACGAAATTGGTGATAAAATGCTTGGGAAGAAAATAGATTATGTCTTTTTAGGAAGTTGTACAAATGGTAGAATTGAAGACTTTAGAACTTTTTCAAAAATAACAAAAGGATTCAAAAAATCTAAAAATGTTACTGCATGGCTTGTACCAGGTTCACATCGAGTATTAAATCAAATAAAAAGTGAAGGTATTTTAGATGACTTGGAATCTTCTGGATTTAAAGTTAGAGAGCCAGGTTGCTCGGCATGTCTTGCGATGAACGACGACAAAATTCCACCTGGGAAATATGTAATTAGTACTTCAAACAGAAACTTTGAAGGAAGACAGGGGCCAGGAGCTAGAACAATTCTCGCAAGTCCTGCGGTTGCCGCAGCTGCTGCTATAACAGGGAGAATTACTGATCCCAGAAAAATATAAGTATGCCCTACGAAAAATTTAGAATATTAGAAAGTTCCGGAGTTCCATTAGAAATAGAAAATGTTGATACAGATCAAATCATTCCAGCGAGATTTTTAAAAGCCACAGAAAGAAAAGATTTTGGCAAAAATCTATTCAGAGACTGGCGTTATGATCAAGACAATACTCCTAAAAAGGATTTCATTTTAAATAGTAAAACATATAATGGGAAAATACTTGTTGCTGGAAAAAATTTTGGTTCAGGGTCTTCTAGAGAACATGCTGTCTGGGCAATTTATGACTATGGTTTTCGATGCGTAATTTCGAGTTTCTTTGCTGATATTTTTAAAAATAATTGTTTGAATATTGGAGTTCTACCAGTACAAATATCTGCTGAGTTTCTCAAACTAATTTTTAATTCAATTAAAAAAAGTCCAAGTGTCAAGTTGAAAGTAAATCTAATTGATCAAGAAGTTTCAATATCTGGTAACTCAAGAAAAGAAAAGTTTGAAATTAATCCATATAAAAAAGAAAATATGATAAATGGCTTTGATGATATTGATTATTTATTGAATATGAAATCAGAAATTAAAAACTTTGCCAACAAAAAACCTTTTTAAATAAAAAATGAAATCTTTGATTAGCAATTTTATAGAAATCATGGATACTACACTTAGAGATGGTGAACAGACATCGGGGGTCTCTTTTTCTGCTTCTGAAAAGCTAACAATTTCTAAATTACTAATTAGTGAGTTATCTGTCGATAGAATTGAAATTGCATCTGCTAGGGTATCGATTGGTGAATTTCAATCTGTAAAAAAGGTATGCGAGTGGGCTTTTGAAAATAATCATCTTCAAAAGATTGAAGTATTGACATTTTTGGATGACGGGTTGTCATTAGAATGGATTAATAAAACTGGATGCAAAGTCCAAAATTTACTTACAAAAGGATCGTTAAATCATTTGAAGAACCAATTGGGTCAAAAACCAGACCAACACTTTGAAAAGATTCAAAAAGTATTAGATAAAGCAGATAAAAATGAAATATTAACAAATGTATATCTAGAAGATTGGAGTAATGGTATGAAAAAATCGAAAGAATATGTTTTTTCATTACTTGATTTTTTATCTAAAACTTCTGTCAAAAGGGTCATGTTGCCAGATACATTAGGAATTCTAACACCAAAAAAAACTGGAAATTTTATAAATGAAATTACTTCAAAATATCCTAAAATTCATTTTGACTTTCATGGTCATAATGATTACGATTTAGGAGTTTCAAATACTATAGAGGCAGTTAAGAACGGTATCAAAGGAATACACCTTACGGTAAATGGTATGGGTGAAAGAGCAGGTAATGTCGCCCTTGAAAGTGCCGTTGCTGCCATAAATGATTTTATTCCTAATACTAAATTAAACGTAAAAGAGGATTCTCTTTATAAAGTTAGCCAATTGGTTTCAACATTCACAGGATACAGAATTCCCCCTAATAAACCAATCGTTGGTTCTAACGTATTTACACAAACCGCAGGTATTCATGCAGACGGAGATAATAAGAAAAATCTATATTTCAATGATTTGCTCCCTGAAAGGTTTGGACGTAAAAGAAGTTACGCTCTTGGTAAAATGTCCGGGAAAGCTAATGTTATAAAAAATCTTGAAGAGTTGGGGGTTACTCTGAATGAAGAAGACCTAAAAAAAGTTACTGAAAGAGTTATTCAACTTGGAGACAAGAAGCAAAAAATAACTAAATCCGACCTTCCTTATATTATATCTGATGTATTGGATAGTGACGATACAAAAAATGATATTAAGATACATTCTTACGTTTTAACTCATTCAAAAGGTCTAAAGCCATCTACAACAATTTCAATTAATTTTTACGGAAAAATAATTGAAGAAAACGCATCTGGAGACGGTCAATTCGATGCTTTTTATAATGCATTAAAAAAAATATTTAAAAAGAAAAACATGATTCTCCCGAAGTTAATTGATTATTTCGTTCACATTCCTCCAGGAAGCAGTTCAGATGCATTTTGTGAGACAATTATTACATGGAAAAACACCTCATTTGAATTTACTACTAGGGGTTTTGATTCTGACCAAACTGTTTCTGCAATAAAAGCAACTGAAAAGATGTTAAATTCAATTGATATAAATAAATGAAAAAAAAGATAGCGGTTTTGCCAGGAGACGGTATTGGTCCAGAAGTAATTAGAGAGGCAATAAAAATATGTAAGGCAATTGGGGATAAATTTGAACATGAATTTTTATTTAATGAAGGAATTGTTGGGGCTTCCTCTATTTACGAAAACGGAGATCCATATCCCGACAAAACTCATGATCTTTGCTTAAATTCAGATTCTGTTCTCTTTGGTGCAATTGGTTTACCAGAATTTGATAATAATCCATCAGCAAAAGTAAGACCCGAGCAGGGACTTTTGAAAATGAGAAAAAAATTAGGCTTATATGCTAATATAAGACCAACATTTACATTTGAAAACTTAATTGAAAACTCACCTTTAAAAAAAAATAAAATTGATGGTACTGATTTAATATTCGTTAGAGAGCTAACGGGAGGGATCTATTTTGGAAAAAGAGGCCGAAAAAATAACGGTGAATCTGCCTTTGACACTTGTGAATATGACAGGGAGGAAATAATTAGATTAGCAAAAAAGGGGTTTGAAATTGCGGGTAAAAGGAAGAAAAAACTTTGTTGTGTTGATAAGGCGAATGTCTTGGAAACATCAAGATTATGGAGAGAAACAATTCAAACAATGGAAAATGATTACCCTGACATTGAAGTATCTTACGAGCTAGTGGATGCAGTAGCAATGCGATTGATCCAGTCACCAAAAAACTATGATGTACTTATAACAGAAAACTTATTTGGTGATATTTTAACAGATGAAGCCTCAGTTATTTCAGGGTCAATGGGTTTGATGCCATCCGCATCAATTGGGGAGGTAAATTCATTATATGAACCAATTCATGGTTCGTTCCCTGAAGCTACAGGAAAAAATATCGCTAATCCTTTAGCTACAATTCTTTCTGCTGCGATGATGCTTGAAATGTCTTTCAATCTAAAATTAGAATCAGATCTAATAAAAAAATCAGTTGAAAAATCTATTAGAGAAGGATTTGTAACTGAAGACTTATCTACTGGAAAACTTTCATTCTCCACATCAGAAGTTGGAGATAAAATTTGTGATTATATTAAATCAAGTTAGTTAGCCTATAAAAGATATTCAGTATTTATAAAATTCGAATCTTTAGAGTTCAACAAGGAGCCTATTATTTGATTGTTTTTGGGGTTGTCTTTCGCAGCAACAAACGTCCTAATAGAAAATGACCTAAGAGCGTCATGAACACTAAGGGTACTTACTGCAGAGTTTTTTCTACCTGTAAAAGGATAAACATCCGGACCTCTTTGACAAGCACTGTTTAAATTTACCCTACAAACTAAATTTGCTAGTATATCAACTAATGGACCAATTTTAGACACGTCATTACCAAATAAACTTACCTGCTGTCCATATTCTGATGCAGCCATAACATTTAAAGGTTCATCTATATTTTTGTAAGACATGACAGGAATTACAGGACCAAATTGTTCTTCATGATATATGCTCATTTCTGTAGATACGGGATATAAAATAGCAGGATATAAATAGTTGTGAGATAAAGTTCCACCTTTTTTATTAATAACCTTAGCTCCTTTTTTAACGGCGTCATCAATCAAATCTTTCATGTAATTAGCTTTATGAGGCTCAGGTAAAGGAGTCAAAAAAGAATTTTCTTCCCAGGGAAGACCATATTTTAAATTATCAACTGCTTTCGCAAATTTCATGTTGAATTCATTAACTATAGATTCATGAACAAATAAAATTTTTAACGCAGTACACCTTTGACCATTGTATGACAGAGTTCCTGAAATACATTCTTTAATCGTTAAGTCAAGGTCTGCGTCAGGTAGTACAATTGCTGGGTTTTTAGCTTCTAAACCTAAAACTAATCTTAACCTATTCTTATTTGGATGTAAATCTTGGAGTGCCACTGCTGAAGAAGAATGTCCAATCAAAGCTAAAACGTCGATTTTACCAGTTTTCATTATAGGAGAAGCGATTTTTCTGCCTCTACCAAATAAAATATTCACAACCCCTGGAGGGAAGCTTTCTTTGAAGGCATTTAAAAGTGGAGTAATCAACAAAACACCATGTTTAGCAGGCTTAAAAACTGCAGTATTTCCCATTATGATGGCAGGAATTAGTAAACAGAAGGTTTCATTTAACGGGTAATTATATGGACCCAAACATAAAATTACTCCCAATGGTCCTCTTCTTATATGAGCATAAATACCAGATTGTTTTTCGAATTTTGCACTTTTTCTATCAATTTCCTTGTAGGCTTCAATAGTATCATATATGTAATCAACCGTTCTATCGAATTCCTTGTATGAATCAGCCTTATTTTTAGATATTTCCCACATTAGTAAGTTAACTACTTCATCTCGGTAATTTTTCATCTTGTTAGCAAACTTTTCTAAACACTTAATTCTTTCCCCTACCCTCATTGTAGGCCACTTGCCTTTACCTCTGTTAAAGGCACCCACAGCAGAATCTAGAGCTTCGAGTGCTGGTTCGGTTTCCATGTCTGGAATTGATCCCAAAAGTGTAGGTTTTATTTCTCCGTCCTTGTTTCGTGTATAGATATTAGAGAAAACTTCACTTGATTTACCAGACCAACTTTTTAATTTTCCATCGACCAAATAAGATTTACAATTAACAAAATTTTCATAAGTTTCGTTGGAATCTGGTTTTGAAGGCTTAACTTCCATTTATTTTTTTTTCGAAAATAAAAAATATAATTGTAAGTAAAAAAAACCTTTACAAATCAATTTTAAAATTTTAAATTAATAATTTTAGTTCAATGTCATTTCTAAATATTTATGGTTAAAAAAATAGGTTTAATATTAGGCCCGTTGTCTTTTATTTTTTTGAATTTTCTTAGTCTTGAGAATATCGATGAAAAAGCATCCATTGTTATCGCTCTTGCTGCGTGGATGATAATTTGGTGGATTTCGGAAGCGATTTCAATTTCTGTTACTTCACTTTTGCCTTTGGTTATATTTCCTTTGTTCCAAGTGATGGAAATAAATCAGGTTGGTGCAAATTATGGAAGCTCAATAGTCTTTCTCTTTTTTGGTGGATTTGTATTAGCTCTAGCACTTGAAAAAGTAAACCTACACAAAAGAATTGCACTAACAATAATAAATAAAACCGGAACTTCTCCCGACAGAGTCATTCTTGGTTTTATGATTGCAACCGCCTTCATGAGTATGTGGATATCCAACACCGCAAGTACAGTTGTGATGCTCCCTATTGCCCTTTCTGTAATAAATCTTTTAATTGATAATAAAAAAGGGGGGTCAAAAAGTGAGAAAAACTTTTCTCTTAGTGTAATGCTTGGTATTGCCTTCTCAGCGAATTCAGGTGGTATAGCTACTGTTATAGGAACACCCCCAAATTCTGTTCTTATTGGTTTACTGGAAAACGAATATAACATTGAAATTTCATTTCTAAATTGGATGGTTATTGGCCTCCCCTTTTCAATGATATTACTGGCTATAATTTATTTACTCTTAACAAGGGTGCTTTTTAGAAATGAAAATATAAAATTTAAATCCTCATCTCAACTAATTAATAATAAACTAAATGAGCTTGGAAAAATAAGTAAAAAAGAAATGCATGTGCTTATAATATTTGGTATAACTGTTTTTTTGTGGATTTTTAGAACACTTATAAATAAATTAATCCCTGGATTTAAATTGTCAGATACAATTATTAGCGTTGGTTGTGCAATTTCTCTTTTTGCAATCCCTTTCAAATTCTCAAAACCTCAATTTATATTAAATTGGAGCGACACAAAGAATTTAGCTTGGGGAATCCTTATTCTTTTCGGTGGTGGACTTGCATTGGCAAAAGGAATGTCTGAAACGGGGATTGTTTCACTTATTACTGACTCTATTGCTGGTGCTGATTTAAATATCATAATAACCGTGTCTCTTTTAATAACTATGATGTTATTCATGACAGAGTTGATGAGTAATGTAGCTTTAGTAGCAGTACTTGCCCCAGTAATGGTAGGAATTGCAATTGGTTTAGAAATTCCTATTTTGCACCTTTTAATTCCAATAACTATGGCAAGCAGTTGTGCTTTTATGTTGCCAATGGCAACTCCACCAAATGCGATTGTTTTTGCTAGCGGCTATGTTAAAGTTTCTGAAATGGTCAGAGCTGGAATTCTCATAAATATTTTATCAATACTACTACTTATTTTGATGTATAAGTTTTTTATACCTATGATCTTTAACTAGATTAGATATTGAAATAGGTCTGGCTTCTCATTTAAATACTCACCATAGAAACCACTCTCCTTCATTCTTTTAATAAGAGGTGTTAAATCGTTTTTGGATTTCAGTTCAATACCAACAACTGCAGGAGCAACAACACGGTTACTTTTCTTTGAGTATTCAAAAAAAGTTATATCGTCAGTAGGACCAAGTATTTCTGACGCAAACTGTTTCAAAGATCCAGCTCTTTGTGGAAATCTCACAATAAAATAATGTTTTAAATTACTGTAAAGAAGGGCCCTTTCTTTAATTTCTGGAGTTCTTGTAATATCATTATTTCCGCCACAAATGATGGTTCCAATTTTTTTTCCTTTAATTTCATATGAGAATTGATCAAGACAAGCAAGAGAAATCGCACCAGCAGGCTCTACTACAATCCCTTCCTTATTATATAAATCCAAAATTTCTTTACAAATTCTTCCCTCGTCAACCGAAATAGTTTTATCGATTAAATCTTTACAATAATTAAAGCAAATATCTCCCATTTTTTGAATAGCAACACCTTCCGCAAACTTATCAATAGTTTTTAGTTGAGTATTTCTATTATTCTTTAAAGATGTTATAAATGAGGTTGCTCCAGAGGGTTCGACACCTACTATTTTAGTTTTTGGTGACAACTTTTTAAAAACAGTCAAAAAGCCAGAAACAAGACCTCCACCACCAACAGGAATAAACATATAATCAAGATCAAAGTCAATTTGGTCCAGAATTTCAAGTGCGATAGTTGCTTGTCCATGAATAACTTCTACATCATCAAAAGGATGAATGAAGACGGAATTTGTTTTTACTTGAAATTTTTCTGCTTCGTTTTGGGAATCATCATAAGTATCACCTTTAAGGATAATTTTAATGTATTCAGCCCCAAACATTTTTACTCTATCTATTTTTTGCTTTGGAGTCGGCAAAGGCATAAATACTGTTCCTTTAATTTTTAAATAATTACATGCAAATGCAAATCCTTGAGCATGATTTCCTCCACTAGCACACACTATACCTTTTTTAAGATCATTCTTAGAAAGAGCAACAATCTTATTAAACGCACCTCTTATTTTAAACGACCTTACTAATTGTAAATCCTCTCTTTTCGTGTAAATCTCAGCATTAAAATTATTAGATATTCTATCGAGATATTGAAAAGGTGTGTTTATTGAAACATTGCTAAGTCTTTTTTTAGCTTGATAACAACCTTCAATTGTGGGGAAATTCATTATATAATTTTTTTCATTCCAGTCATTGATTCTCTTAATTCGTATCCGATATTTTCTACTGGATGAAATCTGATAATTTCGTTAATATGAATTAATTTTTTATTATCCACATAATTATCTTTACCACTATTAAATGACTTGCCGATAACATCAACATCAATTTCGCTCATAAATTTCTTCAAAAGTGGTTTACAAGCATGATCAAACAGATAGCAACCGTATTCTGCTGTATCAGAAATAATTCTGTTCATTTCATAAAGCTTTTTTCTGGCTATTGTATTCGCAATCAGGGGTGTTTCGTGAAGAGATTCGTAATAAGCCGATTCTTCTTTTATTCCAGCTGCAACCATTGTTTCAAATGCAAGTTCTACTCCTGCCCTAACAAACGCAACCATTAATATACCATTATCAAAAAACTCCTGCTCAGGTATGTCTTTGTCGGTAATTTTCGTTTTTTCAAATGAAGTATCTGCAGTTTCTGACCTCCATTTCAAAAGATCTTTATCGTTATTTGACCAATCCTCCATCATGGTTTTTGAAAACTCTCCAGACATTATATTATCCATATGCTTTTTGAATAAAGGAGTCATTATTGATTTTAATTTTTCAGACAATTCAAAAGCTTTAATTTTAGCCGGATTAGAAAGACGATCCATCATGTTGGTTATTCCACCGTGCTTCAAAGCTTCTGTAATTGTTTCCCAGCCAAACTGAACTAACTTCGCCGCATATCCAGCTTCTATTCCATTTTCAATCATTTTGTCAAAACATAAAATAGAACCCGTTTGGAGAATACCACACAAAATGGTTTGCTCTCCCATTAAATCTGATTTAACCTCAGCAACGAAAGAGGATTCCAAAACACCTGCTCTGTGCCCTCCTGTAGCTACAGCATATGCTTTAGCAATTTCTAAACCTTTTTTGTCAGGATCATTCTCAGGATGAACTGCAATCAAAGTTGGTACACCAAAACCCCTTTTATATTCTTCTCTGACTTCAGTTCCAGGGCATTTTGGTGCCACCATAATTACAGTAATATCGTCTCGAACCTCTATTCCTTCCTCAACAATATTAAACCCATGAGAATAAGAAAGTATAGATCCTTTTTTCATTAATGGCATAATCGAATTTACAACTGAGGTGTGATTTTTATCTGGGGTTAAATTTAGAACCAAATCAGCAACTGGAATGAGCTCCTTAAAATTTCCAGTTTTAAAATTGTTTTTTGTAGCGCTTAAAAATGAATTTCTTTTTTGGTCAATTGATTCTTGTCGTAAGGCAAAAGAAATATCTAGACCTGAGTCTCTCATATTTAGTCCCTGATTTAAACCTTGAGCTCCACAACCAACTATAACGATTTTTTTACTTTTTAAAGCTTCTACCCCGTTTCCAAATTCCGACTGTGACATAAACCTACATTTACCAAGCTGATTTATTTTTTCACTTAGAGATAATTTATTAAAATAATTACTCATTTTTTTTGTTTTGATTTTTAAAGTTATTCAATATTTGCGATATTCCCATTGGTGCTTTTGTTACCGAAATTCTGCCAGACCTTACAAATTGTAGAAGTCCATACTTAGAAAGGTCTTCCCTTAACTTTTCAGTATCCTTTCTAAAACCTGTTTTTTCAATCACAAAAAATTTGGGTGATACAGTTACTATATTTGCATGACTGTCTTTGATAATATTTTGAATTTGTCTCTCTTCAAAAAGAGAACTTGATTTGACCTTGTATAGGGCTGACTCAAGAAAGATAGTTTCTTTATCCGTATGATAAAATGCTTTGATTACATCAACTTGTTTTTCAATTTGTTGAACCAATTTTTTAATTTGTATCTCAGTAACAGAAACAACAATAACGAAGCGAAAAACATCTTTTATTTCAGATTGGGAAGTTGAGAAACTCATAATATTGACATGCCTTTTCAAAAAAATTGCAGATACTCTATTGAGAAGTCCCACATTATTTTCTGAATAGATTGAAATTGTATATTGAATTTTTTCTTCCATTATTCTAATCTTATATCAGAGACGGATGCACCTGTTGGAATCATTGGAAAAACGTTATCCTCTTTTTCAACACATACCTCTAAGAAAAAAGCATCTTTGGATTCAATCAATAGCTTGACAGCATTGTCTAAATCTTCTCTATCAGACACTCTCGATGCCTGAATGCTATATCCTTCAGCAATTTTCACAAAGTCTGGATTTACCATTTCAGTCGATGCATATCTTTTATCAAAAAATAATTGTTGCCACTGTCTTACCATTCCAAGATAATCGTTATTTAATACAACTATCTTTACAGCGGTTTTAGTTTGAAAAATTGTTCCCAATTCTTGGATGGTCATTTGATATCCACCATCGCCAATTACGGCAACTACTTCTCTATGAGGAGCACCAATTTTAGCTCCTATAGCAGCAGGTAAAGCAAAACCCATGGTACCTAAACCTCCAGAGGTAATATTACTTTTTGAAGAATTAAATTTGGCATATCTACAGGCGACCATTTGATGTTGACCAACATCTGTCACTATTATCGCGTCACCTTTGGAATGCTTATTTATTGAATTAATTACTTCTCCCATTGTTAAGCCGTCTTTGCTAGGAAATAAATCCTTTTCAATTACTGATTTATACTCAATTTTCATGTGATTATCAAAAAGACCAATCCAACTATTAAGTGACTTTTTGTTAACTAGGTTTGAGAGCTTTTTTAGACTTTGTTTACAATCACCTAAAATCGGATAATGAGCAAAAACATTTTTGGATATTTCAGCAGGATCAATTTCCAAATGGACTATTTTGGCTTGCTTTGCATAAGTATTTAAATCTCCTGTAACTCTATCATCAAACCTCATCCCTACCGCTATTAAAACATCACACTCGTTTGTAAGTACATTTGGACCATAATTACCGTGCATTCCAACCATTCCCATATTTAAAGGGTGTTCAGTCGGGAGAGCTGATAAGCCCAGGATTGTCCAAACAGCAGGTATTCCTGAATTTTCTACAAATTCTTTAAATTCATTTTCGGCTTCAGCTAAGATTACTCCTTGACCCCAAACGATTAGTGGTTTCTTCGAGGAATTTATCACTTTAGCTGCTTCAGCAATTTGTTCATTTTGAAGTTGAGGAACAGGCAAATAACTTCTTATACCATTACATTTTTTATAATTGTAGTCACAGAACTCAAATTGTGCATCTTTGGTTATATCAATTAACACAGGACCTGGTCTTCCAGTTGATGCGATATAAAACGCTTTAGAAACTATATCCGGGATTTCACTTGCTTTTGTGATTTGATAGTTCCATTTTGTAACAGGCGTTGAAATACCAATTATATCAGTTTCTTGAAAAGCGTCTGAACCCAACAAATGAGACGCTACTTGACCTGTTATACACACAATGGGTGTGGAATCAATTTGAGCATCAGCGATTCCTGTGACTAAATTTGTGGCGCCAGGACCAGATGTAGCAATAGCTACTCCCACTTTTCCTGAGGAACGAGCATAACCTTGTGCTGCGTGAGTAGCACCCTGTTCGTGTCGTGTAAGAATATGATTAATTTTGTCACTGAATTTATAAAGTTCGTCATAAACTGGCATGATTGCTCCTCCAGGATATCCAAAAAGCAAATCGACACCCTCCTCTAATAGGGACCTAATTAGTGCCTCAGCACCTGAGATATTTAGTTTATTATTCTTCATATTCGTCTGTTATACATCCATTAGAAGCGGTTGAAACGTTTCTTATATATTTTAGTAAAGTTCCACTTTTAAATTTATATTGCGGTTGAGTCCATTTGTTTTTTCTTTCAATTAATTCTTCTTTACCAACAAGCAGTTCTATAGTATTTTTTTCAGCATTTATCTCTATAATATCATTGTCTTCAATAATAGCAATATTTCCTCCCTCCTGCGCTTCAGGTACAATATGACCTACAACAAAACCATGGGTGCCTCCAGAAAATCGACCATCAGTAATTAGAGCTACCTCTTTACCCAATCCAGCGCCCATAATAGCGGCAGTTGGCTTTAACATCTCAGGCATGCCAGGCCCTCCCTTAGGGCCAACGTAACGTATCACAACAACTTGACCTTTTTCTACAAGACCATTTTTGATTCCATCATTAGCAGCTTGCTCACTATCAAAAACTTTTGCAGGACCTTTAAAAACCAAACCTTCTTTACCCGTAATTTTGGCAACAGCTCCATCATTTGCAATATTACCTTTTAGGATTTGAATATGACCTGTTTTTTTAATTGGTTTTTCAATAGGATGAATAATCTTTTGATTTTCTTTTAACCAAGGTAAATCTTCCAAATTTGAAGAAAGACTTTTTCCTGTGACTGTTATACAATCACCATCCAACAAATTATTTTTGAGCATTAACTTTAATACAGAGGGTACGCCTCCAACTTTGTGTAAATCTTCCATTAAAAATCTGCCACTAGGCTTTAAATCAGCGAGATATGGAGTTGATTCCATTATTTTTTGGAAATCATCTATACTAAAGTCAACTTTTGCAGCTTTCGCGATTGCCAAAAAGTGTAGTACTGAATTGGTAGAACCACCCAAAACCGCAATTAATCTTATTGCATTTTCAATTGAACTTCTTGTTACAATATCCCTTGGCTTTAAATCTAATTCCAATATATTTTTGATCGCATTTCCAATAAGATTACATTCTTTTTTTTTGTTTTCGCTTATAGCTGGATCAGAAGAATTATATGGAAGTGACATTCCCAACGCTTCTATAGCAGAGGCCATGGTGTTTGCAGTATACATTCCTCCACATGCACCGGCTCCTGGGCAAGCACTTTTTATTACACATTTAAATTGGTCTTCAGATATCTTCCCAGAAACCTTTTCCCCCCAAGCTTCAAAAGCGGAAACAACATCTAATTTATTTCCATTGTGAAAACCAGGGGCAATCGTTCCTCCATAAACCAAAATACTGGGTCTATTTAATCTTAACATTCCCATTAAAGCACCGGGCATGTTTTTATCGCATCCAACAACCGTTACCAGAGCGTCATAAGACATTGCTTGCACAACAGTCTCGATAGAATCAGCAATGATATCTCTAGAAGGTAATGAGAATCTCATACCAGGCGTTCCCATTGATATGCCATCACTAACTCCGATGGAATTAAAAATTAAACCAACTAAATTACTAGATACGACAGAATTTTTTATAAGTTTTGATAAATCGTTAAGATGCATGTTACAAGGGTTACCTTCGTAACCTGTACTGGCAATACCCACAAAAGGTTTTTTTAAATCATCTTCACTTAAACCGATAGCGTGAAGCATTGCTTGGGCTGCCGGTTGACTTGAATCTTGAGTAACTGTTTTACTATATTTATTTAGCATAATCTATAAGAGTGAAGCAAAATTAGTTTTGAATATATCCTTATGTCTTTAGAAATTAAAAAATAGTATTATGTTCAAATTGTATTTTTATATTTTATATTATTGTAAATCAATATATTATGTGCATATTTTATAGATTTTCAAATATATTTTTTTCTTGAATTTTACTATTTTAAAGAAATTAATACTACGATTATTACTCAAAACAATGAATTGAAACTAAAAGCATAAATTTGATAAAATTTTAAAGATGTCATCAGTTGTTAAGATTTACGAAAAACAAAGATTATTTTTCAATTCTAATAAGACCAAGAATATTAAATTCAGAAAAAGAAAATTAATTGAACTGAAAAATGCTTTAGTTAATAGAGAAACGGACATTTTAAGTGCGATTAATAAAGATCTTGGTAAACATTCCTATGAATCATATTTAACCGAATATTTCATGATAATTTCTGAAATTAAGGAAACAATAAAAAATATTACTAGTTGGACAAGACCAAAAAGAGTTAAATCTTCCATTTTAAACTTTCCGTCGAGAGATTATCTATTATCTGACCCGTATGGCTGTACATTACAAATAAGCCCATGGAATTATCCATTTCAACTATCAATGGCAACGTTAATAGGCTCTATCGCTGCAGGAAATACTATTATCTTAAAACCTTCAGAATACGCACCTAAGACATCAGAAATAATCTCTCAGATTATATCTAGTGTTTTTGAGGAGGGTCATGTAAAAGTAATAACAGGAGGACCTAAAGTAGCTACCAAACTACTCAAACTTCGATGGGATCATATAATTTTTACTGGCAGTACTAAAATTGGTAAGATAATAGCTGCTGCTGCTGCAAAACATCTTACTCCAACAATTTTAGAGTTAGGTGGAAAGAGTCCATGTGTAGTAGATCAAACTGCAAAAATAAAGGTCTCATCAAAAAGAATTGCATGGGCAAAATTTATAAATTGTGGTCAAACTTGTATCGCGCCCGACTATATTTTGGTTCATAATGATGTAAAGGAAAAATTAATAGAAGGATTGTCTTCTGAAATAAGAAATCTCTACGGAAATAAAGCAATTGACTCTGAGAGCTATGGTAAAATTGCTCATATCAAACACTTTGAAAGAATGATTGAATATATTTCTGGTGAAAAAATTTTATTTGGAGGAGATCATGATATAGAATCATTATATTTTGGACCAACAATAATTGAAATTCAAAATTCTAAAAGTAAATTAATGAAATCTGAAATTTTTGGACCCATACTGCCAATAATCACATTTAGTAATGAAGAAGAGCTGCGTGAAATTATTTTAGAGAATGAGAAACCTTTAGGATTTTACATTTTCTCTGAAAAAAGGGGTTTTATAAAAAAAATGAGTAGATATTTTTCATTTGGTGGTGGTGTTTCAAATGACTGTATAATTCAATTTGTTAATAATAATTTACCTTTTGGAGGAATTGGTCACAGTGGAATGGGAAAATATCATGGTAAATACTCTTTCGATGCTTTTACTCATTACAAACCATTTATTGAAAGAGGTACATGGATAGATATTCCTTTAAGATATGCACCCTACCCAAGTTCTTTTAAGTGGTTAAAAAAAATCTTAAATATTTTTACTTGATTATTAAATCAGTTATCAAATAACCTAAATTTTACCTTAGAACCTTCAGGTTTTTGCACTAAATTTGAAAGAGAATCATCAGTCAATATTAAAATTTGCAAATACCCTCCCGTAACTTGACAATCAGCAGTTGCAATAATTATCTCGCCTCCTGGTGTAAATTGAACTATACCAGGAATAACGACTTTACTACTTAAATTAAAAAAATCATTTTTAAGTTCTGAGGATAACCTATACCCCATTCTATTTTGACTTTTTATAGAAAATATCTCACTTAATATTTGTTTTTTTATTTCACCAGTTATTAATCGCCAATCTGGGCCAGGCCTAGCAAATAAAGTTTTTTTGGAAAATGAATTTTCAGAAATTTTCAAGTTTATGATTTTAGAGTTAATATCTTGAGTTTTAGATATAAACTTGTATTTCTCACCATCATTAACGGATTTTGATTTTGTAATTGGATAATAAAAAGATTTGCTATTTAAAATTTTAGGAATATTGAAAGTTCCTTCGAATTTTAAGTAACATCTTAAACCAGCCTTCGCTCGGCCTACTTTTAGAATTTGTCCAGCTTGAAATGAATAAACTTTATTATTTTCGATTGCCTCATTATCCAAGTATGAATCAAACTTAGCTCCCGTGATAACAAACCTTGAATTGCACCTGAGTTTCAATTTTGGACCTATTAGTGTACATTCAAATACCGAATCGCTATCTAGACCCGGTAACAATAAATTTGCCAGGTAGAATGAATTTAGATCCATAGGACCTGATATAGGAACACCTAGGTGTCTGTGGGTTTTTCTTCCAGAATCTTGGATTGTAGTAAAATATCCTGATGAAATAACTTCTATCATTTAAAGAATTTTAAAATCATAAACATCGAGCTCATAATCCAGCTTAATTTTTTTATAATTTTCAAGTTCAATTTCTTCAAAAATCACTTGATCAAATACATTTATATTTATTTTTAGATTAGAATCAAAATCAACCAACGGGATTGGGCAATTGCCAATACAATTCCAGCCTCCTGGACTATCTTGTGGATAAATACCAACATATTCTCCGCCAATTGCCACAGTCCCTTTACCTATTTTACTACTGGGTATTTTCTTCCTAGGTAAATGTAATTTTGATTCTAAACCAGAGAAATATCCAAACCCCGGTAAAAAGCCATAATACTCGAGGGTAAATTTGTTTTTTAAAAATGTCTCTTTAAATTTTCGCGTAAGTTTTAAATCACCATCATAAATTTTTAAAATATCATCTTTAAACGAATCATCAAAACAAATTGGAAGATGAATAGTTTTTGATTTATTATAATTCTTTTTATTTGAATTTATGCTTTCATTAATAATATCTAGAATTTCACCATGTTCTATAGCTTCTTTTAAAAACAATGTCATACTATTTTTAGTAACTACTACCTCGATTATTTTACTGTTCTTTTTTAAGGTTTGAAAAAGACCTATGAAGTTGTTCCTTTTACAATCACTGAAATTAAATGTAATTGTTGTTGAGTTTAAATAATAAAATTCAGTAAGATTTAACATTTATGGATAATTGTTTTAATTCTTTAATTAGATATGAAATAATATTAATTACATTCTTATTGTCTCCGTGAAGACAAATAGTCTGAACTTTTAACTCAATAGTTTTGTTATCAATCGTTATAACTGAACTTTCCTTTACTAGATAAGCAACCTGATCCAATATTTTTTTTTTGCTCTCAAGAACTGAAGATTGGATTTTTCTAGATAACAAAGTTCCGTTTGAGCTATAAAGCCTGTCTCCAAAACCTTCATGAATTTGATTAACTTTTTGTGAAGTCAAAACGGTTGATAATTTACTTGATGGTTGACAGAAAACATATAAATTACCATATTCCTTAAAAACTTCAACTACAGCCTCTGCTTTTTCTAAATCATAAAACAAGTCATTGTAAAGCGCTCCGTGTGGCTTGATATGAGTAGAGTTAGCTGAAATATTGAAAAATAGATCCAATTGAAATCTAATAGAATCTTGTAACTCTTTTAATGGTATGTCAAGTGACTTCCTGCCAAAAAATTTTGTGTCCAAATAAGACGGGTGTGCACCTGTTTTAACATTGTGTTTTTCAGCTAGTTCAATGGCTTCTTTTATCGTTCTTTTGTTACCAAAGTGACCGCCACAAGCAATTGAACAAGATGATATAAAGGGCATTACAAAAGAGTCGTTACTCGTACCTTCCCCTAAATCACAATTTAAATCTATACTATACATTAAAAATTTTTAAAATACTGGACACACATAATAAGATAAAAAATAACTCAATCAATAAAAGAATAATTTTATCAAAATCATTGTTTTTTGGAAACTCATTTGTTTTTTTATTAATTAAAATAAAAAGCAATAATCCAAGAACAGGAAGTAAAATCCCATTAGCAACTTGAGCAAACAAGATAATCTGAATCGGTAGTTTATAGATTGAAGAAAATATAAATCCAATCAATACAACTAAAATGGATACTAAATTGTAATAAAATCCATTTAATTTTAAATTAAAACATTCACAAAAAATAATTGCAGCTGCAATTGGAGCCGTTATTGAAGAAGTTAATCCAGCACAAAAAAACCCTAAATTAATAATCCAATTAGAAATATTTCCGTATAGTGGTTCTAACAAACCACGAATTTCAGTCGGATTTGTAATATTTGCCCCCTGTAATGAAGCTGCAGTGACAATTATACAAATAGATATTACACCACCTATCGATACAGCAATAATGGTATCAAGCTTAATGCTATTAATATCTTTATACTTTTTATTTACAAGTGCTGCATGTAAAAATAAATTGTAAGGAACGACAGTAGTACCTACGATACCGACAATATTTAAAACATTTTTTGAATTGAAGCTAGGGATAAATAAACCTTTTAAAATTTCTATAAAATCTGGCTTAGTAAGAAAAGAAGATATCAGAAATGACAAACTCATAAGTGCAACGATGAGCATCAATATATTTGATAAAATTTTGAAATTGTTTATGAAAATTAAAATGGATATAACAATGCATAGTATCATTAGCTGAATAAAATTGGAAAGATTAACAGATAACAAATTGAGAATACCATTGGTGCCTATAAGAGTACCCGATAAATTACCCGCCTCATAGGCAGAATTACCTATGAAAATTGAGGAAAAAATTAAGCACAATAATAAAATTTTTAAAATCTTATTTTTTTCATTACCAAGAATAGTGGTAGCTAGACCTTTTTTTGAATAAAAGGATATTCTAGCAGCAATATTTTGAATGAATATTGTTATCAGTGTTGAACATAAAACGGCCCATAGTAAATCAAAACCATAATTTGTACCGGTAAGTATGCACATCGTTATTGTACCAGGGCCTATAAAGGCCGCCGTGACTACAAAAGCAGGATTAAAAAAAAGTCTCCCAATCATAAACCATAATTGTCTAGTCCTTCATTTAGCCAATTTCTGTATTTATTTACACTAGAGGTATATTGTATTGGGTAATTAAGAATCTTTCCATTGGGATGAATCATAATGTAATAGGGTTGTGATGCAGAATTGAAATTTTGAAGTTGGAAAGTTGACCACTTTTCACCAACAGTTCTAATTTTTTTTATCCTACCATCTGGAAATTTAAAATTAAAAGACTCATCAGGACTAAGTTTTTTTCTATCATCCACATATAGTGAACTAATTATAAACTTATTTTTTAAAATATCGTAAACCTCTGGGTTAGACCAAATTTTTTCCTCTACTCTTCTGCAATTTACACAAGCCCAACCCGTAAAATCAATTAAAATTGGTTTGTTTTGAGACTTCGCTTTTTCACGAGCTGCTTTAAAATTCTTATAACAATCCAGATTTAATGGGCAATCATTGGTGTTAGAAAAAAGGCTGTAGAAAACAGGAGGTGTAAATCCACTAACAAATTTCAGATTATTTTCTTTGCTTACAAGCCCATTAAAGAGATATATTGAGAAGATTAAGCTAGTTAGTCCAAATATCTTTTCAATATTAGATTTTTTTTCACCTCTGTTTTTTAATACGCCAAGAAGATACATAGATAAAAGAAGAGACAAAATTAACCAAATTAGAATAAAAACTTCTCTTTTTAAAATACCCCACCCTGAAACAAGATCAGCATTTGATAAAAATTTCAATGCTAGTGCAAGTTCGATAAAACCTAACGTTATTTTGAACTTTTTCATCCAAGTGCCTGACTTTGGAAGGTTTTTAATCAAATTTGGAAAAAGAGCCAACATCGCAAAAGGTAGTGCTAATGAAATGCCAAAACCTAGCATTCCTGCTGTTAATTGGTATGCTCCTCCATTAATAGATAATGACCCTACTAATAAAGAGCCAAGTATTGGTCCAGTACATGAGAAGGAAACCAGTGCCAAGGTCAAAGACATGAAAAAAATTCCTATTATACCCGATATTGAAGATTTAGATTCAGTTTTATTTAAGAAAAATAATGGTAGGGTTAACTCATAATAGCCAAAAAAAGAAAACGCAAAAAATATAAATACAATAAAAAATATTAGATTCAAAAATACACTTGTTGACAAATCATTTAAAATTTGTGGATTTAAAGAATCAACTAAATGAAAAGGTAAACTTAAAGAACCATATATTAATATTATAAAAAACCCATACAAAAAAGCATCAAAAATTCCTTTTCGATTTGATTGATTTTGTTTAATAAAAAATGAGACTGTCAGTGGAATCATGGGAAAAATACAAGGAGTAAGTAGGGCCAGGATTCCGCTTAAAATTCCTAATAAAAAAATAGAAAAAAAAGATTGATCGTTTGATTCAATATTAGTTGGTGATATTAGCAAATCTTCATTACTTAGTTCCAGACTCAATTCATCAATTTTTAAAAGATCGTACTCTTTGAGTTCATTAGGACTTGGTTCTAGCAATTTTCCATCAATGGATAGGCTAAATGACTTGGTGCGAAATATGCACAACCTATCATCACAAACTTGATAAGAAATTTCTCCTTTAATCGGTTCACCTGAGCTCTGTTTATAATATAATTTTTGGTAAAATTCTGCCTCATTTTTAAAAAAAGAGATGTTTTTATAAAAATATGGGTCAAATTCATCCAAGGGCTTTGATGACAAAAGGGAACCTTTTTTTCTAACACTTAATGAATCTGAAAAAAAATTGACTTCGGTAGCCAACGGTCCATCATCATAAACTTTAGGAGAATAAAGACGCCAATTTTTGTCTATCTCGGCTCTAATTATAAGCTTTAATTCCCCATTTTTAATATTAGAAACCGCAAAATCCCATTTCACAGGCTCTTGTGAATAACAAGAGAAAGCAATTAAACAAAAAAGGAATGTTTGTATTTTTTTCAACTTAATTTCAAAATTAAGGGATTTTCTTGTTTTTCACTTGCTGCAAATCTTCGATCAACTCTTTTTCCAATCACCCAGACAATTTTTTCACCAGAGCAAAGCAACCATTGTTTTTCTTTATCTACAAGAGAATACTTTTCGTCCTTAAAATACTTACTTAATTTTTTCTTTCCTTTCATTCCGAATGGATAGAAAAAATCACCCAAAATTGGTTTTCTAATTACTAATTCGCGGTCTAGTTTAGATCTGTCAATAATAGCATAATCATCTGTATTTCTGGAATGTTCTACAATTTCAATTTTTATATCCCTATCAAATGATTTTTTTTTATCCCATTTATAAGGTTCATTATATTGTTTTTTGTTTATTTTTTTCAAAATTAAATGGTCTCTATTAGAAATCAATCTGTATTTTTTTGAAACTAAAAACTTTCCAGTCTCGGAATTAACTATCGAAAAGAGATCTTCCTCATTTAAAAAACCAAACTCACAGAATATTTCGTAAATAAAAAATTTGTTTGGTTTTAGTTTTTTTAAGTCACTTTTATAAACTATAAAATAATCCTCTTTTTCAATAAAGTTCTCTTTTTTCCAAGCTTTTATTAAGTTGTAAAGAGCATCCTTAGACTCATTCAAATAGGTCAAACTTTTTTTATAATTATTAATCCAATTAGGGAATATTTTGAGTAGTTCAGGAGTAATTTTGTTTCTTATTTTATTTCTTGTATAGTTATCTTTTGAATTTGACGAATCTTCTCTCCAGATAATTTTATTTTTGTGTGCATAGAACTCTATATCCTCCCTTGAAAAAGATCTTAGAGGTCTTAAAATGGGAACGTCAGGTATACCTGTAAGGCCCTTTAAACCAGAACCTCTTGATAAATTAATAAGAAATGTCTCAAACTGGTCATTCAAATTATGAGCCGTAACAATATAACTTAGATGATTGTCTTTCAATAGCTTTTTCATCCAAGAATATCTTAATTCTCTAGCAATCATTTGAATTGATTTTCCAGCTCGCAAAGCCTCTTTTTTTGTGTCAAATAATTTAGAAAAAAATGTAATTGAATTTTTTTCACAATTTTCTTTAACAAATTTTTCATCTCCGATGCTTTCATCTCCCCTAAGCATAAAATTACAATGAGCCACACAAAAATCAATGTTCAACTTTTTTAAAATATCAAACAAAACCATGCTATCTATGCCACCACTACAAGCTAAAAGAACAGAATCCCCTTCCTTTAACTCGTATTTTTTTATGTATTCTTTTACTTTGTTAAGCATTATTTAATAACCAAATTTTATTGTCTAAAGGTTTAAAATCAAATTTTATTTTTTTTTTTAATAATAAAAGATATAAATTTGCATCGAAATGAATATATATTTTTTTAATATAAAAGCTCGTAACAACCGTTCCTTTCGTCCTCTATCTTAAGGGGATAAATTCATTTTTGGCTCATACAGAGTATATCCAAACTAAATTTATTAACTCAGAAAAAACGAAAAGTTTAAAACTATTCAGTGAAAATATATATATCAAATATCAAACATAAAAAATTTGCAGCTCAAATAAGCAAATGCATTGATGAATCAGCTAAGATGAGGGGTACTGGTATTGCCAGAAGAACACCTGAATACATTATAAAAAAAATAGAAGCTGGCAATGCAGTTATTGCTCTTGACAAAGAAGAGTTTGCTGGTTTTTGTTATATAGAGAAATGGGGACATGGAAAATATGTTGCTCATTCAGGATTAATAGTTGCACCTAAATTCAGAGGAAAAGGTTTAGCAAAGAAAATCAAAACTGAAATTTTTAATCTTTCCAAGAAAAAATATCCAAATTCAAAAGTTTTTGGAATAACCACCTCTAAAACTGTAATGCGTATTAACTTTGAATTAGGATATAGGCCAGTTCCTTTTTCAGAGTTGACCGACGACCCAGAATTTTGGAAGGGCTGCAGAACTTGTGTCAATTATGATATATTAACCAGAACCGATAAAAAAATGTGCTTATGTACAGGCATGCTCAATGATGAAAAAAAGAAATAATATGAAAAACAATAAAGTTGTTCTTGCATACAGCGGTGGACTTGACACAAGCTTTTGTCTTAAAAAACTTATTGACGAAGGGTTTGATGTTTATCCAATTCTAATTAACACAGGTGGTTTTACAAAAAGTGATCTTAAATTGATTAAGTATAATTCAAAGGTTATAGGATCTAATAATTTTCAATGTATTGATGCTGAAAAAGATTTTTATCAAAAAATTATTCGATTTTTGGTTTATGGAAACATTTTAAAAAACTCAACCTATCCATTATCGGTGAGCTCAGAAAGAATTATTCAAGCAATTGAAATTATTAAATACGCAAAAAAAATTAAAGCCTCATCAATTGCCCATGGGAGCACTGGTGCGGGTAATGATCAAGTTAGATTCGATTTAATTTTTCAAATTTTATCAAGCGATATAAAAATTATCACCCCAATTAGAGACAATAAAATTTCCAGGGAAGAAGAAATAAATTTTCTAAAAAAGAATGGTATTGAATTAAACTGGGACGAAAAAAAATATTCTATTAATAAAGGACTATGGGGAACAAGTATTGGCGGAAAAGAAACATTAGGATCAAGACATAATATTCCTGAAAATGCGTATCCATCAAAAGTTGATAAAAAAAAGGAAGAGAACATTACCTTAACATTTAAAAAAGGTGAGATTGTAGCTGTCAACAATATCAAAGCATCTCCAATAGAAAACATTAAAAAAATTGATGAAATAGCAAGCAAATTTGGAGTTGGTAGGGATACGCATGTTGGAGATACTATAATTGGGATTAAGGGAAGAGTTGGTTTTGAAGCAGCTGCTCCAATTTTAATAATTAAAGCTCATCATCTTCTAGAAAAACATACACTTACTAAGTGGCAGTTAATATACAAAGAGCAATTGTGTATAAATTACGGTTTATTGCTTCACGAAGGACAGTATCTTGACCCCGTTATGAGAGACATAGAAAAGTTTCTGATTAGTAGCCAAAAAAATGTTTCTGGTGATGTCTTTATAAAACTCAATCCATACAGGTATGAGCTTATTGGAATTAAATCAAAATTTGATCTAATGGATTCGAAATTTGGAAATTATGGCGAAATGAATAAAAAATGGTCAGCGGATGAGGTAAAAGGATTCATTAAAATACTTTCTAATCAAAATAAGATTTATCAAAAAATAAATAAAAATGATTAAAAAAATTGGAATTGTAGGAGGTTCGGGTTACACTGGGGGTGAATTAATTCGCATACTAATCAATCATCCAAATGTTGAAATTGATTTTGTTTACAGTAGAACTAACGACGGGAAAAAAATCCAAGATGTTCATTCAGACTTGATTGGAAAAGACCTTCCCCATTTTAGCAAAAAAGTAAATAAAAATATTGATGTTGTTTTCCTTTGTTTGGGACACGGGAATAGTTCAAAGTTTTTGAAAGAAAACTTTTTTTTAAAAAAAACAGTAATTATTGACTTAAGTAATGACTTCAGATTAAAGAGGAATAATTCATTTAAGGATTTAAATTTCGTTTATGGACTTCCCGAATTACAAAGAGAGAATATTAAAAAAGCTAACGCTATTGCAAATCCTGGTTGTTTTGCCTCTTTATTGCAATTAGCTTTATTGCCATTAGCTGAAAATGGTTTACTAGAAGAAGAAATTCATGCAAATGCAACAACTGGAAGTACTGGTGCTGGAGTTGGGATGTCTGAAACTTCTCACTTTAGCTGGAGGAACAATAACCTTTCATGGTATAAAGCATTTAATCATCAACATTTAGATGAAATAATTGAAAATATAAAGTTTAGCAAAATCAATTTAATCCCCCAGAGAGGAAATTTTACCAGAGGTATTTTTCTAACATGCTACACTAAGTTCAAATATGATTTGAGCTATGCAAAAAAAATATTTGAAGATTATTACAAAAACGAGCCTTTCACAATTATAAGTGAAAATGAAATCACATTAAAACAAGTTGTAAACACAAACAATTGTGTTTTACACCTACACAAGTACAAAGAAAAATTACTCATTACTGGTGCTCTTGACAATTTACTAAAAGGAGCATCAGGGCAAGCAATTCAAAATTTGAATATTATAATGGGCTGGAGTGAAAAGTTAGGTTTAGAATTCAAAGCAAATATATTTTAAAATGAAATTATTCGATGTTTATTCTCTTTTTGATGTTACACCAATAAAAGCTAAAGATGTATATGTATATGACGATGCTGGAAATGAATATTTGGATTTGTATGGTGGGCATGCAGTAATTTCTGTAGGCCATTCTCATCCACATTATGTAGAAAACATCAAATCACAACTTGATAAAATATCATTTTATTCAAATTCAGTAAAAAACCCCCTGCAATCGGTGCTTGCTGAAAAAATAAATGATCATGCCGGACTCGAAAGTTATCAGCTTTTTCTTTGTAGTAGTGGGGCAGAATCAATAGAAAATGCGCTAAAACTTGCTTCTTTTCATACAAACAAAAAAAGAGTAATAGCATTTAAAAACAGTTTTCACGGAAGGACTTCTGCAGCGGTTGCAGTAACTGACAACAATAAAATAAGTTCCCCTTTAAATAAACAACAAAATGTCACTTTTTTAAAATTAGATGATTACGAAAATCTTGAAATAGAACTAAAAAAAGGAGATGTATGTGCCGTGATTTTTGAAACAATTCAAGGAGTCGGTGGACTGGACATGCCTAAAGGGGATTTTATTTGTTATATGGATAAATTATGTAAGCAGTATGGGACATGTCTTATAGCTGATGAGGTTCAATCTGGTTTTTCTAGATCAGGTAAATTTTTTGCTTATCAGTTTAATGATATAGAACCAGATATTATCACCATGGCTAAAGGAATGGGAAACGGGTTTCCTGTAGGTGGAATTTTAATCAATTCAAGAATTAAACCCAGTACTGGTCTTTTAGGAACTACATATGGAGGAAACCATCTTGCCTGCATTGCATCAATTTCAGTTTTGGATATTTTAAAGAATGAGAACTTACAAAAAAACGCTAGCTCATTGGAATCCTTTTTTAAAAATTCAATTAATTCAATGAATATCTGTAAGGTGAAGGGGAAAGGACTTATGCTTGGTCTAGAATTCGATTTTGAGGTATCTGAGCTTAGAAAAAAACTGGTTTATGAAAAAAGAATTTTTACCGGAAGCAGTAGCAACAAAAATCTTATAAGAATATTACCACCATTAACAATTAGCAAAAAGCATCTAAATATCTTTTTTGATGCGTTAAAAGATATTTTATGAAAAATTTTATTTATACATCTGACATAGTTGACATAAACAGTTTTATAGATAAATCGATAAAGCTAAAGCAATCCTCCAATGAGTATTCTTTGATGGGAAAAAATAAAACGCTGGGAATGATTTTTTTTAATCCTAGCTTAAGGACTAGACTCAGTACTCAAAAAGCTGCTCAAAACCTAGGTGTAAAAACCATTATAATGAACTTTAATGGTGAAGGATGGCCAATTGAATTTGAAGATAAAATGGTCATGGATCAAAGCAAGTCAGAACATATTAAAGAGGCTGCAAGGGTCATGTCAATCTATTGTGATTTTATCGCTGTTAGGGCCTTCCCATCTTTAGAGAGCAAAAAAGAAGACTTAGAAGATAAAGTTATAAACGGATTTAAAAGATATGCTAGTGTCCCAGTAATAAATATGGAAAGTTCAATAGCACACCCTTTGCAAGCTTTAGCTGATGCAATCACAATAGAGGAGAATAAAAAAAATAAAACTCCCAAAATTGTTCTCTCGTGGGCACCTCACCCAAAAGCTTTACCTCATGCCGTAGCAAACTCATTTGTTAATATAACCAAAAGAATGGATGCGAAACTTACAATTACTCACCCAGAAGGTTACGAGCTTAACTCAGATATTACTGATGGCGTTTACGTTACCAATGACCAAAATGAAGCTTTTAAAAATGCTGATTTTATTTATGCAAAAAATTGGTCATCATTTAATAATTACGGTAAAGTGATTAAAAAAGACCTTGACTGGATGATTACAAAATCAAAGATGAATTTAACAAACAATGCTAAGTTTATGCACTGTTTACCAATCAGAAGAAATGTCGTTGCTTCAGACGAGGTGATTGACAGCAATAACTCCTTGATCCTAAATCAAGTTGAAAATAGAATATATTCTGCCCAATTCGTTTTAAAAACAATTATTGAGAATGGATAAGTTAACAGTTTTAAAGGTTGGTGGCGCAATCACGCTAAATAAATTACTACTTGATAAATTTTTAAATAATATAACAAAAATCAAGGGTAAAAAAATTTTGGTTCATGGAGGGGGTAGAGAGCTTGATCTTTTTTTAAATAAGAACAATCATCCAATAAAAATGCTTAACGGTAGAAGGATTACCGATAAAAAAACCCTGGATTATGCATTAATGATTTATGCTGGTAAAGTAAATAAAGAAATCGTAGCTAAACTACAATCTTTAAAAATAAACTCTTTAGGCCTTTGCGGCGCAGATGCAAACTCTGTCCTATGTAAATTAAGAACTAAAAAAGAATTAGATTATGGGTACGTTGGAGATATAGTTAGCATAAACTCGGTTTTTTTCAAATTAATTTTAGAGAATCATATCATGCCTGTTTGTAGCTCCATAACTTATGACAAAGACGGGTTGCTTTTAAACACAAACGCAGACACCATTGCCTCTGAAATTTCTTGTAATATGTCAAGAATGTATAAAACTGAGTTATGGTACTGCTTCGAGGAAAAAGGTGTTTACCAAGATGATAATAAAACAAAAATAATTAACAAATTGGATATGGCTACTTTTAAAAGTTTAAAGTCAAAGGGAATTATTTCTAAAGGAATGATACCAAAAGTGAGTAATTGCTTTAATGGGCTAAAAAATGGGGTTTCAAAAATACTTATTGGTTCTTTAGATGCCATAATAGAAAACGAAACTTATACTGAAATTATTCCATGAAGAATAAAAAAAATCAAAATCATATAGAACTTCTTGAAGATTTAATTTCTATTCCTTCATTTTCAGGAAAAGAGAATAAAAGTGCAGACCGAATTGAGAATTGGTTTAAAGAAAATGGAATAAAATGCAGTAGATATAAAAACAATATATATGCATTTAATAAATATTATGATAAAAAGAAAAAAACACTTCTTTTAAATTCTCATCATGACACGGTAAAACCAAATGAAGGGTATACTAAAGATCCCTTTAGTCCTGAGATTTCTAATGGTAAAATGTATGGTCTAGGAAGTAATGATGCTGGGGGAGCTCTAGTAACTTTACTTAATACATTTAAGGATTTTTATGATAACAAAAACTTAAAAGTAAACTTAATAATTGCTGCAACTGGTGAAGAAGAGAATTCTGGGCCTAATGGACTCAAAAGTCTACTTAGACAAATACCTCCAATTGATTTTGCTATTGTAGGAGAGCCAACTTTAATGAAAGCCGCTGTTGCAGAAAAAGGATTGGTTGTTTTTGATTGTATTGTAAGAGGAAAAGCTTCTCATGCAGCTCATACCAATCCCGAAAGCCCAATTTTAAAAATACCAGACATTATAAAAGCTATTGAAAAAATTAAATTCAAAAAGGTATCTAAACTCCTCGGGCCTGTGAAATTGACCATTACTCAAATAAATGCGGGAAATCAACACAATGTCGTTCCATCATCCGTTGAAATGGTCTTAGATGTAAGAGTAAACGAACTATACAGCAACCAGGAAGTAGTAGAGCTAATTAAAGAAAATGTAAATGCTGAAATTTATCCAAGATCAGTAGATTTAAATTCATCTTCAATTTCAATTAACCACCCAATTGTCAAAGCGGTAAATGAAATTGGCATTCCTGTTTATGGCTCCCCTACTCTTTCGGATCAGACAAAATTGTCATGTCCCTCAATAAAAATTGGGCCAGGTGACTCATCTAGATCACACACTGCCAATGAATTCATTTACATCAATGAAATTGAAAAAGGTTGCGAAATAATGAAAAAACTAATTGAAAAATTACTATTATGAATATGTGGGGAAAAAATAAAAAAGAAGACAATAATATTAAAAATTTTACAGTGGGTGAAGATAGACACTACGATCTTTATCTGGCTGAATTCGACTGCGAAGGTTCCATAGCTCATGCAAAAATGTTATCAAAAACTGGGTTTTTGTCAACTGAGGAGTTGAAAGAAATTGTAGAAGTTCTTCAAGAAATCAAAAAGGATGCAAAAGCTAGGAATTTTACGATAGAAAATGATTTTGAGGACATACATTCAAAGATTGAATCTATATTAATCGAAAAACTTGGAGAAACAGGGAAGAAAATACATACTGCTAGATCCAGAAACGACCAAATTCTCACATGTCTAAATTTATATTTCAAAAGTGAGATAAAATCAGTCAAAAAATTAATGATTCAATTCTTTGATAAACTTTTAGTTTTGGCAGAAAAATATCAAAGTGATTTTATGCCAGGTTATACCCATCTTCAAGCTGCCATGCCGTCTTCATTTGGACTTTGGTTTTCAGCCTATGCAGAAACACTTATAGATGATTTACTTTTACTAGATACTGCCTTCAAAACTGCCGATCAAAGCCCATTAGGTAGCGCTGCTGGATTTGGAAGCTCGTTTCCCATTGACAGAAATTTTACAAAAGATGAATTGAAGTTTAAATACTTAAAAGTGAACTCTCTAGCTTCTCAGATCTCGAGGGGTAAGATTGAAAAATCAATTTCGTTTTTTCTTAGCAGTTTCGGCTCAACCATTTCAAAATTTTGCATGGATATATGTCTATATATGGGTCAAGACTTCTCTTTTATCAGCTTTCCAGACAACCTTACTACCGGTTCAAGTATAATGCCACATAAAAAAAATCCTGATTTGTTTGAAGTAATTAGGGCTAAAGGAATGAAATTACAGAATGTGAATACAGAGATTTCTTTAATAACCTCAAATCTTCCAAGCGGATACCACAGGGATTTTCAAATAATTAAAAAAACTATAATTGATAGTATAGAGGAAACAAAAGAGATTTTAGATGTTATATGTAGTGTAATTCCTGAAATTAAAATCACCAAAAATTTAGAACTAAATGATAAGTATAAATATACATTCAGTGTAAACAATTTAAACAAGAAGGTACAAGAAGGGAGTTCATTTAGAGATGCATACATAGATTTGAAGAAAGAGATCAATGAAGGAAATTTCGAACCCCTTAAAAATGCTAAATATTCTCATATAGGAAGCATAGGAAACTTGTGTATTTACAAAATAAAAGAAAAAATGAATAGCTTAATTGATTAAATTTAATAAGCTTTAATTCTTGCTAAGTGAAAATTATGTTGATTTTAATCAAATATGTAGAGGTCTGTTTTCGCTAGCGGCTAAAGCTGCTTCCTTAACTGCCTCGGCATATGTTGGATGGGAGTGACTCATTCTTGCAATATCCTCAGCAGAGGCTCTAAATTCCATTGCTGTAACTGCCTCAGAAATTAAGTCTGCAACTCTAGGTCCAACCATATGAACGCCAAGTACCTCGTCCGTAGTCTTATCAGCAAGAATTTTTACAAAACCATCCGTGTGCATGCTAGCCCTGGCTCTCCCTAGGGCACGCATTGGAAATTGACCTGATTTATAATTAACTCTTAAATTTTTTAATTCTTCCTCTGTTTTTCCAACAGATGCTGCCTCAGGCCATGTATATATCACATTAGGAATAAGATTGTAATCAATGTGTGGTTTTTGGCCAGCTAAAATTTCAGCAACCATTACACCTTCCTCTTCAGCTTTGTGAGCAAGCATTGTTCCTCTAACGACGTCACCAATGGCATAAATATTTGATTCTGAGGTTTGCAAATAATCATTAACCTCAATTTGCCCATTTTGATTTAAATCAATGTTTACGTTTTCAAGTCCAAGATTTTCTGTGTAGGGCTTTCTTCCAACAGATACTAAACAATAATCCGCTGTTAACGACATCTCCTGGTCTTTACTATCTAGTGCTTTAACATTTACGTTTTTTCCTACCCTTTCAACTTTATTAACCTTATGATTTAGATAAAATTTGAAACCATGTTTCTTAAAGACCTTTGTTAATTCACGTGATATTGAACTGTCCATTAGTGGAGTAATTCGATCAGCATATTCTATTACTGAAATTTCAGAACCAAGTCTATTGTATACCTGACCAAGTTCCAAGCCTATAACCCCACCCCCAATAATTATAAGATTTTTTGGGATTTCCTTGAGCTTTAATGCCTCAGTTGAAGTTATTATTCTTTCCTTATCAATATCGATAAACGGTAAATTAGAAGGTTTAGAACCGGTAGCAACAATAAAATTTTTTGAATAAATTTTCTCCTTGCTACCACTCAAAAGAATACTCTCTTTGTCGCTAAATGTGGCATGTCCATAAAAAACTTTTATTTTATTTTTATTCATAAGATAGTTTATTCCTTTAGTTGTATCTTCAACTACCTTAGATTTTCTAGAAATCATTTTTTCAAAATTTATTTTTATTCCTTTTGGAACCTCAATTCCATGAGCATCAAAATTATTTATGAGTTCTTCATAGTGATGAGAAGAATCCAGTAATGATTTTGATGGAATACATCCAACATTTAAACATGTACCTCCAAGGGTTTTGTATTTTTCAACTAAAGCTGTTTTCATCCCTAATTGAGCACATCTAATCGCAGCTACATATCCTCCAGGGCCAGAACCTATAACAGCAACATCAAACTTTTCCATACATTATATTTATCTATAAAATTAAATGATTCTAACTATTTTAAACTTTATTATTGAAATTTATTTTATAAATAATTTAAATACATTAAGTTTAATTATTGATGAAAGAAAAAAAAATAGAAATCAGCATTGTAGCTTCGATTTTACCAATAATGATCCTAATTATTTTACTTGCAGTAAATGTTGGAATTTATGGAGATGATTCCTTAAATGGTTCAAACCAATTTATTTTGCTTGTTGGAGCTTTTATTGCGGCTATAATTGGATACATTCATAAGGTAAGCTATAAAGAAATTATTGATTGTATCAGTAAAAGTGTAAAAGCTACAACTTCTCCGATATTAATTTTACTTTTTGTTGGTGCATTGGCAGGAACTTGGTTAATTAGCGGAATTATTCCTGCTATGATTTACTATGGACTTCAAATTTTTCATCCTTTATTTTTTCTGCCAGCATGTGTAATTATTTGTGCAATTATATCAATTTCAACTGGAAGTAGCTGGACAACATCTGCAACTATTGGAATTGCTATGATTGGGATAGGAAAAGCAATGGATATCAATACTGGAATTGTTGCCGGAGCGATAATATCTGGAGCATATTTTGGAGATAAATTATCACCACTTAGTGATACTACCAATCTAGCTGCAGCAATGGCAAACTCAAATCTATTTAATCACATTAAATACATGACGTTTACAACTGTTCCAAGTATCATTATTTCTCTTTTATTTTTCATTTTGATTGGTTTTTTTCAAGAAACTAATGAAGATATTAATAATAGATTTTTATTTAATTCGATTGAAGAAAAGTTCTTCATAAATCCTATTTTGTTTGTTGTACCCACTTTAGTAATAGTTATGATTTTAAAAAAAATACCTCCTTTAATAGCACTAATGACAGGAACTATTTTAGCTGCACTATTCGCACTAATTTTTCAACAAAATATAATTCTTGAATTAACAGATTCAAATAAACTAACATTGAATTCAGCATATAGAGTAATAATCGATGCAATTACAATTGAAACAAATATAAACTCATCAAACCAAATTCTTTCAGAGTTATTTAAGTCTGGCGGGATGAAGGGAATGTTAGGTACAATATGGCTAATTATTTGTGCCATGGTGTTTGGTGGTGTAATGGATGCTATTGGAGCACTTAAAAAGATCAGTGAGAAACTTCTTGAAAAGGCAGAAAACATATTTCACTTGATTTTTAGCACCTCAGCATCTTGTCTTACAGTTAATTTAACTGCCTCTGATCAATACCTATCAATAGTTGTTCCTGGCAAAATGTTTCAAAAAGCATATCAAAAAAGAAATTTAGCGCCCGAAAATCTTAGTAGGACACTTGAAGATTCTGGCACTGTAACTTCCGTGTTAATTCCTTGGAATACATGTGGAGCATATCAGTCAAGTGTACTGGGTGTCTCTGTTATTGACTATTTTATATATGCAATTTTTAATTGGATATCTCCGTTTGTGACGCTGAGCTATGCTTATTTTGGGATAAAAATCAAAAAACTAATTTCTAAAGGATCTATTTAATCCGCTAATTAATTGGATTAACATTCATTTATTTTGAAGTCAATATTTTGTAAATTTGAAATAAACAAAAGGATTCTCGAATCAATACTAATACTTTGGTGTCTAAAAAAATAAACGAAGTTCATTACAAGAAAAAGCGCTCTAGAGAAATCCTATTTGGTTCTTTTCTATTAATCATATCTTTTCTTCTTTTTATATCGCTTTTATCTTATTTTTTTACTTGGGAATATGATCAAAGTAATATTAATAAGATTTTAGACAGAAATATTGACTCTAAAAATGTACTAAAGAAAATAGGAGCTGAAATTAGCCACATATTTATATATGAGGGGTTCGGCGCTTCATCACTAATTTTTTCATTATTACTGTCCATTACAGGTCTTTCTCTTTTTTTTGAATTCAAAAATCTAAGTTTACTAAACACCTGGAGTTGGGGGATATTTTACACCATATTATTGTCACTTGTATTAAGTCAAATCAGATTATTTTTTCCATTTCTAGGTGGTACCGTAGGGCATGAAGTAAGTAATTTTATAATTGATTACACTGGTACTATCGGATTTTGGTCAATTATTTTATTTCTTACTTTATTTTCAATGGTCATTCATTTTAAGATATTACCAAAAAAAATTGAAGCCAATTTTTGGGACCAAGAAAAAAAAGATGATGAAAATGATGAAACACACAGTGATAGGTTAACAAATGAATCGATTACTTCTAACATAGTAAATTTAGATAATAGCAAAATAGATTATATAGAGGCTCTTGATAATTCTACAAATTATGACGGAATTAAAGAGAAAGGTGAAGACGTTGTGATGGAAATATCAAAAAATAAAGAGGAGGAAACTGTAGAAGATATATCTGGAAATCTTGTTGAAAAATATGGAGAATTTGATCCTACTCTAGAACTTAGTGGATTTATGTCTCCAAACTTAGAAAAGTTAAAAGATTACGGAAGCGGATCAATTAAAATTGACGAAAAAGAACTTGAATCAAACAAAAATACAATAATTGAAACTCTTAGAAATTATAAAATTGAAATTGCGAAAATTAAAGCCAACATTGGTCCAACCGTTACTCTTTATGAAATTGTTCCCGCTGCAGGAATAAGGATTTCTAAAATTAAAAACTTGGAAGATGATATAGCTTTATCTCTATCAGCACTTGGGATAAGAATTATTGCTCCGATTCCAGGAAAAGGAACAGTAGGTATTGAGGTTCCGAACAACAATCCCACAATTGTTTCAATGAAATCAGTCATCTCATCACAAAGATTTCAAAATGCAGAAATGGAGTTACCGATTGCTTTTGGTAAAACTATAAGTAATGAGACCTTCACTGTTGATTTGGTTAAAATGCCACATCTACTTATGGCGGGAGCAACTGGTCAGGGAAAGTCCGTAGGCTTAAATGTTATATTAACCTCCCTCCTATATAAAAAACATCCATCAGAAGTTAAGTTCATTCTTGTAGACCCAAAAAAGGTTGAATTAAATATTTATAATAAAATTGAAAGACATTATTTGGCTAAATTACCGAATTCGGAGGAGTCAATAATTACTGACAACAAGAAAGTAATATATACTCTGAACTCTCTTTGCATAGAAATGGATAACAGATATGAATTACTAAAAAATGCAATGTGTAGAAACATAAGAGAGTATAATCAGAAATACAAATCAAGAAAACTAAATCCCGACAATGGTCACAGATTTTTACCTTATATTGTTTTGGTTGTTGACGAATTTGCAGATTTGATAATGAGTGCTGGAAAAGAAGTTGAAACTCCAATCGCAAGGTTAGCTCAACTCGCTAGAGCAATAGGTATTCACTTAATTATTGCAACACAAAGACCTTCAGTAAATGTAATAACAGGAATTATAAAAGCAAATTTTCCGGCTAGAATAGCATTTAGGGTTACCTCAAAAATTGACTCTAGAACTATTTTAGATGTAAGTGGAGCTGACCAATTAATTGGAAGGGGAGATATGCTTTACACTCAAGGTAATGAACTTATAAGAATTCAGTGTGCATTTGTGGATACCCCTGAAGTTGAAAAAATTTCCGAATTTATAGGGTCACAAAAAGGTTATCAAGATGCTCATTTGCTTCCAGAGTTTTCAGGAGAAGACAACGAAATTGGTGAAATAAATATTGAAGACAGAGATGAATTATTTGAAGATGCGGCGAAAGTTATCGTTATTGCTCAACAAGGCTCAGCTTCTTTAATACAAAGAAAGTTAAAACTTGGCTACAATAGGGCTGGGCGGATTATAGATCAGATGGAAGCTGCAGGGATAGTTGGCCCCTTTGAAGGTAGTAAGGCTAGACAGGTATTAATCCCTGATTTAAATACACTTGAACAATATATTAAAAATGAAAGCTAAATTAAATCTCATTTTAAAATTTATTTTTTTTCAGATAATACCTCTTAGCGTTGTATTCGGTCAGGGTCACGAAAAATCAAAATTGCTTCTTGATAAAGTATCAAAAAATATGCTTAGCAAGGATAATATTAATTTTGAATTTGTATATATACTTGACAACAGCAAAGAGAAAATTACTCAAGAGATTGAGGGTAATGCACAAATTTCGGGAGAAAAATACAAGTTGAGTTTTATGGATGTTGAGCAAATTTATGATGGTTATAAAACTTACACTATAATTCCAGAAAATGAAGAAATTAACATTGAAACTGGAGATGGAAACTCTGATTTAATGATAAAGCCTACCAACTTAATAAATTTTTACACAAACGGATATGGATACGAATGGGATATAAAGCAAATTGTAATGGGAAGAACAATTCAATATGTAAAGCTCTTGCCTGTTGAAGAAAACAGTGATGTAAAATATCTTCTAATTGGGGTTGATATTGATAGCTTGAATTTGTTTAAAATAATAGAAATTGGGAAAAATGGAACAAATACGACCCTAAAAATTATAAATCAATCGTATAATATATCTCTTCCTAAAAATCATTTTAAATTTAATCTAGAATTATATCAAGACTATTTTGTAAATGAAGATTCTTAATTTATATATTTTAAAAGCCTATACCGGTAGACTTATTTCTGTCTTTATTGTATTAATGCTAATTTTTATCATTCAAACATTTTGGCTATTTATTGATGAGTTTGCAGGTAAAGGTCTGGATTCTGAAACGATTTTGAAGTTTTTGATTTATTATACCCCAAAACTATTCCCATTGGTTTTTCCTTTGTCTGTTTTACTATCATCAATTATGACTTACGGTTCTTTGGCAGAAAATAATGAATTCACTGCGATGAAATCAAGTGGTATTTCGCTTCAAAAGTCGCTAAAATTATTGATTATTTTTCATCTGTTTCTAGGACTTGGCAGTTATTATTTTTCAAATTATATAATTCCCTTAGGAGAGTTTAAATATTATAACTTGAGGAGAAACCTAGCCAAACTAAAGCCAGCATTAGCAATTACTGAAGGTGTTTTTAACGAAATAGGGCAAATTAATATAAAAGTTTCTAGGAAATATGGTGAAGATAATCGTTTTCTTGAAGACGTAATTATACATGAGAAATCTCCTGACAATAAAAATAGAATTGTAATAAAGGCTAAAAATGGTGAGTTGGTTTCAGCTAGTATTGAAGAAGAATTAAAATTAATTCTATTTAATGGCAACAGATATGAAGAAATTTATACAACAAAACCTGACGAAAAATTAAGATATCAGCATGCAAAAGTTTCATTTGAAAAATATATTATGAATGTTGATTTATCTAACTTCAATAATGTAGATTTAGCTGAAGAAAAATATACAAGCACATATAAAATGCAAAAGGTCGATGATCTCTACATAAGTATTGATTCTTTAGAAAAAAAATTCAGTGATTCTAAAAATACTTATGCAGAAAACTTAATTAAAACGAGGATAAATATTAATCCAAAACTAGTTGACATTGACCAAAAAAAATCTGCAAAGGTTAGTTCTATTTATTGTGAAAATCCAAACCCCTTAACCTTTATTGTTGATTCTCTCCTTAATCAACAGATTCTTACATTGAATAGAGCATCCAACAATGTAAAAACAATAATTAGAAATTTAGAATCAAAAAAGAGAGTGTTTTTTTCAAATCAAAAAGTCATTAACCTTCATAAAACTACGTTGAATGAAAGATACACACTAGGCTTTAGTGTTTTTTTTCTTTTTGTTATCGGAGCTTCTTTAGGGGCAATTATAAGAAAAGGTGGTTTGGGCTTACCAATGGTACTAGCTATACTCATTTTCTTAACCTATCACTATATAGGGCTATTTGGAAAAAATGCAGCAGAAGATAATACTGTTTCTCCTCTTCTAGGAAGTTGGATAGCTGTTATAATTGTTATTCCTTTTGCTATTTTCTTGGTAAGTAGAGCAACAAACGACAGGGGTTTAATAAATTATAATTTTATTTTCAATCCTTTATCAGATATTATTGAAAAAATTAGGAAAAAGATCAGATGAATAAAAAAGAAAAAATAAAGCTCGATAAAATTGAAGATGCCATTGAAGCTGTCGGGAAAGGTGAGGTAATTATTGTTGTTGATGATGAAAATAGGGAAAATGAGGGGGACTTTCTTGCCGCAGCTGAAAAGATTACTTCTAAAATAATAAACTTTATGGCAAAGGAAGGTCGGGGTCTAATTTGTGTGCCCTTATCTGAAAAAAGATGTAAAGAAATTAAATTAGATCGAATGGTTTCAAATAGCGCAGACCCTATGGGAACGGCTTTTACAATATCTGTTGATCTTAAAGGAAAAGGTGTGACAACTGGTATTTCTGCAAAAGACAGGGCATTAACTATAAAAGCTCTTGTAAATGAAAATACAAAATCAAATGATTTCTCAAAACCTGGGCACATATTTCCTCTCATAGGTAAAGAGGGTGGTGTGTTACGAAGAACAGGGCATACCGAGGCTGCAATAGATTTTGCAAGACTTGCTGGAATGAAACCTGCAGGAGTTATAGTTGAAATAATGAATGAAGATGGTTCAATGGCGAGACTTCCAGAATTGTATCAAGTATCAAAAAAATTTGGATTAAAAATAGTATCTATTGAGGATCTTGTTGCTTACAGAATGGAACATGATAGTTTAATAGTAAAGCGTGAGGACACTTTTTTAAATACCCGTTTCGGTAAATATAGGCTTAGAGCCTACCAACAAACTACAAATGATCAGGTTCATTTAGCCCTAACAAAAGGAACTATGTCTAAAAATGAGTCAACTTTAGTAAGAATAAATTCTTCTCAAAGTAGAAATGATCTTCTGAGTCTATTAATGGGTACAAAGGAGAAAGAAATAGATAAGGTTTTTTCATTAATAAACAAGGAAGGTAAAGGTGCTGTGATTTTTATCAACCAGCCTGCAAAATCTGAAAATCTACTTGCAAGACTAAAAAAAATTAAAAAATCAAAAACTAAAAATGATAAGATACCTAGGCTAAAAATGGACTCAAGAGATTTTGGGATTGGAGCACAAATTTTACATGATTTGTCGATAAGAAAATTGAGAGTTATAACAAACTCAAAACAAAAACCAAGAGTAGGAATTACTGGATACGGACTTGAGATTGTCGACTACGTCAAATTCTAAAAACCCATAATTTCGCGGCAATCATAATAATGGCTATTACAAGGATTAACTTTATAATCCCCTCCCCCCTTTCTACCGACCATCTACTTGCCCACCAAGCACCTATTGAACTACCAAGAGCTAGAATAGACCCTAATTCCCAGTTTACAGCATTATTAAATGCAAATAAGATGAGTGCACCCGAGCTATATATCAAAACAAGTAATACTTTGGTTGCATTTGTTTTAACTAGATTTAATCTATTGACTTGATTTAAAAAAAACATGATAACGAGACCTATCCCGGCGTTAATAAAACCACCATATATACCTATAAAGAAAAATGCCAACAGACTAAAAATTAAATATTTACCAGATGTTCTTTCAGGCAAACTATTTTCAGATGGCATTTTTGTTTTGAGCATTGTTAAAACCATTATCAACATTACTATTGACAAAATCTTGTTAAATAAATATGGATTAATTTCTATCGCTATTTGAGCACCTATTAATGCACCTCCCAAAGAAGACAAACCTAAATATATGCTAAAGGGATAGGAAGATATTCCTTTCGAATGATATCCTGCAGTTCCAAAAATTGATTGTATTAAAAGAGCCACTCGATTTGTACCATTAGCAATATTTGGGGGCAAACCAGAGAATATAAGAATGGGTAGTGTTAATAGAGAACCACCTCCAGCAAGGGTATTAATAACCCCTGCTATTAAACCCGATATAAAAATGATGGAATATAAAATAATGTTATCCAAAATTAATTTCAAATTTATGGAAACATACAAAAAAGTTTTAAACTTGAGTTAAGCGTACTATATTTGTAGGTGTTATGGAGAAATGGCAGAGTGGTCGAATGCGGCAGTCTTGAAAACTGTTGAGGGTCACACCTCCGGGGGTTCGAATCCCTCTTTCTCCGCTTCTAAGTTCCCTAATATATTTTTAATAAATATATTAGGGTATTTTATTAAGTGTTTTTGGACAATTAGACTTATAAAAGAGAAAAAATTACTACATTTTAAATCAAAATCTAATGCTGCCAAAAAATGAAGATTAATGTTTTATCATTTCTTTTGCTCATAACAGGATGTAAAGATTATAAAGAAGAAAAAATAGAAAAAATAACTCTTGATGAAAAATTAGCAAAAGAGTTGGTATCCCTATCGGTAAAATGCGTTGATCAAAAATATCCATATAAAATAGGATACAGATTTGTAAACGAAAATTCATTGAAACCCCACTATGAAGTATCGCCCTCATTTTATGGCTGCTGGGATTGGCACTCTGCAGTTCATGGTCATTGGGCAATGGTTAAAATATTAAAAGATTTTCCTAAAATATCCAATAGAGATATTATATTGTCCAAACTTGATAAAAATTTAAATGAAGATAATTTAAATAAGGAATTCGACTTTTTTAAACAGGACTTCAACCAAGGATTTGAAAGGACTTATGGATGGGCTTGGTTAATGAAACTCTATTCTGAATTGCTTTCTTGGGAATATGAGAAAGCACAAGTTTGGGCAATTAACATGAAACCACTTGTAGATCTTCTTAGCGAAAGAACTATTTTATTTTTAGACAAACTTTCTGAACCGCTTAGACCAGGAACACACGCTAATACAGCATTTTCATTTTCTCTTATGATTGAGTATGCAAAAATAGCTAATGACAATGCTTTATATAATAAAATAATGGACTTTAGTGTTGAAAATTTTCTTGGAGATAAAAATTGTCCTGTAAGTTACGAACCTTCAGGTACAGACTTTTTATCACCATGTCTTGCTGAAGCAGGACTAATGTCATTATTACTGGACAAAAGGGAATTTAATAAATGGATATATAAATTTTTACCTTCATTTGATGAAAGTGACTTTGGTAAGATAATAAATGTTCCTAATGTACTTGACTACACTGATCCTGGAATTGGTCACTTGATAGGTTTAATGTTTCACAGAGCTTGGACCTTGAATGATATATCAGTGAAACTCAATAATAATGAACATAAAAAGTTATTTCAAAAAATTGCAAGAAAGCATTCCGAAGAAGGATATAAGATTATGTTTAAAAGTGGCTACGGGGGTGAACATTGGTTGGCAACATTTGCCATATACAACTTTTCTAGATAAAAATAATTTTTTTTTAAACTCATATGTTTTTTATAAAAAAATTACTAAAGACTAAGAAACATATACTTAATGGATTTTTTAATTAAATGAAATTTTTAGCTCTAATCCTAAGCTTTTTAAGTTCTTTTATATAATCCGAAAGTTCATTTTTCAAAAGTTCATAAACTTCAATTGAACCATTGGTTGGAATACCATCTCCACTTTCGACGCTTTTTCTCAAATAGGCCAGTCTGTTGTTCACTTTTATAGGAAAGTTTAGGGGATCTTGACCGCTTTGATTCTTTACTTGGTATATACTAGATTCAATTTTTTCCAGATCATGGATTAATGACTTTATTTTTTTTGATTTTGTCACAGAAGATGAAGAAATTAATTTATTTAATTTTTCTTTAATTTCTCTTATTTCAATTACGCTTTTATTTGCAAGATCTGTCTGCATCATTATATCCATTGCAAAATTAAATTGTTTTTTAATAGTTGAATCTGAAACATCTATTCTTGGATCTTTCCTTACTTCAAATAAAGATTCAAAAATTTTGTCATCTACTGTTAACTGTACTTTATACTCTCCAGGGGGAGCAATAGGTCCCAAAGTTGGTTTTGCAGACCAGATTATCATCCCTTCAAAATCTTTTGCACCTTGATACCTTAGATTCCATTTATAACTATTTAAACCGCTATTCATTGAAGGGCTCTTATTATCAGCGCCAAACCAAGAAGAGGAATCGTCATCAGGTTCAGGATATAATACACCTTTTTTCTCAAGTACTATTCTATTTTCACTATCAATTATTTTAATTAATAGTTTTTCTGGTGTTGATGGAAGGTAATATTTTATTTCAGCGTCTTGAACTCTTCTAGTTGCAAAATAAACATCATACAGATGAGGATTTTCTTTTCTAACTTTATACATCTCCCTTATAGGTGAAATATCATCAAGAATATAAATAGATCTTCCATGGGTACCAACAACAAGGTCCTTCTCAGTTACTATCAAGTCTGAAATTTGAGTATCTGGAAGATTTAAACTTATTGACTCCCAGTTGTCACCATCATTGTAAGAAACCCAAACTTCGTGCTCACCACCAGCATAAAGTAACCCGGGAACTTTTAAATCTTCACGAATAACGTGAAGAAAATCATCATTTCTTATACCATTTATAATCTTACTCCATGTCTTTCCGTAATCATTAGTTTTCCATAAATAAGGTTTTCTATCATCCATCTGATAGCGCTTAGCAGCAATATATATAGTTCCAGCCTTATGCTTAGATTCCTCAATAATGCTAATTCTTGTATCTTTTGGCATATCAGGTGGAGTTATATTTCTCCAAGACTTTCCGTGGTCTTGGGTAACATGAACTAGTCCATCATCAGAACCAGCCCACAATGTGTTTTCATCATAACTTGATGGGACTAAAGAAAAAATAGTACCATAAATTTCTGGTCCATTCATATCATTTGTTATAACTCCCCCTGTTTTTCCGAGTGTTTTAGGATCAGCATAAGTAAGGTCCGGACTTATTTTTGACCAACTTTGTCCATCATTCTCGGATACCCATACATGCTGTGAACTAGTATAAAGTCTATTTGGTTTCAAAGGTGAAAAAATTATAGGAAAAGTCCATTGCCATCTTTCGGGGAGAACACTTGCAGGTTCTCCAGAAAAAAATCTCGGATATACTTGTATGTCTCTTTTGAATCCTGTTGATCTGTCGAATTTTGTAAGTAAAGCGCCTTGACTACCAGCATAAAACCAATCCAAATTTGATGGGTGTTGAGTGATATAACCCGACTCTCCACCGCCCACAGGATAATAATATTGCTTGTGGGGACCCCTCGCCTGTTTAAAACTCCAACCTTCTGAAGGAACACATAAGGTTGAATTATCTTGTTGTGCTCCGCAAACATAATATGGGAAATCTTTTGTAACCATTATGTGGTATAACTGAGATGTTGGGAAATCGAGATCAGTCCACGTTTTGCCACCATTAACAGAAACACATCCACCTCCATCATTTGCATTAACCATTCTAGAGGGATTTTCTGGATCTATCCATAAATCATGATTATCGCCGTGAGGTACGATAATTCTTGTATCAAACGTCTTACCTCCATCAGTAGATTTATAAAATCCAGTATTTAAAGCATATACTGTATTTTCGTCTTTGGGATCAGCATATATTCTACTATAGTAAAATGCTCTTTGCCTCAATTTACGTTCATTATTAACTAGGGACCAGGTTTCACCCGCATCTTCAGAAAAGTACACACCACCATCATTAGATTCTACCAGTGCCCATAATTTTTTTGAATTTGCTGGAGATACTGTGATTCCGATTTTTCCTAAGGGACGAGACGCAAAACCTTTATTTTCTGAAATATCTTTCCATGACATTCCACCATCAGTAGATTTATACAAACTACATTCCGGACCCCCCCCTAACATTTTATAAGGAGTTCTATATACCTGCCATAAAGATGCATATATCGTCTCCGGATCATTAGGATCGATAATCATGTCAATAGCCCCTGATTTTGAGCTTTTAAATAATATTCTTTTCCAAGTTTCACCTCCATCAATAGATTTGAAAATCCCTCTCTCCTCATTTTCTCCATAAGGATGACCAAGTGCAGCCACATAAACAATATCAGGATTTGATGGATGAATTCTAATTTTTGAAATTGCTTGAGTGTCATCAAGTCCAATGTGGTTCCATGTTAAACCCGCATCAATAGATTTGTAAACACCATCTCCTTGCATTATATTACCTC
>CACJRP010000011.1 GCA_902595825.1 uncultured Bacteroidota bacterium
TGTACATGTCACTTCACTAAATGGGTTAAAGATAAATGAAGGAGATAAGGTTGAATACGTAATTGAAGAAGGGGAAAGAGGTAAAACCGCTACAAATATTCAATTAGTTTAATTTTAGATTATTATAATTTCGTTTTTTTTCAAAAAAACGGTTTAGTAACTCTTCTGATTCTTTCTTCAAGACGCCGCCCATTGTGGTTATCTTCTTATGTAGAAACTTTTTTGGTTCGAACCCTTCTCTTTTGTTAGTATCTGATGCACCATAAACTATACGATTAATTTGAGAAAATTTTAGCGCTGCTGTACACATTGCGCATGGCTCTAGAGTAACGTAAATAGTACACCCTATTAGATATTTTCCTCCTATATAATTTGCAGCAGAGGTAATTGCCAGTATTTCTGCATGAGCAGTTACATCACTTAACTGCTCGATCATGTTGTAAGCTCTTGAAATTATTTTATCATTAATTGTAATTACAGCACCAATCGGAATTTCACCTTTTTGAAAGGCCAAATTCGCTTCTTTGAGAGCTTTGCTCATAAAATACTTATCTTTTGAAAATTGGTCACCCATTTAAAAAAAAATTATTTTTGTTTAGATTAATTTTGATTCTAAAAGTGTTATAATTTAAACTACTTTATATAAATATAAAAAAGAAGTAAATTAATTTAAATCTATTCAATGCAAGAAAAGAAAAAAATATATTTTATCGACGCCTATGCATTGATTTTTAGAGGGTACTACGCTTTTATTAAAAATCCGATTGTGAACTCCAAAGGATTCAATACCTCCGCAATTTATGGGTTTATGAACTCATTGCTAGATTTATTTAAAAGAGAAAATCCACAATATGTTGGAGTTTGTTTTGATAAAGGTGGTTCATCAAGTAGATCTGAAATCTTCCCTGATTATAAGGCGAATCGTCTTGAAACTCCCGAAGCAATAACGTTAGGGATTCCTTACATTAAAAAAATTTTAAATGCAATGGATATTTCGTCTATAGAAATGGAGGGATATGAAGCAGACGACATTATTGGGACTCTAGCTAAAAAAGCAGAAAAAAATAATTTTAATGTTTTCATGGTTACTCCAGACAAAGATTTTGCTCAATTGGTTTCCAAAAATATTTTTATATATCGACCTGCACGTATGGGCAATGATGTTGAGATAATGGGTATAAAAGAAGTTAATGAAAAATTTGAAATTGAGAATCCAAAACAAGTAATTGATTATCTCGCAATGGTTGGTGACAGCGTGGATAATATTCCTGGTCTCCAGGGTGTAGGAGATAAGACAGCAAAAAAATTCATCAAAGAATTTGGGAGCATTGAAAATTTATTAGAGAATACAGAAAAAATAAAAGGTAAACTAAGAGAAAAAATTGAGGGTAAGAAAAGTTTAGGATTACTATCGAAAAAACTTGCTAGTATTATTTTAGACGTCCCAGTTGATTTTGATAAATCAAAATTTAAATTACGACACCCTGATTCCGACAGGTTAAATTCAATTTTTGAAGAACTCGAATTCAAGAGAATTAAAGAAACTACCAGAAAAATATTTTTTGATTCGAATACTGACATAGTTGGTTTAGAAGAAACCAAAAAATCTCAAAAAAAGGCTGGTTCACAAACAAACATATTTGGAAACTTGATGGAAGAAAAGAGAGGTGAACTTAAAAATTTAAATAATTCAAAGCATTATTATCAAATAATAACTTCGAATTTGAGCTTTGATTTGTTCATCAGTAAAATGTTAGAACAAAATGTTGTATCATTTGATACTGAAACAACAAGTTTAGATGCTTTGAATGCAGAATTGGTTGGCATTGCTTTTTCATGGGAAAAAGGTACAGGATATTATTTGCCGTTTCCTGAAAATAGAAGTCAATGTCAAACTCTTGTTTTAAAACTTAAACCTTTTTTTGAAAATGAAAAAATTAAAAAAATTGGTCACAATTTAAAATATGATATTAAAGTTTTATCCAATTACTCTCTGCATGTAAAAGGATCTCTTTATGATACCATGATTGCTCACTACTTAATAAATCCAGATGGACGACATAATTTAGATTTTTTAGCCGAAAAGTATTTAAATTACAGATGTAAGCCAATTTCTGATTTAATAGGCCCTAAAGGAAAAAATCAAAAAAATATGAAAGATGTTTTGGTTGAAGATCTAAAAGAGTATGCAGTAGAAGATGCAGATATAACACTACAACTTAAAAATTATTTCGATACAATAAATAAAGATATTCAAAATGAAAAACTTTTAAATGACGTTGAATTTCCATTAATAAATGTATTGTCAAAAATGGAGTCTGAGGGATTTAATTTGGATTCGACATTTTTGAAACAAATGGAAGTTGACTTAAGTAGGGAGATAAAGGAACTTGAAGGAATTATTTTTGAAAGTGCTGGAGAAGTTTTTAACCTATCCTCACCGAAACAATTAGGCATAGTTTTATTCGAAAAGTTAAATTTAGTTGATAAACCAAAAAAAACCAGAACAGGTCAATACTCCACATCAGAAGAAGTGCTTTCATTACTTAGTAAAAAACATAAAATAATAGATGACATTCTAAATTGGAGATCTTTAAATAAATTACAAACTACTTACGTAAAAGCTTTACCTGAAGAAATAAACGCCAAAACAAACAGAATTCATACCATCTTTAACCAAGCTATTGCATCTACAGGAAGGTTAACTTCGAATAAGCCTAATTTACAAAACATTCCTATTAGGACTATGAAAGGTCAACTAATCAGGAAGGCATTTATTCCGAGAGATAAAAATCATCTTATAATTTGCGCAGACTATTCTCAAATTGAACTAAGAATAATCGCTTCATTAAGTCAAGATTTAAATATGATTAAAGCTTTTAAAGAAGGCAAAGATATTCACATGTCAACAGCTTCTAAAGTTTATAATATTTCTGAGGACAAAGTTACACGACAGCAGAGATCAAATGCTAAAACTGTTAATTTTGGAATAATTTACGGTGTTTCCGCTTTTGGATTAAGTCAACAAACCGATTTAAGTAGATCGGAATCAAAAGAGATGATTGATACTTATTATAAAAACTATCCGAAACTAAAAGAATATATGTCATCACAAATTCAGTTTGCACGGGAAAATGGATTTGTATCGACATTGCTTAAAAGGAGGAGATATTTAAAAGATATAAACTCTCAAAATGCAATAGTGAGAGGTGCTGCAGAAAGAACTGCTATAAATGCACCAATCCAAGGATCAGCTGCCGATATAATTAAACTAGCTATGATTCAGATTGATAAAAAAATTTATGAGGAAAAATTACAAAGCCGGATGATTCTTCAGGTACATGATGAATTAGTTTTTGATGTTCCTAGAGAGGAAAAAGATATACTATCCAGAATTGTTAAAACTGAAATGGAAAATGCTTTGGAACTTGAAGTCCCGCTAGTTGTAGACCTAGGACTTGGTAAAAACTGGCTTGAAGCTCATTGATTTTAAACTAGAGAAACTCTAATAAATGACGAAACACTTAGGTTTTTATTTGCGGACTTGACATAATCTTCAACTGAAACTTTAGAATCTTTTATATATGCCTGTTTTATAAGTGTATTATCTTTATAGAATTTTTTTAATTTTCCAACTATAATATTATCAATTATATTTTCTGGTCTTCCTTCCTTAATCAATTGTTCTTTAATAATCTCCGTTTCTTTCTTCACTATACTCGAATCAACAGAATTTTCATTTAATGCCAATGGATTCATAGCTGCTACTTGCATTGAGACATTTTTTGACACCTCTTCGGAAACTGTAGTTGAATCTGAAAGCGCAACCATAGCGGCAATTTTATTCCCTGCATGCACGTAACCACCAATATATTTTCCGGATAACTTTTTGAAGTTTCCAATTTCTATTTTTTCACCAATTACTCCAGTCTGTTCAATTAATTTGTCTGATACGCTCAAATCACCAATTTTCGAATCAAGAAGATTTTCAATAGAATTTACATTTTTAGCAATATTTAAAATTTCAGTAGCAAACTTTAAAAAATCCTTATTCTTAGCAACGAAATCTGTTTCACAGTTTAGAGAAATTATAACCCCTTCAGATTTTTCTTCATTAATCTTTAGTAAAACAAGGCCTTCAGTGGATTCTCGTTCTGCTCTGTTAGCAGCGACTTTTTGACCCTTTTTCCTCAATATCTCAATTGCCTTTTCGTGATCTCCGCTAGCTTCGACTAAAGCTTTTTTACAATCCATCATCCCAGCACCAGTTGACTTTCTCAAATCATTTACCTCAGTTGCCGTAATTTTCATATTTATAAATTATTTAATTTCTTTATCCTCCTCTACCTTGTCTTTGGATTCGACCTTTTCATTTTGTTCAACTGTTTCAGAATTTTCGGAAGAATCTTTCAACTCGGAATTAGCTGCAGCATCTTTTTCATTTTGTCTTAGTTCAAGACCATCTTTAATTGAGTCCACAATAATTGTCAATATTTTTTTAATTGCTTTTGAAGCATCATCATTAGAAGGTATAGGATAATCTATATCTCTTGGGTCAGAATTTGTGTCTACCATAGCAAAAATTGGAATTTTAAGTTTTTGGGATTCCTTGACTGCAATATTTTCCCTTTTAACATCTACTATGAATATAGCTCCAGGTAATCTTGTCATATCGGATATTGAACCTAAATTTTTTTCAAGTTTAGCTCTATTTCGGTCTACTTGAAGTCTTTCTTTTTTTGATAGTGTTTCAAATGTTCCGTCTTTTTTCATTCTATCAATCGAAGTCATTTTTTTTACAGCTTTGCGAATGGTTACAAAATTTGTTAACATTCCTCCAGGCCATCTTTCCGTAATAAAAGGCATATTGATATCTTTCATTAACCCAGAAACGATATCTTTTGCTTGCTTTTTAGTAGCCACAAATAAAATTTTTCTTCCTGAAGATGCAATTTTTTTTAATGCCTCACATGCCTCTTTTAATTTAGCAGAGGTTTTATACAGGTTGATTATATGAATTCCATTTTTTTCTGAATAAATATAACTAGACATGTTTGGATTCCACTTCCTAGTAAGGTGGCCAAAGTGAACTCCTGAGTCTATAAGATCTTTTATTTCAACTTTATCCATTTATTTAACGTTTAGAAAATTGGAATTTCTTTCTTGCTTTTTTACGTCCATATTTTTTCCTTTCAACATTTCTTGAGTCCCTAGTAAGTAAACCTTCCGGTTTTAAAATCTTTCTGTTTTCTTCATTCAAAATACAAAGGGCTCGTGCTAGTGCAAGTCTTATTGCCTCTACCTGTCCATTCACACCGCCTCCAACCACATTAATGCTTATGCTATATTGATTAAGATTATTGGTAAGGTTTAGTGGTTGTAAAAGTTTAGTCTGGGAAACGGCGGTTGGAAAGTATTCTTTGAAACTCTTAGAATTAATATTTATTTCAGATTTACCCTTGGAAATGAATAATCTAGCTACTGATTTCTTTCTTCTTCCTATAGCATGAATTTTTTCCATATTAAATATTTATTTTAAATTCTTCTGGTTTTAAATTTTTAAACTTATGATGCTCTCCGTTAACAACTCTAAGGTTTTTAAAAATTGAAGAACCTAATTTGTTTTTTGGGAGCATCCCCCTAACAGCTTTTTCAATTAATATTGAAGGATTTTTAGAAAAGATCTGTTCTGCAGTTAACAATTTTTTACCACCAGGATAACCTGTATATCTTATATAATTTTTTTCTTTCCATTTCTTTCCAGTTAGTTTAATCTTTTCAGCATTTTTAACAATAACATTGTCTCCACAGTCAACATGCGGAGTGAAATATGGCTTATTTTTACCTCTAATTAAAATTGCTACCTGCGTTGCAAGTCTTCCCAAAGAAATATTGGACGCATCTATCAACAACCATTTTTTTTCAATATTAGAGGAATTAACGGACTTTGTATATAAAATATTTTTTTTCAAAAAACTAAACATTTAATAAGTGCGTGCAAATGTACTACATTAATTTTTTATTCCCAATTAGGGAAGAAAAATTAATTTATAATTAAAAAGGTAAATCATCTTCGACTTCATTTTCCTCATCAGATTTTTCCTCAAACCCGGGGGAGTCGTTTGGTGGTGGAATAATATCTTTTTCAACAAATTCATCCTTTTCTATTCTCCACCCGTGTATTGAATTAAAATATTTAACCTCACCTTCAGGGTTTTCCCACTCTCTTCCCCTAAGATTGATACTTATTTTAACATTTTCACCAACATTAAAGGAATCTAATAATTCACATCTATCTTGAATGAACTCAATTAATAAATGTTGAGGATATTGTTCCTGAGTTGTTACAACGACTTCTCTCTTTCTAAAACCGTTGTCTCCGTATGTTTTAATGTCTCCTAAAACTTTAATTTTACCTAGTACTTCCAACTTATTTTATTTTATGTCAAAAATAAACAATCAAATCGAATTTCATAAATTAGAAGCAAATAAGATATATTTTATTGAATTCAAATAGACTAATTAAAAATTTAATACTTTTAGGTTCATTTATCATTGTAATCTTCATTATTTGGAATACTAACGTGTTATTTCAATCAATGAAGAACGAAGAAAGAAAAAAAATGGAGCTTTGGGCGAGAGCACAAAAAGAGCTTGCCCAAAACCCTAATCTAGAAAAAGATTTTGGGATTTTAGCCTTCGATATACTTCAAAAAATTGGTTCAACACCGGTCATACAGGTTGACAAAAATGGAAAAATTATAGATTATAAAAATATTGAAAGGAACGCTGAACTTGACAAAGATTCAGTTTTCTTGTACTCTAAATTAGAAAAATTCAAAAATGAGAATACCCCTATCAGGGTTATTTATAAAGATATAATTAATCAAACTTTGTATTATGGCGATACCCCTCTTTTAAAAAAATTAAAAATATATCCAATAGCGCTACTATTGATTATTTTTATTTTTGTTTTTTTATTAATTTTTCTATTTCAAACAAACAAATCGTCTGAACAAAACAAACTTTGGGTTGGCATGGCTAAAGAAACAGCTCACCAAGTTAGTACACCCTTAACTTCATTAATGGGATGGATTGAAATCATGAAAGAAAAAAAAATAAAAAAAGATTCTATCCTTGAAATTGAAAAGGATATAAATCGTCTTAAACTAATATCAGACAGATTTTCAAAAATGGGAGCTTCTCCAAAATTAAAAAATGAAAATATAATTGATTTAATTTCCCAAACTCTTGAATATCTTAGAAAGAGGTCAGGAAATAAAGTTATTTGGGATTGGAATCCCCCAATAAAAAGTCTCTGTATACCTATGAATTCCACCCTGATAAGTTGGACTATCGAGAATATTGCAAAAAATGGCATAGACTCCATAAAAGGTGAAGGTGAAATAAAAATTGAATTGATTGATTTGAACAAATTTATAAGGATTTTAATTTCTGACAATGGAATTGGAATGTCAGAAAATACCATTAATAAAGTCTTTAAACCAGGCTACACTACTAAGAAAGGTGGATGGGGACTTGGGCTGTCCTTAGTTGAAAGGATAATTGTAAATTTTCACAAAGGCAAAGTAATGATAAAGGAAAGTAAGCTAGGAAAGGGTACAACTTTCGAAATAATCCTCAATAAATAATTGAATCCTTGATTTTGTTAGCAATATTATTCATCTCTTTTTCAGAAAAAGAAATTTTATGATTAAAATTCACATCTTCCATTGAATTTATGGGAATAAGATGAATATGAGTATGATTTATTTCTAATCCGACAACTGATATAGCAACCCTAGAACAGCTAATCGCATTTTCTATCCCCAAAGCAACAATTCTGGCAAATCTCATTAAATCTAGAAACTCTTTTTCAGACAAATCAAATATATAATCGTTTTCTTTTTTTGGAATGCACAAAGTATGCCCTCTTGTGTTGGGTCTAATATCAAGAAAGGCCAAATGATTTTTATCTTCAAAAACTTTGAAACAATTGAGTTCATTCTTAACTATTTTTGAAAAAATACTCGGCAAAATTATCTTGTGATTTTTAATATTTCTAATTCAATTTTTCCACTTGGTACTGGAATAATTGCTTTGTCCCCCTTTTTTTTTCCTAAAAGACCTTTTCCTATCGGGGAATTGATAGAAATTTTTCCATTTGCCAAATCAGCCTCGCTTTCAGCTACTAAAGTATAAGTCATTATAGAATTGTTTGATAAATTTTTTACATCAATAGTAGATAAGATCAATACTTTAGAGTGATCAATATTAGACTCATTAATAACCCTGGCATTTGATAATGTTTCTTCTAATTTAGATATTCTTAATTCCAGAAGACCTTGAGATTCTTTTGCAGCGTCATATTCAGCGTTTTCACTTAAGTCTCCTTTATCCCTAGCGTCAGCGATTGCTTGTGAGGCTTTAGGTCTCTCTATATCTTTAAGTTGATTAAGCTCTCTACGTAGTTTTTTTAACCCCTCTTCAGTGTAGTAAGATACTTTACTCATAATTTAAACGTTAAGAATAAAAAACCTTCCATTTACGGAAGGCTTACTACAAATATATGAATTTGAAGATTATAGAAGCAAATAGATTTAAAAACATAACAAAATTTACTAGTTTATCGATCTTTTTTTTAATTTCCTGTAGTAAAAATTCTGTGGATAGAAATCCTTTTCTTCCTGAACTAGATTTCGAATTTACCATTAATTTAAATCTTCCTCTTTACAACAACCTTAAATTTACAGGTGGCAGTGTGTTATTAAAAGATTTTGGTCATAAGGGTATAATCCTCTACAATCTGAATAACAACAACTATTTAGCTTGGGAAGCTAGTTGTCCAAACCATAAACCAAATTCTTGCTCAAGGACAAAAATAATAAGCAGTTTAACTGAATGTGGATGTGAAAGTTATCAATATAGCCTTGCAACTGGTCAATTACTAAATCCTTCATTAGACGACACTAATCAGTATCCCATGATTAATTATGGTGTTCGAATTTCAGGTAACAATTTAGTAATCTACAATTAAAATCTTGTTCGAATACCAACTAGAAAATTTCTTTGAGCCTGTGGGTAGTAAGCTACGCCTTCAATTGTTTTGATAAGGCCTGGTGTAGAATAATCGTCATCAAAAGTGTAAAAATATCCGTTAGATATATATTTTAATCCAAAAATATTATTAACTAAAAGTGAGATTTTTACATCTTCAAAAAGGGGGAAACTTGCTGGTGCAAATAAAATATTTAAATCAGTTGTTGAATAAGAGTTAAGCTTAGATAGTTTTGAGTCAATATTCCCCATAAACTGTTTGCCTACATATTTTGTCAAAATTGATATATTTATTTTTTTATTTAGTGCATAATTGATAATTGAACCAGCGATAACGTTTGGCGAGAAGGAGATATTTGTATTTCCAAGATTTGTTAAAATTCCATCTCTTCTGAAATAAAAATCTATATTTTTATTCTCACTTAATGATAAATTTGGTGCCCAAGATAATCTCTTAGAGATTTTGAAATTACTATCAAATTCTATTCCCAACCTATAACTATCTCCTACATTTTGTCTAATGGGGAACCCTACCTCATCTATTTCGCCGGTTAAAACAAGCTGGTCTTTGTATCGCATATAATAGATATTCAATGACCAATTGGGTTTTCTTAATCCTAATTCAAAATTATTCAGCTTTTCTGGAATTGGATTTCCATTCTCATAATCTGTTCTGTTGGGTTCTCTGTGAGATCTAGCAAAAGAAAAATATAAATTTGATCCATTATCTATATTATATGTCATCCCAGTCTTTGGATTAAAAAAACTGAAATTATCTTGAATGTCTATAGGAACTAATCTATTCATAATCCCCTTAGCATTATAATTTACATTTCTTATTTGTAGGTCAAGAAACCCTATTAAATTTTTTAAGATTGGTGTTGTGAATTTTCCGAAAATTGAAAACTCATCTTTTTCCCCTTTATTTCTGTAAAATTCTTGATTTGGATATCCCTGACTAGCAAATCTAGACCAAATTAGTTTTCCATAATGATCTCCGTCATAATTGCTTACCAAAAACCCGTAAATCATTTGTAATTTTCTTGAATTATACTGTAGGTTTCCAGTTATGACATAATAATCATTATCTAACCACTTTCTTGTAACATTATCAGAACTTGAAATAACATCATTACCAAAAACTAGATTATTTAACCCAAGGTTTGAAAATGATGTCATTCCAGAAAAAGAAAGGTTTTCGTCTTTCCATTTATCATTATACTCCTCATAATAACCTCTACCATATGTATAATTGACACCTATTGAAGAGGATAGTTTATCATTAAAAATTTGATTCCAATGTATTTGTATGTGATCCTGTTTATAATTATCGATTTGATTGTAATAAAATTTTTCCAAATTTCCACTGTCGTCGTAAATTTCTCCTGCTGAATTATACCGTCTATTTTTACTAAGCATTTCTGGATCTATACCCCAATAGGCCTGGTATGTTTTTTCATGATTCCCAAAAATTAGTGTTTTTATAAGTGTTTTATTTTTTGAATAAGTGGTTTGTAAAAAATATGATCTTAAATCTGATGACGCTCTATTAATATAACCATCTGAAATGATTTTTGAAAACCTTCCAGAAATTTGAAACTTATTATTTATATCTCCTGTTGAAAATCTAATTGAGTTTTTAAGTGTCGAAAAACTACCGAAGCTATTATTAGATTCAAAAAATTTTTCTTTTGAAATCCCGTCAGTTAGAATATTTAAACTTGCTCCAAAGGCACTGGACCCGTTCGTAGAGGTACCTATTCCTCGTTGCAGTTGAATATTTTCAACTGATGAGCTAAAATCAGTTAAATTAACCCAGAAAGTTCCTTGAGATTCAGCATCGTTATATGGAATACCATTAATGGTAACATTTACTCTTGTGGCGTCACTACCTCTAACTCTAATTCCTGTGTAACCTATACCAGCTCCTGCATCAGAAGTAGAAATCAGGGAGGGCAAAAAATTTAATAGTATGGGAAGATCTTGTCCTAAATTTCTGTTTTCGATATCTTTTTTCTCAACATTTGAAAAACTAAATGGCTGCTCTTTAACAGCTCTTGTTGAAGTTACATTAATTTCTTCAAGAGCAATTAATTTAAAATTTAAGGAATCTTTTTCCTTTTCCTGAGAATAAAAGCTGTAGAATAGAGGAATGAAGGAGAATAATATTAAAAGCGTATTTTTCATTTTTAAATAATTAATAGGGAAAACTATAAATACGCTGTATTCCTTGGCAGCATTACCCGCCCAGGTTCTATGGGTATAATCTCAGCTTTTTAAAGCACCCCCTATATTGTCACTCAAAATTAGAAAAATAAATTCTAATTAGTCAAAAAAATTTTTTAAAATTAAAATAGCTTTTTTTAACCTTTCCTTCCTGTCACCACTTACAACAGTATATTGAATTTCATTAATATCTAATTGCTTCTTAAAATAATTAAACATTTCCTCTCTGTTATCTGGCCTATCTCTTAAATCATCTTTTACCCATGGAACATCAATGTTGGTTAAAAAATAATAATCATATCTAACAGATTTTAAAATATTTTTTAATTCTGGTGAAAAATATCCACTAAAATGAGTTTCAGACCATACTTTGGTAACTAAAACATTTGTATCACAAAAGATAAATTTATTTGATTTTGATAACATTTTATTCTCCAAATTTATTTGACCTAAAGCAATATTAGTTAAATCATTCAAATTGCATTTTTCCTTATGCAAATCCCATTTTTTTTGGAGGTATTCTCTTGCATACTCCGGCACCCATTTTGTCTTATAATGATTAGCTAAATCATTAGCAAGAGTCGTTTTACCGGTACTTTCTGGTCCATAAATTACAATTCTTTTACAGTTAGTTTTTTTTTGTTTAATTCTTTTAGCCATGTAAAAAATCCTAAAATTGCAATAATAGTAAAAGTAAGGTATTGAATTGATGTAAAATAAAGACCTTTGTAAAAATATAAGGGGATAGAGATAATATCGCCGACAATCCACAATGTCCAGTGTTCTATTTTTCTTCTAGCCATAAACCACATTGCAGAACAAAATATAGCAGTTGTTAAAGTATCGATAGACGAAATATAACTTTCCTCCCAATTTGATATGTTGTAAATATACTCTATAATTATAAAGGCAAAGAAGAAGATAAATAAACCGAAAATTAATTCATTTAAATTCAATCTTGAGATCTTATTTTGAAAATTTCCTTTTTCTTTTTTACTCCAAAAAAACCATCCATATATACTCATTAGAAAAAAATATGCATTGATAATTAAATCTCCCAAAAGCTGATTTTTAAATAAAATCCATACATAAATTAAGGTTGAAATTATACCTGTAGGATAAACTAAAATTTTATTTTTTTTGGCATACCATACACTCAAAACTCCAAGAACAGCAGCAAAAAACTCAAGTCCTGAATCAAAGTTAATCTGTTCTAAAAATGGAATCATATGGATTTTTCAATCAAATGGAATATATTTACTCCTATCGGATTTAAATATTTTTAGACTAATAATCCCAGCATCTATATCTTCAAAGCTTTCTTGAATCGATTTTGTTAGAAAATACATTAGTGAAGTATATTCCCCGTAAATATGAGTACTTAATGGATTTTCACTATACTTGAAACCTGATTTTCTTATGGAAAGGATTAGATTTTTTATTTTATCCTTATAATCTTCTTCGAGTGGTGCAAAAGTAATTTCAACTGAAATTTTCATAAATATGACAATGTTAATTGATGATTTTCAAAATTACTGAAATGTAAATTAACTGGAATTATTTTATCATTCAAATTAACCTCACCTTGACCAAATGTCGACTGAATATCAAACTTTTCTACAACAATATTTTTTTTTAGTGACAATTTATTCTCGTAAATGCATTTAAATATGGCTTCTTTACTAGTCCACAACCTAGTTATTAATTTAATATTGTCAGATTTCATAAAATAATTTTCTTTAATATGGATAAATTTTGATTTAATATTTAAAATTTTAGGATGAAGAAATTCTATATCGACTCCAATTCTTTGGGTACCAACAGCTAAAACAGCATATTTAGCAGTATGAGAAATGGAATAGCAATAATTTTTATCTAAGGACAAAGATTCATAGAAAGTATTATTTAAATCATTCAATTGAGCCATTTTAATAAGTTTCCTAGAAGCTAAATATTGTTTTTTATTTGAAATTGGTTTTCTTCTGTCCAACTCTCTTTTTTGTTCTTCCGTTAATAGAAAAGATGCTTTTAGTTCTGATAATTTTTCATCTATCTTCCATATCAAAATCCTTATATTTTTTTTAGGAATAATTTCTTTTAAAAAGGGCATTTGAAAATTGAAATAAAGTAATTAGCTTTGCACTAAAATAAAAATTAATATGAACAACAAGGTAGAAATGCTCCAATATAAAGTAAAAGATATTGGATTAGCTGAATGGGGAAGAAAAGAAATCAATCTTGCTGAGGCTGAGATGCCTGGATTAATGCGAATAAGAGAAGAGTATTCTAAATTAAAACCATTAAATGGAGCCAGAATAGCAGGTTGTTTACATATGACAATTCAAACCGCCGTTTTGATTGAAACACTTGTTGACTTGGGAGCAGAAGTTACTTGGAGCTCATGTAATATTTTTTCTACCCAAGACCACGCGGCTGCTGCAATTGCTGCTGCAGGAATACCTGTCTTTGCTTGGAAAGGTATGAATGAAGAAGAATTTGATTGGTGTATAGAACAAACACTTTTTTTTGGTGACGAAAAGAAGCCTTTAAATATGATTTTAGATGATGGAGGTGATTTAACTAATATGGTGTTAGACAAATACCCAGAACTTGTTGGAAAAATTAGAGGTCTTTCAGAGGAGACTACAACAGGTGTTTTAAGATTATATGAAAGAATGAAAAAAGGCACACTTCCATTACCAGCAATTAATGTAAACGATTCGGTAACAAAATCAAAATTTGACAACAAATACGGATGTAAAGAAAGTGCTGTTGATGCTGTTAGAAGAGCTACAGATGTTATGCTTGCTGGTAAGAGAGTTTTAGTAGCCGGTTATGGAGATGTCGGTAAGGGAACAGTAGCATCTTTTTCTGGAGCTGGTGCAATCGTTACAGTATCCGAGATAGACCCAATTTGCGCTCTTCAAGCAGCCATGGATGGGTATGAAGTTAAGAAAATTGATTCGGTGATTGAAAAAATGGACATTATAGTTACTGCAACGGGTAATAAAGACATAATTACCGGTGATCACTTTAAAAAAATGAAGGATAAGACGATTGTATGCAATATAGGTCATTTCGACAATGAAATTGACATATCATGGCTTGAAGAAAATTTTTCTCATCACAAAAAAGAAATAAAGCCTCAAGTAGATCTTTATACTCTAAATGACGGAAGAGAAATTATCGTTTTAGCAGAAGGCAGACTTGTTAACCTAGGGTGTGCTACTGGTCACCCTAGTTTTGTAATGAGTAACTCATTTGCAAATCAGGTACTAGCACAAATAGAACTATGGAAAAATCATGCAAATTATAAAAATGAGGTTTACACTTTACCTAAACACCTTGATGAGAAAGTGGCTAAACTTCACTTAAAACATCTTGGAGTCGAACTAGAAAATTTATCCGAAGATCAAGCAAAATATATAGGCGTCAACAAAAAAGGTCCTTTCAAGCCCGATTATTACAGATATTAAGTAATTTGATTTTCAAGCTAGAATTGAAACGTAAGACTTGTTATTCTTCTTTTTGGTGAATTTCACTAGTCCATCAACTTTTGCATGTAGAGTGTGGTCTTTGCCCACGTAAACGTTTGGTCCTGCGTTATGAACAGTACCTCTTTGCCTTACTATTATATTACCAGCTCTTGCAAATTGACCACCAAAAATTTTGACTCCTAATCGTTTTGATTCTGATTCTCTTCCATTTTTGGAACTACCAACTCCTTTTTTGTGTGCCATATTTATTTAATTTATTGAATCTAGTATTTTAATCAGGTCACTTTTTTTCATAGACGAATAACCTGTAATTTTTTTGCTTTTTGCAATATCTTTAAGTTCACCTAAAGTTTTTAATTTAAGATCTAATTTAGATTTATCTTCTTTAACTTCAAGATTTTTTTTTGTGATTTCTCTGGAAGAAGCTTTTTTAACTTTTACTTTTTTCTGGATTTTATTTTTTGAGATAGATTCAATCAAAATTTCGGACAGATATTGTTTATGTCCTTTTTTAACTTTGTAACCTTTTCTTCTTTTCTTTTTAAATACAATGACTTTATCTCCCTTCAAATGCTTGATTATTTTTGCATCAATGAAATAACCTTCAACTGTTGGGTTCCCTAAATCAAATTCTTTTCCGTTGTCAACCAAAAGAACATTCTCAAAAGAAATTTTAGAACCTTCTTTTTGATCAAGTCTATTAACGACTAACTTTTGGTCCTTTTGAACCTTAAATTGTTGGCCTAAAATTTCTACGACTGCAAACATTTTTTTCTTTGGATTGCAAATTTACTTAATTTAACTTAGGAACCTAACATATTTAGCTAAATCTTAAATTAGATTAAAGCACTAACAAAAGTTTTTTCTAAATTTACCTTAAGCTTTTAAACATTTAATGTATTGCTTATCAAAATTAAACTTCATTTATTAACTGTTCTAATATTTTTGGGGTGCACACCAGAATATGTGCCGACCCTAGATTCAAGTTCTGACCAATCTGAAATAATATCCCCAACCGGAGACCCAAATGGAAGAGTTGGAGAACTTGAAGCTTCGTTTTTATCTTCTAAAAGTAAGTTTACATTTTCTGAAAGCTCAATGAGTTCAAATACATTTAGTGTCTCATATGTTTCTACAGCCCAAAATTTTGACATTTTTAAATGGATTTTTGAAGGTGGGTATGTTAGTAATTCTGCCTCAAATACAACATCAAGTGGTACGACAGTCGTTGAGGGAAATATCAATGACCCAAATACATCGAGTCAGATTGGAGTTTTGGTTGAATATCGTGAGGGATTTGGCAGATATGATGTAACTCATGCAGTAGCTAACTCAGCAAGTTTCGATGTAAATACTAAATCCGATTACGTTACTTACGAGTATTTGGACAACCTCAAGGTCAAAAATTCATCTAATCCTAATGGATGGTTAAATACTTCTGGGCTTTGGTTTAGCCCATCTGATACTTCAACCGCAACTTTTTCAGTGTGTGAAAATTCAATAGTAGGCTTTTATGACAATGATGATTTTACGCTTGTGGATCCAATTGATATCTCGAAAGAATTTTCAAATTTTGGTAACAGTAAAAAAAATTTAGTATTTGAATATAAAATTGATTTCATCGTACTACCCGCCATTTCAAACAATCTAAAAAGGATTTCCTTGGGTTATACGCCAAGTCTATCCTCAGCATCTAGCATTACTGTTGAGTCTGGTGAGTTATGGTCGAATTCTTCCAATGAATCAACTGACTTCAGACAGGTCGTTATTCCTCTTCCACTAATTTCAGATTTTAATTTAAGTTTCACAAAATATCCCTCTGTAATTAACGCTAACGGGAGGCAAGCTTATCCTTTTAATGTTTGCTTAAGAAATATAAAAATCGTTCCATCAGAATGAATTATTTCAACATCTTGTAGTTTGGATTTGTTGACATAAATTCAGGAACAATTTTTTTTATAGAGGAAATCAAAGAATTTGTACTTTTTGAATTAGATGCATCTGTGATTAATTGCAATATCTTTGTTTTTGTTATGTTATCAATTTTTTGTTTTTCAGCTATGAAAATTAATTTGTTATGAGACTTTATAAGGCTTTCTTGATCAGTCAATAATTCTTCATAGAGCTTTTCACCTTCATTTAAACCACTAAATTCAATTTTAATATCTTCATTTTCAATTAGCCCCGATAATCTGATCATGTTAATTGCTAAATCTATTATTTTCACTGGTTGGCCCATGTCAAAAACATATATTTCACCATGGTTCCCTGTTGCACCAGCCTCAAGCACAAGTTGGCATGCTTCGGTTATAGTCATAAAAAATCGAGTTACTTTTGGATGAGTGACTGTTATAGGTCCTCCTTTAGCTATCTGGTTTTGAAAAATAGGAACAACAGATCCATTTGAACCTAAAACGTTTCCAAACCTTGTTGTTATAATTTTTGTCTTATTTTCTGATGAAAGAGCAGATACATACATCTCGGCAACTCGTTTGGTTGCTCCCATTACATTGGAGGGATTTACAGCCTTATCAGTTGAAATAAAAACAAAAGTAGAAACTTTTTCTTTTATTGCGGTATCAATAACATTTTTAGTCCCCAATATATTATTTAATATTGTAGCTTGAGGCATGTTCTCAGTCATGTATACGTGTTTGTAGGCAGCTGCGTGAAACACAACATCAATTTTGAATCTAGAAAAACAAAACTCGACTGAATTTAAATCTGTCACACTCTTCAATAGATAACGAAAAATTGTTTTAGTTTTTTTATTTTCGAGTTCTTTTTTGATTTTAAAGAGAGAATTTTCATTATTGTCGAATAGTATTATTTCTTTTGGACTAAAATTTAGAAGTTGTCTGACAATCTCACTTCCAATTGAGCCAGCTGCACCGGTAACTAGGACGGTTTTTTTAAAATATAGTTTCTTGTTTTTGTCAAGATCAATATTTATTTGATCTCTTTTTAACAGATCTTCAATTTTAAAGGGTGACAAATTATTAATTGCTCCCTTATTAATTGCAAGATTATCCATTGATGGAACCTTGAAAATTTTTACTTTTTTATTCTTAAAAAAATTAAATAGAGTATTTTTATTTTTTTGGCTAAGCTTATTTGTTGTTATGATTATTTGGTTTACCCCTCTCCCTTTATTGCTAGTCTTTTGAAGTTTATTATTTAAACTTTGTACAGGCAATCCTTCAATTGTTCTTCCAATTTTAGATTTATCATCATCCAAAAAACCAACCACCTTTATTGAGTTGCTATCATCAAGAGCTCTTTTAACTCTAAGTCCATTTGTACCTGCTCCATAAAGTAGCGTGTTCAACCGCATATCATCTTTTATAGTTCTGTTATATATAATTTTGATGACTAGTCTATAAAAAACCAATAAAGACAAACTGAAATAAAAGAGCAACAATAAGTAATTGTAATGAGCCCGAGTATCTGCTCCTATATATACAGAGTAACCAACAATCGATAATAAAAGACCAAAACTTAATTTACTTATGTCTATAAATGTCGTGAACCTGAGGAACATGCTGTATCCTCTAAATAAAATAATACATAGAAGAGAGAAAAATAAAAAAATTATTTTATCATGTAAACCCCTTACAACTATGATAGAGCCATTTAAAAAAAGGAGTAATTCCATAGCAATTGTTAGACAAAATATGTCCATAACAAAAGCATATTTTTTTGAATAATGTTTTTTGAAAATTTTTTGAAACATTACTTTATAGAAAAAATTTTGGTTAGTTTACGTTTTATTCTTTTTTTATCGTATTCATCAATACTACTTCCTGAGGGAAGACATATTCCATTTTGAAATAATAAATCTGATACCCCCGATCCATAAAATGAATTATTTTTGAATATTGGTTGCATATGCATTGGCTTCCATAAACGTCTGGTTTCTATTTTATCTTCTTCGAATTCAGAAATTAATTGATCAACTGAAATACCACATGCTTTTTTATCAATTAGCATACATGTTAGCCACCTATTAGAATAGTAACCCTTAGGTTCATTTAAAAAAGTTATTCCTCTTGTGTTTTTAAGGAGTTCATAATAGAACATGTAATTTTTTCTTCTTTTAATAACTCTGTCATTTAAAATTTTAAGTTGGGCATCACCAATAGATGCTAAAATATTTGAAAGCTTGTAATTATAACCTATTTTTTTGTGCTCATAAAAAGGTTTATTTTCTTTGGCCTGAGTAGACAAAAAGTTGGCTTGGTTAATATCGTTTAAGCTATTCGATAATAAAGCACCTCCTCCTGAAGTTGTTATTATTTTATTTCCATTAAAACTTAATATACTTAATCTTCCAAACGAACCGCATGGTTTATTATTTAATTTTGACCCCAATGCCTCAGCAGCATCTTCAATCACTGCAACTTTAAACTCAGTTGCTATAGAAAGTATTTCATCCATTTTTGCTGGCATACCATACAAATGAACGACGATAATAGCTTTGGGGGTTATTTTTCTTTTTCTACAATCTTCCAACGCATCTCTTAGTGAATTGGGACACATATTCCATGTTTCAGTTTCTGAATCTATGAAAATAAGGTTTGCTTTTTCATAAATTACAGGGTTACAGCTTCCTATAAATGTAAAAGACTGGCATAAAACAGTATCTCCTTCAGATATTCCTAGTGTTTTAATTGCTAAGTGAATCGCTGCAGTCCCTGATTGAACTGCACACGCAGTCTTTCTATGACAATATTTTGCAATATTTTTTTCAAATTGGTCAATGAAAGGCCCCGTAGTAGATATCCAATTGCTAGAAAATGCAACAGAAACATTTTTGGCTTCTTCTTTACCAAGATGAGGTGGAGATAAGAAAATCCTATTTCTTTTCATCATCAATGATTTTAGCAGGAATTCCATAAACTTTTGTTTCATCAGGAATATCTTTATTTACTAGCGATCCTGCACCAATAATTACATTTTTTCCAACCTTAACATTCGGAAGTATAGTTGTACCTGCTCCAACCAAGGTAGATTTTCCAATAGAAACTCCTCCACAAATTGTTACTCCAGGAGCAATATGAACAAAATCGTTTACTTTACAATCGTGATCTATTGAGCAGTTTGTATTAATAATACAATGTTTGCCAATTATTGTGCCCACGTTAATGGTTGAAGATGTTATAATCTGCGAACCTTTTCCAATTAATACATCTTTATTAATTTTTGTATCAGGATCAATTATTGTTCCAATTGGATGTTGGATAGTTTGACTTACTTTTTCTCTAGTTTTGTTATCACCAATTGCAATTACTAATTTACATTTTGAATCAATTTGAGTTTTATAATTCCCCAAAAAAGATATTTTTTTAATTGTTTTAATTTTATTGTTTGTGTCAAAAATACCCACAACTTGTACTCCCATTTTTTCAAGGATAGATATGATAACTCTTGAATGTGAGCCACCACCATAAATTAAATAATTAGTTTTCTCCATTAAATTTTTCCATTGTTAAATTTATATCAGAATTTATACCCGTAGCTGTGAAAACATTTTTAAATGTTAAGATTAATATTTTTAAATCTAAAAAAAAACTCTGATTTTCAACATAATATAAATCAAGTTTAAATTTTTCTTTCCAAGAAATTGAATTTCGACCGCTCACTTGAGCATACCCGGAAATACCAGGTATAACGTCATGCCTTTTCATTTCTTTAGAACTATACAACGGAAGATATTCTAAAAGTAATGGTCTTGGTCCAATAAAACTCATTTCTCCTTTTAAAATATTAACTAGCTGAGGTAATTCGTCAATTGATAACATTCTAATAATTTTTCCAAAAAAGGTCAGTCTATTATTATCTGAAACTAATTTACCTTTATTGTCAAATATGGTTTTCATGGTTTTAAACTTATATAAGCTAAAAACTTTTCCTTTAAACCCAGGCCTTTTTTGTATAAAAAAAGGACTTTCGTTTAAATCGATAAGTAAAATGACGAAAACCAATAATATAAATGGTAAGATCAATATTAATATTAGAAATGAAAATGAAAAGTCAAAAAGGTATTTTAAAGAACTGTATTTGAACATTTACTGTTAGAATTCATTCAAATTTAGAAAATTATTAGGTTAAATAAGGAGATGTGTTTTTATATTTAAAAAGTTTAAAACAATAAATGAAAGGAATAGCTGTAGGGATAACTGGTGGGTCAGGATTAGTGGGGTCAAAACTATGTGAAGAACTTCTTAAGGATGGATATATTCTCCATGTGCTAACTCGCAATCCAAATAATTTTAAAAAAAATGATAGAATAAAAGCTTTTAAAATTAATTTGATAAATCCAGATATAAAAAAAATAACACGTTTTATAAATGGGATAAAGTTTCTTTTCCATTTAGCTTCCGAATTAAATGATGAATCAAAAATGATGAAAATCAATTATCATGGGACAAAGATTCTTGTCGATAGTTTAAAAAATAGGAATATACCTATTATTTACTTGTCAAGTATTGGTATTTTTGATTTTACTAAATCGACGCAGATTATTGAAAACAGCTACAAAAAACAATTAAATGTTTATGAAAAAACAAAATTTTTAAGTGAACAATACATTTTTAAATCTCAAAGGGAGGACAATTTAAAATTTATTATTATTAGACCTTCTATAATCTTAGATGTTAAAATGAAATCCAAAATAATAGATTATCTTATTTTAATAACTAGATTAGGAATAAAAATAAAGTTTTCAAAAAAAATTATAGCTAATTTTATTTTACTGGATGATGTTGTAAAAATAATTTTGAGAATATTTGAAAGGAAAAAAGCTTTATGTGAATGTTATAACATTTCTTCAGATGTATTATTGAATGAATTTTTATTAAAGACGAATAATGCTATTAAAACAAAAACATACATAAATATACCCCTTAATTTTTTCATTATTTTAATTGACCTAAGCAGATTTTTTAAATTGTTAAAAAAAAATAACGAAATAAAAAGGTTTTTTATTAATACATGTAAAATCTCGTGTCAAAAAATTGAATCATTAATCGGAGAGAAACTTAGTTCAGATTATTTTAAGTTTTTAAACGATTATATTAACAAAAGGAGATGAAAAAAATATGTTTCATTGTTTCAAGCCCATTGACAGCGTCTACTTTCTTGAATGGGCCAATAAATAAACTTTCTAAATTATATGAGATTTATTTAATTGTCAATTTAAATAATAAGCATAAAGAATTGGTTGATAAACTTAATGTTAAAAAAGTTTTTCATTTTGAAATTATAAGAAAAGTAAATGTTTTTAAAGACATTATGTGTTTAATAAAGGTTATTGATTTTTTCAGAAAAAATAAATTTCATGCGATCCACAGTGTCTCCCCAAAAGCTGGATTAATTGCTATGTTAGGTGGTTATATTTCAGGGATAAAAATAAGGATTCATACTTTTACTGGCCAAGTTTGGGTTACTAAAAAAGGGGTAATCAGAAAGACTCTGAAATTTGTGGATAAATTAATTTCTAAACTTTCGACTTTAGTCTTAACAGACGGAAAATCCCAACTTGATTTTTTAATTAAAAATAAAATTGTGGATGAAAAAGCAAAGGTTTTGGGTAAAGGATCGATTTCTGGGGTGTCTCTTAAAAAATTTAATGCTGATGATAAAGTAAGAGAGAAATTAAGAGCAAAATTTAACATTAATCAAAATCAATGGGTTTTTATGTACTTAGGTCGACTTAAAAAAGATAAAGGCGTTTTAGATTTAATTGAAGCTTTTCTCAAAATCAAAAAAGAAAAAAATACAATGCTATTTTTAGTTGGTGATGATGAGGAGAATTTGAAAAAAAACTACAACTCTTATCCAAGAATCACTTTCTTACCACACAATAACAAACCAGAAAATATAATTCAAATATGCGATACATTCTGTCTTCCAAGTTATCGCGAAGGGTTTGGATTATCTGTAATTGAGGCATCCTCTTTAAAAAAACCCATAATTTCAAGCAATACATATGGCCTTAAAGACACTGTAATTAATAAAAAAACTGGATTGGTTTTTCAAGTTGGTGATATCGAAAAATTGAATGATCATTTAATTTATGCAATTAATAATAAGAAAAGAATGAAAGAGATGGGATATAATGGGAGAGATTATGTTGAAGAAAATTTTTCAGAAGAAAAAATTTTAGTTGAATGGGAGAGATTTTACATGGAGAATGTGAATTAAAGTGATTATAGTCTATAAATCTTTGGATGCCTTTTATAAAAAGATTTGATATCATATACAAAACCTTTTTTAGTGATTAATGTTATTGGATTAATTTTTGAAAAAATGTCATGCGCAACAGAAAGAATAATTATATCAAATTTCATTTTTTTATTAATTTCTGTGCTAATTGTTGTGTTTTGTGTTTTATTGTGTGCTTCTGCGATTGGATCATAAATTTCCACGTAATTAAAAATTAAGGACAACTTTTTGAATAAATCTATTGATTTTGAATTTCTGATGTCTTTTACATTCTCTTTAAATGAAGCCCCTAATATTAATACTGAACAACTCCTAGGATATAAACCATGTTGTTTTGCCTTATATTTTACAAATTCGCAAATTTTCCCTGGCATTTTTTCATTTAACTTTCTGGCACTTGAAATAATCTCTGGTTTAAAACCATGAGATTTAGATTTATGGACCAAATAATAGGGGTCTACTCCAATGCAGTGACCTCCTACAAGTCCTGGTTGATATTTATTGAAATTCCATTTAGTTGATGCTGCATTTAAGACCTCATTAGTATCGATATTCAGATTATTAAACACTATTGCAAGTTCGTTTATAAGCGCAATATTTACATCACGTTGAATGTTCTCTGTAATTTTGCAGGCTTCAGCTACTTTAATTGAGGATACTTTATAAATTTTCGATGACAAAACTGACTTATAAAGAGAATATAATTTATCTAATGTTTTATTATTAGAACCAGAAATAATTTTTGAAACATTGTCTATTCGATTTTTATTATCTCCTACATTTATTCTTTCGGGACTGTATCCAACAAAGAAATCCTTGTTGGATTTAAAACCAGATATTTTTTCAAGAATAGGTACACAGAACTCTTCAGTAGCCCCCGGATAAACTGTTGATTCATATACGACAATATCTTTTGGAGATAGAAGTCTAGCCGCCAACTTAGAAGCTTTTGAAATATATCTTAAATCTGGAGTTTTGTTTTTAAAAATTGGAGTTGGTACTGTGATTATGTAAATATTACATTTTTTTAATTGAGCTTCAGAAAAAGTAAATAAAAGGTTTTTACTATTAAGTTTTCCTTTCTTAATTTGCTTATTTCTGTCATGACCTTTTTTTAATTCATTTATCCTTGATTTGTTTGTATCAAATGCAACTACCTGATATTTTTTACAAAAAAAGACTGCCAGAGGAAGTCCAACATAACCTATACCTAAAATCCCTATTTTATCTTCCATCTGCCTTTATTTTGTAATTAAATCCGTCTTTGAAACCCAAAATAAAGCTTTTAATTTCTCCGATATTAAAGTTTAATATAGACTTTAAAAATACTTTTGCCATAAGTGAGAAAAGAAGTAACATTAAATCCAATCCAAAATAACTAATCTCCCTATTTTTTTTATAAATAACAATTATTTCAAACACATTCATTTTAGTTAACTTAAAAACCGCTTTTCTATTTATTTCAGAATGGAAATGTTTAAGTTTTGCATCTGGTATAATATACATCCCATTTGGAAATTTTTTATTTATTCTAATCGAAAATTCCTTGTCTTCATAAGAATGAAAATGGTTTTTTATGTCAAAACTGACTTCTTTAAAAACATCTTTTCTCCATGAGGACAAACCTCCACTAAGAGTGTTCACCAAGTGAGGTTCGAGGTTATTTTTATTTATGGAATTTACTACCTCATATCTATTGTCACTAAAAATGCCTTTATGTGTTATTTTAAAAAAAAGTCTTTGTAAAAAATTTTTTTTAGGCATGTTCAATATGATTCCGTTAGCTCCAACAATTTTAGGATTATTTTCGAATGCAAAATCAACTTTCTCTAAATAATCTGGTTGAAGAACTATATCATCATCAAAGAAGGATATTATTTCATACTTACAATAATTGAGAGAATAAAATTTTGCTTCTACCAAACCTTTGATTTTGTCATTACAGAGATAATTAAACTCTACTTTTTTATTTTTTAAAACGGTCTTGAGTTCATTCTTTATAATTTTATCCTGGCTACTCTGGTCAATAATTATAATCTGCTCAGGTAACTTAGATTGAATCAACAATGAAGCAAATATTTTTCTGAGTTCCTTGGGTCTGTTTTTAGTTGGAATTACAATCGAAAATCTCATTTTTAAATAACTTCTTTAATAATTTTATTTAAAATTGATCTATTGATAGGAGAATAAATTTTTTTTGAGAAATTTAAAAGTGAATTTAATTCTTTATCGTTAGTCAATTTTCCAATACTTACTTTTTTTACAAGTAAGTCCAAATCTTTTGCAGATGATATAATTTTTCTGTGTTTAAATTTTCCTTCAAAGATGTCTATAGAGTTAAAATCACTTTTATGAGATAAGTAGATTGGTTGTAGCCCTTTTTTAAGAAGTTCTACAATGAAAGTAGTCCCTCTGTAGAGTACCCAATCAGAATTTTTAAATGAATGATTTGTAAACCAATGACAATTTTGGGGTAACTTTTTATAGGTTGGATTTTTAGAAACAAAATCTTTTAGACTCATTTGAGGATGAAATTTAAATACAAATTCCAAATTATCTCTATGTAATGAATAATTTAAGCAAAAGTCAAATAGAATCTTACACTCACTCTCTATTCCTTCAGGTATGACAAAGACTCTATTACTAAATTTTTTAGCTGGTTGAATTTTTAAACTATTCTTGTCCCCAAACCTTTTAGACCCAAGAATGTCTATTTTAATGTTTTTTGCAATATTTGAATTGATTATTCTTTTCCTCGATATTTCTCCAGACGTCAGTATATAATGAGGGTCAAAATTAAAATCAAAAGATTTTAAAGCGGCATGTTGATTTTTGAAAATATAACTATGTTGGTATCCAACAATCTTTGCTTCACTAAAATTGGCTTTCAAGGTATTACATAGAATTCTCTCCCACGCATGTCCCTCATAAGTAATAAAAACAAGTTTTGGTTTATGATAGCCCAATAAATTTTTGAAAACAAAGGATAATCTAATATTTAGAAAGGTCGATCTAGATACCGAAAAACCGGAAATCAAAAAATTTATCCTCCTTTTAAGTTGATTGCTTTCACTTTTAAAAATAAATTTTAAAAAAACTTTTATTTGAGTGGCAGCAAATTCTATTTCAGTTTTAAAACCCAAAGAAGTATTTAATATATAGTTGTTTTTCCCTTCAATAATCTTTTTAATATCATCAGTCAAATTTGTTTTTAAGTGATTTATCAGAAGACCTGCGGAGGAGTATCCCTGATTACCTAGTCTAGAAATTATATCATCAAAATAAAAATCTTTTTTGTGATCTACATTAGGATTAATTAAATGAGATACATAAAAAATATCAACATTTTTTATTTCATTTAAATAACTATTTGAAGGTTTTATGAATATTGATTTTAATAAGGTTAAAAAAGTATTTGTTATTCCCTTTATATAAAGGATAATTAAAAAGAAGAGAAATTTGGATTTATTAGAAAATAAAATTTGGTATTGTGAATTAAAAACTGGATGGTATCTAATAAAATGAAGCCAAGGAATAGCCCTAACATTTATTCCCTTGTTTTCCTCTAAAATTTCATCAAGGACTTTAAGTAATTTTTCAAAATTATCCTTGTTCTGTAACATTAATCAAAATTTGCTATTACTGTACAAGGAACCCCATCTGCATTTTGAATTTGTAAAGGCGATAAAATTATAGTATCTGGAATTGTATTAATTGGATCCAGATTCATATCCTCAAGAATTAAAATATCATGATTAATCAGGAAATTAATATGCGCTCTTTTACCTTCTTCCTTGTCATTCAAGCTCGTTAGTGAAATCATGTCAAAACCAAAAACTCGAATATTTGGAAATTTATTTTTAAGAAGAGATGCATAAGAAGCAGGAATCACTGGTTGATTTTTCCAATAAACATCTTTACCCCTATTTTTTCCAAAACCTGTTTTTAAAATTAAAATTTCAATAGAACGATCTAAGTTGTCAACCATTTCAGGGACCTTATGTATTGAACATTTTAAAAATCCCACTTTATTAAAAATCCAGAAGGATGCTGGATAATTTGATAGAGTTTTACCCTTATCAGAAAAATGCCTAGGGAAATCTATGTGGGTTCCTAGGTGGTTAGGAAAAGAAAGATGCAGATTATTAGAGGTTTTTCCCTCTTTTATTTGGTTAGTTTTTTTAATTTTTAATTTATCTTCCTTACCTCCATAAACTGGTGATTTTTCATTGAGTTCAAAGGACAAAAAAGTAGTCTTTAAATTAGTCATATGAAAAATTTTTTTTTACTTCCTCAAATAAATATCTGTTAGTCGCAATGACATCGAATTTCCATCCTTCTCTATGAACCCAAAAAATAAAGCCTCCAGCCTCTTTAACCAAAGATAAACCTGCAGCTACATCCCACAAATATATCTCCCTTTCATAATAAACATCACAAATTCCCTCCGCAACTTGAGCCAACATGATAGCAGCTGAACCAACTGATCTTACTTTTTTAAATGCTAAAACTTGTTTAATAAATGATTGTAATTTTTGTTTTTTGAGATTAAATCCCGATGGGAATCCTGTATTTATAGTTGCCTGATTTATTAATTTTACATAAGATACTCCAATTTCTTTACCATTAAGTTTGGTCTTGTTTTCTTTTTGACTAACGTACAATTTTTTATTAGCAAAATCTCTTACGACGCCGATAAATGGAGTACCTTTTTTCCATAAAGAGACCGAAATAGCATAAAAAGGATATTGTCTAGAAAAATTATAGGTGCCATCCAAAGGGTCAATTATCCAACATACTTCAGGTAGAGTCTTAAAATTTGATGGAATTTCTTCTGAAATAAGAGGTATGTTTGTTTTTGATAGTGAGTCAATCAGAATCTTGTTAGAAACTAAATCTGCTTTAGTTTTTATATCTCTTTTTTTTTCGCTAATTATAATTGGATTATCCTTATAATTAAGGAGTTCCTTTTCAGCTTTTTTAACTGCATCAAGTGCTATTTCAATCATTATGAAATCAATTATAAAGAATCTATATGATAATGCATCCAGGTAACAATGACATGATTTATAATTAAATGGATGTCCTCTACTGGAGCATATTCACCCTTTGGAGTATCCACAATTATATTTAAATCTGAATTACTTTTTAGTATTCCCCCATCAAATCCAAGCCACGATATAACAAATCCATTGTTTGACCTAACCCATTTCGCGGCTTCAACTAAATTTTGTGAATTCCCACTTGCTGAAATTAAAACTAGTATATCTCCCTTTCTATAATGAACTTTTAGCTGGTCTAAAAAAACATTACTGTAATCTGAATCATTAGCGGTTGCGGAGATCACTGACATGTTATCAGTAATTGATAGTGCACGGTATGGTTTTAAATTTGGATTTTTGGATTTTTTTAGAACGGCTAAGCCAAAGTCATTTGAAACATGGGAGGCTGTAGAGGCTGAACCTCCATTTCCCATTATAAAAATTGTTTTATCATTTATTCTAGCCTCTTCAATCTTAGCAATACATTCTGCAATTTTAGAATAATTAATTTTATTTAATAACCCAATAAGATAGTTTATATAATTCTCGCTAAATTTTTTGGGATCGTTTTTTTTGTTTTGTAGCACATCATTTAAACTTTTCATAATTATATTTCTATTTTATATTTATTTCTCCAAATTTTATCATCATAGTAAATTTTGAAAACCAGCTTCATTGTTTCTAATGCATCTTGGCTGTTTCCATTGATTATCGGCCTATCCTTTGAAATGCATTCAATAAATTCAAAGATTTCTTTTTCCCAAGAATTATCTTTTAAAAATTTTGAAGTTTGACTTTTCATCTGACCATCAATAGATTCATTATCTCTGATTCCATAAACTATTTTTTCTTCACCATAACTTTTAGAACCTGACAATATTCCGCTTAATTCGATATATCCTTCTGTTAATGATATTTCTAAATTAAATTTATGTTGCCACTGAGTAGCTGAAGAGTTAATCATAGCAATTCTACCAAGTTTATCTTTCAACAGAGCATATGCATTGTCTTCCACATCGTGATTCCAATAATCATTTGAAATAAAACTTTTTACTTCTATGAAATCGCCACAGAAAAGACGCATTAAGTCAATCATGTGTATACCTTGGTCTAATAAAATTCCTCCCCCAGCAAGTTCTCTTTTAGATCTCCATCCTCCTGAAAATGGAATTATTTTACTTTTACCGTAGACGCCTCTTAAATTTACAATTGTACCAAGTTTTTTTGACTTTATAATCTCTAGAGCTGTTTCAACAGAGTCATGATATCTATGATTAAATCCATATTTTAATTTTAATTTTGGCTTCTTTTTTTCGATTGATATAACACTTTTGATATCATTAACATTCATCCCTGGGGGTTTTTCACAAAAAACATGAAGGTTATTTTTTAAACCTGATTTAGTTACCTCAGCAGCAATGTTATTCGTCAAACATACAAACAAAATATCCAAATCTTCTTTTAGCAGCTCTACATAATTTTTATGAATCGAAATCGATTTATCTAGTGGGACAGAGGGAGGGATAAAGTTTTGATCACATACTGACACAACCTCAACTTTTGGGTGTTTCATCAGATATTCATGGCGTCTTTTTCCTACAATACCGTATCCAGCAATTCCCACTCTATATTTTATATCGTTAGTTATGGTTTTCATTTTTAAAATTGATAAGGTGACTGATAGCTGAATTTCCCATCTCAATTACAGCTTCTTTTGAATTTCCGGCTATATGAGGGGTACATATAATATTGGATAAACGCACTAATTCTTTATTCTTTAATGGTTCATATTGAAAAACATCTAAGGCGGCAGAATGAATTTTCTTGTTTTTCAAAGCATCTATTAAATCTTTTTCACAGACTACCCCTCCTCTTGAGGTGTTAATAAGAATAGAAGAATTTTTCATTTTATTAAAAACCTTCGTGTTAATCATTTTTTTAGTGCTTGAGGTTAAGGGGACATGAAGGGTTACAATATCTGAATTTCTATATAAAAATTCTTTAGTAACATATTTAAAATTTAACTTTTTTGATAATGAAGAGTTTTCTGAAATGTCGTTTGCTAATATTTCACAATCAAATACACTTAAGAGTTTTATTAAATCTTGACCTATATTACCCATCCCTATAATTCCAATTTTTTTATTGTAAAGAGAATTTCCACCATCTTTAATCCATCTCAATTTTTTTAAATCGGAATAAGAGGAAAAAATATTTCTCATCAGTATTAACATATAACCAAGAGTTAATTCTGCAACTGACCTTTTATTTACTCCTCCTGTCCAACCAATGAGAACTCCCCTCTCTTTACATGAATCGATGTCAATATTATCGATACCAACTCCATATTTAGCTATATATTTTAGATTAGGTAGTCTTTTTAAGATAGAAGAGTTAATTTTTTCTACACCTACGATAATTGCATCAGCATCTTTACAAAAATCAATAAGTTCTTCTCCATCTAACCTAACACCGTTAAAATTAAAATTTACATCCTTAAAATATTTTTTAATTTTATTAACTAGGATACTATTTTTCGAAAAAGATATATTACAAACTCTGACTCTCATATTTATTAATATAATTTTTCAAATAGGGGTCTTTTTTCATATCATTTATTACTTCATCTAAATCTTCAGGAACGTCGACACATTTCGAACTTAACTTACTCTCCGTCATGTAGACTGGGTAATCATTTTCTAAATATCTATTCATATCTACAGACTCAGAAATTTCTAAAGTACTCGGTTCAAAATTTTCAAAATCTAAAAGAGCCTTTTTTTTAAATGCTATTAATCCCAATTGTCTGTAAAAAGTAACTTTTTCAGTTTCCAGTCCACTAGAAGGAATTGGTTCTCTAGAGAAATAAAGTGCATTATTAGATTTGGAAGTTACAACTTTAACATTATTACGGTTCATTATATCTTCATACCTTGATAATTTTACCATTAAGTTAGATACTAGATTTTTTTTAGTATTTATAAGGGGTTTAACAACTTCTTCAATCATATTTGGATCTAACGTTGGCTCATCCCCTTGAATCATCACAATTATATCATAGGTTTTTTTTTCAATACTTTCAATTATATGTAAAGCTTGATGAGACCTCTCTGAGGCTCTCTTGTGAGTGTGCTTTGTCATAACTACTTTAGCATTTTTTGATTTAAAAAAATCATATATTATTTTATCACATGTAGCTACATAAACTTCATCAATTTGTTTTGATAAAAGGCTCCTTTCAAAACAGTGAGCTACCATTGGGATTCCTAATATTTTAATCATTGGCTTATTTGGAAAGCGACTTGCTTTCATCCTTGAGGGAATTATTCCAAGTATTTTTGGCCTGCTCAAAATTATATATTTTTTAAAAATTGTCTTATTGAAAGGCCCATGAAAAAAACATCGAAATTAAAAGCTAAGAAATCATACCCCTCAGATTTTTTTAAAATTACATCATCAATATTTTTAGATACAACATGAAAACCTTTCTTCTTTGAGAATTTTGAAGTAATTTGATTGTACTCAATCACCAAATCCTTAAATTTTTTTGAATCAAATTGTCCAGGAACATCAATTGAAGCAGATAAATCGTAAGGTCCCAAAAATGAACCATCTAAACCATCAAGTGATAAAATTTTGTGAAGATTTTTAATTCCCTTATAGTGTTCTATTTGAACAATAAGTTCTATATTTCTTGCTTTTCCTTTTAAGTAATTTTCAAGACCAAAACCGTAACCTTGGGCTCTAGCTAGACCAAGACCTCTCGCTCCAATGGGGGAGTATCTAACATTGTTTATTGCCCTTTTTGCTTCATCTACGGTATTTATCTGGGGAATAATTATTCCATCTGCTCCAGAATCTAAAACTTTTTTTATAATTGATGAATCATTTGACCCAACCCTTACATAAGCCTTCATTTTTCTTCCTTGTATTGCAATAATTAAGTTTAATAGGTTATTTATATCTATTTGTGAATGCTCCATATCAATACAAAGCCAATCAAAGCCAGCATCGCACATGACCTCAGCTATTGAAGGGTGACCAATGGTTAACCAAGATCCTAAGGAGAATTGTTTTTCTTTCGTCGTCATATTTATTTATGCAAATTTAAATAAAAAAATAAAAATAAGTACTTTTTTTACTTTTTTTACTTTTTTTTAGTAATCAAAAATGATATCTTTTAAATACTCTTATTCTTTTTTAAAAGTTCAGTTTAAATTTTTCGTATCCAGATCTGATTAGATACTCCCCTGGTTTGGGGATGAGCATAAACTTTCTTGTCTAATTTAAAACCTGCTTCATTAAGAAAATATTTGACTTTTTTATTTTGATCTAAAAATTTGTCATTTACCTCTAAAAGTATTTCACTAGCCTTTGAAATTATACTTCTACCCCCTGAAATTATGTAATGTTCCAGACCATCTACATCAATTTTGATATATGAGGGATTGGGCAAATTAAATTTTTTAACTAATTGATCTAAACTTATTCCCAATGTTTTATAACTAAACTTCGCATCTATTGGTTCACCTGAATCGTTAAAACCTTTTTCGAAAGTTGATAGAGCACCTCCCCAATCGGTTGAGGTTAACTCAAAATTGCTAATGGATATTTTATCATTGAGCGGCAAAGGGACAATAATTATTTTATTATTCATGTTATTTGAGAAAATATTTCTAGCAAGTAATTCAAGATTAAAAAAAGAGGGTTCAAATGAAAAAACTTTTGAATTTTTACACATCGAAGCATATATTGAATAGAGACCAACATTAGCACCTATATCATAAAAAACACTATTCTTTTCGAAATTATCTATCCACTCAATTGTTTCAGGTTCTTTTGAGAAAAAGGTTCTATATCTGTAATTTGTCAAATAAGTAGGAGTGTGCAAAAGAAAATTGATATTTTTAATAGATATTCTTTTAGTACGGTTGATTTTTGAATTTAGAAATGAATCCGAAATATAAATCCCAAGTTCATTATTCATCAGGAAAAATAAAAGTTTACCTAATCGACTTAAAAAATATTTGAGTATATTTTTCATTTTGAGGAAAAATTATTTATAAGTGCAAAAAAAGACTTATTTTAATTTATTTATGAAAGCAAAGTTATGATAAAAAGTATTTACAGGTTTTTTCTTAGCATATCAATCAATAATTTTAGTAAAAACTTACTTTCAGTAGTTGAAAAACTGAAAATTAAAAACGGAATTTCATTAATTGATATTGGTGCTGCCGGAGATTTAATCCCTAGATGGAAAAAAATTAGCAGGTATATAAATTATCATGGTTTTGAACCTGACAAAAGGTCAAGGGAAAAACTACTGAAAAAAAATAATGCTTGCAAATCATATAAAATTCATGATAAGATCATTTCCAATAGAGTAGGAAGGCAAAAATTTTTTTTATGCGAAGGTGAGTTAAATTCTTCAACCTTTAAACCAAATGATAGCTTCTATAGTTTATACCCATTTTCAGAAAGGTTTAAAGTTAAAGATGAGTTATTCTTAGAATGTACAACTATCGATAGCTTAAAATTTGCAAATGCAGATTTTATTAAATTGGATATTCAGGGAGGTGAACTTGATGCTTTGGTGGGTAGTAAAAAAACATTGAAGAAAACATTAGGTCTTGAAATTGAGGTTGAATTTCAAAAAATATATAAAAATCAACCTATTTTCAATGATATTTATGATTTTTTAAAAGAAAATGAATTTATTTTTTTTGATTTTACAAGACTGGTAAGATGGGAAAGGGACAACTTATATAGTTCTCTGGGACAATGTATTTGGGGTGATTCAATTTTCCTGAGAACTCCAGAATATATTTTAAATAACTTTAAAAATATCGAGATATATAAAAAATACATATTGATATGTTTACTCTACAATAAGTACGATTTAATTAAAATTATATTAAAAAATAAAAGTTTTGATCCTGAATTAATTAAACATTTAAGTTCATTGGAAGACAAATTTGTCAAGAGAAATATTTTTCTTAAAAGAGTTAATGATTTTATTAAAGCCTTTAGTTTTTCAGAAACTGATATATACCCTACTCATTAATTTGAAATTTTAATTATTATTTTAAAAGATTTATTTTTTTAAAAATCTTAAAATATAATCCCATAAATATTAGAATCAGAATTGAAATTAATTTAATTACGATTTGCGCTAAATTATCCTTGATAAAGTTTTGTTGCATAAGGTTTAGTAAAACAACAAAAACGAAGTATATTAAAATAATAATCATTTTTCTTTCGTATTTAATTGGAGTATACTTTTGCCCATAGTATAAATTTAGAGATGTACTAATTATTCCTGAAATTAAAGTCGCCCAAGCAGCACCTAAATATCCATAGGTGTAAATAAATGGAATATTAAGTGACACATTTAAAAAAATTGAAAAAAAAGTTAACCAAGATATCAATCCTGTTCTTTTTGCATACATTAATTGCGGTTGTTTACCAAAAAAGTAAACTATATAAAGAACTGAAAGAATCGATATTACAGGTGCGCCATATTGAAACTCCTCAGGGAAAAATAAAAATAAGATTTCCTTAGAAAAGAGAGCGATTGGCATTGCAAATAAAACACACATGAAAAAAAACGGAGTCAAGTACTTTCCTATACTAAGAAATTCAGATTTGTTTTTTGAAAACATTTTTTTGTAAACATTTGGAGAAAATATTTGCTGTAAAGCTGTCATAAAAATGAATATTGAATTAGACAATTTCTGACCAATTTCATAAATACCTACCCCTCCCAATGTACCTAATAAATTTATCATATATCTATCAAAATGTGTATTAATAACTGCAAAAAATATTCTTGGAGTTAGTGGTAAACTAAGCTTTAATGATTGAGTAAGTAATTTTAAATTAAATGATGTATATCCATGATTAAAACAGTAAAGACAGAAAAAGAAAAATACTAATAAAGACCCTAAAGTTTGGCCTAAGAAAAACCCTTTTATACCCAAATTAAGATTTATGACAAGAATTAAGGCTATAAATATATTTGTCACACTTTCTATAATTGATAGAATCGAAAAAACCTTTCCGGCTTTCTGATTCTTCAAGTAAGTGTAAAAGTATTGATTTAGACTTTTTATGCCAGTAAAAAGTAGCCCATAAATTAAAAATTCAGCTATTGCACTATCTCTAAAAATCAAAATCGACAGACTTTTTTGAAACAAAAAGACAATAAAAGTTGAACTTGAAATTATACAAAGTACAAAAATAACAACACTAAATAGAAAGTTCTTGCGCTGTTCTTCACTAATTTCAAAGTAATTTCTTTCAAACACATTTAACAAACCTAAGTTTGATATTCCGGATATAAAAGTTCCAAAAAAAATTGATAATGCAAATATTCCAAATTCTTCTAAACTCAAAAATTTGGAAAACCAAGGTAAAGAAACTAGTGGTATTATTGATTTAATTGAAAATGATAATCCATACCAAAAAAAATTATGTTTTTTTATCATTTAAATTTTATAAATGTTCCTTTGGTTATAGCAGGTGTATCTAAACATACTTTTTTTTCATAAATCTCATTTTAAAAAAATTACACCATAATGTAAATAATTTAAAAACTTATTTGAATTCAATCGGTACTTGTTAATCTAATAATTCAAAACTTAATCTTGTGCCCTTTGAAGCATTTTTTATAAATTTTCTTCCTAATATCTTTTCAAAGTATTTTGGGTGAAGCCCAAATCCTGGTCTAACAGATTTCACATTTTTTTCAGATACAATTTGACCTTTTTTTACGTCTTTACAGATGTATAAAGATCTTGAAAAATTTCTGGAACTAATTTGTTGATTTGATAACTTGAAATTTACTTGCCCAATTGAACTATGCGCTTTTTTGACTGCATTTACCATTTTTTTAAATTGTTTCTCGTCTAGAGAAAAGGATGAATCCGGAGTTTCAATTGACTTATCCAAAATAAAATGTTTTTCTATTATTTTTGCTCCCATTGATACCGCAACAACAGGAGAAATAATCCCTTTAGTATGATCCGACAATCCAGTTACAACATTATAATTTCTACTAAAATAAGGTATCATTGATAAATTTGAATCACTAATTTTAGCTGGATAGCTTGAAACACACTTTAATAAAGCTATTTCACAATTCCCATTTTCCCGAATGGTTTTTAAAGCAAGATCAATATCCTCAGTTTCAGCGATACCTGTAGATAGAATAATAGGTTTATTTTTACTTGCTATATACTTGATTAAAGGTATATCAGTTATCTCAAAAGAAGCAATCTTATATATAGGGTTACCTAAACCTTCTAATAAGTCAACAGCAGACTTATCAAATGGTGAAGAAAAGCATAAAATGTCCTCTTCCTTTGAAATTTTGAATAACTCTTCATGCCAATCCCAAGGAGTATGTGCTTTTTGATAAAGTTCAGAATACTTCATTCCATCCCAAATAGATTTATTTTTAATAATAAAATCTTCTGAATTACAATTAAGTGTTATAGTTTCTGAAGTATATGTTTGCAACTTAATAGCGTCAGCACCAGCTCTTTTTGCAGCTTTTATCGTCTCCTTAGCTGTCTCCAATGAACCATTATGGTTAGCTGATAATTCCGCAACTACTAAAACTGAATCAATATCTTTAAAAGAAAAACTAGTCATCTTTATTTTGAGATAATTTTTTTAAAAGTTTACTTATTCTCCCATCATCTTCATTTATCTTAGACACAATTTTTCTGGCTTCTACGGGAGAATATTTGAATGCAAGTCTCAATATATTCATCCAATTAATATTATTTTTTGACCTTACTTTCTCAATTTCGTCTATAATTTGTTGGTCTGTCATTTTTAAATTTTATTTATGTTAATATTCCAATTTACACCTTTTGGTAAATCACTTTTTAGGTGAAAGGACCCCTTTCCTATCTGTTTTTTAGGTTTAATTTCTCCACCTATGATTCTCATAAAGTTTTCACAAAATAAAGTTTCAATGTCTTCTTTTAATTTAAGATAAGTTGAATTTAATGTATCAAATGGTTCAAATTTACTTTTTTTTTGAATTAGTATTGGTCCAGTATCAATTCCCTCATCAATAAAATGAATTGTTACTCCCTTGGGTGATTGCTCTTTAAAGCTCCAATAATTTGGATGAGCACCTCTATTAAAGGGTAAATAGGAAATGTGAAGATTAATTATTGGATTTTTTACGGCTTGAATAATTTCTTTTTGGATTATATGTTTATAACCATATGAAATAATCCAATCAAATTGAGATAAATATTTTGATTCAATCTTCCCTGACATCAATTTAGTTGATCCAATTGATGACAAATATTTATAAACTGAACTACTTTCATACTCACTTAAAAGTAAAAACTTAAATTCTGTCATTTTGTATTTACATTTAAAATTTTTACTATTTCTTTAGAAATTTCATTTTTTGATTCCAAAAATGGAATTTCATATATTTTTTTATTTGGTCTTATTTTCGCTGATGAATCATAATAAAAACTCGGTATTTCTAATTCTTTACCTACTTCAGCTGTTGAAGTAAAAGGAACTGAAAAAGTCATCATGGAATTTTTTATTAAATCGTAGAGGTTAGTGGTATCTTGAATTACTTTGAAAAAACCAAACTTTTCCAAGTATTTGTCCAAATTGTCAAAGTATTGCAGGTCATGATAACGACTGTCCATTCTTCTTTTTGACTTTAAAACAACTTCTATATCAATTGAATATTCTTCTCTAATTTTATTAACAACCAATAAGATGTTTCCAACAAAATTTGAAATAGTCTCAACAGTATAGTAATTTTTAAAACTTCCCGTATAACCGTAATCCTTTATAGGAATTACATCGAAAATAGAAATAGTTTTTTTTTCAAAGGATTTCATTTTATGCTCTGGATTGTAAAATAGGATAGGACCAACGAATGAAAAATTTGAATCTCTATTTAAATTAGATATGTACTCACCAAATTTTTTTGTCCATACCCAATGATTATCAATTCTTATCATATTTACACCTGGGAAAATACTCTGACTTGATTCCCCTTTGTAAAATTTAGGAATGATATTTTGAGAATACCATATCATGTGAGTCTTGAAGCTTCTACTTTTAAGACCATCCAACCAAAGTGGTTGTTGTCTTAAAAAAGAATTAGTGACAAAAATATCCTTAATTTCTTTTCTCTTATTTAAAAAATTTATAAAGAATGAATTAGGTAAATCTCTATATAACAAAATATTTAAATTAGAATTATTGAGGTAGATGATTGAGGAAAGTGTATATAAGATAAAATCGAAAATCAACTTTACTTTAGGGAGAAAGCCGAGGTTATAATTTATTATTTCTATCCATGGATTTTTAAAAAATTTGGTGTTAATGATTGTATTTCTGGGTGAATTTGATTTTTTTATTATTAATTCATCGCTGTTTTCTAGTCCTTCAATTCTATTTTCTTCTAAAAATTTTTTAAAACTTTTTATTGACCCCACGATTGGTGGTTCGATCAAAATTTTATATTTTCTAGAGTTTTGATTTGATTTTTTTGATATTCTCCAGAAAAATGTAATAAGTAGGTACAAGCTCTCTAGAAGAAAAAACAAATTATACAAAATTCTTTTTTTTAGAGAAATTTTAAGGACTTCATTTGAGATTATTAAAGGTCCATATTTAAATTTCGGTAATTTATTAGGCTTTATCAAATTTTCAAGATATTCTTTTGATACTTTTTCAATAATAACCTGTTTGATTCTTAAAAATAATTTATCAGGTTCAAAATATTCATGATATGAAAAGTTTTTTGCAACAATTGGTTCTAAATTATCAATCCAATTTTCAAAACTTCGATAAGCATCCCCTTGATAGATCATTTAGATATATAGTCAATTAAATCATGCTTTTTTAGAGTATCAAGTATTTTTACAGCTTCTTCTAAATCACAATTGATTAATTTTGAAATTTCCTTTAAATTATTTTTTCCGTCAGCAAAAATCAAAAAATCCATGAAAATTTTGGTAGAGTTTGCAGAATTTCTTTTACCAATAGTTGGTCTGAGTCCTCTTTTACTCATCATTGGTTCAGCCATAATTTTACAAAACGGAATTATGTCTCTTTCAATTTCATCAATAAGATTACAATATATTTCGAATGCCCCCTGAAGTCCATCTTCAGAAACAAATTCAAGATTATCATGAGAAGTATGATATTCCTCAAAGGTATTGTACTTAGATCTCATGATTGAGCAGACAGGAAGATCAATTCCTGGGCTACAGTATTGTCTTTCATCTGAACCTCTTTCCAAGAATGAATATTCTTTGTAATTAACACCACGTTTTTTTAATATTCTTCTTGTTAATCTGTCAACATACAAATTTCCATTTTTAGATGGTAAAAATGACCAGTTATTATTATCTCCAACACAATTAATATTGAAACCAGCTAAGATGTTTTCTTGAAGAATTTTCAGATTTTTACTCAAATAAAAAATAGAACCAATTGTTTCAGGAACGAATATTATCCTATAGGTATATTTAGGATTCATTTTTTCAATATATCTAGTCAAAAATGTTGTAAGACAAGGACCAGAGAGTTCGTTATTAGCCATTGAAGGATGGCATATATATGTTGAAATAAATACCTCTTTTTTTGATTTTCCCTTAATAATTAATTCTCCATAAGTTAAGTGTCCATTTTTAAGTTCAGAGTCTATAACAACTTTATATTTCCCTTTTCTAAGCCTTTCCCTTTGATTATGAGAAATACAAAAGCCCCAATTCTCTTTATAGTAGGAAGTTACATAAGGAATAGCATCTGGCTGATTTTTAATGGAATGTAAGTGCGATTGTAAATCCTCAAGGTCAATTTCTTTGTTTACAGGGATTGAATAATTTACAACATGAAGGTTTGATACATTAAAGTCGATTATTTTTTCACCATTTGGATTTAATATATACGCATCTTTAATATTCCATTCTTTGGGTATTTCCCAATCAAAGCATTTTGTCCCAGTTGGTACTTCGTGAACTTTTAATCCTGGTAAAAAAGACTGAATCTTATTTAAAGTCTCCCTCACACCGTCTCCTGTAATACTTCTACATATAGGCCACAGTGTGGACATCAAATCAAAAATATGCTTGCCGCTCATTCTAAGATTTTTAAAAAAATAGTTTTGTAACCAATTTATCAGTCATGAATTGTATTAATTTTTTTGACAAATGACCAAATACATTGGACACATGAACTGAGCTCTCCAATTATTTGAATGATTTAATTCCATTTTATGATTTATTTTTTTTAAATCTTTGACTTTATCTGATATAAGAGGTGGAACACAATGGAAATGATAAAAATTTGACTCTAACCAATTAAAATTGTATTTGGCTAAAAAGTTTTTAATTGTCAATGGATTGGTTTTAAATCTTTTTAATTTGCCAAAAGATTTATCACCAGAATTTGTATGGAATTCTCCTGGAATATTTGGGTTCGTGACTAGATTCTTTAATGCTTCTAATACCTGACTATTATTACTTATAGAGCTTAATTCCTTATTATTCCAAATGGTATTTTTATATAGATTTAACGTAATGCTATTAAACGTGAAAAAATCAAACAATTCATTTCGATATGCTACTACCAATTTTCCTCCCGGTTTTAGGACTCTACTTAATTCAAAATGTACATGATCTAATTTATCAGCTGGTACATGCGGAATAACACTTAATAAGGCTATGCATTCTTGAGAATTACTTTTTAAACTTTCAATATAAAGCAAATCATCCAAAAGAATTCTCTCTCCTTCAAACCCTTCTTCATTGAGTAAATTAGAAGCAAATTTTTGTAAAGGAGTTACTGGCTCAACACCTATAGCGTTTATCCTTTTTTTAAGTGCATCTAGAACAGTCCATCCTCCGCCACATCCTATATCAAGTAAAGCCTTTGGTTTATATTTATCTAAGAAATTATTATATAATCTTCTCCTATACCAAGCGGGATCGATAGGAATATTATCCTTGTCTAAGTTGTAACAATTTGCAATTTTATCCCAATTATTGTGGTAATAAGTTAATACATCTTTAGATGTTCCAGTTTTAGTCATAATTTCATTTTTTTATATTTATAGTAGTATTCTAAAAACAGAAAATTTTCTTCAATTTGTTTTTTTGTTAAATTTTTAAGTTCTAATACCCGCTTACGATTAAATTCACATCCTAAATTTTTTGAGAATTCGTCAAAATCAGTCCTCCATCCTAAACAATTATTAAAATTATTTAAGGCATAATTGTATGCTTTAATAGATAATCCTTTTTTTTCAAAATAATATTTTGGAAAATAGTTGTGAATGTGCATGTCTGGGGAGCATATAAACTCAACCAATTCTGCCATTTCACTTGGCATTTGCTTTTCCCATATGTTGACAGATGATTTATAAATTTCATCTAATGTTGGCCATTTTTCCCCAGACGCTTTTCTAAATAAACTAACATCCGTCATTTGAGGCTCATAATCTAAATTTAAAAAGTCTAACACTTTCTTGGTTTCAACTTCTGTTTTCTCTACAAAACGCTCATAATAAGTGACTAACAACCGATTTTTAAAAATTGGTAAAGTTTTAAAATATTCAGTGAACGCGTAGTATTTTCTTATATGTCTCGCAAAAGATAGAACAGTTGGCCTTTTCTTTGGGTCCGGTTCAGCAAATTCAGAGGAACAAATAACTGCTCTAGGGTCTCGCAAATGAATTATAAACTTAGCTTCAGGAAAAAGTCTTGCTATTAAAGAAAAAAACTCAATTGTCCAGTTATCGTTAAATCCAACCCATTTAATATTTTTCTTTTTATAAACCCTTGCTATTATTTCAATTATATTTTCAAAGACTTCTTTGAAGGTTGGAGCTGGAATTTTATCTAAATGAGGGATTAAGTTGGCAGAAGCTAGTGACATCCTGCTTTCCATCTTAACTTTTAGTTCATTCCAATTAGTAATATCAAAAGGTATGTCAGGATTAGATTTTTGGAGTGTTTTCATAATTTCGATTCTTTTAAAATCAAAAAAATAATCATCTAAGACATTTGCAAAATTATTTGACAAAAGGTTACTCTTTCCAGAATGAATGATTAATGATTTTTTATAATAATGAAAAAGTGGAATTAAAGGATCTATAGACATAGAAATTTTTGAATGGTTCTTTAAAATTAAGGTTCTGTAATTTGTTCCACCCCTTGCAGTCCCTGCAGTGTATATTAGTTTCATATTATAAAGTTTTTTTTCTTGTATAATTAGATGTTACAATTTCGCTTCCAATCAACTTATTCTTCAATAAACTTTTAAAAAATGATTTTACAAAATCATAATTTAAATTATATTTTACAGCTATGTCAAATACGGTCAAACCTTCCCACATACTGTCCAACAATAACATTTTCTTGTCGTATGTTTCCCTTTCATAAGTCCAATCTGAATATAAATCATACCTAGTCAAGTAAAATGGTACTTTGTGAATTGGTTTTGGAATGAAATCCTCCTCAAAAATTTTGACAGCGTCTACAAATAAATCTATAACTTCTTCTGCTTTACTTTCGCTAAAATTTTCAATATTATCTTCATTTGTATGATATTGTTCAAAAGGATATCGATCGATGGAAACCGAAGGTATTCCAATTCCAGGAGAGTCAAAAACTAACTCATCATTTCCCCACCCTTTTCTAAAGGGAACTTTTCGAGCTTTACCATTTTGATATCTATCAATCAAATGTTCAAAGACCCTGTCGATGTATGTATTTCCTCTTTTTGAAAATACCATTTGCAAAGGGCTCTTAGCTCCACCCATTTCGCAAAAGGCAGAGCCGAGATATTCTGAAATATTTTTAATGTTTTCGGTAACATAAATACTACTCCCAATTCTCTCTGGCATTGCAAGTGCCTTATAGGTATATTTAAGATTTGGAAATAATTTTTTTACCCTATTAATTACTTCAAACATAATTACAGTTCCCGCTATCCCGTCATTTATTTGAGCATGGTGACAGTAGTGCGATAAAAAAGCAAAACAATCTTTATGTTTACCTTTAATTTTGTATTCTGCGATTTTGAGTGATCCTGGTTTAGTCTCAACTTTTATGTCAATTTTGTATTTGTCAGATTTCAATGAATCAAGTTTTTTTTTAGGTAAAGTAATTCTCCATTCATTTAGCCTCCTTTTGAAGTCATAAGCTATTCTGTGCTCATAACTAAAACAATTTGGTTTTTTTGGATTTACAAGCGTATGATCTACAAGTTGTTTTTTAGAGATAGTCCCAGAAAATGATTTTGAGTATGGAGCTATAAATAAAGGTGAGTCACTGTAACTACAAATAATCTCTCCATTTTTAGATAACACAGCTTTTATGAGATTCCACTCGCATGGAACTGGCCAGGTTGAATATTCTTTCCCTGTTTTAAATTCGAGTACCACGCAATTGTATCTCTTCTTTAGCTGATTAACAAAATAGGTACTGTCTCTAGAAACAATTGTTCTGTTAAGGAATTGTGTTTTTTTTAAAAATTTTCTCATTTGGTTAACTAGAAATATTTATAGCACTTCATTTCACTCGTTTTAAATCTAATTAAGTCTGTAAAAACCATCATGACATACAGGTGACTCTAGCAACTTGTCAATATCTTTGTCTCCGCTCATGCATTTTGAAATTGATGTATAAACCTCTGAAAGAGCATCAAAATAAGAATTTAAAATATCATCATTATGAGCAGTAGAGGCATAAAAATTTGTACTTGCCAAAAACCCTTTTTTAAGCATTTCCTGAGTAACATATGTCTTGAACTTTAGATTATTATGTTTGAAAGAATAAGAACTTATAGCAGGAATTCCGAAGACAGAAATTTCTATATTGGCTTCTTTTGCTATTTTTTTCCAATTTGAAACTACTTTTGCTCCTGTTTTAGTAATAATTTCCCATGATTTAATTCTATGCATAACTTCTAAGGTTTTTAAAGCTGCGGTAGGGCCAATTCTTTCAGTCCAAAAAGTACTGCTTATAAAGGTTTTTTGAGCTACTTCCATTACATCCTTTTTGCCCACAACAGCTGTTATAGCATATCCATTACCTAGTGTTTTCCCAAACATCACCAAATCAGGTGTCACATTAAATTTTTTAAATATACCCCCAAATGTTTCTCTAAAACCAGAAGTGCATTCATCAAAAATCAAAACAATATTTTTTTTATTTGCTAAATCACGAACTTTTGAAAGAAAATCATTTTTAGGTTTGAAATTCCTCATTACCTCCATCTTAATCACCCCTATGTTGTTATTGTTTACAAGTTCAACTAATCCGTCATAATCGTTGTACTGAAACGGAAAAACCGTATTTGATAAACTTTTTGGAACTCCTAAGGGTTCAAGTCCAGGTAGAAGATGATTAGAAAGATTGTCTGTTTTGTTATGATTAGCTGATAGATACCAATCGTGCCATCCGTGGTATCCACAAACAGCAACACCATCTTTGCCTGAGGCAGCCCTAGCAATTCTTATTGCAATCGAGTTTGCTTCGCCTCCAGACCTTGCGAATCTCACCATGCCTGCCCATGGATTAATTTCTATCAACCTTTCTGCTAGCTCAACTTCTTCTGGACAATTAAGAGTACTCATATTCCCTTTTGATATTGTCTCTCTAACTGCATTATCAATTTCATAATTACCATAACCCAAAGAATTTGTTCCTATACCCATAATGGTCATGTCAAAATATCTTTTTTTATCTAAGTCCCATACTTCACACCCTTTTGCCTTGGAAAAATATGAAGGCCATTTATTTGGTAAAAACATTTCTGGTCTTTTAGAAAGGAGCATAGTACCCCCTGGAATTAATTTTTTACCTTTTTCGTAAAGTTTTTGTCCTTTTCCCATTTTTATTTTACAGTTTTTGAAATTTTTAATTTAGAAAATTAAAGATACATGGAGTTATATCCATCTATTGTGTAGGGTAGAGTTAGTTTTTTTAACTCAGGATTATTATCAAGGAACTTGATGACTTCCTCTAAATTTATTTTGGGAGCCATATCAATAAATTGATTGTAAACCTCTCTGCATATTACAAGATCTTCTGGGTTATCAACAGTCAACCTTAAGTCCTTCCTACAAAGATGCTTAGGAGCTTTAATTTTTCTAACTTTAAATTTGTTTAGGTTTTCTCTTATAAATAGTGTACACAACTCAGATCTATGCTTTTTGTTTCCCAACTCATGTGACTTTTTTAAAGCTGACAAGCTTATAATCTCGAAGCCACAACCATCAACTATATCTTCGTAAAAAGTTGCATCATTTTTTTCAAAACAATGCTTACTCCAGCATTCTTCAACCGCCT
>CACJRP010000012.1 GCA_902595825.1 uncultured Bacteroidota bacterium
ATATCAAGCAATTCAGGTAGATAAAAAAAATAAAGTTTACTATGGAGCATCTGAATCAAGAAAGGATGGAAACGCTGCAGGCTACTAGATGTTTATATTTGTTATCTTTGTACCACAGCATTTAATCTATGGAAAATAAAAATATTTTTTATGATGCTCCAGGTAAATTTCAAGATACCAGATTTGAAAGAATCCATAATGTTACTTTCCCTTCAGCTGCTGAAGCGTCAAGACTCGTTGCTGAAGAAATTGCCACTGGAATTCGTTCAAGTATAAACAAACCGTACGTTTTAGGTCTTGCCACAGGTTCATCTCCTATAGGAGTTTATAAAGAACTTGTCTTTCTTCATAAAAAAGAAGGATTAAGTTTTAAAAATGTTGTCACTTTTAATTTAGATGAATACTTTCCCATTGAAAAAAATGACCTCCTTAGCTATAATCATTTTATGAATTATCATCTCTTTGATCATATCGATATTCCCAAGGAAAATATCAACATCCCCAAAGGGAATATTTCTCCAAAGGATATTTACAGTTATTGCAACGAGTATGAGAAAAAAATAAACAATCTTGGAGGTTTAGATTTCCAGCTACTTGGAATTGGAAGAACAGGTCACATTGGGTTTAACGAACCAGGATCTAATAAAAACTCTGTGACTAGATTAGTTTCGTTAGACTTTATTACTAAAGAGGATGCAGCTGGAGACTTTAACGGAATAGACAATGTCCCTGACAAAGCCATTACTATGGGAGTGGATACTATAATGAAAGCAAAAAGAATTGTTTTACTCGCATGGGGTCATAAAAAGTCGGAGAAAGTTTCAAAATCTATAGAAGGCCCTATTTCAAGTATGGTTCCTGCTTCTTTTCTTCAGGCCCATAGTAACACTTCTATTATACTTGATGAAGAAGCAAGTTCTGAACTTACTAGATATAAAACTCCATGGCTAGTTAAGGATTGTAAGTGGAATGATACTTTAAGAAAAAAAGCTATCGCTTGGCTATGCAATAAATTACAAAAACCCATATTAAAGTTGACTCAAAGAGATTACAATGAAAACGGATTATCCGATCTTTTGGAAACCAAGGGTTCTGGTTATGAATTAAATATTTGGATGTTTAATCAACTTCAAAGATCAATTACCGGATGGCCAGGAGGAAAACCAAATCATTCTGATGAAAATAGACCCGAAAGAGCATTACCTGCAAAGAAAAGAGTTCTTGTTTTTAGTCCACACCCAGATGATGATGTCATTTCAATGGGAGGCACTTTAGCTAGATTGATTGATCAAAATCATGAGGTTTATGTTGCTTACCAAACTTCTGGGAATATTGCAGTTTCTGATGAGGACGCTAGAAGGTATGTTGATGTATCTATTGCAACTAGTGGAGATTCTAAAAAAATGAATAGCCTTAAATTAGAGTTAACAAATAAAAAAGAGGGTACTACTGATAGTAACGAGTTAAATAAATTAAAAGGAGACATTCGAAAAAGCGAATGTTTTGCGGCAGCTAGAGTTTTAAATTTAGAAGAAAATCGTCTACATTTTCTTAATTTGCCTTTTTATCAGACGCGTAAAGTTGAGAAGAAAGATCCATCTCAAAAAGATATAAATATTGTTAAAGGACTAATAGAGGAATTAAAGCCCCATCAGATTTTTGCTGCTGGAGATTTGGCAGATCCCCACGGGACTCATAAAATTTGTTTGGATATTCTATTCGAAGCAATTTCTGAAATAAAAAATAAATCTTTTATGAAAGATTGTTGGCTATGGCTTTACAGAGGCGCTTGGCAAGAGTGGGATATTAATGAAATTGATATGGCAGTACCCATGAGTCCAGAACAAGTGGTTCAAAAAAGAAATTCAATATTATCTCATCAATCTCAGAAAGATAAAGTAATGTATCAAGGACAGGACAAGCGCGACTTTTGGCTACGAGCAGAGGAGCGAAATCGAAATACTGCAATAACATTCAATAAATTAGGATTAACTGAATACCAAGCAATAGAAGCATTTAAAAGACATAAATTCTAAATTTACTCTCCATATACTTTGAAAGGGTAGACAATATCATCTGAGCTTATTTTTTCTAGTTTCAAATCTCCCAAGTTAAAAATCTGTTTTAAACTATCTGGTATTAATATTTCTTGAATATTTTGTTTGCCTGATTTAAATAAATTAACGTTGGTCAAATTTGGATATTTATAAAAATTAGAAATATACTTAAAATCAAATTGGGTATTAACAAGACTTATCTTTTTCAAATTAGGGAGGTTTGACAAAATATTCGACTTTTCACCATTGATATTAGTATTATCTAATTTTAAAATTGTTAAGTTTTTAAAATCTTTAATATATTCAAAAATATTATCTGTTATATTGGTATTACTGAGATCCAATTCGACAATGTTGTCTTTAATATTAATAAGCTGCTGAATAGATTTATCGCTAAAATCGCCAACATTAACACATGAGACCTTTAAAAAGGGTGATGATTCGAAAATGTTTACAACTAAAAAACCTTTGTCTCTTAAATCAGAAAGCTCTACATTGGCTACTTCTTCTTCGTCTTTTTCCGGAAAGATGCCATTAGGTTTGTTTGGAAAAAAAGAAGCTAATATCTTTTTAGGTATAGGTAAATCACCAACCAAAGCATTTTTAGATGCGGAATTATCAATCCAAATTTTAATCAACTCAATTTCTTCCTTACTGGGTTGAGTTCTAGATTTTGGCGGCATATGATAACGATCTTCGATAGGGAGAGTCATTCGTTTGTGTATCTTACTTTCCATTGAATTGTTAATCATTAAAACTGAACCATTTTTTCCCCCTTTCATAATGGCATTGTAGCTATTCATCTTAAGTCCACCTTTAGTTTTTTTATCGTTGTGGCATGAAACGCACCTCTGGGTAAGAATTGGTTGAATAATATCGGTGTAAAATACAGCATTTTTGTAATTTTTAGGATCAAGTTCAATGATATCATTTTGATACTCTAACCCTAATAAACCTTTAATCTCTGGCGGTAAAGGTTCGATTAAATGATCACTACCATGGGTTATATTTCCACCCAAATGCCCCGTTACTAAGAGAGAAATTGATAGACCAGCAAATAGGAAATTTTTATGTAAACTTTTAAAATTTTCGTATTTAAGTTTTAAGTAAAACAGAAAGCAAAAAACCATTGTAAAAATTCCCATTATAAGATGCCATTGAACGCTTTCCCATGCATAACCTTCTCTGTCGTACTGTAAATAGCCAGTAGCAATTGAGAAAATTGATGTGATAAAAGCCCACAAAAAAACAAATCTTAAGACGGGGGCATGTTCTTTTTTATTTCTAAAAAATATATCCAGCATTAATCCAATTATTATAAAACCAATAGGTAAATGGACAAATAGTGGATGGAATCTACCTATTAGATCGTAGATAAAACCCATATTTATTAAGATAAAATTTCATTAATAACTCTTCCTTCAACATCTGTCAATCTAAAAGGTCTTCCTTGAAATTGGTAAGTAAATTCTTCGTGGTCAAAGCCAAGTAAATGTAATATCGTTGCGTGTATGTCGTGTACTGAAACTCTACCTTCAACTCCGGTGTAGCCTAACTCGTCTGTCTTACCATGAACCACTCCTTTTTTAATGCCTCCACCAGCCATCCACATAGTAAATGCATCCCCTTGATGATCCCGACCTACAAATAGATTTCCAACTCCAATACGGTTTTCTTGCATTGGTGTTCTACCAAATTCGCCCCCCCAGATAACAAGTGTGTCATCGAGTAACCCTCTTTGTTTTAAATCTAAAATTAATGCGGCGACAGGTCTATCCATCATCTGACATTTTTTCAAGAACCCAGCTGTCAAACTAGTCGCTTCTAGATCTCCGTGTGCATCCCAACCATAATCATAAAGTTGGACGAACCTTACTCCTTTCTCGACCATCTTTCTCGCTAAAAGACAATTGTTAGCGAATGATTCTTCACCAGGTTTGACACCGTACATCTCGTGTATATATTCAGGTTCATTGTTTATATCCATTACATCAGGAACTGAAACCTGCATTTTATATGCCATTTCGTACTGATTAATCCTAGTTAGTACCTCAGGATCATTAAACTTTTCGTGTTCTTTAAGATTTATATCGTTTATTGATTTTATGAGTTTTTCTTTTAGGGTTCTATTTACCCCTTTTGGATCTGACAAATAAAGAACAGGGTCTCCTTTTGATCTACAATGAACACCTTGGTAAACGGATGGTAAAAAACCATTTCCCCAGACACTTTTTCCTGCATCTGGAGCAGCACCACCTGATGTCAAAACTACAAATCCAGGAAGATTAGCGTTTTCTGAACCTAGACCATATGTTACCCATGAGCCAAGACTAGGTCTGCCCAATCTTGCACTTCCTGTAAACATAAAGGTCTGTGCTGGGCCGTGATTAAATTGGTCTGTATGAACTGCTTTTAAAAATGCAACTTCATCAATGATTTTTTTAAAGTGAGGTAAATTATTTGATACCCAGTTGCCAGATTCACCTTCCTTAGAAAATACAGCCTGTGGGCCTAACATTTTTGGGACTCCTCTGATAAAAGCAAACTTTTTTCCTTTCAAAAGGGATTCCGGACAAGGTTTGTTATTTAATTTAACTAATTCAGGCTTGTAGTCAAAAAGTTCCAGTTGGGACGGGGCTCCAACCATATGTAGATAAATTACACTTTTTACCTTTGGCAAAAAAGGAGGCGCAGAGGGTGACAAAGGGTTGAGTAATCTTTCAGCGCCAGATACACCTAAACTCTCTTTTCCAGAAAAACATGACCCAAGTAAAGAACCAAGAGCCATACCACCTAAGCCTAGGGTACAATCTTTTAAAAAATGTCTTCTCGAATTGAGTTTCGCATTTGCAGTGTTTTTCTCTTCAAGTAGTTTTTTTATATTATCCATGCGTTAAAAATTCATCAAGATTCATAATTGCACTTGCCACTATCGCTAAAGATGCAAGTTTATTAGACACTTTTTTATTCTCTAAATAAAAATCATTGAGTCCATCTGGGCTTTTAGTGTAAAAATCACTTGAATCATTATATAAATTTATTAAAGAATTTAATTTATCATCACTTAATTCCCTGTACGTTGCAAATTCGAACATATCTTTTATAGCATCTTCATAAGGTTTATTTGAATGAAGGTTTGCAAATGCAAGAGCTGCTTCAAGGTACACAGGGTCATTTAAAGTAACTAGTGCCTGAAGTGGTGTATTGGTTGGAATTCTTTTTACATAACATACTTCTCTCATATTTACATCGAAAGTTGTCATAGAAGGATAAGGACTTGTTCGTTTAACAAAAGTGTAAAGTCCTCTTCTATATTTATCTTCACCTTTACTTTCAACCCATTGGTCACCATTATAAGGACTCTCCCAAATTCCGTCAGGTTGAGGTGGCATAACACCCGGTCCAAACATTTTTTTACTTAAAAGACCTGATACAAAAAGGGCTTGATCTCTTATTTGCTCTGCGGTAAGTCTTAATCTTGGTCCTCTTGCATAAAAAACATTGTCGGGATCTTTAATACTATTTTCTTTTGAAATAATTGAACTCTGTCTGTATGTTGAAGATAAAAGTATAGTTTTGATTAATTTTTTTAAACTCCAATCCATCGAATTCATAAATTCATACGAGAGCCAATCAAGAAGTGCGGGATGCGAAGGTGGTTCAGACTGAGTACCCATGTCTTCTATTGTATTTACGATTCCCCTCCCAAAAATTTGATACCAAATTCTATTTACAATTGTCCTAGCTGTAAGAGGGTTTTTTTTACTTGTTATCCATTTTGCAAAGCCTAGCCTATTTTTTTCCCATTTATTATCCCAACCATTTAAATTAGACGGAACGTTGGGCTTTACCTCTTCTTTTGGGGTCATCCAATTTCCTCTATCAAACATAAAAGTTTTTCTACTCATATGCTCGGGATTTTCAAGAGTGACGGGATGTAGATCAGAAAATTTAGTACCACTTAATAGTTCAATGAATTGTTTTTTAATCCTTGGATAACCAGGTTTGTTTTTACCTGGGATTTCAGGAAGAAATGAAATCCACTCCAAATCCAACAAGACGTCAGATTTTTTTATTTTTTCTGATGTCTCAGCTGATATATACAAATCAAAGGAACCTTCAATTTTCGGTATCTTGATGGCCGTAACCTTTTGATCGTCGTACCCTTCTGTCGATATATTGGGACTTTTATCTTTATCCAATTTTACTTTTCCGATAACCCTTCCATTGGGAGAGTTTTTTCTAAAAGTGATTGTAACCCCATTTTGATAAACAAAATTGCTAAAGTATAAAACTCTATTTTTAAGAGAGTTAGCATTTTTAAGCAAAACTTGCCCCCCATTTCTAAAACCTAAATATGAGGTCAAGAAATACGCATCGTTTTTGTCTATTACTTCAAATTGATTAGCATAATACACAGGATCGATGAATGTAATAAAACGTTCGAATATTTTTTTCTCGTCCTTACTTCCGTAATTCGAAATCCATTTTAAAATCTTATCACTTTTACTAATTAATTTTTCATCTAAAATTCTAAGTCTTGGTTCATTATGATTGTGGTCTGAATCAACGGTATTGTTAAAAAAAGCCATCACCTCATAATATTCTTTATGACGAATTGGATCATATGGATGACTGTGACATTGAACACAGCTCATAGTCGTACTTTGAAGTGCATCAAATGTAGTATTAACTCTATCAATAATTGCGGCTACTCTATATTCCTCGTCGTCTGTACCTCCCTCTTGATTTGTCATTGTATTTCTGTGAAAAGCTGTAGCAATAAACTGGTCTACGGAAGGATTTGGTAATAAATCGCCTGCCAATTGTTCTATGGTAAATTCATCAAATGGTTTATCTTGATTTAAAGCATTAATAACCCAATCTCTATACCTCCAGATACTCCTTGTTCTGTCTGCTTCAAAACCATTGGTGTCGGCATATCGAGCAAAATCAAGCCACCAACTTGCCCAGTTTTCTCCATATCCAAGATTGTCGAATAACTTGTCAATGAACTGCTCATAACTTATTTTATTTTCCAAAAAATTATTATAAATATTTTTTTCTGGGGGTAGTCCTGTTACATCAAAAGCCGCTCTTCTTGCAATGAGGTTTTTGGGGGCTGGTTTATTTGGAAACAGTGATACATCTTCCATTCTCACAGCCACAAAGTGATCTATTGGATTAGTTAGGAAATTTAATTCCTCAAAACTTTTCCCCGGCTTAGGTATATTCTGCTTTTCAGGAGCAATATATGCCCAATGAGTACCCCATTTTGCGCCTTGATCTATCCATTTGGTTAAAATCTCAATCTCTTTTTCTGATAACTTGGGCTTTCTGTAGGGCATTCTTTCCTCTAAATCGGTCTCATGAAGTCTTTTAATAAGTTCACTTTTTTTTGCACTCCCAGGAATTATAGACGGCTTTCCAGATTGTGTAACTGCTATAGCTTCATCCCTGAAAAGAAAGCTTAACCCTGCATTTTTTTTTACTCCTCCATGACATGAGATGCACTTACTATTTAGTATTGGCTTGACATCGGCAGTGTAACTTATTATTTTTTTAGGTCTGAGTGAATTAAAAATCAATGAAATAAAAAAAATAATTGACGCAACTAGTAATAGTTTTTTATATTTTTTTAAAAAAAACAAAGCTTAAAATTTCAAACAAAAATAGGTGTTTTTTCATACTTTTAAAATTCTTAATTATTATAAAAGCTAATATTTGTATAAACCACATTTATTTTAAAAAAAAACCAATGAATAAAAAACAACTTTATCTAAAATTATTTTTTTTAATATTTTTCATATCAATCTCAAAAAATATACAAAGCCAAAATTTAAAATTATCATCTCCTGATAAGCTGATTGAAATCAAAATTCAAACCTTAAATCAATTAAAATTTCAAGTAAGTTTAAAAAATAATGTAATTATTGAAAATGTAGATATTGGAATCGAAATGAGTGACGGGAGATCAATTGGACCTAAATCAAAGGTCAGAAAAATCAAGCGGGAAACTGTGAATCAAGTCGTAAATGTTCCCGTTCCAAACAAAGATAGAAAAATAGAAACTACATATAACCAGATGACAATTTCATTAAATAGCAACTTCGATGTAATTTTTAGAGCATACAATGATGGTGTCGCCTATAGAATATATGACAAAAGGAATAAACCAAAAAATGTGATTTATGAGAAAATGACTCTTAATTTTCCAGCTGATACCTCCACATATTTCCCATGGGAGGAATCAATGTATTCACACAATGAAAGACTTTACAACCACATAGATATTTCGAAATTAAAAGATGCAGATTTTTGCAGCCTACCAGTTTTAATTGAAACGGATAACGGAAAAGTTTTATTTACAGAATCATCCTTATACAATTATCCCGGTATGTTTTTAGAAAAAAACCAAAACAGTAATCTAATATCAAAATTTCCAAATTACGTTTTAAAAGCTGTCCCTGCTGGAAGCTATGATAAGGAAAAAGGTGAAGGGCCTGACCGAACTCAGGATATCGTTGAAGAAGCAAATTTCATAGCAAAATTAAGTGGTAGTAGAAATCTTCCATGGAGAGTATTTATTGTATCTGACGATGATAGAACATTTGTTGAAAGTAATTTGGTAACCATACTTTCAGAAAAATCAAAAATTGAAGACCCCTCATGGATAAAGCCAGGAAAAGTTGCCTGGGATTGGTGGAATGCAAATAATATTTATGGAGTAGACTTTAAAGCGGGTATAAATCAAAAGACCTATAAATACTATATAGATTTTGCTTCTGAAAATAATATTGAATATATTCTTTTAGATGAAGGGTGGACAAAATCGACAACAGAAATTTATGAATCCAACCCAGATATCCAAATAAAAGAACTTATACGTTATGCTAAATCGAAAAATGTAGGGGTTTTACTATGGGTGCTTTGGAAACCTCTAAATGAGGATACAGAGGGGCTTATAAAACTGTATTCAAGTTGGGGAGCCGTTGGGGTTAAAGTGGATTTTATGCAGAGAAACGACCAATATATGGTACAGTCCTATGAGGAGATAGCAAAAATTGCAGCTAAATACAAATTTTTAGTAGATTATCATGGTGCCTTTAAACCAGCTGGGATTGAGAGGGTTTGGCCTAACCTTCTTACCTATGAAGGTGTGATGGGAAACGAACAAAATAAATGGAAAGTTGACGATTTTCCGTACTCTAAAGATCTTCACCCTGTAGATCCTGAACACAACCTCACAATTCCGTTTATTAGAATGGCTGCAGGTCCAATGGATTATACTCCGGGTGGGATGACCAACGTAAATCTTTATGACTACAAATGGGACCCGTCAGATAAAAGTCCCTTTGGATTTGATAGTTCTGGAAATCCCCTAAAAAAATCTGACAATATTGCAGCAATTGATACTCGTCCAATGGTTCCTGGTTCTCGTGCTCATCAAGTAGCGATGTATACTGTTTTTGAATCACCACTGCAAATGATGTGCGAATCCCCTACAATCTATAAAAAAGAACAAGAAACAGTAGATTTTATTACTCAAATTCCAACTACTTGGGATGAAACCGTTGTTCTTAAAGCAAAACTTTCAGACTACATTGTAATTGCCAGAAGAAACGGTGAGAACTGGTATTTAGCTGCCATGACAGATTGGACAGCTAGGAACTTTGAAGTTGACCTTTCTTTCTTAGATAATGATGCGAATTATAACGTTCAAGTTTATAAAGATGGGATCAACACAGATAGAAACGCAATGGATTATAAATTTGAAAAAATGATATTAAATAATAAATCCAAAATGAATATTTCAATGTCTAGAGGTGGTGGCTTTTCAGCAATTTTTAAAAAGTAAATGCTAGTAAGAGGAGTAAATAAAAAAGATGCCAAGAGTTTGATTTTGTTAATGAAAGAAGGGTTTGGATGGGAAAATAATGATGACGCCTATTTAAGTTTTTTCTCAAATAAAAATATTTTTTGTCTAATCGCTGAAAATGAAGAAGGTCAAATAATGGGGTCTTCTTCTCTTCACATCATCGAAAAAATTAATCGTAAAGTTGGACTAATTGAAGACGTAGTTGTATTTAAAAAGTTTAGAGGCAAATCAGTTGCTTCATCCCTAGTTACTCAATTGATATCTATTTCTAAAAAAGAAGGTTGTTATAAAACCATATTGAATACTGATTCTAAAACAAAATCTTTCTATGAAAAATTAGGTTTTAGCCAAAAAAATTTTCAAATGGAAATTAGATTTTAATAGATGATAATGTAAAAATAATTTTTGATGATACTCCATTTTTTTTATGTTTGAAATTTTCATATTATCGATTGTATCTTTTACAACTGCAATACTTACTTTCTTCTCGGGTTTTGGTCTAGGGACTATTTTAACTCCCATTATGATGATTTTTTTTCCAACCGAAGTGGCGATTGCATTTACAGGGTTGGTTCATTTTTCCAATAATATCTTTAAGTTTTTCTTGGTGGGAAAAAATATCGATAAAAAGGTGTTAATTCGATTTGGACTTCCATCAGTTATAGCAGCATTCATTGGGTCTTACCTTTTAGTGTTAATTGACGACAACATTGTTATTTTCTCATATTTTGTTTTTGACAAAAAAATAGATGTAATACTAGTTAAATTTTTGATATCTATTTTACTGATACTTTTTGCAATTATTGATTTAATACCTCAAATAAAGGATTTATATTTTGACAAAAAATATCTTCCTGTTGGTGGTTTTTTAAGTGGATTTTTTGGAGGGCTTTCTGGAAACCAAGGCGCATTAAGAAGTGCTTTTTTGGTCAAGCACGGACTTGAAAAAAGTGTATTTGTAGCTACAACTGTTGCTATTTCTTCACTTGTTGACATAACTCGATTGAGCGTTTACAGCGCAAACTTTTTGAATCTCAATTATTCAGATTTCTATCAGTTAGGTTTTTTCTCTGTCATCTCTGCAGTTTCAGGTTCTTTTATTGGAAACAAGTTGTTGAAAAAAGTTACAATTGAGCAAATAAAAAAAATAGTTGCTTTACTTCTTATTCTTCTCGGTATATCCTTACTAATTGGTATTTTATAAATTTTATATATTGAAAAAAAATAACTCTAATGAAAAATACCTATACCCTACTCATTCTTTTTTCAGTGTGCTTAATAAGCACTCTTTTAATATCATGTGTTAGCACTGGGTCTAATAAGCAAGATTTGGATGAAGAAGAGTCTCAAAACAAAACTCTATTTTTAGAAATTGATAACCCGTCATTTATATCAGAAGATAATTTATACGGAAATTTCGTTTTTAAAGTAAATGAAATCACAAAAGATATCTCTGCTAATGGAACACTTATTGCCTATCTTGAAAGACCAGCTGGAGAAAATAACCCTCAAAGATGGAGTCAATTTCCACAATATTGTTTAGCGTGTAATGATGAAGATCAAGCTCCTTCTTTTACTTATTTCAGTTACGGAGAAGGAATAATTCGAATATCTATGCAGTCAAAAACTGATGTTCGCCCTATGGCTGCTGTTTTAAAGGGAAAGAAGATCAAAATAACAATTATTAATTGATAGTTTGATCTTCTTGATTTCAACTATTTTTAATTTTAAGGAACTGCATCAAAATTGTAATCAGCTCTAAAATCTGTGGTGTCGTGAACCTCATAAAATTGCCAATTTGTAGTTGACAGTTCTGTAATATTTCCTGTCCAATCGTCGTCAACATAAAATTGAGTTTGTTCGTCATTTGCCCAGGTCCAAGTACCTGTTTGAATCTCAAGAGGTGAACCACTTTCGTCTAAAGTCATAGTAACGTAGGTTCCAAAGGTTGACAAATTTACTTGGAAAGTTGATGGTACGATGCAGTCAGGATCTAAAACTTCGGTATACTCGCCCATCACAGGATCATATTGATTACGTAGACAATAATCTAATAAAACATCCGATAGTACAAGTCCATCTGAATCTGCGTATGAGGTCATCTGCCAATTTCTTACCATTTTATAATGATTAGAGTCTACACCAGCAGAAAGAGTTTCCTCCATTGCAGGTTCTTTGTCGGCAGAATAAGAACCTCCTAGATCAGCACATACTATGTCAATATCACCAAGATCAATCTCAAAATTGATATCAAAAGTGGCGTCAAAACCTCCAGAAGCTTTTTCTACAACTTCAATATTAGTAAGAGTTGCAATGTGTACATCATCTCCCGAAACAGAGAAATAAAGGCGAACTTGTGTTACAAGCCCGTCCGCTTCGATTAATGCATAGTTTCCAAAAATACTTCCACTTTCAGGTCCGTCTGGTCCAGTTATACTTAAACTCATTATATAAGATTTATCTGTAAACTCGATAAAATTGAATGTACATTCAGATAAACTCTTTGAACTAGACATATTTTTAGAAGAGGACCCACTAACATCCCACTTTCCAAAAATTGTTTGTTTTGCCTCTGCGGCAGTTTGCTCAGAAACTTTACCAGAGGCGTAAATATTTGTAATTGCTGAATTAGCCATCCTATCATCCGCAACCACTTCATCATTTTCACCTTTGTCCTTAGAACATGAGATGATTAGGATAAAACTTATTAAATGGATTAAGAAATTTTTCATTTTTTCTTTTGTTGTTTTTTAAAGATAATTAATTAAACCTTTGTTTAACAGTATTTTAGATATATTTTAAAAGTATTGCTTAAATAATTACCAAATAATTGAAATTATTTTATTTCTATTAAATTTGAAATATGAAAAAGCTTCTCCCACTTTTACTTCTAATTTTATTTGCCTGTTCCAAGAATGATCAAGAAACTAAAAATAGATTTTCTCTAATTGTTGATGCTTCTGAGGGAGGCTATGTAAGCAGCTCTGGTGGTGACTACGAAGAAGGGAGCTTAGTATCTGTAAGTGCTTTCGCCAATGATGGTTATGTGTTTGTAGGATGGACTGGTTCTTCAACATCTACGTTTAGTGAAGTTGAAATAATGATGAGTAGCGGTAAGTATCTTACAGCTGTTTTTGAAAAACAGCTTTTTAATCTTGTTGACGAAAATAACATTTTTATAGGGGTCGGAAAGTGGAAAATTAGACGTCCCAAGGGAGGTAACAGAGAAAACTCTGGAAAATTTGTTGAATGTGAGATATACGAAATAATTTTTAGAAGTAATTCTTCTTTTACATTCACTAAGGGTGAATCCAAAGTTACTGGACAATATAGTCTTGATTCAAAGGGTAACATCAATCTTGTGAAATCTGACATTCCGTATGGGATAATGAGAGATGTAATATTAACAAAGAACTACATTAGTTTTTCATCCGAATTCAACGACAGTTGTAATTTGGACCTAGATGCTGATAGAGTGAAAGATTATGATCCTCTTTTAGATCCAGAAGCTTTAACTTACGTACCTGACGACAGTTTTGAACAATCAATAATTGATGCTGGATTTGATAATAAACTAGATGATTATGTTCTTACCCAAAATATATCTGAAATCGTAAGATTGGGAACTAGTGAAAGTGAAATAAAGTTATTTAACAAAGGAATCCGTAATCTAATTGGACTAGATGGTTTTATAAGTTTAAAGGAATTTTCAGCAGATTTAAATTTAATTGATTCTGTGGATTTTTCTAAAAATTTAAATCTTGAAACAATTTCTATCTATTATAATAATATAAAGAGTATTGATATTTCGAAAAATGAAAACTTAAAAAGTTTAAACATCTTAGGAAATCCAATTCAAACTGGCACTATAGATATTTCTAAAAATCTAAACCTTGAAGTTTTATCTATCGGTGGAAGTGCGGGATCAAGACTAATCAACGAACAAGGAGAGTTTATAGCTCAAATTCCACAAATCACAGCTAAAATAACGAGTCTTGACTTCTCTAAAAATTTGAAACTAACAAATTTAAAAATTACTCATAGTGAAATAAGTGATTTAGATACCTCTAATTATGATAATCTTGATAAGATATTGTCACTAGATATAAGCTTTAACAAACTTCAATCGCTAGATATATCAAGATTTATTGCATTACAATCTCTAAACATTGTTGGAAATACTAATTTGGATTGTATCGTGGTTAATCAAAATCAATTATCAAGTATCCCAACAACTTGGATTAAAGATAGTTCCACAGTATACGATACAGATTGTAATTGAAATCTAAAAATAAAATAATAGTTTGTCAGGATAAGGAGGTTTTTCTGTATAATACAATACTATTAAGGAAAGAGTGGTCAGTTGAAATCAAACATAAAATAGTAGGTATTGCTAGGTTTGATAAGTTAGTTCTTATTTCATCTTATAATTGGTGGGGTAAGGTATTCTCTAAATTTATTAATTTTTCATCTGGTGAGTCAGTTTTGGATATTGCGGAAAATATTTTATCACTTTTAATATACGATGATAAGTTATACTTTATCAACAAGAATAAAGAAATTGGATGTTACTCAATAATCAGAAAAACAAAAATATTTAAAGTTATATCATCAGGCCTCTGGTCGTGGGATGGAACACCTCCGAAAATTGCATTGATTGATAAAAATATTTATGCATTTTCTAAAAGAAAAGCTTTTAAAATTAATTTGAGCAATGGATCTCAAAGTGAAACAAATCTTCCAAATGGATTGGATAATAAGTCTATATCTTTAATGTTGGACGAGTTTCAAATAAACATAAATACTTTTTCGTCAAATTCATCTGAAAACTCGGTTTTTATTGCTGGTGATATGGGAGGAGTTGATGTGGGAGGCGGTGAGGGTGGAGGTGGTGATGGTGGGGGATGATTTTTTGATTTGATAATACTCACCTTTATGGATAATCTATAAAACAGCAAATCTCTTCAAAATGAAGAGACCATGCTTTGAAAGGAGCGGTCTGGACGGGACTCGAACCCGCGACCCCATGCGTGACAGGCATGTATTCTAACCAACTGAACTACCAGACCATAATAGACTAAAAATATAAAAAAAACTTATATTTCAAGTGATTTTAATTAATGATCTAAATGTGTTGCTCCAAAGCTTGAGCATATGTAGATTTTGGAGCCACTCCTACTTGTTTGCCAACAACTTCACCATTTTTAAATACAAGCACAGTGGGTATGTTTCGAACACCGTATTTAGCTGCAAACTCTTGATTCGTGTCAACATCTAATTTACCAACGATAGCGCGTCCTTCAAAATCAGCACTAAGTTCCTCAATAATGGGACCTACCATTCTACACGGTCCACACCACGCAGCCCAAAAGTCAACCATGACGGGTTTTTCTGAATTTAAAACAACACTTTCAAAACTTTCATCTGTTATTTCCAAAGCCATCTTATAAAATTTAAATTAAGTTAATAAAATAGTAATATTGTTAACACGAATAATAAACAAAATTGATTTAGTTTATTAAATATGGCAAATCTACGGAATCTAACTTATTTAATAAGTCTTTTGAAACATCAATTTTAAATTTTCTGCTCAATAATGGCAAATTAACTTTTTCTTTTTCGTGGTAAACTTGTATGCTTAATGGTTTTTCACCTTTAAACTTATTTACTATTTCTGATATTTCTATTACCCTGTTTTCATCTAAAGTCTTTAAATCCAATTGTATTTGTAACTTTTTAACATTATTCTTTATAACATCTTGAAGACCCTCAACGCTACTGAATTTTATTCTAGGCTCAGTTAATCTTCCTGATTCCCTGTTGACCCATCCTTGTTGAATTTTAATTTTAAGTCTAATGAATTGATCCGTAACAATAAAATGTCTAAATCTTAAATACTCTTCACCAAAAATTTTAAACTCAAATAAATCCTTGAAGTCCTCCAATTGAAATATCGCCCAACCTTTACCAGTTCTTGAAACTTTGTGTTCGACAGTACTTATTATTCCACAAAAGCTCAATTCTTTATTCACAAGCGTATCCAATTCTGACAATACTTTTAATGAATTTGGAGAAAACAATTTCATTTCTCTGGTAAAATCATCTAGCGGATGGCCTGAAAGATATATGCCTACAACTTCTTTTTCTTTTTTTAACTTTTCAAGATTTCTCCATTTTTCGCACTCAGGAATTTTAATTTCATTTGACAAAACTTCTTTATCATCTTCAAAAAGGTTAATTTGAGAAGAATTTAAAGAATCTTGATATTTTCCGCCTAGCCGTATTGCTTTTTCTAAAAAAATAATTCCATCTCCATCCGGATTAAAAAATTGTGCCCTATGAGATTCTCCTAACGAATCAAATCCCCCAGCCAAGGCAAGATTTTCAAGTGCCTTTTTATTTGCAAGTCTTAGATCAATTCTTTGTGTTAAATCAAAAATTGATACATAATTTGATTCTTCTCTATTTTCAATAATAGTCTCTACGGCACCTTGCCCTACTCCTTTTATAGCTCCCATGCCAAAACGAATTTGTTTTTTTTCGTTGACTGTAAATTTAAAATCTGATTCATTTACACAAGGTCCTAAAACCTCCAAACCCATCCTTCTACACTCTTCCATAAAAAAACTTACTTGCTTTATATCATTCATATTATTTGAAAGAACTGCAGCCATATATTCTTCCGGGTAATGAGATTTTAGATAAGCAGTTTGAAATCCAATTAATGCATAACAAGTTGAATGCGATTTATTAAATGCGTAGGCAGCAAAAGCCTCCCAATCCTTCCAAATTTTTTCTAAAATTTCTTGGTCGTGCCCGTTTGACTTTCCACCATCAATAAATTGAGGTTTCAATTTTTGGAGCAATGAAAAATCTTTCTTCCCCATCGCTTTTCTTAAAATATCAGCTTCACCTTTGCTAAAATTTGAAAGTACCTGTGAAAGCTGCATAACTTGCTCTTGATAAACCGTTATCCCGTATGTTTCTTCTAAATATAATTTCATTTCTGGTAGATCATAGGATATCGATTCTTGACCATTTTTACGTTTCACAAAGCTAGGTATGTATTCTAATGGACCAGGTCTATAAAGAGCGTTCATTGCAATTAAGTCTGCAAAAACAGTAGGTTTAAGATCCTTAAGGTATTTTTGCATTCCTAAAGACTCATATTGAAAAATACCTACAGTTTCACCTCTTTGAAATAATTCATATGTTTTTATATCATCGAGGGGAAAATTATCAGGATTTAAGTCTTTATTATACCTTTTCTTGACAAGATTGACAGTATCTCTTATTAATGACAAAGTTTTTAAACCAAGAAAATCCATTTTTAGTAATCCTGCACTTTCAACTACTGAATTATCAAATTGAGTCACATATAAATCACTATCTTTTGCAGTAGAAATAGGAACAATTTGAGTAATATCATCGGAAGTAATAATTACCCCGCATGCATGAGTTCCAACATTTCTAAGAGAACCTTCTAAAACTTTTGCTTGACTAATTGTCTGTCCAATCAATGAATTTTCATTTGATAATTTTTTTATTTCATTTATCCTGACTATTTCGTCAGTTCTAAAATTATCATTAAGCTCTTGATCAGTTAGTGAAAAAATTTGACTCAATTTTATGTTTGGTACTAGTTTAGCAATTCTGTCAGCATCAGCAAGGGGTAAATCTAAAACACGTGCAGTATCCCTAATTGATGACTTGGCTGCCATTGTTCCATAAGTTATTATTTGAGCAACTTGCTTGGTACCATATTTTTGAATCACATAATCAATTACTTTTGATCTACCTTCATCGTCAAAATCAATATCTATGTCTGGCATTGATATTCTTTCAGGGTTAAGAAAACGTTCAAATAGAAGATCATATTTAATAGGATCTACATTTGTAATTTCTAAACAATAGGCAACAACTGAACCAGCCGCTGAACCTCTTCCTGGCCCTACTGAAACTCCCATCTTTTTTGCACTATGTATGAAGTCCTGTACAATTAAAAAGTATCCTGGATAACCCGTATTTGCGATTACTTTTAATTCGAAATCAATTCTTTCTTTGGTCTCTTGATTTAATTTTTCATATCTTTTTTTAGCTCCTTCTAAAGTTAAATACCTCAAATAGTTGTTTTCTCCAATTTTAGGATCTTCTGAATTCAAAACCATAAACTCTTTTGGAATTTCAAATCTTGGTAATTGAATTTCGTTCGACAGAGTGTAGGGCTCAATTTTATCAACTAACTGTTTAATATTAGTTATTGCCTCAGGATGATCGCTAAACAGTGCTTTCATCTCGTCACTTGTTTTAAAATAATAATTCTTGTTATCAAGGCCATATCTAAATCCTCTTCCCTTTCCAATCGGGGTACTTTGTTTTTCTCCGTCTTTTAAACATAGAAGAATATCATGTGCGTTAGCCTCTTCTTGATTTACGTAATAAGTATTATTTGTTGCTATAGTTTTAATTTGGTGTTTTGTTGAAAATTTTAACAATACTTCATTAACTATATTTTCTCGCTCCTCCTCGTGTCTCATTAGCTCAATATAAAAATCGTTCCTAAAAGTACTTACCCACCACTTAAGTGCTTTTTCAGCTTGGTCCTCTCCAATCTTTAAAATTTTTGATGGTATTTCACCATACGTATTTCCTGATAGCACAATTAAATTATCTTTATGATTTTCTATAATTTTTTTATCAATTCTAGGAACATAATAAAATCCATCTGTATGGGCTATTGAACTCATTTTTGCCAAATTATAATAACCTATTTTATTCTTAGCAAGGAGTACAATTTGGTAGCCATCATCTCTATGACTTTTATCTTTGTGGTCTTCACAAACAAAAAACTCACATCCAACTATTGGTTTAATTTTATTAGTTTCATCTAAATCTTTATTTTTCCTTTCAATGTAGTTTATAAAATGAAATGCTCCCATCAGGTTTGCATGGTCAGTTATTGCAACTGCAGTCATATTATGTCTAATAGTAGCGTCAACCAATTGAGTAATTCTTGTGGTAGATTGTAAAACTGAAAATTGAGTATGATTGTGTAGGTGAACATATGAACAATCTTTAAGTGAATTTGGTTGCTTTGAAATTGGTGTTTTTTTATTTGTAAAAGAACTTTTTAATTTTTGGGATTCTAATCTTAAGTTTTTGTGCTTAATTCCATAAAGTGAAATCTTATTTTGGATTTCCGTTATTTGATTTGTTTGGAAATTTTGATCATCAAATGCAATTGGTTTAATAAATTTTCTCCTTATCAATTCAAAAAATACTCTAGCAGTAGCTTCAACGTCTGCAGTTGCATTATGAGCCTCTTTAAATTTATCATTGAAGAGGAAGAAGTACAATTCAGTAAGAGTAGGAAGTTTAAATCTCCCTCTTGGACCTCCTTTTAATTGGCATACATTTGCAGTTTCTTCTGTACACGTGTCAATAATTTTCAAAGATGGGAAAGGATCATCTAGACCTTTTCTTAAAAATTCAGCTCCTAAAATATTCCTATCGAAATTAACATTGTGTCCTATTACAAACTGGACTTTATTTAAATCATCTTGAAAATAATTCAAAACATTATTTATATCCTGACCTTTTTGAGTGGCAAGGTCCGTAGAAATACCGTGTATCTTTTCGGAATCATAAGGAATATTAAAACCATCTGGTTTTATTAAATAGTCCCTATTTGAAATTAGTCGTCCACCTTGGTCATGAATCTGCCATGAAAGTTGCACACATCTAGGCCAATTATCACCATCAGTTAAAGGAGCATTCCATTTTTTTGGTAACCCAGTAGTTTCTGTATCGAAAATTAAGTACATATTATCAAAAATAAATAAATGCTTAATTTCATATACATTATTTTTGTTCCAAGTTATTAACTTGAATTAATTATTTAATTATTTCTTAAAAATAGACAACTACGCGAATAAGTTGAAAAATATTTTCAAAAGTCTTAAGATTGACAATTCACAAAAAATTATTAATAACTTTTTTAATGAAGTAAAAAGTTCCATTAATATTAAAGGCCTTGTCGGGTCTGGTTTAACGTTCAGATTAGCGTGGTCTTATAAGTTAAACCCTAGAAACATTTTACTCATTGCCGAAAGTATCGAATTGGCTCAATTTTATTTTAATGACCTAGAAACCTTTGTACCTAAAAACAACATTAATTTCTTTCCGTCCAGTTTCAATTCTATCAAAAATATTGAAGATATTAATAATGAAAACTTACTCATCAGAAATGAAGTTATTTCAGAAAAAAAGGATAAAAAAAGAATAATTATAACATACCCTGAAGCGGTTTCAGAAAAAATAATTTCAAAAAAAAATATTGAAAATAAAACTCAAAAAATTAGCATTGGAGACAAGTTATCTATCGAATTTGTTAATGAAATTTTGTTCGAATATGAATTTGAAAGAGTTGATTACGTTGCAAAGCCAGGAGATTTTTCAGTTCGAGGAGGGATAATTGATGTTTTCTCATTTTCAAATCAGTACCCTTACAGAATAGAGTTTTATGATAACATTGTTGAGAGTTTAAGAACATTTAATATTGAGAATCAATTATCAATTAAGAACTATAACACAATATATGTATCCCCAAATATCGGCAAATTATTCTTCAATAATTATCATTCATTTAGTTTAATTAAATCACTTCCTAGTGACAATATTTGTGTAGTTGAAAATCTCGACACTTTAATTGACGTAATAGAAAAAAATCATAACAGCTTTAAAATTAAAGAACTTGACTATAAAACAAACAATGTTTTTGTTTCTAAAAATGAAATCATCGAGGATCTAAATACAAATTCTTTTATAAGTTTATCAAATAATGATTTACTAAAAACTAGTTTAAATCTAAAAATTCAACAAAGTCCTCAACCATCGTTTAACAAAAAATTTGATTTAATTATCAATTATCTAAAGTTAAATTCCAAAAATAATGTAAAAAATATAATATGTGCCTCAACAGAGGAACAAGGTAAACGCATAGAAAATGTTTTTGAGCAATACAAACAAAAATTGAGTTATGATATCATTTATTTTCCCATTTATCAAGGCTTTGAAGATCATGAACTTAAAATTGCAATTTTAACCGATCATCAAATTTTTGATAGATACTTCAAGTATAGAAGCAGGTCAAAATTTAAAAAAAATGATGCTCTAAAATTAGGAGAAGTTTCCAATTTAAAAAAAGGTGACTTTATAACTCATATTGACCATGGCATAGGAATTTTTTCTGGGTTGCAAAAAATTAATAATGACGGAATAATTCAAGAGGTAATAAAATTATCATATGCAGATAAGGATATTTTATACGTTAGTATACATTCTCTTCACAAAATTTCAAAATTTAAATCAAAAGATGATGTCAAACCCAAACTTCACAAATTAGGGTCTAAAAGCTGGAAAATACTAAAGGATAAAACTAAAAAACGATTAAAAGAAATAGCTTTTGATCTTATTTCATTGTATGCAAAAAGAAGAAAAAAAATTGGCTTTTCTTGTAATCAGGACAGTAGTTTACAAAGCGAGTTGGAAGCATCTTTCTTTTTTGAAGACACAAAGGATCAAATTGAAGCTACTAAAGCTGTAAAAAAAGATATGGAAAGCGATATTCCCATGGATAGACTTATATGTGGGGATGTTGGATTTGGAAAAACTGAAATTGCAATCAGAGCTGCATTCAAAGCTGTTGACAATGGCCTTCAAGTTGTATTTCTTGTACCAACAACAATTTTAGCATTTCAACATTTTAAAAACTTAGAAAAAAGACTAAAGGATTTTCCTTTAAAAATTGAATATATCAATAGATTTAGAACCCAAAAAGATAGAACAAAAATTTTTAAACAAACTGAAGAAGGTGAAATTGATATTTTGATTGGGACTCACCAAGTTGTTAATAGAAAAATTAATTTTAAAAATTTGGGTCTTCTAATAGTTGACGAAGAACAAAAGTTTGGAGTTTCTATCAAAGAAAATCTTAGAGCATTAAAACCCAACGTTGATGTACTTGCTCTTACAGCAACACCAATTCCAAGAACATTACAGTTCAGTCTAATGTCTGCAAGAGATATGTCAATTATATCTACACCTCCTCCAAATAGATTTCCAATCCAAACAGAGGTTATCAGGTTTGACGAGAATTATATAAGGGAAGCCATTGAGTTTGAAGTTCAAAGAGGAGGACAAATTTATTTTATACAAAATCGAATAGATAATATTCATGAGTTTGAAAATAAATTACAGCGTCTATTACCAAATATTAAAATTAGAGTCGGGCATGGAAGAATGGACGGAAAAAAATTCGAAAAAAACCTCCTTGACTTCATGGAAGGAAAATATGATCTCCTGTTGGCAACCACAATTGTAGAAAATGGACTGGACATTCCAAATGCAAATACAATTTTCATTTATAATGCGCAAAATTTTGGTCTTAGTGATTTACATCAAATGAGAGGTCGAGTTGGTAGAAGTAATAAAAAAGCATTTTGTTACTTTATTACTCCACCTTTAACTTCTATATCGGATGATTCAAGAAAAAGAATAAAAGCCATAGAAGATTATTCTAGGTTAGGTTCAGGTATAAAAATTGCAATGAAAGATTTAGAAATAAGAGGTGCAGGTAATTTACTAGGAGCTGAACAAAGTGGATTTATAAATAATATTGGGTTTGAAGCTTATCAAAAAATTCTTAAAGAAGCGATGAAGGAGCTATCAAGTAAAGAGTTTGAAAATTTAAAAATTGAATCTAGTTCATTGCTCGGTAACTTGAATGATACAAATATTGAAACAGACTTCTCTGCACTGATTCCAGATGATTATGTTAATATAATTTCTGAAAGAATGAATCTATATAAAAGAATTAGTGTTTTAAAAACCGAGTTGGAATTAAGTGAATTTGAAGTTGAAATCAAGGACAGGTTTGGTAAAGTCCCGAAAGAGGTAAAAAATCTTTTTGAACTCATACAAATTAAATGGATAGCGAATAAATTTTGCATTCAAAAGTTAATTATTAAAAAAGGAATTATGATAGGAGTTTTTATTGATGATAAATCGAACCCTTTTTTCAAAAAAGATATTTTTGCTTCAATTTTGAATTGGACTCTTTCTAATCCTGAAAAAGTAAATATTAAAGAGAAAAAAACTCCTGCCGGCTTGAAACTTCAAATTATTTTCAAAAATATTCCATCAATATCTAAGGCTCTAGATATGTTAAAGATTATAAACTTTTCAAATTCTTAATTATTTTAAAAGCATTATTTACATTTTCGTCATCTACAACAATCGTAAATTCGTTCGATGTTGATATTACTTCAATGATGTTTATACCTTCCCATGACATTTTTTGAAAAATAAAATAATATATCCCCGGTATCGAAACATTCTCAACTGGTAACTTAATTGAAATCGAAGACAAATTGTCTGTTTTTTTAATTAAAAATTCATTTTCAAAATAAGTATCCATCTTTTCTTTCATCTCATTACTAACAATGATATTTGACTCGGTAACTCCTCTAGATGAGGTGTAAAAAAACAGGTGCGGTTCTTCAATTTCAGACAAAAATTTTGCTTGACAGGACAATAGAGAATCAGAAACCTTAAAACTATAATCTATTAAGTTAGATCTTACCGTAATGTCACCAACATTTTTTAAAACTTTCAAAATTTTATGGGTAGAAACAAATTCCAAATTATTTGAAATTCTTTTAAGTGCCATCACAATCGCCCCACTTCTAACTTTTTTCCTTAGATTTAATTCAATTTCAGGTTTAATCTTTCTTGATAAAGAGGTTAAATTTATTATTCCCTCTGACAGAGCAGTGGACAGAAATGGTTTATTTTTTATATAATTTTCGACTACAGAGGAAATGGTTCTCATGTTTTTATTTCACACAATGTTGTAAATATAACATATTTTTAAAATAATTATTGTTTCGCATTTGAATAAAATTGGATATATAAGTCTTATTTTTGTAAAAATTAAATCATAAATGAAGCGCTATACAATTACGGCGGCTTTACCTTACACCAATGGACCCCTTCATATTGGTCATCTATCAGGGGTTTATATACCTGCCGATATATATGCAAGATACCTAAGGTTATGTGGAAAAGATGTCGTCTTTATTTGTGGAAGTGACGAACACGGAGTTGCTATTTCAATCAAGGCATCCAAAGAAAAAACAACACCACAATCAATAATTGATAAATATGACAGAATTATTAGAAAATCATTCAAAAGTTTTGGTATTTCCTTCGACAATTACTCTAGAACATCGAGGCAAATTCATTACGAGACGGCTTCAAATTTTTTCAAAAAGTTGAATTCAAAAAATGAATTTATCGAGATGACTACTGATCAACTTTTTGACAAAACTTCAAACAAATTTCTTGCGGATAGATTCGTAATTGGAACTTGCCCGATATGTTCTAATAAAGATTCATACGGTGATCAGTGTGAAAAATGTGGTAGTTCATTGAATGCAATTGATTTAATTAATCCTAAATCAACATTATCTGATGAGAGTCCTGTCTTAAAAAAAACTAAACATTGGTATTTACCTCTTAACAAATATGAAAATTTTATCAGAGATTGGATTTTAGATAACCACAAAAACGACTGGAAAGTAAATGTTTACGGGCAAGTAAAGTCATGGATTGAAGATGGTCTTAAACCAAGAGCTGTTACAAGGGATCTTGATTGGGGTATTCCAGTTCCAACTAAAGAAGGAGAGGGAAAGGTTTTGTATGTCTGGTTTGATGCTCCAATTGGTTATATCTCATCAACAAAAGAATGGGCAAGAGATAATAAAAAGAATTGGGAGGATTATTGGAAGAATGATAAAACTGAACTAGTACACTTTATTGGAAAAGATAATATTGTTTTTCATTGCATTATTTTCCCTTCAATGCTTAAAGCTCACGGGGGATATATTCTACCAACAAATGTTCCAGCTAATGAATTTCTCAACCTCGAAGGTCAAAAAATCTCAACTTCTAAAAATTGGGCAGTTTGGATTCATAAGTATTTAGAAGATTTTCCAAATAAAGAGGATGTAATGAGGTATGTTTTGACTGCTAATATGCCAGAAACAAAGGACAGTGACTTTACTTGGAAAGATTTTCAAAATAAAAATAATAATGAGCTTGTAGCCATTTACGGCAATTTTGTTAACAGAGTTATTGTGCTTATTAATAAATATTATATGGGTGAAATTCCAACACCAGGACCTTATACAAATGAAGATCAAGAAATAATTAATTCAATCAAAGATATAAGAAACAAAATCAGTTTGAATATAGAAAAATTTAGATTTAGAGAATCAAATTCTGAAATGATTAATATTGCAAGAATTGGCAACAAATATCTTGCTGATAACGAACCTTGGAAAAAAATTAAAAATAATCCTGACAGAACTGAAACAATTTTATTTATATCAATTCAAATTGTTTCTGCTCTTGCTTACATAAGCGAACCTTTTCTTCCCTTTACTTCATTAAAGCTTAAAGGTATTCTGAGAGTCAACAAACAAATTGAATGGAAAGAAATACTTAATTTCAATATCATTCAATCAGGACACAAAATAAATAAAGAATCTTTTCTTTTCGAAAAGATTGATGATGGAGAGATTCGTAGTCAATATTATAAATTAGAAAAAACTAAAAAATAAATTTTCCTTTATTTTGTTGATTTAGTTTCAAAGATGATTTCAATTGCATATCACCCATGTTATGAATTAGAACTCCCAAGAGGTCACCGTTTCCCAATGGAAAAATACCCTATGCTTAAAGAACAACTTATTTATGAAGGAACATTTTCAAGAGAAAACTTTTTTACACCCAAAAAATTAGATAGAAAGATTATTGAAAACGTTCATGACAGAAATTATGTTCAAAAATTATTAGACCTCACATTAAATAATAGTGAAATAAGAAAAATTGGTTTCCCATTAAATAAGAAATTGATTGATAGGGAAATGACTATTGCAGGGGGGACACTTGAATGCTGTTTAAAAGCATTAGATAACGGTATATCTTTTAATATAGCCGGAGGTACTCATCATGCATTTAGCAATAGAGGAGAAGCGTTTTGCTTATTGAATGACCAAGCCATCGCAGCTCAATATTTAATAAATAAACTTGACATAAATAAGATATTGATTATTGACTTAGATGTACATCAAGGGAATGGAACCGCAGAAATTTTTAAAAAAAATCATAAAGTATTTACTTTTTCTATGCATGGAAAAAAAAATTACCCTTTTCAAAAAATAAAAAGTGATTTAGATATTGACCTTCTAGATGGAACCGAAGATCACCAATATCTGGAAATTCTAAATGAAAATTTGAATGTTTTAATTAATAAGGTAAACCCCGAATTCATTTTTTATTTATCTGGAGTTGACATTTTGAAAACAGACAAACTTGGTAGACTAAGTATGAGCATAAAGGGTTGTAAATTAAGAGATGAAATTGTTATTAGCAAATGTTATGAAAACAAGATACCTGTTCAATGTAGTATGGGAGGCGGTTATTCAGAAGAGCTAAAAATTATTTTGGAAGCCCATTCAAATACTTTCAGAATTGCTTCTAAAATATTTTAAATTGAACAAACATTATATAAATTAAAAAAAGTTGAAAACTTGTTGAAATAAATATTTTTGTCAATTCAAAACAATTTATAATAAAGTGTAATTTTAAAATTGATGGGTATAGACAAAAACGTTAGATTTTTACTTGAAAAACTTTTAAACAGTTATAGAGAAAATAAAATATCTTATTTAAACTCTGCTGACAGTCAATACCAAACCTCATTTAATCGTTTTTTTAATCACCAGGCAATCATACGAAATAATATGTTTTTTAACATATCAAACATATTATCCGAAATTGGAATTGAAGTGGAAGATGTAATTCTCAAAAGACCGGATATTAAACAATTTATGTCAACAAAAATTGAAAGAGAAAGAGAAGATTTATTTTACAAGAACTTAAAAAAGGATATTGAATTAAAAGAAATTTTATTGAAGCTTATCAAAATCGATATTAAAAAAAATAGAATACAAGTATACAAAAAACATTTAGAGAAAATTTTTGAAAGTATAAAAGCAAATAAATCTTATAGCATTATGGTAAAAGAAAAAATGTTTTTAAATGATTAATACTATCCTATCTTAAATTCTCCAGCCTTTCAATCAGAATATTATAACTTATAAATAATTTTCTAAGATTTTCATTTAACTTCTTAAAATCATTTCGATGATTATTGAACTTACATTTTAAAATATTAGTTTTCAAAACTTTCAACCTACCCTTAATTTCAGGTCTCGAGATAAAATCATTATTCTTAAGATTTAATAAATTATCGCACATAATTAAAGTTTCATCTAAGAATGATTCAATGCCATTTAAATTTAGTTTTGTTAAATCTTCAATCGAAATTTTCAAATCTCTTAATTCAGAAACCGATTGGACTATTGAATCTACATAGGAGTTTTTTTTAGGGACATATATCTGAAAATTATTTTTCAAAGAAATTTCTTCACTTTTTGAAATGTCTTTTTTCTTTTTCAAATCATTCGGACTTTGACAACAAAAAATGATTAATAAAGTAAGTGAGTAAAAATATTTCAAACTTGTTATATTAAATTTTTGAGTGTATTTAATTGAAGTAAAAGTATCGAAAAAAATAAAATATTAAGTATAATTAGATGATGAGTAAAAGTTCCATTTACTTTTATATTTAAAATATGATATATAAAATTTAGTGGAAAGGCTACAATAACCCATCCTAAATAATTTTTTAAAGGAGCTTTACCCCCGTCAAATTCCCAAAAATTTAATATCGGAGCGATAGGCTCAATAACAGCGTCAAGCATAACCATTAGAAAAACACCCGTTATTATTTTAATAAATACGGAATCAAATAAAGTTTCAGATAGAGCTGAGCATGAAACGGTTAATATTGCCCAATTAGCTCCAATTAATAATGGTACATCAAAAATCTTCAATCCCAATGCACTACCATATTCATAATCTCCAAAAATAACTCCAAACTTTACCCCTAAAATTTCACTTATCATACCGATCAAAAAGCATGAGAATATAAATACAATTGTTTTAAAATGATTTTTATTAACATAAACTAGAAGAAAGAATGAAACAGACAGATTTAGAGGTGTTAAAGATATAAACCACTCTGAATTTCCATATAAAATTCCAAAAATGCCGGAGAGATGAAAAATCCAAATAATAAGAATACAAATTAAATTACTTGATATACTGTATTTTTTGAGATTCAATTTTTATTAATTAGTTCCGTCGTTATTTTAGCAGATAGAAGACAAAGTGGAATGCCTCCACCTGGATGAACACTTCCACCACAAAAATACAGATTTTTAATTTTTCTTGAGAAATTTGGATGTCTCAAAAAAGCTGAAAAAAGACCATTACTTGAAGAACCATATAATGATCCTTTATAGGATTTTGTCCTTTCTTCTATAGTCTTTGGAGTAAATATTTTTTCTTCTTCAATGAAAGGAAATATTGACTCACCAAGAATGTATTCTAATCTTTCGAGTACTATTTTTTTTAGCCTTCGAACTTCTAAATCCCAATTTTGGCCATTATCTTCACAAGTATTGATCATAACAAACCAGTTCTCAGAGTTTTCAGGAGAGTCCGTTGGAATTTCCTTTGAAGTTATATTTACATATATAGTGGGGTCACCATATATGCTTTTTTGGTTAAAAATTGAATCAAATTCTTTACGATAATCTTTCGAGAAAAACACATTATGTAAATCCAAATTATCAAATCTTTTTGATATTCCCCAATAAAATATAACAGCTGAACTCGACCTTTCCTGATATTTAATATTTGTTGGGAGTTTTATTTTAGGAAGTAATTTATCGTAGGTCGGGTAGATATCCATATTTGAAATTACCGTATCGAAAAACAAGTTTTTACCGTCCACAATCAAACCTATTGCTCTACTTTTTTTTAGAATTATTTCATTTACAAACTTATTAAAATTAAAAATAACACCTTGTCTCTTAGCTAGCTTATATAAACTTTTTGTGATACTATGCATACCTCCATCTGGTATGTATGTCCCATAATGGGACTCCAAGTGTTGAATAACGGTCATTATTCCTGGTGTAGAATATGGAGATGAACCATTATAAGTAGCATATCGATTATAAAATTGAACTAGGTGTGGTTCCTTGAGAATCTTTTCATTTACTTCAGATAAAGTTTTTCCAATTTCAAAAGTTGATAACTTTGACAAGGCTTTAATTGTTTTAACTGATAAAAAAGTATCTAGTTTGTGAAGTGATTTTTTTAAAAATAAATCCGAGGTTAAATCATATTTTTTTTTTGCCTTATTCAAATATTTTTTTAAAACCTTGTCACCTACACCAAACTCTGATTTTACTTCTTTAAAAAATTTATCTTTATCTGCGAAAGCAGTAAGTTTTTTCCCATCTTGCCAAAAGTATTTACAAATAATTTCTTTTTTTTTGTAGTTAAAAAAATCTCTAGGATTTTCATTAGATAAATGAAATAATTCATCAACATACTCTGGCATTGTAAACAATGGTGGTCCTGCGTCAAAGCGATAATCCCCAAGTTTAAAAGAAGATAACTTTCCCCCTGGGTATTCGTTTGCTTCAAAAACATGAACTTCATATCCCATATTTGATAACCTAATCGATGCCGAAAGACCTGATACGCCAGAGCCTATTATACCTACCCTTTTTTTTATCATTTTAAATAATAATCTTTATTAATGTAAAAACGACAAAACAATTCTTCTAAATACCATCTTTCATTTTTTGTTTTTCTTATTATACTTTTGTGAACATCACTCTTGTATGCAAATTCTTTAACGTCTTCGATACTGTGCCATAAGCTTATAGTGGCTTGCTCTAAAAAGGGAATTTCACCAATGCCTTTATAAAAATATACCCCCTTGGCATTAGATATTTCATTGCTTGCTTTTGGAATACTTCTCCAAAATCTAAATATTTTAACTGGAGAAATCCTTGCTCTAGTTAGAATAGCTATTTTTAGATCGTTTAATTTTGGAACATCAAAATTATCAGAGAAAGGATTGATACCACCCCACTTTCCAATCGATTGAAATGGAGTTAAAGATAAAACGCGTATAGTGTTGGCTTTTTTAAAATATTTTGAGAAAAAGTCGCTTTTTCTAGTAAAATGATTTGCATAATCAACATCCTCCCAAACGGATAAAAAACAATATGTTTTAAAATCTGGATATAAACCAAACCCAGTCTTTCCTCCTGTTCCAAGTAACCTGAAGAATTTAAGTCCTCTAACATTCTTCAAATATTTCTTGTAAATACCCATCTGGGAAAAGGCCCAAAATTTGTTTTTTTGGAATTTAAAAACATAGAAATTTACTACAGCGGCCATCTCGTTTCAAACATAATTTAAAAAGAGAAAAGTCAAATAAATTACTGATAAGTTAAAATTATGATTATGAGTGGAAAAACTATAAATTTAAATGCCCCCGTTGTTACATTTTTAGAATTTGACTTTTGAAGAAAACGGAGGCATTTAAGATCAAATTGAATTAAACTGTTTAAATATATTAAAAAATATTTAAACAAAATTGAATTTATATTTTGATTTTTCTAAAAACTTTTACACAAGATTTATAATACTCAACCCCACAACTATTTAGATATTCAGCAGATTTGATTATTTTTGAAAAAATTCTTTTATGACACCAGGATTCGTCGCTTATTTTGTTCTGTTTACAACGCTTGTTGTTTGTTTTTTTATCATCAGAGATATGATTAAGAAATAACCCGTGAAAAAAATTCATCTTTTTATTGACAGATTTATATATATCCTAATTTTCTTGAATGTGACTGCTATGATTTTTGAATCACATGAAAGTGTGAGAAAATCATTCGGAGATTTTTTTTATTTTTTTGAACTTGTGTCAATTGTGATTTTTTCTCTTGAGTATTTATATAGAATATCTTATTCTTTCGCTAATAATGGATTAAAAGGAGTTCTCAACTATATTTTTAGTTTTTTTGGATTAATTGATTTGATTTCAATTTTACCTTTCTATTTGAATCAATTTATCAATCTAGATGGTAGATTTTTAAGAATACTAAGGCTCTTTAGACTAACAAGAATTTTTAAATTTGGAAGAGATAGTAATTCTCTAAAACTTTTTACTAAAGCTCTTGTTTCTGTCAGAGAACAATTATTGTTCACATTGTTTTTATCTGCGCTTACAATTCTTTTTTCAGCCTCTGCAATATATTATCTAGAGAATGAAGCTCAACCAGATAAATTTTCGAGTATTACTGAGTCCGTTTGGTGGGCAACAATATCACTCGCAACTGTTGGTTATGGAGATGTATATCCCATAACGGTAGGAGGTAAAATTTTTGCAACTATCATTTCGCTTGTGGGAATTGGCGTAGTTGCTATACCGACTGGAGTTATCAGCGCATCTTTCGTTGAAGAGATTTACAAAGAAAGACTCAAAAGGAAAGAGGGTAAATAATTTGAATTTTGTTTTTTGATGAAAAAAATATTTATAATTGGTTCTGGATTTTCATCTATTTCTGCATCAACTTATCTTGCTAGAAAGGGTTATAATATAACAGTTTTTGAAAAAAACTCAACCATTGGAGGCAGAGCTAGACAATTTAAAAAGGATGGCTTCACTTTCGATATTGGTCCATCTTGGTACTGGATGCCAGATGTCTTTGAAAGTTACTTCAACGACTTTGGTAAAAAAGTTAGCGAGTATTATAAGTTAGAAAAATTAAATCCAGCTTACGAGGTTTATTTCGACACACTTGATTCTGTGAAAATTGGTGATTCATTAAATAAGATATGCAAGGAATTTGATAGAATTGAACCAGGTAGTGGTATTATTTTAAAAAAATTTATGGAAAAAGCAGAAAAGCACTACGAAATAGCCGTTAAAGATATGGTTTATAAACCTGGCATTTCTCCTCTAGAACTAGTAAACTCAAAAACTATTGTAAGATTGAGATACTTTTTGACAAACGTAAAAAAAGAAGTTGAAAAGTATTTTAAAAATGAAAAACTATCTCAAATTTTGCAATTTCCCGTTCTTTTTTTAGGCGCAAAACCTTCCAACACCCCAGCGTTTTACAATTTCATGAATCATGCAGATTTTGGTCTTGGTACATGGCATCCGGAAAAGGGAATGTACAGTGTGATTAAAGGAATGAAGAAATTAGCAGAAGAGTTTGGAGTTTCATTTAAAACAAATCAAAATGTAGAAAAAATTATAGTAAAGGGAAATTCTGCTAATGGAATAGTTGTTAACGGGGAAGAAAAGTATTGTGATATCTTAGTGAGTGGAGCTGATTATCACCATACCGAAAGTCTCTTGGAAGAAAAGTTTAGGTCTTATAAAGATAGTTACTGGGAAAGTAAAACGTTTGCTCCATCGAGTTTGTTATTTTTTGTTGGACTTAATAAGAAAATTGAAAATGTATCCCATCATACACTTTTTTTTGATGTTGACTTTGATCTTCATGCATCTGAAATATATGACACCCCAAAGTGGCCATCAAAACCACTTTTTTATGGGAATTTCCCATCAATTACCGATCCCTCAATGGCACCAAATGGTAAGGAAGCATGTTTTTTTCTGATCCCTATAGCTCCTGGAATTGCTGACTCTGAAAAAACAAGAAAAAAATATTTTGAAATTATAATTAATAGACTAGAAAAACTCACTAATCAGTCTATAAGAGACTATGTTCTTTTTGAAGAATCTTTCTGTGTAAATGATTTTGAAAAAGATTACAACTCATACAAAGGTAACGCGTACGGTCTTGCAAACACCTTAAAACAAACTGCATTTCTTAGACCAAAAATGATAAGTAAAAAGGTTAAAAATCTTTATTTTATTGGACAATTAACGGTACCTGGTCCAGGAGTTCCTCCCTCGATAATATCTGGTAAGATTGTATCAGATTTAATTTAAAATTTAGGTTTGTGGATTTATTACCCAATAAATAATTTTATATTCTCTTTCTCTAGCCTCAATAACAGAATCTAACATTCTATAACTGCCTTCAAGAAATTCCTTATACTTATCAACCTGAAGTCTTACATCATAATCCCACATTTCAACTCTTTTAAATAAATTATATCTTAAAAATTTGTCAGCTTGGATATATTTTCTGTGTTTAATCCAAAATTCAATTTCATTCAAATCAAATGGAGGAAGATCATAAACCCATTTAGTAGCTACCCTGTCAATAAATTGATTTACATATCTTTCTTCTATGCCATTTTTACCGGTATTTTCTATCAAATACCTAACATCTTGTCCCTCATATGCATCTGTCATTCTTCTTCCAACTATGTCAGGTAAAAGCCTAAAAGTTCCATCAAGTTTTATAGCTTCAAAAGTTGTTCTTGGTGGGTCAAAAGGGTTTCTTTGGTTGTAATTTGCCATTGGAGTAAAATAAAAGCCTCCATTTTCATCCTCTGGCTCTTCATACCAATCAATGAAAGCTGAATCAGAATCTTTTTCCCACCTATAAAATTGTTTTCTAAAAATTTCTGAAACCCACTTTAATTCGTCAGCATAAATATCGGTGTATTGAATCATTTCCTCTATTTCATCTCTCAACTTGTACAAATTCTCAATTCCATCATCTCTTTCGTCATCTCTCATACCTTTTTGTTCAACACCAAATGAAAGCAAAACACCAAAAAAAACAATTGAAAAGTCTACAATACCCTTTTTTAATCTATCATAAAAATCACGCCAGGAAAACCGATCTCCTAGAGTAATTAGCTGCAGAAACCAATTTACCTTTTCCTTTTTTATTCCTTTTTCTTTGTTGGACATTTTTTTATGTTAATTGATTATAAATCTTTATAAAGATACAAAAGACTTTTTTTTGTCTAATATTTCTAAAATAACTGACTTTAAAAATTCATGAAATTCGTCCAATATATACGGGTCTAACGAATTATCACCTTTATTTTTTGGTGCTGATTTATTTTTTAATGGGATTACCATTGTTAAAGGGGAATGTAATGAAATTACTCCAGCTTGAAAGTTTTCAACTTTTTCCCCATCAATTTTTAAGGCTAATAAATATATTAAAAGTTGAAATTGATTATGTAATTTATAATCTCCTTTAAAACATTGAAAATCGTTTGTGTATTTTAAGTAATCAGGGTTCATATATCCGGTTTTATAATCTATTACCCTAAATACATTATTAAATTTATCTAACCTATCGATTTTTCCCTTTAAAAACACCTCATCTTTTGAATTTAGATTCACTTTAAAGTCCTTTTCAATATCTAAGATGACAATTCGATTATTTTCTATAACTAGTTTTTTTTCTTTATTTATAAATAGTCTAATAGCTCTCTCATACGCAGAAATAATTAACAAATTCTCACTGGTTAAGTCATATTTGTTTCCATAATATTTTTTAAAATAATGTTTTAAAGTAGGTTTAATCTTTTTTAAAATTTTGTCATAATGTGAAATTTTCATTTGTTTTTTTAGATATGGGGTGTAGAGATCTTCCAAAGTCTTATGAATAATAATTCCTCTTTCCATATCATTTAAAGTATTTGTTTGGGGAATATAATCGGGAATTTCTAAAATATATCTAGTATAGAAATCAATTGGATTGCTTAGATATTTTCGAAGTGAAGTAGCTGAAAATCCATTTTTTGAAATATATTTTAATTTTTTAATTATATCATTTGTTTTGTCAATACTTGGTTCTTTTACAACTGACTTTTTAATATTTTGACTTATAATTATTTCTTGAAAATTGTGAGATGGAATTTTTGAAAATGAAATTTGTCTTATATATCTGCTTTTTTCACGTAAAAATCCAACTCCTGTAGATCCATTATTTAGAAGAAAAATATTCTTAGCTCTTTGAAGAATTCTAAAAAAATGATAGGAGTTTACCGAATCTTTCTCTAGAAAAGTTGGGATTCCGTAAGCCTTTCTTAAATTGAAAGGCAAAAAACTGTCATCCCGTTTACTTTGAGGAAAAGTACCCTCATTTACATTAGTGATTATAACATTTTCAAAGTCAAGTCCTCTAGTTTGTAAAATTCCCATAATTTGAATACCATCCATTTTATCTCCTTTAAAGTCAAGTTTTTTAGTTTTAAGTAACTCGTTCATTATATAATACAATGCGTCTTTTGGAATTTTGAAGTGATTACTTTCAGATTTAACCATCATTTCTTCAAATGTGTCTAATAAGATCTCTGAAACTGAAATATTGAATTCATCCAAATTTTTATTTTTTCTTATGAAGTTTAAAATCGAAATTGAGTCTTCAATACATTTAAAAGCATCTTCTTTTGGATTAAAAACTTCAAGTAATATTTGTGTGCTAAACAAACTCTTAATTTTCTCAAAACTAATTTCATCGAAGTTGGAAAATAAAATTCTATTTAAATTTTCTATTTTATCAATCTCATTTTTAAAAATGAAATTTTTAGAGAATGGACTACTAATTATTTGAGACAAAGGGATAGTTTTCAAATTATTATTTTGGGAGCTTGAGTGTAAATTAAAATATGCTATAAAAAACCTTACAATTGGTAACTGTATTAATTTGTATCCCATTGTAACATTCCACTTTTTATCAGCAATCTCTAAGTTGGATAAAAGTGGAGATAAAATCCCTTCGTCACCTAAAACAATTACGGTATTATCACTTAGGTTCCTCGTTATTTCAGAAACTTTTAAAGCTTGTTCGTAATCTGTATTAGTTGATATAGAAATAATTCTCTTGTTTTGGGTATAATTGTTAGCATTAAAAATGAAAGGGTTTTTTTTATAATAATTCCATTCCCTTAGATATTCTTTTATGAACTTGGCAGACGAATGTGAGTCTTTATCAAAAAAATATTTATCAAGATCCCACAAAACATAACCTTGTTTAGTTTCTAATAATGTTTGAAAAATTAGTTTTTCTGAATTATTGAGGGCATTAAAACCAATCATATAATAAAATTGATTTTTATTTTTAGTATAGTTTTTAAATTTATTAACTGCCTCACGATGTAAAATTCCGGTAGTACCTATTCTTTTAGCAAGCAAAATTTTAGAAAATTCTTCATGAAGCTTATCAATTAAATTCCAAAAGCCTAAATCATTTCCATCTAAATTATTTTCAAAAAGATTCTCCATTTTTTGATACTCATATAGATCCTTAAAAATCAACTTAGAATCAATCATATTAGAGTCAATTTTGTTAAAATCGGAAATTAATGTAGGTGCCCATTTTATAAAATTTTCAAAACCTTCAGTAGAATTATTTTTAAAAACCTCCTTATAAACTGAGTAGAGGTATAAGTATTCTTCAGTTTTGGAAGCCTTGCTTAAATTAGACACATTAGATACAAAGTCCCTTATGGAATATACATTTGGAGAAAATTGTGGGGAATTTATTTCTTTACTTAATAACCTAATAAAAATCGAACATAATCTTTTAGTGGGAAGTATTACAGTTATTTTACTTAAGTCTTTATTCTCTTTTAAAATTCTTGCAATACATTCATCTAAAAATGTTTTCAAAATATTTTATTTTTAATTTTTATTGATTTGAAAATCAATTTGTTTAACTGACAGTTTATTCTCTTCTATGTAAACAATAAAACCCAAAGTTTCTTTATTTAAAATTTCCTTCATATGTTTCATATATTCAATCACTTGAAGATTATCTTTTTCCTTTTTTTTACCTGTTTTATAATCGATTACGACGCATGTTTTGTCGTTGTAAGAAATTCGATCTGGCCTTAGAATATTTTTATCTGGAAAAAGTATACTTTTCTCGTTCATTGACAAATAATTTTTTGAAAAATATTTTTTAATCATGGGATGGAGGTGAATTTTTTTGAAAATTTTTATAAAATATTCTTTTTCAACTTTATCAATTTTCCCTTTTAAATAATAATTGTCCAAGACAATTTGAATATCATCCAAATAGTAAATATGGGATAACAATTCATGAATCAAATCCCCCTTCTTTCTAGACTCTTTTTTAGTATTTTTGTTTGAATTGTTGGGATAAAAAAGTTTTTCTTTAAAATTACTCTTCTCTACATCATATGTTAGTTCCTCAGTTACAATTTTAGTTTTGCTCCTTTTTAAACTTTTTTTATTTTTAATTTTACCCCATTCAAATATTCCCTCTTCACTTGATTTTTTTGACTGCAATATGTTTTTTAAGACCCTAGAAAACGAATATGAATTTTGATTTTTGTTACTAGATATAATAAATAGTTGGTTGACTGCTCTAGTTGTTGCTACATAAAAAAAATTCCATGCATCAGTTTCCTCGTCAGCTTTTATTTTTTCATGGATACGCTTCCAATAATTTCCAAATTGGGATATTTTTTTCGTGAATTTCATCCTCGCATATCCTACATCAGTTCCCAAAAATTTAGAGCTATTAAACCAAACTTTTTTTGCTTGTTTATTATATATTTGTTTATCTGAGAAAGGGACGATAACTACCGGAAATTCCAAACCTTTTGCTTTGTGAACAGTACTAATTTTTACTCCATTTACTTCATCATTCAAAGCAATAGACCATTTTGAAATATTTGCTTGCCAAATTTTTAAAAAATCACGTGGACTTGAAATTTGTTCCGAGTTTTCTAAATGTAGAATTTTATCCAAAAAACTATTTACAAAAGTATTTTTTAAATCTATCCACGGAAAGTCAAAACATGCTTTTTCTATACAATAAAATAAAGAATATTTATTAAAGTCGTCGAAATTAAAATTCAGATTATTTTCCTTGAAAATTTGATTAAAAGATTTATTCAAATTTTTATTTAAAAAATAATGAAACTCTTCATCTTTATTAAAATAATGATACAAAAGTTTTAGATGTTGAACTTTTAACGATAAAACGTCAGGATTTAGAAATAATTCTATCAAGTTAATTAAAAATTGGACTTGGTTAGAATCCGAAAATAATAAAGCATCCGAAACAAAATGTGGAATAGATTCTTCCTGGAATTTAATGCTGATTTCTCTAGCCTCGCGGTTATATCTTACCAAAATAGCTATATCCTTATAATCGAATCCTGATTTCAAACTAATTTTAATTTTTTCAATGATTTTGTTTAGATAGATTGAATTTATGTCTTCATCATTATTTAAAAAATCTATTTGTACATAACCTCCTTGTTTATTTTTCGCATTCTGAATTAAGCTTTTGTTGTAGACTTTTTTTGTTTGCTCATGTTCTAATTGATCGATTAATTTTAAATAGAAAAAATTATTAAACTCAATGATTTCCTTTTGACTTCGGTAATTAGTTTTTAAGTCTTCAATTTTTGGCTTTAAAAAAAGTAAATCTTTAGATTTTTGAATCTCAACAAATTGTTCAGGTTTAGCGCCTCTCCATCTATAAATGGATTGTTTGGAGTCTCCCACCAAAGTTAAGGTCCCATAATTTTTATTTTCACCGACGTTTTGCATACAATCTTGGATTAAAGATTTTAAAATTGCCCACTGAGACTCAGATGTATCTTGAAATTCGTCAATGAAAAAATTATGATATTTATTTCCTAATTTTTCAAAAATAATGTTGTGATAAGGATTAATTGAAAGTTGTTTTAGGATTCTATTACTAAAAGTTGATATGAGTATTTTATTTTTTTCTGACTGAATTTTATCAATTACTGATGATACATTTGACAAAAGAGTAAGAGGAACCCAATCCCTAAGAATGTTTTCAATTATGTCAATTGAGATTAAGTTATTTGTAATCTTGGTTAAATCTGATTTAAGATATGGTATAATTTGATTAAATTTACTGACTAGATCTTGTGTTACACTTGCCTTAAGCAAAGGTTTCTTCTCATTTAGTTTATGATTCAACTTTAAAAAATTTTCCAATATATCTTTATTTTCATTTAGAAGACCATTTAATTCTTTATAGACATATTTATAGCTAAATAGATCTGAGTTAAGCCCTTCTTTTCCTAATTTTTCTAATAGCTTAGTTGAAATTTTTTCGTTTTTATTCTTTAAAAGATTTAATTCATTTTTTAAATACTTTTCATGTGAATCTCTTTTTTTAAGATTAATTTTTCTTAGTTGATCTGCATAAAGTTGATCATTGTCGTTCAATATTATCCTACCTACGTCCATTAGGTCTTCTTTCAATCTCCAGTCATTTTCTTCATTATTTATCTTTTGATAGGTGAATCTTTCTAATAAATTTGAAATTTGTTTGTCTTCTCCTACTTTTTTAATAAAATACTCTGCTGACTCATTTAAAACAATTTCAGATTCAATCTCAACATCAAAGCTATAATTCAACTCTAGCTCTTTTGCAAAACCTCTAATTATTCTGTGAAATAAACTGTCGATTGTAATTATATCAAACGTTCCATAATTATTTAAAATTTTATTTAGAATGATTTCTGATTTTTTGGCCAACTCATCTTTATCAAAATCAACTTCTCTGATTATGTTTTCGGCCATATTATCAAACTTACTATTAGAAAATTTGTAGAGCTGTTCTAAAATTCTTGATTTCATTTCCAAAACAGCAGCATTTGTAAAAGTTATTCCTAACATTTTATTGAAAGCTTCTTCAGATTTATCCTTAAAAAGGTGAACTAAGTAGTTCTGAACAATTGAAAAAGTTTTTCCTGAACCAGCTGAGGCGTTTAATATTAGAAATGAATTTAAATTATTTACAGTTGACATTACTAAATAAATGTAATTAATCTTTAGATTTACAATATAAATTATAAATAAAAAAAATATGGCTTTTAAATTACCAGACTTAAATTATGGATATAGTGATCTAGAACCTTTTATTGATGCTAAAACAATGGAAATTCATCATTCAAAACATCACGCAGGTTATACAAATAACTTAAATAATGCAATTGAAGGGACAAGTTTTGAGGAAATGGATATAATTGATTTACTAAAGTCAATGGATATGAATAATGCTACTATAAGAAATAATGGTGGTGGCTTTTATAACCACTCACTTTTTTGGTCAATAATTGGACCCAATAAAGGAGGTTCACCTATTGGAGACCTTTCGGATGAAATTAACAAGTGTTTCGGTTCTTTTGATTCATTTAAAGAATTATTTTCTAAAGCCGCCGCTTCAAGATTTGGGTCAGGTTGGGCATGGCTATGTGTAAAAAATGATGGTGTTTTGGAAGTATGCTCTTCGGCAAATCAAGACAACCCCCTGATGCCAAATATTGGTTCTGGAGGGACTCCAATTTTAGGCATTGATGTTTGGGAACATGCCTATTATTTAAAATACCAAAATAGAAGGCCAGAATACATATCAGCATTTTTTAACATTATAGATTGGGATTCAGTTGATAAGATCTATAAGGAAGTTACTGGTTAAATTTAAAGTAAAAAGGAGGAAAAAATTCCTCCTTTTGCCCAAATTTCACCATGAACTTAACCTAATTATGTTCTGGTATAATAAATTTATTATTTATGTTGATAATAAGAAACTATTTTAGGTTTATTTTTGAAATATTTGAACTAATACGCTCTTGAAGATTTTCCTTCAAAAAAATTTATAAAAGACTGATTTACAACTCTGTTTCCTCCAGGAGTTGGGTAATTACCTGTAAAATACCAATCACCTTTGTGATTAGGACATGCATTATGCAATCCCTCGATTTTTTGAAAAATTATTTTTAAAGGAATATTATTCAGTTTACTAGTTAACATTTCAGACATTTTATTTGATATTTCGTCATCTGTGAAATTTTTGTATATGTCTTTTACGTGATTTTCAGCTTCTGCTTTTTTATTTTTAAAAGAGTTGATGCATAAATCGTAAATCTCCTTTAGGATATCTAATGTCCCATTTTCTTCATGAAGTTTAATAGCGGCTTGGAAAGCAATAAAATCTTCAAGTTTAGCCATATCAATGCCGTAACAGTCAGGATATCTAATTTGTGGTGCGCTAGATACAATTATTATCTTTTTGGGATTTAATCTATTTAACATTGTCAAAATACTTTCTCTAAGTGTTGTTCCCCTTACAATACTGTCATCTAAGATTACTAAATTATCAGACGGCTTTACTATGCCATAAGTAACATCATAAACATGATTTACCAACTCATTTCTTGAATTATCTTCAGTTATGAAAGTTCTTAATTTTACATCTTTTATTGCAATTTTTTCAATTCGAGGTCTCAATTCTAAAATTTTTTGGATCTCAATTAAATCAAAATTTGATTCACTTAGCTTACTGCTTACCTTATTTCTTAAGTAATCTTGAACCGAACTTATAAGTCCATAAAAAGAGGTTTCAGCAGTATTAGGAATATACGAAAACACTGTGTTTTTTAAATCATCCTTTATAGATTTCATAATCTGACCAAACAGAAGATATCCTAATTTTTTCCTCTCTTTATAAATATCAGAATCACTACCTCTAGAAAAATAAATTCTTTCAAAAGAACATTGCTTATTTTCAGTTTCTCTAAAAATTTTTACTATGTCTATATTGTCAGATTTTTTTAAAATCATTGCATTCCCCGGAGGTATTTCTTTTATTGAGTTGAATTTGACATCAAAAACAGTTTGAATTACTGGTCTTTCGGAAGCTACTACAGTAAATTCTTCGTTATCAAAATAAAAAGCTGGTCTGATCCCACAAGGGTCGCGAAGAACAAAAGCATCGCCATGACCAATCATTCCAGCAATAGTAAATCCACCATCCCAGTCTTTAGATGCTTTTTTAAGAATTTTAGAAATATCTAGTCTTTCGGCTATTAATGGAGACGAATCAAATTTACTAAATCCCTCTTTTTTTAAATTTTTATAAATTTTAGCAACTGCGTCATCCAAAAAGTGACCAATATTTTCCATTACAGTTATTGTGTCAGAATTTTCTTTGGGGTGCTGTCCAAGTTGAACTAAATTTGAAAATAATTTTCCTACATTAGTCATATTAAAATTACCAGCTACGATTAAATTTCTGTGCATCCAGTTGTTTTGTCGGAGAAAAGGATGGACACTCTCAATACTGTTTTTACCAAACGTTCCATATCTTACATGTCCCAACATTAACTCTCCAAGAAAGGGAACCCTTTT
>CACJRP010000013.1 GCA_902595825.1 uncultured Bacteroidota bacterium
TTAATTAAATTTGAAACGTGAAAAGATTAACAATACTACTTTTTTTAACTTTTATTACTACTAATGCGCAGGTTCAGGAAAATTTCTTAATGGAAAGATTTTTTATGAACGCATTTAACCCAGCTTATGTTGGATCTGAGGGTGATAGTCCTGACCACACCGGTCCTTCAAAAAGGTCGTTAGCTGTTATCACAAGGACAACATGGTCAGGTGTTTCTGAAGCACCAAGGATTAATTATATCTATTATTCTGGTTCTCCAAAGAAAAATCTAACTCTTGGTCTATCTGTCATTTCGAATAAAGTTTACATTGATACAAGGACACAATATGCACTGGACGCTAGCTATAAGCTAAAACTGGGTGAAGGTTATTCATTATTCTTGGGAGCTAAGGTTGGCATGGCATCAAAAAACTCAAATATTGATGAACTACAGCGCCTTACCCAAGAGATTAACCCTGCGATAACTCCTACAGCGCAAGGGAGTTATCCGATATTTGGAGTAGGCTTTTTACTTAAATATGAAAAACTCTTTTTTTCTTTTGGGACCCCTAGTTTTTTAAATCCAGAAAAATTTTTGAGTGACCCTTCGTTTGTTAGAAATGAAAATCCAATATTTTATTCAGTATTAGGAGGAAAAGTAGACCTAGGAATTCAAAGTCTTTCCTTTAATCCATATTATTCAATTAAAATTATTCCCAACGCTACCAATCAAACTAGTGTAGGGGGCAACTTGGATTATAAAAACTTTTTTGAGTTTGGAGGTGGATATAAAAGTATTGGATATGCCTATTTGATGGGAATGGTAAAGTTAAAAATGGGAATAGATATTGGGTACGCTACTGATTTTGGAGCTGGTAACAGTGCATCAAATAACCGAAGTGGTTTTGAAATTTTTGCGAAGTATAGGTTTTAAAAAAAGCCCTCGTGTGAGGGCTTTAAATTTAGTGTCTGATTTGATTATTCTTTAATTCCAAGTTTTAATATTCATAAGGGTTCTAGTTCCAAAATAAGTGGAGATTGGAGCTATTGCCTGCTGAAATTTCGCAAATGCCTCTTGTTCTTTCTTTGTGTCAATGTTGTTTGTTAAAGCAGCACCGTAATCTTTGTGAGAAGCATAAATGTAGTGAGATTCACCGTCTGAACTTTGCCCGTGAGATATCTGGCCTAAAGATACATACCCCGGATGGCTGTAACCTTTCATGAATGCTTGAAAAGCTGCGGCAAATACAGCAGGATTATCTACTCTCCACTGCCAAGTTTGAGAAAATTTGTGGCCTTTTCTCTTGTCAAGACCAGTTCTTATTAAAGTACTCCCAGCATTTGATGATGTAATTGAACCAAACTTTTCCATTTCATTAATATATTCTCTGTAAGCTGCACCGGACCTCATTTTTCTGAGTTCAGCTAGCCCTTCAACTGATCCAATAAAAGATAGATAGTGCGTAGCTTCAACTTCATGAGATTTGAAAGCAACATAGTCTAACACGACAGATACTCCGTCTGGGAGGTCAATACTTGAGTAAAATTCATCAACAAGTTCGAGAACATAACCTGCACTACCAGCATTTACTTTAAGCCCTACTTGTTCAAAAGTTATGTTTTGCTGAGCAACCACAAAATTGCAAGCAAGAAATATAAATAGTAATATTTTTTTCATTTTTAAATTGATTTATAGTTAATAAAACCAATTTATAAAAATATTGCCAAAGAAAGCAATATTTAATTCAGATTAATTGTCTTTATATTGTCAGAATAAACCTTATCTATTAGAAGATGTCTAGGATCGATCGCTGCCTTAGCGGGTAGGGTATCTAATTGAAAAGATAACTTACTTGTATTTTCTCTTATTTTAATACGTTTTTGACCAATCAATTCTTTTTCATCTTTGTCGGTAAAAAATCCAATGTCTACCCATTCATTTAATGGAATACTTTTTTCATTTCCAATTGAATCAGCCCTTATTTTTTTTGATTCTATCTCGAGATTAATCTCATATTTTCCGTTTTCAAGTTTTTTTGCCTCAGCAGTTTTAAGTCTATTATCATAAATGGTAATTTCCTTAAACCAATCATCAATCAAATAATTTAAAGAATCGGGAACTTTTTTTTCTAAAACATTTAGAAAATCCAAAGAGGTAGGGTAGTAATTTGAATACTTGTATTTATTTAAGAACTCTTTAAGCGCCTCATTTACCTTGTCTTCACCAATATAATCCTGCAGAGCATACAATATTACACTTCCTTTTCCGTAATGAATGTATGACTGATTTTCAACTTTGAATAAAGGCAGTTCTTTCTCAACTTCTCCAGACCTTCCCCTTAGATACCTGTCGTGGTCATATTTGATAAATTCACGCATTGCCATAGGTGTTTTTGATATACTTTTCATTGTCATTAAAGAGGAATACTCTGAGAAACTTTCACTTAATAATGTTGCTCCTTGCATGTTTGCACCAACTAATTGATGTGCCCACCACTGGTGTGCAATTTCGTGAGCTATAACTGCATCAATTACGTTATTTTTTTCTTCGTCTTCGAGATCTATGACGAAACCAAAAGCCTCTGAATAAGGCATGGTCCCAGGAAAAGCCTGTGCAAAGGTGGAGAACCTTGGAAATTCAATAATTCTACACTGCTTGTGAGTGTAAGGTCCAAAGTTTTGTGTGTAATATTCTAAAGATCTTTCAACAGCATTTACCATTTTATCGATATTAACTGAATGTTTTTTGTCGTAGTAAATTTCTATATCAACATCATTCCATTTTTTTCTATCTACTTTGTAATCTGCAGAAATAAATGAGTAAAAGTTTTGGGATGGGTGATCAACTTTGTATTTAAAATAATTTCGATTATTCTCATTCCAATTGTCAATTAAACTTCCTGGTGCAATAGCAATTTGATCTTTAGAAGTTGATATTATTGTTTCTACACTAATAAAGTCACTAAGCCCTTGTGTCAAATAATTTTTTTTGCAATCATCTACACAATTTGATTTAAGTTTTGGCATTCTTTCTTTTTGAGGGAGGTTGTATTTTTTTCTTTTATTTCTGTCACTTAATTCTTTTTCGCTACTGTAGCCAAGAGAAGGGAGGATTTCGTAATTATTTAAAAAAGATCCGTTTTTAACAATTCTTGTTGATTCTCCACTGTTTGAAAAACCTTTGGTTTCATATTTGTTTTCGATAATTGCCTTTATGGTATCTCCTAATTTTAGAGGTGGATTGAAGAGATAGAATTGAACATTATGTTTCTTATCTTCACTTAAAAGTGAAGCACCTTCAAACGATATTTTTTCCTGCCACATTTTTCGAGTCCCGACAATAAAAGTATCGATTTCAATGTCTTTTGAATTGGTCATGATTATCTCCGCTAAAACATCAATTTTTTTCTGGTAGGGGTATAGATCAATTTTATATTCTGCGTTTAAGATCTTCGGCAAGGGTAATGATTTATATTTTTTATACTTATTTTCATACTCAACAGCAATTTTTTCCAATTCTTTACTTTTCTTGTAAGGATTTAAAATTTGAGTGTTGTAATACACGTAACCTGTTGTAAGCAACCAAATAATGACAACCAAAGCAGAAGGGATGATTACTTTTTTTGATAAATTTTCTTCTTGAAATTTAAATCGATCTTTAAATTTATTATTCGTCCCTCGGTCCCAAAGATTACTTGAAAAAATAAGAAGTGTTAGACCTGTAAAAATCCAATACAAGTTGAACCAGAAAACCCCTTTTTCACTAGGTCCGAAACCGTTCATATCTGAATATATCATAAAGGGAGTGCTGCCAAAACTTAACATGTTGGATTCAATGTCAGCCAACAGTAGAAGGATATCTAGTAGTAAAATTAATACAACCGATATAAGATAACCAAAGTATTTATTGTTTACAATTACCTGGATAGCAATTGAACTGGTACAAAACAATAAATAAATAGGCATGGCTCTGTACATGAAATCCCAAAAATAAATCGATAGTTGTATATCATCAAACCCCTTGATAATTTGAAACAGAACTGCACATAATACAAAAAATGTATGAAGAACAATTGTTAAAGAAAAAAGTGAAATCGTTTTTGACAGAAGAGAAATCATTGAATTGTGAGGGGTTGAATCAATGACCTCATTTATTTTCTCATCTCTATCACGCCATACAAGTTCTCCGCTAAAAAAAACGAGTATTATCATTACAAACAGATAAGTTCCGGAAATAGAATCGGTCATTCTGTACGTTAGTGGATATGACTTCAGACCAAAGTACTCATAACCTGATATTAGATCTGTAAGTAAAAGTATAAAGCTAAAGAGGAAAAGAATTTTGAAAGTAACGTGACGATAAATATTTTTGAGGTTTATTGAATAAAAAGTTAAGAATTGTGTTACTAGATTTTCCTTTATTAAGCTAATAGAGGGGAGAGGTAAATTCTTTTTAATTTCAGTCTTTGATGATTTAACCCTTATTAATCTTCTTATTTTTTTCTTAACAAAATTAAAATTAAAGTATGAAGTAATAAGAATTACCAAGGATAAAGAAAGCCAAATAACTCTATTTAAAAGCATGAGGCCTGAATATGAGGGGTTAATCGAATTTTTTTCAATAGGAGTGTAATATTTTGAAATTAACCCGTAGGTTCTTATTCCAAAAATATCAGCCAGGGCAGCTAATTTTTCGTTTTCCAAATCAGAAACTAATTCCCCAGATATGGAATAGGCAACAATAATAATGAGAGCACCAACAAAAGAAACTATACTATTTTTGAATTGCTGGGCTAAAGCATAAATTATAGTTCCTGATATAAACATATTGGGCAGGACAAAGACTAAATAGTTGCTGATAAAACTTTGTATTTGAATTGGACCGAATCTATCCTCACTAATCCAACCAAAAACTGGCGATAGAGTTGAGCCTAGTGATATACCAAAAAAAACCCCTAAAATAGGGATTGTGGAAATAATTAGAGCTCCTGTGAATCTTCCAAAAAAATATCCAAACTTTTCTATCGGAGTTGCAAATAAAATTTCATTAAAATTATATTTGAAATCTCTCAAGGCAGCATTGTTAAAAAAAGCTGCAGCAAATAGTAACCCAAATATTGTTAAAGTGCTTGTGAAAACCGATATGATATGAGGAGCATTTCTTTTTACATTTCCAATTGAACCCCCAATTGTAACATTATCAGAGGAAGTTGCTGCAAAACTTAAAATAAAAACAATCAGAAAAAATAAATACACCATGGGTTGTTTTAAGGTGTATTTAAGTTCAGACTTTAGAAATGAGTTGAACATTTAAATTTTATTTTTAGATAATTTTGAAAAAAACACATCCTCAAGTGTAGGCTCAATTTTTTTAAATGTTTTATCTGCTTTTTCTGCCAATACATGAATTATAGGGTTTCCACCAATTAATCTATTAGAAATGACATTGAATTCTTTTTTATATTTTTCAAGTTCAATTTTTTTAATGTGCTTTTCAAAAACTTTTCCATCGAGTTCACTAATCCCGTCTTGAGGTTTTCCCTGAAAAACAATTTTACCAAAATCCATAATTGCCATCTCCGTACACAACTCTCTAACATCATCAACGATATGGGTAGATAATATTACTATTACGTCTTTACCAACATCTGAGAGAAGATCATAAAATCTATTTCTCTCTCCAGGATCTAATCCTGCTGTTGGTTCATCAACAATTAATATTTTAGGATTACCTATTAAAGCTTGAGCAATTCCAATACGCTGCTTCATACCTCCTGAAAACCCTTTAACACTTTTATTTTTTTTATCGTAAAGGTTGGTTCTTTCAAGAAGATAATCTACCAACTCCTTTCTTTCATTTTTGCTGTTTATTCCTTTTAGAGTAGCAAGATGATTCAAAAGTTGTTCAGCTGTTATTCGGGGATAAACACCAAATTCTTGAGGGAGATAACCAAGTTGACTTCTAAATTCTTTGGGGGATTCAAGAACGTTTATATCATTAAAATTAATCGTCCCTGAGTCTGGTTTTTGAAGTGTAGCGATGGTTCTCATTAAAGTCGATTTTCCCGCACCATTAGGGCCTAAAAGGCCAAACATACCCGATTTGATAGTGATAGATATGTCATCCATAGCTAAAATATCGCCACTGTAAGTTTTTTTTAGTTGCTTTATATTTAGTTCAGCCATTATTTTTTAAAACAAATTTAATCAATCATTTAATCTTTATAGTTAATTTTTTTTAATCTGGATTTAAAATTGAGTCTTAAAAGAAAGAAATAAGGCGAGTGCTTTTTGGAAGATAGAGGGGATGTTTTGGAGATCCATTTTTATTGTGTCCAAAACAAAGTGGAGCTTTTACCATATTCTCAATCCATAATGGTTTTTCCTGACAATTTCCCCACGCAAAAACAATCTTTGCGCTTTTTTCAATCATTGAATTTAAATAAAAATAGTTTTTTTTGCTATAGGTTAGATTTAGACTATATAGAACCTTAGGGAAAGGAGTGATATGGGGATATATATTACCAACGTAAAAACCTCCAAAACCAAATTTTTTGGTGAAATAATTTAGTCTTCTTACCGTACTATCATCTTCAAATTGGTTAGCTATAGATGGATTTAACATTATATATAAAACCTTAGGTAGATTTTGATTCCAAATTCTCCAAAGACTATACCTTTTATTTTTGTTTATTACAGCTCCGCTATATATTTTCACTTATAAACCTTTACCTATACCCTTAACAAACCGACCAGGAAATATTCCTGTATGTTCGCCACTTTCTAAAACGACTTGACCATTAACTAATACTGTCTCTACACCTTCGGCAAATTGAAGAGGTTCATTGAAAGTGGCCAAATCTCTAACTTTTTTAGGATTAAAAATTACTATGTCTGCAAAGTTTTCATTTTCAATGGTTCCTCTTCTATCTAATTCAAGTGTTTTAGCTGGGAATCCACTTAGCTTTCTAATTGCCTCTTCGAGGGTTATGACTCCTTCATCACGTGAAAATTTTCCAATTACTCTTATAAAGCTTCCAAAAGCTCTTGGGTGTGTTCTGAAATCTTTTTCAATGTCCGAGTAAGAACCAGCATCTGAACAAAAAGAAACCCATGGAAGAGAAATTTTCTTTCTTAAATTTTCTTCTGACATGCTGTAATAAACACATTGAATTCTACTATCATCTTCTATTACTAAATCTACTATTGTTTCTTCAGGACTTTGATTTCTCATTGAAGACGCTTCAGCTATTGTTTTACCTCTATATATTTTGTCCAATGAATCATTTTTAAAACCCACCATTAAAATTCCATCTGGAGGCTGTTCAGATAATTCTTTTCTAATATCCTTGAGAAGTCTTTTTCTCACTTTTTTACTTTTCATACGCTCAATCCAAGCTCTATGACCTCCCTCTTGAACCCAGGTAGGAATCACTCCAGTTAAACCAGTTGAACTTGCAGGATAGGTATAAACGTCCGCAGTAATTTTCAGTCCATTTTCTCTTGCTTTTTCTACTTGATTTATTATACTATCAAGCAAAAACCAGTTTGGTTTTCTGGATGCTTTAAGATGGTAGATTTCAGCTGGAATGTCTGCTTCTTTAGAAATTGTAATTAATTCATCTAAGGCCTCAAGAACATTTCTTCCCTCGTTTCTCATATGGGAAATATATTTACCTTTAAATTTTGATGCAACTTTACAAATTGTGATTAATTCATTTGTATTCGCATAATCAGCAGGAGCATAAATTAGAGATGACCCTATACCGAGAGCGCCTTCTTTCATCCCTGTTTCAACAATTTGTTCCATATTTTTTAATTCAAAATCAGTTGCATCTCTGTTTTCGTAACCGACAGTTAGTTTTCTTACGTTAGTAGCGCCTAAAAAGGAAGCAATATTTGGACTTACACCATTTTTTATAAGTTTTTCCATTGCATCACCAAATCCAACAAAATCTTTGCCTCCAATTTTCCCTACTGGGCCAGGGGAATTTCCTTCACCAAAGATCTCTAAAGTCACCCCTTGTTTTAAGTCACTTAGTGATCTTCCATCTTCCAATAGAGTATCATAACCCCAACTGAGCATATTTATAAAACCAGGACTTACAATTTTATTTCTAGCGTCTATTGTTTTTTCAGCACTAAATTTTTTTTTAGTCCCCACGTAAACAACCTTATCGTTCGTTATTGCGACAGTTCCTATAAATCTTGGACTTCCTGTTCCGTCTATGACTGTTCCATTTTGAATTACGATATCGCAATTTGGAGAGCTACAGGATACAAAAAATATTAGTAATAAAAAGTGTAATTTGTTCATATCTATGATTTTAAACAATATATGAATTTAGAAATTAATCAATAAAAAATCCCCCTTGAAGGGGGATTTAAATTTTAAAATAAATTTATTTTAAATCGAATCTATCTAGATTCATCACTTTGGTCCATGCTTTTATAAAGTCCTTGACAAAATGTTCATTTCCATCATCTGAAGCGTAGACTTCTGATAGTGCGCGTAATTCTGTATTTGAACCAAAAATTAAATCAACTCTAGTAGCGGACCATTTTTTAACACCGGTTTTTCGATCAATACCGTCATAATTACTACCATTTGAACTCCAAATGATGTTTGGATCTAACAAATTTCTAAAAAATGCGTTATCAAGTGTGCCACTCTTTTCAGTTAAAACACCAAAATCAGATCCATCGAAATTGGTATTGAGTACCCTCATCCCACCAATTAATGCAGTCATTTCAGGTGCAGTTAAATTTAAAAGTTGTGCTCTATCAATTAGTAGTTTTTCTGACGAAACAATAAAATCATGTTTTACGTAATTTCTAAATCCATCTGCATTTGGTTCTAAAACTGCAAAAGAACTTACATCAGTTTGGTCTTGACTTGAGTCGGTTCTTCCAAGAGTAAACTCGACTTTATAGTTCACTCCAGCGTTTTTGCAAGCTTTTTCTATTGCTGCACAACCACCTAAAACTATCAGGTCTGCGATTGAAACTTTTTTGTTTCCATTGCTGCTATCAAAATCAGACTTTATATTCTCATAAACAGACAATATCTTTTCAAGCTCCACAGGATTATTTACTTCCCAAAATTTTTGTGGAGATAGTCTTATTCTACCACCATTAGCTCCTCCTCTTTTGTCAGAACCTCGAAAAGTTGATGCAGAGGCCCAAGCTGTAGAAACCAGTTTATTTAAACTAATTTCAGAGTTTATAATTTTATTTTTAAGAGAATTAATATCGTCTGAAGTTATTTGATCATACTCAGCAATAGGTACAGGATCTTGCCAAATTAATTCTTCTTTTGGAACATCGCTTCCTAAATATCGACTTACAGGGCCCATGTCTCTGTGTGTGAGCTTAAACCAGGCTCTTGCAAATGAGTCGGCAAGTTGGTCTGGGTTTTCATAAAATCTTCTAGAAATTTTCTCGTATGCAGGATCTTCTCTTAGCGCCAAGTCTGTTGTAAGCATCATTGGAGCGTGTTTTAACTCTGGGTCGTGTGCATCTGGAACGGTACCTAGGCCTTCATTATTAGCAGGTTTCCATTGAAAAGCCCCTCCAGGACTTTTTGTGAGTTCCCAATCATAATTGAATAAATTTTCAAAATAGTTGTTGCTCCATTTTATTGGTGTTGTAGTCCAAGCACCCTCAAGACCACTTGTAATCGTATCAACTCCGCGACCGCTGTTAAAGTTATTTTTCCATCCAAGACCCTGCTCCTCAATTGAGGCTCCAGCTGGTTCTGCACCTACATATTTTTCAGGATCAGCAGCGCCATGAGTTTTACCAAATGTGTGTCCCCCTGCAATTAAAGCAACAGTTTCTTCGTCATTCATTGCCATTCTCCCAAAAGTTTCTCTAATATCTACCGCCGCTGCCAATGGGTCAGGCTTTCCGTTAGGCCCTTCAGGGTTAACATATATTAAACCCATTTGTACTGCACCGAGAGGATTTTCTAATTCTCTTTCCTTGGTGTATCTTTCATCCGCTAACCATTCTTTTTCTGAACCCCAATAAATATCTTCTTCAGGTTCCCAGGTATCTTCTCTACCTCCAGCGAATCCAAAGGTTTTAAAGCCCATTGATTCGAGAGCGCAATTTCCTGTTAAAACCATTAAATCAGCCCACGATAGTTTTTTACCATATTTTTGTTTTATTGGCCAAAGCAGAAGTCTTGCTTTGTCAAGATTTTGATTATCAGGCCAACTATTAAGGGGTGCAAATCTTAGTGTACCTGTTCCAGCTCCGCCTCTACCGTCGGCAATTCTGTAAGTTCCTGCGCTATGCCATGCCATCCTGATAAAGAAAGGCCCATAATGACCATAATCAGCCGGCCACCAGTCTTTAGAGTCTGTCATCAGCTCATTTATTTCTTTCTTCAACTTACTTAAGTCTATCTTATTGAATTCACTGGCATAATCAAAGTCTTCTTCCATCGGATTTGATAAAGATGAATGTTGCCTTAAAATACTGAGATCGATTTGATTAGGCCACCAGTTGTGGTTTCTAGTTCCACCTCCCGCAGCCTGTTTTACTATGTTACTTGAAAACGGACATTTGCCATTTTTTGATACTCCATTACTTCCATTAGAAGAAGGATTTGCTTTAAATTCTTTCATATAATTAAATTACTTTCTTATTACAATGTTAATACAATTAAATTTTATAGAAGATAAAAGTTTAATCGCAATTCACTATAAGGTCATATGGCATACTTATCATAAAAATCAGTCTTTATATTTTGTAAAAAAGGATTGAAGACCAGATGTTTTTATGAAGATAATCACCACCTCTAAAAATCGAATTTCTTTGAAAACCAGAAATTAATACTGCTTTGGTACTTAGTCGTTTTTTAAAACCAAAAAATGTCCAATTTTGATTAAAATTATAGGGGTAAACATTCTTCAATATCATGAAAACTTCATTAAATATTATGAAATTTAAATTTTTTGTAACGTTGTCAACTAAGATTATTTCAAAACCTGCTCTAAATCTTATTCTAGTATTATAGTCATTGGAATACTTTAAGGAATAGAATTTATTATCAGATGTAATTGGTTTTTTTATCCATCTTTGCTCTAACCTAATCCATCCAAAATACTTTAATCTATTTACTGGAAATGAGAAATTGTATTGCTGCCAAAAATTATTTTCATTTATTCTTCCTTGGTTTTGGTTTGTAGAGATGTAAGTATAACCAATCGAAATATTTGAGTATTCATTTACTTTTAGATTATAAGATGGTCTAATAAGTATTTGATCGTTAGTATTATAAAAGTTTTTGGTTCTATTGTGTAATTCTAATCTTATATAGTCAGGCCGTATTGTTTCAGAACTTGATAGTGAAAAGTCAAAAAAAGTTGCATTCCAAGCATTGTGTTCTATCTCTTGTCCAATAGAAAATACACTGACAAACAGAAAAAATAAAAAAGGGATTGAAAATTTTTTTATGCTTTTGATTTTAGCTTCGAAAATAAAAAAAAAGAAACAGAAGGTATAAAAATTTTAAAGAGATTTTATAAGTCCTCCATCTATTGGAATATTGGCACCCGTAATATAACTTGAAAAATTTGATGCTAAAAAGCAGACGAGGTAAGCATACTCCTCAGGATCACCAATCCTCTTCATAGGAACCATGTTTTCCATTGCCTTTCTTACTTCGCCAGGTTTGATTTTCATTTCTTTTGCTTTTTCCAAATTCAACTTCTGAATACGATCTGTATCGAAATATCCTGTTAGTATGTTGTTCACAGTTATACTATTTTTGGCCACATCTATTGAGAGTGATTTCGCCCAAGTAACTAGGGCTGCTCTCATACTGTTTGAAAGAACAAGGTAGTTTAAAGGTTCCTTGACCGAAATAGATGCGACATTAATTATTCTACCCCATTTTTTAAGAGTCATCCCTTTGAGTGCAAGTGATGTTATCCATACATGGGTTTTGAAAAGCAAATCAAACGAATTTTGGTAATCTGTGACATTTTTTTCCAATGATCCGCCAGCTGCGGGTCCCTGGGTGTTATTTATTAAAATATCAATTGTATTTTTTTTAAAAAAATCTGCTGTGACTATTTTTAAATCATTGAAATTATTGAAATCAACTTCTATGTAGTTATGATTTGAATTTTCATTTTTTGATAATTCGTTTATGGTTTTTTTTAATTTCTCTTTATTCCTTGCCATTAGGGTCACATCAGCCCCACATTTGGACAGTTCAATAGCAATAGCTTTACCAATTCCACCTGTACTTCCACCAACTAGAGCTTTTTTCCCATCTAAATCTATTCTCATTTTAATATTCTTCTCTTGGAGGACTAAAAACATCCATTATCTTACATTTGGTTACAGCTTTCCCAGAATGATAAATGTTTGAGGGGATATGAACTATACTACCTGGGCCGTAGTTTTTTTTCATTCCATTAAATGTGAATTCAAATGTCCCTTCAACCACGTGCATTATTTGTTCATGAGGGTGGTTGTGCTTTGGGATCACAGCATTTTGATCGATATCCCAAAATGCCCATGTCATTTTTTCTCCATGAATAACTTTTCCATGACAACCAGGCATTATTTCACGTGCTTCAATTTTATTTAAGTTTGTTTCCATTTGTGAATAAAAATAAGTTTCGTATTATTAATTTAATAATTTAAAAAAACTAATTAAAAGAAACTATCTTTCTTAAAGATAAACCATAAATCATGAATATAGAATTATCTAAAAACTTAAAATTGCCTATAATTGCTGCTCCTTTGTTTTTAATTTCTGGCCCTAAATTGGTTATTGAATGTTGTAAAAATGGAATAATTGGTACGTTCCCAGCATTAAATAACAGAACAACAGAAGGTTTTGAACAGTGGATTATACAAATAAAGGAGGAGCTTGAAGCTTTCGAGAAAGAGACAGGTCAAAAAGCTGCTCCTTTTGGAGTAAATTTAATTGTTCACCCAACAAATATCAGGGTTCAGCCAGATCTAGAGATATGTGTTAAGCATAAGGTTCCGCTTATAATTACCTCATTAGGAGCAGTGCCAGATTTAGTAAATGCTGTACATAGCTATGGAGGATATGTTTATCATGATATTATTAAAAGAAGGCACGCTGAAAAAGCATCCGAAGCTGGGGTGGATGGGTTGATTCTTGTTGCAGCTGGTGCAGGAGGCCACGCGGGCTTTATTAATCCGATGGCTCTTATTAACGAAATTAAAAGTTTTTTTAATAAAACAATCATCCTTTCTGGATGCATAAGCAATGGTGTGGATGTAGCTGCAGCTATACAAATGGGCGCTGACTATGCATATATGGGTACCAGATTTATAAACACCAATGAAAGTAGAGCAGATGATGGATATAGAGAAATGATTATAAATAGCAAAGCAGAGGATATTGTTTACACAGCTGCGGTTTCAGGTGTAAATGCTAACTTTCTTCGCCCCAGTTTAGAAGCTGTCGGAATAACTGAAGAAATGTGGACGAAAACCAAAAAGATGGATTTAGGTAACGAACTAGATGCTGCGAATGAAGAAGCAAAAGCATGGAAAACAATTTGGTCTGCAGGACAAGGTGTTACTGCTATTGATGACAGCCCATCAGTTAGTAATCTTGTATCGAGGCTTAAAAAAGAATTTTCCGAGTCTATAAAAAAACAAATAGAAATAACATCAAGGTTTGTGGATTAATTAGTTTTTTTTTAATCTAACTTAACTGAAGTTTGGTTTTAATTTTCTTATAATTTTGAATCACTTCATCAATCCTGCCCTTTTTATCCTTCTCGAGTTTTTTTATAACTTCTTTTCCGCGATCATTAAATTCATTATTTACGTTTTTAGCGCTCCACAACACCAATTCACTCATAACAGGGTAGAGACCAATTCCTTTGTTGGTTAAAAAATAACATTTTTCCTTTTTGTTGTCTTTGCGGTACATGAAATCCAAAATTTCGTGATTTTTGAGCCATTTAAGTCTTTGAGACAAGATATTTGAAGCAATCTTTTCAGGACCGTTCATGAAATCCTTAAAAGTAGTTTTCCCCCCTAATAAATCTCTAATTACAATCAATGACCACTTATCTCCCACAATATCAAGGGCATTACACATTGGACATCCACTTCTGTAAAGCATATTTAAAAATAAAAAAAATGTTTAATTGCCACAAGGAAAATTAGATATTTTGTAAAACAAAAACCAGTTTTTTATAAATAATTTAAAATTTTTATCATTTTTTTGTTGATTACACAAAAAAAACAATTAGAAACTTATTACTTGCATTATGCAAATTATAATTAATATTTTTATTATTCTAACCAAGACTAATTCTTATTTAGAATTCAAACCCCAAATTCTCCTGTTTTTGGGGTTTTTATTTTATATATATTTATACTCAAATTATGATAAGATTTTTTTTTATTTTGGCTATACCTCTAACAACTTTATTAGTATCATTTTTAGTTTCGATAAACAATAATGAACTTGAATTTTTCGTAAAGGTGATTTCTTTAATTTTCGGATTACAATTAGCAGGTTTCATTCCTTCTTTTTATTTAAAATCAGAAAAATACTATGATTTATTTGGAGGATTAACATTTGTATCTTCAATACTGTTAATGTTATTTTTAAAATTTAAAATAAATAGTGACTTAAATATTAGAGAAATAATTTTAGCTTCATGTGTACTTCTTTGGACAATTAGGTTAAGTTTTTTTCTGTTTCAAAGAGTTAAAAGGATAGGTAAAGATGTAAGGTTTGATAATCTTAAACTTTCATTTTCTAAATTTCTCTTAGCATGGATGACACAGGGTCTATGGGTTTTCATATGTTTATTCCCAATTTTAGTCGTTTTTTCGTCTCCTACTAATAATGAAATTACATACTTTGCTTTTGGAAGTTTAACCTATTTAATTGGTCTGGTCATTGAAATCATCGCCGATTATCAAAAAACAATTCACAATAAACTAAATAATAAGAAGCGTAAATTCATATCTAGTGGACTTTGGTCTAAATCAAGACACCCTAATTACTTCGGAGAATTTTTGATATGGACTGGGATTACGATAATTTGCTTCCCAGTTTTCTCAGGATTTAAATATTTAGCTTTAGTTACTCCAATTTTTATATATTTTCTTCTCAATTATATTAGTGGTGTAAATTTACTGGAAGAGAGAGCCACAGAAAAGTGGGGTAATAACCCAGAATATGTTAAATATTTAAAAACCACACCTAAATTCTTTCCTAAAATTTTTTAAGTTGAAGTATTTTTTAATTTTATTTTCCATATCAGTAAGCATGGCTCAACAAACAGAAACACAATTGTACGATGTTATAGAAAAACATGACAGTATTGAAATTAGATATTATCCTCCAGCTGCAAAGGTTATGTCAAAGGGTAAATTAAATGGAAACTCAAATTTCAGAAATCTATTCAATTACATTTCTGGGTCAAATTCTAAAAACGAAAAGATTTCAATGACAACCCCCGTTTATATGAAAAATGATAAAGAAAATCAGATTATGGAGTTTGTCTTGCCTAAAAAGTTTAATGATAAAGAAATTCCAATACCAGTTAATAAAAATTTAGAAGTTTACAAATCTAAAGAGGGAACTTACGCTTCCATTCGTTATAGCGGTTATAATAATATTGAAAAACAAGGATTTTACACAGAAAAGCTTGTAAATAAATTAAAAAAATTAAAAAGGGACACCATAGGAAAGCCTATTTTATTGTCCTATGATGCACCATATAAATTCTATAATAGACGAAATGAGATTCTATTTGAATTGTCTAATTAATTTATCAGATAGTCCAGCTGTAATTTTTTAAAAGATAAATTAAATTCAGAGACATCGTTTGTCATAAGTTTATTAAATACCTCTATTTCTTTATTTATTTTTTCTGTAAGTTCCATCATAAGTTTTTTGTCCTGACTTGTAGGAGGGAAATCATTCATAGTAACCAAGTTAGCAATATGACCTAGTTTGTTCGTCAATTTAATTGGAAAGTTAAGGGGATCTTGTCTACTTTCATTTTTAGTTTGGTATAATGCATTTTCTACTGTGCTGAGTGAGTCAATTAAGAAATTAGCTTTCTCAACAATATTTTCTGCATCCTTATTATCTGAAAAGTTATTCAAAAATTCATTTAATTTTAGTTTAGTTTTTCTAATTTTCTTTATGGACTGGTGGGCCTTAGAAATAGTCTTATTTATTTGGTTTACAAAATTAAATTGTTCTCTCATTTGGTTGACTGAGCTCTCTGAAGTTGGGGACTTCAATATTTCAAATGAATTTTGAGATTCAAAATTATTTACCGAAAGTCTTACCTGGTAGGTCCCAGGTACTGCCTTTGCCCCATTTAAAGATGCGCTCCACATTACCATTCCATCGAACTTTTCAGCTCCTGGGTACTTGTAATCCCAAACAAAAATATTTCCACCATCTTTTACTTCCAACTTATTATCATCGTCTGATGTACTAAATTTTCTAATTTCATTCCCTTTTTCATCGTGAAAACTCAATTCAACTTTATCAGAATCTTTATTGTAAGATGGAATATAAAAATGGACCTCTACTCCATTTGGTTTATTTGTACCCATAGTAAGTGAACTCTTTCCCCCACTACCTCTTAATCTGTAGGTTGGTTTTGGCTTAAAGAGATATGGATTCTTATTAGAGTTTGGAAGCTGGTGAAGCACTGTTAGATCATCAATCATCCATAAACTTCTTCCTTGGGTTGCTACAATCAAGCTATTATCTTTAATTGTCAAATCTGTGATGGGGACAATAGGCAAATTCTGTTGAAAAGGCTTCCAACTATTGCCATCGTCAAAAGAAATATATAAACCAGATTCGGTACCTGCATATAAAAGACCTTTTCTAGCCGGATCTGCCCTTAATACCCTGGTGAAGTTTTCATTTTTTATATTGTTGCTAATTAGTTCCCAAGTCATACCATAGTTTTCTGTACGGTACAGATAAGGTTTAAAATCACCGGTTTTGTATTTTGTCCCGGCAACATAGCAGGTTCCAGGATCGAATGGAGACGGATCGATACTGTTAATCATCATCCATTCAGGCATGTTTTTTGGTGTTACATTTGTCCATGTTTTCCCACCATCTTTTGTTAAGTGAATAAGTCCGTCATCACTTCCAACCCAAATTAAACCACTTTTTAAATTGGATTCTCCACCAGCGAAAAGTGTACAGTAATATTCCACACCTGTATTGTCTTGAGTGATGGGACCTCCAGAAGATTTAAGTTTTTCAGGTATGTTTCTTGTTAGATCTGGGCTAATTATCTCCCAACTCTGACCTTCATTTTCAGTAACATGGACATGATTAGAAAAAGCATACATTTTTTTAGCGTTATGAGGACTGAAAAAAATTGGGAAGTTCCATTGAAAACGGTATTTCATTCCCTCAGCTCCGTATCCCATGGGATTATCCGGCCAAACATTGATGCCCCGCTCACTATTGTTCTTATGATTAACTCTGGTTAGATATCCACCATAACTTCCACCATATACTATATCGTTATCGTTAGGATCTATAGCTATGTGGGCTGACTCACCGCCCGCAGAAGGCTCCCAATCGCCTTCATCTATATATGATCCATTACTTCTATGTTTTATTCTTATAGTGGAATTATCTTGCTGAGCAGCGTAAATTCTGTAAGGGAAAGAGTTGTCAGTAGTGACACGATAAAATTGTGCTGTTGGTTGGTTATGATATGTACTCCAAGTTTCACCTCCATCGTAAGTCACTTGCGCACCACCATCGTCCCCAATGATCATTCTATTGTTATCTTCCGGTGCAATCCAAAGGTCGTGATGATCACCATGAGGAGCATTGTGAGATGTAAAAGTTTTACCACCATCTGTTGATTTGTGATAAGAAACATTCATTACATAGACTTTATTTATGTCTTTTGTATCTGCGTAGATTTTAGAATAATACCAGGCACGCTGTCTTAAAGCTCTGCTATCATTTACATGTGACCAAGTTTCTCCGCCGTCATCGGATCTATATACTCCTCCCTTATCTTTATTTTCAACAATTGCCCAAACCCTATCTGAATTTACAGGAGAAACAGTGACACCAATAATTCCTAATATTCCTTGCGCAAACCCTTTGTTGCTACTTATTTTCCTCCAATTATTTCCCCTGTCCGTACTTTTCCAGAGTAGAGATCCCTCTCCTCCGCTACTAAGACTGTAAGGAGTTCTCTTAACTCTCCAAGTTGCAGCATATAGATTTCTTGGATTATTAGGATCAATTACTAGTTCTACTGCCCCAGCATGATTGCTTTCGAAAAGAACTTTTGACCAAGTTTTACCACCATTGATACTTTTATAAACTCCTCTTTCCGAAGTAGGTTTGTAAATATTTCCTAAAACAGCGGCATAAACAATGTCTGGATTTTGAGGGTCAATTACAATTCTAGGTATATGTCTAGACTTTGGGAGTCCACAACTTTTCCATGTTTCTCCGGCATCTTCTGACTTCCATATTCCGTATCCAGAAGAAACATTACCTCTAACTGTTACCTCTCCACCTCCAACATAAATAACGTTTGGATCACTTTTTGAAACGGCTATAGCACCAATACTTCCACCAAAATAGCCATCTGAAATATTTTTATAAGTTTTTCCTCCATCGGTAGTTTTCCAAACTCCACCTCCGGTTGAACCAAAATAAAATAAATTAGGATTACCATCTACGCCTGTTACAGCGCAAGATCTACCACCTCTAAAAGGGCCAATCTCTCTGAATTTAAGTGAAGAGTACAAGGATTGATCATAACTGACTTTATTTTTTTGGCTTTTATTTTTTCTCTGTGCAACTGTTTCAAAAGAAAATAAAAGAGTGACACAAAGCGACAAATTGAAAAACTTAATTAATTGCATTTTTAATGATTTTATTATCTAATTTAACTTAAAATAAAATTAAAAAGTATATTTATTTATAATTAAAAACTATGAGGAAAAGGATTTTATTACTTTCAATAACATTAATATCTGCTGTTTATTCTATTGAAGCTCAGAGTATTAGGACAATTAAAAAAGAACTCCAACAATCAATTGAAAAACATGAGACAGAATTAATCAAAACTAGTGATGCAATTTGGGAGGCTGCTGAAACAGCATTATTAGAATTTAAATCTTCAAAAATATTAATAGACCACGCCAAAAGAAATGGATTTGATGTTGAAGAGGGTGTCGCCGGCATAAAAACCGCTTTTACAGCGTCGTATGGGTCTGGTAGACCAATTATTGGAATATTAGGAGAATTTGATGCCAATGCAGGGATTTCACAAAAAAGAAAACCAGTTAAAGAAGCTAGAATTCCTGGTGGAGCGGGTCATGGTTGTGGTCATAATCTTTTTGGAACAGCAAGTCTTGGTGCTGCAATTGCTATCAAAGAGCAAATTGAGAAAGGAAATATAGAGGGAACTGTAATATTCTACGGAACACCAGCTGAAGAAACAATTTTTGCCAAGGTTTGGATGGTAAGGGAGGGTTTATTTGACAAATTGGATGTTTGCATGGATTGGCACCCTGGCGATGAAATACAAGCTGGAACCCAGAGTACTAAGGCTCTTGTTGATTTTAGAGTCAAGTTCCGTGGTAATTCAGCTCACGCGTCTTCCGATCCATGGAATGGCAATAGTGCAGCTGACGCGATGGAATTATATACAACAGGGTTAAATTACTACAGAGAACACATTGAACCAACCGCTAGAATCCATTATCAAATTGAAAAGGCAGGAGACGTTGTAAACGTTGTTCCAGATTATGCCCAGATTTGGACTAGACTCAGACAAAATAACAGAGCCGGAGTTGACGTTTTATATGAAAGGGCCCTTGATATAGCAAAAGGAGCTGCTCTAATGACAGGAACCACTTATGAAACCAAGTTAATCTCAGGAATTTATGAAATACAGGTAAATAGAACAGGTGCTGCAATTTTGCAAAAAAACCTAGAAACATTGGGTGAGATCACCTACAGCGATAGTGAATTAAATTATGCTAATACCATTTTAAAGGAAACTGGGAAGCCTCAAAAGGGGATTGATGGGAAAATTTATCCACTCAAACCAACGTTACCCGCACAAGGTGGTTCAACAGATGTGGGGGATGTGAGCCAAGTAGTACCCACTATTAGTTTGGGGGTGACAACTGCTGCAAGTGGCGGTCCTTGGCATTCTTGGGCTGTAGTTGCTTGTACTGGAATGTCTATAGGACATAAAGGTATGATTTATGCTGCAAAAGCTTTATCTATGACTATGGCGGATTTATACAAAAACCCTTCTTTAATTAGTGATGTCAAAGAAGATTATTTGAAAAATAAAAGGTACGATAAGTACGCTCCTAGAATTTTACCCGGTCCCCCTTCATTAGAATAGTTTTAATGTACAAATACTTATTATTTATTTTCCTTTCTTTTACAAAAATCGATTGCTTTTCTCAAGCTGTCTTACCCTTAAAGGAGAGGGTAAGAGCTATAGAGGAAATACAGAAAGATAGACTGGAAAACCTTTTACCGCAGCTTATGGTAAGAGAAAAAATTGACTGTTGGGTAATAATTACAAGGGAATACAATGAAGATCCCATAATTAAGAGTCTTCTTCCTCCAACATGGTTGAATGCAAGAAGAAGGACGATTCTTGTTTTTACTCATAAAGAATCCACTAATAAAGTTGATATGGCTGCAATCACTAGGTATTCTTTTGGAAGCTTAATAAAAAGTGTTTGGGATAAAGAAAAAGAACCTGATCAAATGAAGGCTCTTGTGGATTATCTTAAACTTAAGAACCCAAAAAAAATTGGTATTAACATATCGGATACCTATGGGATTGCAGATGGATTGTCTGTAACAGATCATAAGCTTTTAATGAATTATTTACCAAAATCCCTTAAAACAAGGGTTATAAGCTCAGAACCTCTAGCGGTTTCATGGGTGGAAACGAGAACCGAAAAAGAAATGACACTATTTTCCCTCTTAACAGAAATAACTCATAATATAATTAAGGAAGCCTTCTCAACAGGTGTGATTACTCCTGGAGTTACAACTACTGATGATGTTGTTTGGTGGATGAGAGAAAAGGTTTCATCAATGGGATTAAAAACTTGGTTTCATCCAACAATTGATGTTCAACGTGCTGATAATAGCGATCTTTACGCTTTTGATGCAAAACAAAAATTTGATATTATTAAACCTGGCGATTTAGTTCATTGTGATTTTGGAATTTCTTATTTAAATCTTAATACAGACTGTCAACAGCTTGCATATGTTTTAAAACCAAATGAAGTTGACGCACCTAAGTATTTAAAAGATGGTCTTAAGGCTGGAAATTTATTAGAAGATATACTAACCAGTAACTTCAAAGAAGGAATAACTGGTAACGAAATTTTGAAAATTTCAAGAAAGGACGCTATTGAAAAAGGTTTGAGACCGCAAATATATACACATCCACTTGGCCTTTTTGGTCATTCTGCAGGTACTATTTTTGGCATGTGGGATAATCAAGGGTTTGTTCAAGGCACTGGGGAATGGAAGTTAAATGCAAATACAGCCTATGCTATTGAATTAAACACCAAGGTATATATAAAAGAATGGGGCAAGGATGTAAGAATTATGCTCGAGGAACCAGGGTTTTTTTCAAAAGATGGCTTCAGATATATAAATAAAAGACAAGAAAAATTTCATTTAATAGGCAATTAAAGAAATTAGGCGCAGCGAAAATTATTTTCTTTTAGCAAATAATTTGAACGAGAAACTTCTGCCTAACATATTTCTATTTAAAATTAAAATTAAAAACGCCAGCAATAAAAATAGAACCTTTAAAAAAAATAACTTAAATTCCATTTGATTGATTTTTAATCAAAATTATGAAGTTATGTACTCTGGAATTTTTTTAAAAATTTTACTTTTCAACAAAGTTACTAAAAACTTCGAGATGATTTGAAATCACATTTGAGCAATGGATTTAAAGATTGATAATTTAGATTGGCATTAAACTACACAGAGATACTAGTTTTTCCATTCGTATCAAATTTTAACTTTTTGTTGTTTACATATATAAAACAATCCTGTTTTAAATCTAAAGAACATTGAAAAAAACTTTTGCTAATTTCAATCTTATAAATATTTTGTCTAAAATTAACTTTAAAGATCAAATCTCTCCAATTTTCAGGTAAGCGAGGGGTAAAATGAAGCGAATTATTTCTTACTCGCATCCCCGCAAAACCTTCAACAACTGTTAACCAACTGCCTGCCATAGAGGTAATGTGTAGCCCTTCCTCAACTTCCTTATTATAGTCATCTAAGTCTAACCTAGAGGCTCTTTTAAAAAGTTCGTGTGCCTCACTAATTTTTTCCAACTTACAAGCAATTATTGAATGAATACATGGTGAAAGAGAAGATTCATGAACCGTAAATTTTTGATAAAACTCATAATTATTTTTGATTGATTCAATATCAAAATGGTCCTCAAAAAAGTATATTCCTTGAAGAACATCCGCCTGTTTTATGTATGGAGATCTTAAAATTCGATCCCATGACCAATTCTGATTTAATGGTCTTTCCGAATTATCTAGTTCACCAACTTCTTTTAAATCTTTATCGAAGAATCCATCTTGTTGGACAAATATGCCAAGTTTTTTGTCATCATTTAAATAAATATTTTTTGAGATTTTTAACCATAAATCAAGTTCATACTTTTTGATTTTCAGTTTTTTAGATAATTCTTTATATGAGTTGGTATTGTTTTTTTTACAAATTTTTATTGAATCAAGTGTAAACTTTAAACACCATTTAGTACTGTAATTTGTGTACCAATTATTGTTAACATTATTTTCATACTCGTTTGGACCTGTAACCCCCAAGATGACATATTTATTTTTTTTCTTTGAATAGGAGACCCTTTGAGCCCAAAATCTAGAAATTCCAACCAAGACCTCTAATCCTTTATTGATTAAATAGTTTATGTCGCCCGTGTACCTAGTGTAATTAAAGATTGCGAATGCAATTGCATTATTTCTGTGTATTTCTTCAAAAGTAATTTCCCACTCGTTATGGCATTCTTCACCGTTCATCGTAACCATAGGAAATAAAGCAGCACCATTTTCAAATCCAAGCTTTTTTGCATTCTCGATTGCTTTGTCTAATTGAAGGTATCTGTAATTTAAAAGATTTATGGTCACCTCAGGAGGTTTAGTGCCTAAACAAAAAGGAACGCAATACGCCTCTGTATCCCAATAAGTACTTCCACCATATTTTTCTCCGGTAAAACCTTTCGGGCCAAAATTTAGATTTGGATCGTCACCCCTATATGTTTGATTTAATTGGAAAATATTAAATCTAATGGCCTGTTGAGATTCGATGTCCCCATTGATTTTAATATCCGATTGCTCCCAAATTTTAGCCCATTCTAATTTATGTTCTTGATAAAGAACTTTGAAAGATGCGTTTTCTAAATGATTTAAAACTTTATTTGTTTTATTTTCAATTTTATTCCAGTCATTACATTTAGAAGTCACATATCCTCCAAACTTTACTACTTTTAAAGTGTGACCTTTTTTTAACATTTGTTCGGATTCAAGAAGTATTTTTTTTGAATTAGATTTTGCTATAAAAGGCTTTCCAAGTTTAACGTTGTTGTCATATAAATCGGCTTTCATATAGGTGATCACTTTAAAACCAGTTTTTTTGACCTCACTTTTTACTAGTGATTTATTTTGGGTGTTTATTTTTTCTTTTGTCTCCCAAAACTTTTCATCCCAATTGCTATCGTCATTAGACACATCAAAATCAATATAAGGGGCCAAAGAAATTTTAACGTCTCTGTTGCATCTAATTTTATAGGAAATTGCTCCTACCGATTTTCTTTTCATAGATATAAATCTTTTTGAGTTTATCTCAACTTTTAAATTATCCTTCATTTTAATGGAAATTGCTCGCTCATATAAACCCTTTTTCATGTCTAATATTCTCTCAAATTTTTCAACTCTATTAACTTTATTTAAATCAAGAGGAATACTATCAATTAATATTGAAATGCCAATCCAGCTTGGAGCATTAATAACTTTTGCGAAGTATTCAGGATAACCATTTTTCCACCACCCAACTTTTGTTTTATCAGGATAATAAATACCCCCTATATAACTACCTTGTAGTGACTTGCCGCTGAAATCTTCTTCAAAATTGGCTCGCTGACCCATAGCACCATTACCAATGCTAAAAACGCTTTCAGAGTCCTTTATTTTGTCTCGATTCCATCCTACTTCAATTATTTTCCAAGGATCAATTTTAAGGATATGTGTTTCCATTCTTAAATCAAGTTTTCAAAAAATTCAAGCGGTATATCATCGAGTGAATTAAAATTAAATCTTGCATTTTCAATTTTTCCACCTTTACATATACCAACCGAAACCATTTTTGCCTTATTAGCAGCATTTACACCTGCGATGGAATCTTCAAATACAATTACTTGTTCTGGATTTATCCCAAGTATTTGTGCACCTTTTAGAAAAACCTCAGGATGGGGTTTTGATTTTGAAGTTGAATTCCCGTCTATTATTACTTTAAACTTGTTTTCAATTCCAAGTTTTTTTAAAATTTGATGTGCATTTTTACTTGCAGACCCCAATGCAATTGGGATACCCTTTAATGCAGCAAAATTTATTAATTTAATTACACCAGGTAATATATCCATTTGACTAAGATTATTAATGAAGCCTTTGTATAATTCGTTTTTTTTCTCTAAACACTTTTTCCTTTCAAATTCGTCAATTGAAATCTCTGCCCAAGATAGTATCCTTTCTAATGATTCTTCTCTACTTAAACCTTTCAAAAGTTCATTTTGAGTTTCCAATAATTCGAAACCAAAGTTTTTAGAAATTATTCTCCAGGATTTAAAATGGTATTTGGCTGTGTCAACGATAATTCCGTCAAGGTCAAAAATAAATGCTCTCAAATTAAAAATTTATTTGCAGTGATAATCAGCAGCTCTAGTTGCAATTTGGATATGTGGTTTGATGTTTACTTTGTAACCAAGAGAATTAGCTAGTCCTTTAGATGCATTTACTAATTTATGTGATTTAAAATTTTCGTTTTCGTTATAATCCAAATCAATCTCTGGAGTTATATTCAGAGACTTTTTTATGTTTTCGGCTATATCAATACTTAATTCAGTTTCTCTCCACAGCCTAGTCCAAAGATCTTTAATTTGTGGCACTCCGCTTTTTTTTAGAATATAATGAACACCCCTATTACCGAACCTGTAAGCAATAACAGTTATATATTGTGTTTTTTTAGCTAAACTTTGAGAATCAGTACCTACGTAAACTTCAACGAAAGGGTTCTTTTTAAGTATTTCTCTGGTATGGTCAATAGGGTCAAGTATATTCCCATGTATGTCTTTAAAAGCAACACTATCTTTCATACGACTAAAATATAATTTTTATACATTAAGATCGATTATTTCCTTTAAAAAGTTGGATTTACCTTAAAAAATAGGAAGTGTTTGTTATCTTACTTCCAAAAAATTAGTTTTAGTTATTTCCTGCTTAACATGTTTAGACAAGTAAATTACTGAAATCATATTTGGAATAGCCATTAAAGCGAATGATAAATCAATAAGACTTATCACAAAATTCACCGATGAAATTGCAGAAAAAAAGATACTTGTTAAGTAAACATAATTGTAAATAAATCCATATTTTTTTTTAGTCAAAAAGTCTAAACACTTAACACCATAATATGAGTACGTAAAAAGTGTAGTAATTCCAAAAACAATTACCATAAAAACTAATAATGTGTCTCCAAGCTGATAAAAAAGACGATTAAACGACTCTAGCGTTAAAAGAATTCCATTTAACTCTGTGTCTAGATATGACCCACTTATTATAATTACAATTCCTGTAATTGAACATACCAAAATAGTATCTAATAGTGGGCCTAAACTTGCAACCAAACCTTCGTTAATTGGTTCTTTTGTCTGAGATTGACCGTGGTACATAGGTGCGTTACCAATACCACTTTCATTAGAGAAAACGGCCCTTCTTATACCTAGCAAAACAAGACCCCAAAAACCACCAACATACATAGTTTTAAAATCAAAAGCAGAAAAAATTATTGTTTTTAATACATATGGTATTTGCATTAAATTATCTATTATGACCCACCCACCCATCAATAAATACAATATAACCATAAGAGGGACTAGCTTGGATGTTGTTTTAACAATCTTTTTTAAACCCCCTAAAATGACCCACCCAGAGACTAAAATTAATAACAACCCAAAAGAGCCTTTGAAAATAAAGCTGTCAATAGCACTATTTACTGGTGGATAAATGACTTGAACTACCGTTTGAGTCAATTGATTTGCGGTAAAAGCAGGTAACACACCAAAAAGGGCAGCAATACAAAACCAATTCGCTAAAAATTTTCCAGATCTAGGCATTCCAATTGTCATGTAATACATAGGGCCTCCTAAGGGAAATCCATTCGGCTCCATTTGCCTTAATTTTACTGATAGGGTACAACTATAAAATTTAATTACAGAGCCAAGTAAAGCCGTTATCCACATCCATACAAGAACTCCTGGACCTCCCATGTGGATTGCAATTGCAACACCTGAAATATTTCCTAACCCCACGGTTGACGCTAAAACAGCTGATAATGCTTCAAATGTAGATATACCCTTCTCAGAATTTTTCTTTATCAAAAGATAAAATCCCTTTTGGATTTTTTTTAGAGAGAATCCTTTTGAATCAAAAAGAAGGAATAAGCCCCCACCAATAATCAAAATAAGCATAACCCATTCCAGAGGAGAAATCAATTGATTAATTATGAGGGTAAGCGTATCCAACTTTTATGTTTTCTGATAATTTAAAATTAATTTATGAAATAACAATTTTAGTTATCTTGTTTTACAACAATAAAGGTTGCTTTTGACCCTGTTGCAAGGTTCCAAAGATTTGACATCATTACATTGCCGTCATCATCATAAACTCTTACCTCCGCAGTATTAGGACCTGATTCACCTTGATTTAGAGCGACAAAATCAATTTTGTTAAAACCCTCTAAAAGCTTAACATCCATTTTTTTATATCTCTGAGTTAAAAGTATATTAGGATAAATCACATCATCATTAAATCTAATTTGAACTCTGTCTCCGTCAGGTTCTTGATGGTCTCTGAAAACTATCCTAACATTTTCGGTTGAACTAATAAAGTCTCCAAGATACTGGTCAGCCTTAAATTTTGGAGCTCTCCCTTCACTTTTATTTGAATTGAGCTTTTTTAAATATGCGTCTCCGGGATTTATGAATACCTCTTCATTTTCCATTTTAATATTACTTTCAAATCCTTTACTACCCTCAAAAGACGGTTCTCTAGACAAGAAATCTTTTTTAAAGTAGTCAGGCAAATTATTTTCAGGTAATTTGAGAATTGATTTAGAACTTTTATCTATTTCAATTTTTTTTTCTAAAGGTTTAGTTTCTATTTGAGAAAAAGAAAGATTAATTATAAATAAAAAAAATGTAAGGGATGAGTAAATTTTCATTTTTCAAACCTAATTATTTTAGAGGAGAATTAATTACTTTTTTATCATTTTAAACTATATTGAAATAATTATAAAGCAAGCCAAAAATGAAACTTGAACTAGTAGATTGGTCTATAATATTTGTTTTTTTTGTAATTACTCTCTTAATTGGTATCTGGTCGTCTAGAACAGCTGGTAAAAACACAGATGAGTTTTTTTTATCAGGGAGAAACATGCCTTGGTGGCTTTTAGGGATTTCAATGGTTGCTACAACTTTTTCCGCTGACACCCCAAATCTAGTTACAGATATTGTTAGAACAAATGGAGTAGCAGGTAATTGGGTATGGTGGGCTTTTTTGTTAACCGGAATGCTAACTGTTTTTGTATATGCCAGACTATGGAGAAAATCAGGTGTGCTTACAGATCTAGAGTTCTATGAAATCAGATATAGTGGAAAAGAGGCAGCTTTTCTGAGAGGATTTAGAGCAATTTATTTAGGAGTATTTTTTAATATAATGATTATGGCAACTGTATGTCTTGCAGCTATTAAAATAGGTGGAATAATTTTAGGATTTTCTCCATTAAACACATTATTAATTGCATCGTCAATTACCGTAATATATAGTATGCTTGGTGGTTTCAAGGGAGTTGTGTATACAGATTTCTTCCAATTTGTTTTAGCAATGTCAGTTACAATTTGGTCTGCTTTTTATTTTGTTGAACTCCCAGAAATACAAAGTTTAAAAAATCTTCTTACACATCCCAATGTAGTCGATAAATTAGATTTAATACCAGATATAAATGACAGGGAGGTTTTTATTACAATATTTGTCTTACCGCTTGCTGTTCAGTGGTGGAGCGTTTGGTATCCAGGGGCTGAGCCTGGTGGAGGAGGGTACATAGCGCAAAGAATGTTGTCTGCTAAAGATGAAAACAATGCAGTGTGGGCAACATTATTATTTAATTTTGCTCACTATGCAATTAGACCTTGGCCTTGGATTATAATAGCACTCGCCTCTCTTATTATTTTTCCTGATTTAGCTTCGATCAGTAATGCATTCCCAGGAATTGATGAAAAGTTTTTAAAGAATGACTTAGCATATCCAGCAATGATGACTTTGTTGCCAAAAGGTGTAATTGGTTTAATGGTTGCATCACTTATAGCTGCATTTATGTCAACTATATCTTCCCATTTAAATTGGGGATCTTCATATATTGTTCATGATTTTTATGCAAGATTCATAAATTCAAATTCTACTGATTCTAAAAAGGTTTTAATGGGGAGATTGTCAACTCTCATTCTTATGTTTTTGTCTGCCTGTTTTGCCCTTCTATTGAACAATGCCTTGCAAGCATTTCAAATATTATTGCAAATTGGAGCAGGTACGGGACTTTTATTTATCCTAAGGTGGTTTTGGTATAGGGTAAATGCTTACAGTGAAATAACAGCTATGATAGTTTCTTTCATTCTTGCCCTTTATTTACAAATAATACACACGCGTTTGGGATTTGCTCCCATTCCACAAGATATCCAATTTTTAACAAGCATATTTATCACTACAATAGCATGGGTGAGCATTAGTTTACTTACACCACCCTCAAATCTTAACACATTAAAAAATTTTTATATCAAGATTCAACCCGGAGGAAATGGGTGGAATAAAATTAAAGCTCAAGTCGATGAGAATAAAATTGAAAAAAAAGTTTTCTGGACTATTCCTAGGGGGATTACATGTATGATGATAAGTGTCTTTGCTATTTATGGTTCTTTATTTAGTGTAGGGTTTTTTATATATGGAAAAAGTACGCAAGCAATAATATTATTCGTTATCACGATTTTGGCCTTCTTTTCGCTCTGGAAATTTTCAAAAAATTAACTTATTAAAATCCCTGCAAAACATGCAGAAATTAATGAAACAATTGTTCCAGCAACCATAGCTTTGAAACCTAACTCTGATAAATTTTTTCTTTGTCCAGGGGCTAAAACTCCAATTCCTCCAATTTGAATACCAATAGATGCTAAATTTGCAAAGCCGCATAACATGAATGTTGCCATTGTAATTGATTTTTTGCTCAATAAAATATTAGATGCACCAATAGTTTTCAAATCTGCTAGTTTTACGAATGCAACGAATTCGCTTGAAACAATTTTTATTCCCAACAGCTGGCCCATCAATGCGCATTCTTGATAGGTTACACCTATCAACCACATAAGAGGTGCAAGCAAGTATCCCAAAACAAATTCAATTGAAAAGTTGTCAAAGTTTGTAAATTCAGAAATTAAAACATTCAAACTTAAAAGGTCACCAATAAACCACATTATATCGTTTAATAAAGCAATAATAGCAAGAAAGACAAGAAGCATCGCGCCTACATTCACAGCTAGTTTTATACCTTCAAGGGTTCCTCTAGCTAGTGATAACAGAATGCCACCGTTTATTTTTTCTTTTTCAATTTCTAAGGTGATTTCAGCGTGGTTTTCAGAATCCGGGTATATTATTTTAGAAATGGCAACAGCACCTGGAGCTGCCATCACAGAAGCAGTAAGTAAATGAGTTGAAAATTTAAGCTGTTCGTTTACATCATTACCTCCTAATAGACCAATATATGCAGCAAGAACACTACCAGCCACAGTAGACATCCCGCCCACCATGACAATGAACAACTGGGACTTTGTCATTTTTTCCAAGTAAGATTTAATGAGAATTGGTGATTCAGTTTGACCCAAGAAAATATTCCCGGCCAGTGATAAGCTTTCAGCCCCTGTAATTTTTAAAAATCGATTTAATAACCAAGCTAAAAATGAAACTATCTTTTGAATGATTCCTAAATGATAAAGCATTGATGTTAAAGCAGAGAAAAATATTATTACAGGTAAAACCTGGAATGCAAAGATGTAAGATGATTTTTCTTGATCAACCAAAGAAGAAAACAAAAACGTACTTCCTGAAGCAGTATAGTTTATTATTCGAATAAAAAATTTTGAAATTAATTTAAAAACTGATTGGACCAAGGATATTTTAAGTATAGAAATCGCAACGGTAAATTGTATTAAAATGGAAATAATAACTGTTTTCCAATGTATTTTTTTCCTATTGTTACTTAAAAGGTAAGAAATAAGTATTAATGATATTAACCCTATTACACCTCTTGTAATTGTAATGATTGAAACATCCACTATTTAAAAACCAAATTTTTGCATCAATTCTTTTTCGACTTTACAATTTCCTCCAATTCCTTATTTTTTTTGTCTATAATTTTTTTTAGCTCCCTAATATATTCTTCGTCTTTTAATTTTTGCTCAACTTTCTTATTAGCCTCCCTAGTCATTCTTTTGTAATCCTTAATTGCATTTGCAACTATTGCTAAAATTATAACCAATGCTCCAAGTGCTACTAATATTTTTTCGCTATCAGTTAATATCATTTTCGTTTTTTAATAAATATATAAATCGATAAGGCTAGGAATAACCCACCCACATAAAGGTAAGGATAATCAATAAAGGAGAGCATATTATGCATATAATATACTTCAGCAAAACAAATAATGGATATAACCAAGAATACTGCGTTTAAGTACTTCATTTACAATCTAAATTCGTTATTTATATGTAATTCTTAATAAAATTGTTAATAAAAGATTCAATCTCCAATTATGTTATATCATAATAACTTATAATTTAGCGAAATTGATACCGTTAATGCTTCTTAAAGCCTTAAAATCTTTCGCCTCCCACCAATATGTGGGAGGTTTTTTTTTAAAACTGCTAAAAAATATTTAAAAATTTTAAAAAAAACATTTGGAGTTTAGTAAGAATACTTATATTTGCACTCATATGTTAATCATAAAAATTTAAAAAAAAGCATTATTAACTAATTATTTATCTAAAATGAAAAAAGGTTTATTAAGTCTTTTGGCGGTTGCACTAACGGTTGTTGGCTGTCAAAATTATGATGATCAGTTCGACGAACTGTCTGATCAAATTACTGCACTTTCGGCGACTGTACAAGGTTTATCGACTGTAGCAGATCAAATTACTGCGTTACAAAACACAGTAAATGGTTTAGAATTAACTCTAGGTGCAGACATTGCAACTATTAAAACGGCTGTGGATGCTCTTAATGACTCATTAGCTGATGTAGCTACTGCTGCTGATTTAGGAGTTATTTCTTCAACATTGGCAGGAGTACAGGCTGATGTTAAAGAACTTTTAGCTGCAAATGCTGTTATCAACCAAAATATTGTTATCAATAATGTCGCTACACTTGAATACGTAGAATCTTTGATAAGTACTGGTCCAGATGATCCTAATGTTATTGTTAACGGAACTATCGCTATTACCTATGACGATACCCCTTTTACCTCGGCAACACACCTTGCGAGAATAAATGCAGTTACCGATAAATTTGCAACATCTCTTAAAACAGTTACTATCAGTAATACATATTCTCCTACAGGGGACGTTTTATCATTTGCAAATTTGGCTTTTGTAGATAATGATTTATCTATAACTGGAGCAACAAATTTGGCTGACGGTGATGCAACTAATGACAAATTAAGAACTGTAACAGGTGATTTAACAGTTGCAAGTATTAAAGGTGATATAGACCTTAGCTTACTAACTTCAGCTGGCGATATTGTAGTCCCAGGTGGAGCAGGAGTTACTGCTCTTAAAATGGGTTCAGTTACCGCTGAGTCGCTTTCTACAGCTGGTGCAGCAAAAGGACACCTAAATTTAGTTAGTGCTACTATCGTTGATGGTGGTAAATCTACCGTTTCTAGTATAGTTGCTAATGTTGCAACTGATATAGACTTTACGGCAGCAGCTACTGTTACAGTAAATGCTCCGAAAGCTGCTACTATCGACATAACGGGTGCAACTTTAACAGGAGATTTAAGTATTACTGCTTCTTCTGCAACAGTTGTCAAGCTTCCTGCTGTTACTTCTGTTGGTGGTACTATTACAACTGGGAACCTTGCTGAACTTCACTTACCAAAACTTTCATCTACTGCTACTATGAGTACAGGTGCTAAAGTTATGGATCTTAGTGCACTAGCAACTATGGGTACTGGCGGTGGACCAATCATTAATGCACGAATTTTAAATTTCAACGCTCCAAAACTTGACACTTCTGGTGTGGTTTCAATAGTTGCTGCTACTGATATAACCATAAAAGATCATAGTGCAGGTTCAAACATTTATGCACTAGCTGCCAAAAATTTGACAATTACTGCTTTAGCTGCAACAAATGATGTTAATTTTGACGTTGCTGCTACTGTGTTTCCAGCTCTTGTCAAACTAGATGTTACAGGTAAAGTGGCTTCAAGTAGTCCATATATTACTAACCAAACTAATTCGGTATCAGTTACATCTGCTGTTCTAACTGATCTTACTGTTGGAGGTACTATTAATGATGTTAGACTTCATGGTGCTGCTAAACTAACTTCACTTACAACTGCCGGATTCATAAGAGATTTTCAATTGTTAGGTGCTTCTATAATTACAACTGCTGATATAGGTCACGATCATATTGAAGGTTCTGATGCTGCTACACTTAGAATAAGTAATGCTGCTAAGTTAACAACAGTTGCTCCAACAGCACTTGATGAAGTTGGTAACGTTACTCTTACGAGTTTACCTAAGTTGACCAGTATTAATCTTGGAAGTATGGTTACTTTACCAATACTAGGTGGTTATACTATAACAATTAGTGAAACAGGCTTGACAGGCTCGTATGGTATTGCTTCTGAAGCAACTACTACAACACAGGCCTATTCTGAGAAAATATACTCAAATGACCTGATGACGTTGAAGCCATTAATGACGTTAGCTTCAGCTTCAGCTGTTGTTACTTACACTTTCGCTGGAGATATCATAAGTGCTGTTAGTACAAGAACTTTTGATGCAGATGGTGTGCCAAGTGCAGTTTCTGCTACGGGAACTATGCCATTAAATGGTAATGATGGAAGTACAAATTCGTTTATTATATCGAAGTTTAAAAATGCTGCTTCCAAAGTAACAACACCCGTAACTGACGCAGCCTTCACTTATGTTGCTGCTGAATAATTTAGATAACTAATTTATATTAAAACCCTCGCAATTTGCGGGGGTTTTTTTATTTTTACTTAATTGTACACTTTCGATATTTTTATATGAGCAAAGCAAGCAAAGATTTAGTAGACCTACCCAAGTATATATTAATTATATTGTATATAATAACAGGCTCTTTATCTAACTTTGGCGCTATTGACATTCTAGCTCCTCAATGGATTTATTTGGCTTCAGTCAATTTGTTATCATGTACATATATTCTCTTTTTTTCAAAAGATTTGTATTATGAATCTATTTTTAAGCTTTTTAAAACATCCTATATCTACATTTATATTTTTTATATTGTATGGAATGCTATATCCTATTTTTATGCAGTTAATCAATCAGAGACGTTAATTAACCTACCTCGATTATCAAATACATTCTTTGCAATTGTTTTTTGTTATTTATTGATTTCTAGGATCACTGCTAAATTATATTTTATTACATCTGTTTTTTTTCTATTTCTGTTAGCAGAAATGATATCTTATTATTACGATTTCTCGATTGTTTATCCAAAAGAAGGGTTAAGGGTAATAGCTATTAAGGGCTTCGCAGGTAACAAAAATATTACTGCTGCATCAATTGCTTTTAAAATTCCTTTTGCCATCTACCTCTTAATTAAATCTAAGAGATTGATTTCAAAAGTTATTATTTTTATAACATTATTTGCTGGCGTTTCTGCCATATCTTTAATAGAGGCTAGGGCTGCAATATTAAGTACTATAATTGTTTTCATTTTGGTAATTAGTTTCATTATTTACCAATTTGTTTCAAAAAAAATTTCTTTAAATCAGCTTATTAATAGATTATCATTGATATCATTACCCTATTTTCTGGCCTTTTTTACAAACATTATAATAACAAGTTTTGCTAATGACAAGTATAGAAAAGTTGCGATTACCGAGACTCTGGGCAAAATATCATTTACAGAAGAGTCATCAAATGGAAGGTTTAATTATTGGGGGGATGCTTTCAGTTATATCAAGGAAAATCCAATCCTCGCCTCAGGTTTAGGTAATTGGAAGATTGAATCGATTGAAAAGGGTAAAGAACATATTAGTGGATACACAGTCCCCTATCACGCTCACAATGATTTTATCCATGTTTTTTCTGAAACAGGAATCTTTGGAGGATTTGCATACTTATCCCTTTTTATACTAATTACATATTATATTTTTAAGTTGAATAAGGATAGTTTTTTTTCAGATGGATTTATAAAACTAGATTACTTCCTATTGGTGTTACCTCTCATTGTGTATGGTATAGACGCCTTATTAAATTTTCCAGTTGCAAGACCATTGATGCAATCCTCTTTAGCTATTTTCGTTGGATTGATTATAACTCTTCACACAAAAGACTTCCAAACAGAGATTGATTATAAAAATCTAAAATTAATTTCAAGATTTTCTTTAATTATCATTTTTATCCTTTTGATCCCGGGACTTATAATTCATATAATTTCATTTAAATCTTTAAAACAGCAAGGTAGACTTCTCTATGAATTTAATAATGCAAACTATACTTACACCCGAGATGAACTTGACCAAATTTCTCATGATTTTCCGAATTTAACTGAAACTGCGATGCCAATAAAAGCAATGAAAGCACGATATTATTGGCTTGCAGGCAAAAAGGAAGAAGCTCATGAAATGGCTCTGAAGGGTATTAAGGATAATCCTAAAATTCACTTTGGCGACAACCTTAAATCAATATTTTTTTTAGAAGAAAATAAAATAGATAGCGCATATTATTATGCAAAAAAGGCATTTGATGGCCTTCCCAACAACATGCCTCATTATGATATGTATATGAGGACCCTTGCCTTTAAAAGAGATGCGACAGCCATTAATGAAGCGTTCAATAGAGTTCATAAATTAGCTGGAGATACAAAGGGAATCTGGACAATATACCTCAGAACTCTTGCTTTAACAAGAAGTTTAGGAGATCCTTTTTCTATGGCAAAAGCTCAAGAGGCATTTAAGTTATACCCTACTGATGAAAATATTTTTCAATTGTACAGAATATTAACTTATGGACAAGCCAAAATAGCAGCTGCAGACAAATTTGCAGCAGATGCAAAGGATATGTTTGACAAAGGTAACTTTCCTGGTGCGGCTGACCTGTATGCAAAGGCTTTTGATAGTGACCCACTTCAGTACAGTCATTCCGTGAATGCGGCTCTAACATATTACAAAATAAGGGACTTCAACAAGGCAATTAAATACTTATCCTTATCAAAGTCCTCTAAAGACCCAGCTGTAGTTGAAAAAGCAATAAGATTTAGCGCTTTAAGTTTTTCGCAATTAGGAGATTTAAAACAGACATGTGCTAATTTCATTCAACTTTTAAACAAATTTCCTAAGAGAATGTATCAACAAGAGTTTAACAAATATTGCAGATAGACAACAGAAATAATGGTTTCTAAAATTTGTTGTATTGGAGCTGGTTATGTAGGAGGTCCTACGATGGCTGTAATTGCAAATGAGTGTCCACACATTAAAGTAGTTGTGGTTGACCAAGACAAAAATAAAATTAAATCTTGGAATAATAAGTCCCTAAATGAACTTCCTATTTATGAACCTGGACTCAAAGAACTAATTAAAAATACAAGAAATAAAAATCTTTTTTTTTCTGAAGACATAGATAAAGCGATTAATGATTCAGATATGATTTTTATGGCAGTAAATACACCTACTAAAAAAACAGGAAAAGGAAAAGGTTTTGCCGCAGACCTCTCAAGTGTTGAAGCATGCGCTAAAAGGATAGCACTAAAATCAAAAAGTAATAAAATAGTTATTGAAAAGTCAACATTACCAGTGAGGACAGCAGAAAAAATTAAAGAAGTTTTAAAAAAATTTAATAAAAAGAATGATTTTGAAGTTATATCTAACCCAGAGTTTCTAGCAGAGGGAACTGCAATTGAAAATCTTTATAAATCAGATAGAGTGCTTATAGGTGGAGAAAACACCACCTCTGGTAAGAAAGCTGTAAATGAATTGGTCGAAATATATAAAAATTGGATACCACAAAGTAAAATTTTAAAAACCAACGTCTGGTCTTCTGAATTAGCAAAGCTAGCTTCAAACGCTATGTTAGCTCAAAGAATATCATCAATTAATAGTTTTTCTGTAATATGTGAGAGAACAGGTGCTTCGATTCAGGAGATATCAAGGGCTATTGGAATGGATACGAGAATTGGGCCTAAGTTTTTGGAATCTTCAGTTGGTTTTGGAGGGAGTTGTTTCAAAAAAGATATACTAAACCTTGTATATATAGCTAGGTTCTATAACTTAAATGAAGTTGCGGATTATTGGCATGGTGTTGTTAAAATCAATTCTTATCAAATGCTCCGATTTGCTCAAACCATCAATGATAATTTAACAGAAAATACTAATAAAAAAGTTGTATCAATACTTGGATGGGCTTTCAAAAAAAATACCAATGATAGCAGAGAGTCACCTTCTATTTATGTTTCAGCCTATTTACTTGAAAGGGAAGTTTCCCTAAAAGTTTACGATCCTATGGTACCCACAAATAGAATTAAAAGTGACTTAAAGAATTATTTTGTTTCTAAGGGACTAAAAATAAATCAAGTAAATAAATTACTTAATAATTGTTTAGTATGTAACTCACTGAAAGAGGCTATATTCGATTCCTTACACATCGCTATATTAACAAAATGGGACGAGTTTGAAAATTTCAATTGGATTTCTCACATAAATAACTCTAAATGTAAACCTTTCGTCTTTGATGGCGTAAACGTGACTAAAAATAAATCACATAGTAACCTATATTCCTTGGGTAACTAAAAAAAAGCAAAAAAAGTACCTGTTTTCAATTTTTTTATATATATTTGTCCACAGATAATAATTAGAAATTTTGCTTAATAAGCTTATTACTTCAAAAACACGGTTGCGTCTGTTAATAAAATTTTTTGTAAATCAGGCCAACCGTGGTTATTTAAACGGGCTTGCAGCCGAATTTAATGAATCTACTAATTCGATCAGAAAAGAGCTTAATCACCTATCAGATGCTGGTTATTTAGAAAAATATAAAGATAATAACAAAATAGGGTACAAGGCTAACGTTGGTCATCCAATGTACGAGATTCTAAGAAAAGTAGTTCTCAAGCATTTAGGATTAGAAGATATTATAGAGCATGTACTTAATCAAATTGGCGAAGTAAACGAAATACACGTTTTAGGGGATTATGCAAAAGGATTAGATACCGGATTGATTGAAGTTCTTTTAATTGGTAATCAGCTTAACACAAAATATTTAAACAATCTAGAGTTAAAAATTGAAAAATTAATTGAACGAAAGGTCCAATTTATAATTAGTAACCGAAAATCATCGGACCAAAGGTCTATCTTATTATACAAAAAATAACTTAATGTTAGAAAATAGTAAAATATTGATTACTGGCGGTACCGGTTCATTTGGAAAATGCTTTGTCGAAATGACACTTAAAAAATTTAATCCAAAGAATATTTTCATCTATTCCAGAGATGAAATGAAACAGTGGGAAATGTCAGAGAAGTATAAAGACGATGAGAGAGTCAAATTTATTATTGGAGATGTCCGCGACAGAGAGCGTCTATCAAGGTGTCTAGATAACATTGACTATGTAGTTCATGCAGCTGCCACCAAAATTGTACCCACGGCTGAATATAACCCCTTTGAATGCGTAAAAACAAATATTATTGGTGCAATGAATGTGATTGATACATGTATTGACAAAAAAGTTAAAAGGGTAGTTGCACTATCTACTGATAAAGCGTGCAACCCTGTAAATTTGTATGGAGCAACAAAGTTAGCCTCAGATAAATTGTTCATTGCAGGAAGCGTAAATAGTAACAATGTTAGAACAAAGTTTGCTGTTGTGAGGTATGGAAATGTTATGGGCTCAAGAGGCTCTGTCATTCCCTTTTTTCTGAAGAAAAAAAATGAGGGTGTGCTGCCAATCACTGATTTAAGGATGACAAGATTTATGATAACTTTAAATCAAGGTGTCCAGTTAGTTTGGCATACTTTTAACGACATGTTGGGAGGAGAAATTTATGTAAAGAAAATACCATCAATCAAGGTATTAAATATTGCAAAGGTCGTTGCTCCCAAGGCAAACCATAAAATAATTGGAATTAGACCGGGAGAAAAACTTCACGAGCAGATGATTAGTTATGAAGACGCACCTCACACATATGAATATAAAGATTATTATAAAATACTTCCTGCTCTCAATAACCTTTCAAAAGATCAAAAAAGAATAGGAGAAGGAAAAAAAGTAGCTAATGATTTTACATATTCTTCTGAAAAAAATACCGATTGGATGGAAGATTTGGTTTTGCAAGAGTGGATTGAAGAAAACCAAACAAAAATAGAAGGAATTTAATTATGGAAACCATTCTTTTTGCTGGGGGATCAAGTTTACTTGCAAGTTCTTGGATTAGAAGTTTAGATCATAACTACAATTACATACTATCAACTCACAAGAAGAAAATTAAAAATAAAAAGTTTAGAGTAATATCATTAGATTATTCAACGGTAGACCAAGTATTGTCTCAACTTAAAAAGCATAATGTAAAAATTCTAATAAACTGTATTGGGCTTACTAATATTGAAGAATGTGAAACAGACCCTGACAAAGCACTTAATTCTAATACTTATATTCCAAAAGTTCTCTCTAAAGCCTGCGATGAAGGTAATATAAAATTTGTTCATATTTCAACAGATCATCTATATGATGGTAAAAAATCATATTATTCTGAAAAAACCCCAAAATCTCCACTTAATATTTATGGCGAAACAAAGAGCAAAGCCGAGGATGTGGTGTTACAAAACAACAAAAAATCAATAATCATAAGAACAAATTTCTTTGGTTGGGGACCAAGTTATAAAAACTCTTTTTCTGACAAAATACTAAAACACTTAGAAGCTGAAAAAAAAATAGATCTTTTTGGGGATGTTTTTTATACTCCAATATCTATAGATGAATTAAAAAAGCAAATATTAAAACTTATTGAACTCAATGCTAGTGGAATTTTTAATATTTCATCGAATGAAAGAATTTCAAAATATGATTTTGGATGCAGAATTGCCCGTATTTTTGGCTATTCAACAGACTTAATTATAAATTCTAGTATTGACAATTGTAAAGGGCTTGTATTGAGACCAAAGGATATGAGTTTGAGTAATCATAAGTTAACCACCTACACTGGGAAGGTAATTCCATCAATTGACAAGCAATTAGAGTTACTTAAAAAATTACGCGATGAAGGTAATGAAAGGCCAGTCATTCCTTACAGTAGACAAAACATCTCTGAAAAAGACATAGAATCGGTAGTTGAAGTTTTAAGATCAGATTTTGTAACTCAAGGACCAATAATCGAAAAATTCGAGGATAAAATTGCTGAGTATTGTAATGCTAGATATGCTTATGCTTGTAACAGTGGTACTAGTGCATTACATATAGCTTGTTTATCCTTGGGATTAAAAGAAGGTGATATTGTTTGGACTAGTCCAATCTCTTTTGTTGCCTCGTCAAATTGTGCACTTTATTGCAATGCTGAGGTCGATTTTGTAGATATTGATTCAAAAACATACAATATGTCTTCAGATTCTCTCGAAGAAAAATTGATTGAGGCTAAAAAGAAGGGCAAGTTACCTAAAATAGTTATTCCAGTCCATTTATCAGGCCAAAGCTGTGATATGAAAAAAATAAATCAGTTAAGCCTAGAATTCGGATTTAAGATAATAGAAGATGCTTCCCATGCTGTTGGTGCAAAATATGAAGGGATGCCTGTTGGAGACTGTAGATATAGCGATATTACTGTTTTTAGTTTTCATCCGGTCAAAATAATCACCACCTGTGAAGGGGGTATGTGTATGACAAATGATTCAAAAATTGCAGAACTATTGTATCGTTTCAGAAGCCACGGCATAACACGTCAACCATCACAAATGACAAAGATTCCTGACGGCCCTTGGTATTACGAACAATTAGAATTGGGACTCAATTACAGAATTAATGATGTACAAGCAGCATTGGGGTTAAGCCAAATGTCAAGATTAGACAGCTTCATAAAAAAAAGATCGAAAATTGCAAAAAGATATAATGAATTGCTTTCAGACTCAATAGTTAAATTACCTGAAATAAATGAGAAATGTTCATCATCATGGCACCTTTACATTATAAGGGTTGAAGAAAATAAATTTACAACCCATAGACAGCTGTTTGAAAAATTTAGAACAGCAGGGATATTGGTGAATATTCATTATATCCCAATTTACCGTCAACCCTATTACAAATCGTTAGGATTTAATAAAAATAGATTTCCAGAATCTGAGAAATATTATAAAGAAGCAATAAGTATTCCAATTTTCCCCGGTTTAAGAGAAAACGAACAAGATAAAGTAGTTTCTCTGATTAAAAAGCCAGTTGGATTTCAAAATATATTTTAAACCTTTTTTATGGATAGACCTCAAAATATGATTTTAAAAAAACCATTTTATAACCGATTACAATAGTTAATAAAAGAATGACTAAAATTTCATTAGGTACAGCCCAATGGGGATTAAATTATGGAATTGCTAATTCTACAGGGATCCCGAGTTTAAATGATATAAATGATTTGATATGTTATGCTAGACGTAACAAGATATGTATGCTCGATACAGCAAATACTTACGGTGAAGTGGAATCTAAATTGGGAAAAATAGGGATTGACGATTTTGACACTGTAACAAAAGTTTCTGTATCAAAAGGTCAAAGTGCTAAAATTGAAAATTTAATAAAAACTTCAAGTCTCAATATGAAACTCAATTCTATATATGGGTGTTTGGTACATAACCCCCAAGAATTACTAAAAGATTCAAAAAT
>CACJRP010000014.1:0-2500 GCA_902595825.1 uncultured Bacteroidota bacterium
AAAAACTAGTTCTTGTTTTGCTGGAATGTAAATGCTTGAAATATTCGTCTTTTTACTTTGTGAGAATACCATTAACCCACAAATTAAAAAAAGAGAGGTTCGTAATACTTTTTTAAACATTAAAAAATTAAATTTAAAACAAATTAACAATTTATGTTAGTGGAAAAACTACCTATTAAAAAATTATTTGTGTTTTTAATTTTCATTATACTTATAATTGCAGTTTTTATTTTTAAAAATTCACCAAGTATGCGTGAAAAAAAAGAATATAATGGTATTTTTTTTAAGAAACCATTTCCTTTAATAATAATAATCCCTAAAAAAAAATTAAATAAACCCACAAGCTTTTTGATTTTGATTGAAAATGAAACTAATATAAATTCTTTTCTTTCAAAACTCGAGTCAAAAATTGGTTCCATGGAAGGCAAGTTGATAAAAGTCTCTGGAAAATTATTGACTCTTAATGAAACTAGATTTATAGAAATTTCAGATGAACTAGAACAAATAGTTATTTTAGATAACCCAAATACTTATCCTAGCGAACAGACCCTAGGAAAAAAAATCGATTTAAACGGTAATATTATTAATTTAAAATGCATTACAAAAAACGATTTTTCAAAAGAATGTTTTTACGAAAATGTTGACAAGGGATTGATACCTGCGCTTAGGGTTTTTAGAAATAAAGAAAATATAGATTATATACTAAAAATAAAGGATTTTAAAATAATAAACGATTATCTAAAAAACAACTTCCAAAAAACACAAAAAGTGTTTGGAGAGTACTATTATCAAAATGGATTTAATGTTATAAATTTGGATTCAATTTATACTGTAAAATGAATATATACATATCAATTTTAGCATTGTTGATTTCATCATGTTATGGTGAAAAAAATTCCCTAGCAGAAATTAAAAGTCAAATAAAAATAAATAATACGAAAAAGATAATTTCAATTTTGTCTTCAGACTCTTTAATGGGTAGAGACAACAAAAACATGGGGTATTTTAAGGCCGCTGATTATGTTATAAAATACTTTAAGAAAAATAATATCAACCCTTTATACGATGAATTCAAGGATATTTTTTATTCAGACAGTATTGAATCCTTCAATATAGTAGGAACAGTTGGTGAGTTTTTGTATGAAAGAAAAACTATTTTAATTGGAGCTCATCTTGATCATATAGGAACAAGTGGAGTTGGGGCCGATTCAATATATAATGGTGCGAATGATAATGCTAGCGGGTGTGTGAGTGTGTTACAAATAGGATCTTTTTTATCTCAATATAAATGGGATTACAATATTTTACTCGCTTTGTTTGCAGAGGAAGAAAAAGGGTTAAGGGGATCTTATAATTTGGCAAAGAGAATGAAAAAAGAAAATGTAAACTTAAAATATGTGATTAATTTTGAGATGATTGGTAAAGAGATGAAAATAGGAGAAAATAAGGTTTATTTGACTGGGTACGACATGTCTAATTTAGCTCAGGAAATCAACAATGTTGTTCCAGGGTTTGTAACTTTTTTTTCTAAATCAAAAGAATTTAATTTATTTCAAAGGTCAGATAATTATCCTTTTTATAAAGTATTTAATATTCCTTCGCAAACTCTATCATCTTTTGATTTTGAAAATTATAATTATTATCATCATGTTGATGACGAGGTAGATAATTTGAACATAAAAAATTTAAATGATATAATCGCATCATCAGCATTCTTTATTTCAAACTTTTTAAATAAAAAAACCGAAATAAATTTAAACACCAACTAGTTTTTTTCTCTTATCTGTGACGTATAGGTGCTTTCAAAAATTTTGTCTGCATTTCCCGCTTCAAAACCATCTCGTCGATGCATGGATTTTATTTCGCTATCAGGGAGGTTTTTAAACTGTGGAAGCGGTAATCGTTCTGCAAATTCTACGTAACTACCAGGTATGTTTTCAGTAATACCACACGCAAAAGTGGCAGGAATAAGTTTTGAGACTGTACTTGATTGTCTTAACAGCCCATCTTTGCTCTCTTTAATTTTACCCCCTGATGTATTTAACTTTATCCCTATTCTTTCCAGAAAAGAGTTAAACCCTTCTAAATTATTTTTTTTATTTAACATATGTATACTCATTGTATAATGATTTAAATAGTAGCGATTATAAATTACCCAAGCGGCATACTCACTTTCATTTAATAATTTTTTATAATCTTTAAATGTAGGTAATTCCCATAAAGGTTTTTTAAAAAAACTAACTATCTCATTTAAGTTGTTAAAGTCTAAATTATCAACAGGATCCTCTTTGATGCTGGAAATATAGTTTTGAATTATTTGATAATTTTTACTTGAAAGCTCATTGAACCGCAACTCACTAATAAATACTCTAGGATATTTCTCATCTGGTGGTGAATACCAAAATGCATTTAATTTTTTATTCTTAAAATTAAAGGAATCCTTTTTTGTGTAACCGAAATAAAGAAATATCTTTTCTAAAGATTCTATACCTAGATTTTT
>CACJRP010000014.1:5000-34970 GCA_902595825.1 uncultured Bacteroidota bacterium
AGATCACACGGTTTCGCGTCTACCACTGCTAACTAAATCGCCCTATTCAGACTCGCTTTCGCTGCGGCTCCTTCACTGAATGAATTAACCTTGCTAGCAACGGTAACTCGTAGGCTCATTATGCAAAAGGCACGCCGTCACCTTAAAAAGGCTCCGACCGCTTGTAAGCATATGGTTTCATGTTCTATTTCACTCCCTTATTCAGGGTTCTTTTCACCTTTCCCTCACGGTACTAGTTCACTATCGGTCTCTCAGGAGTATTTAGCCTTACCAGATGGTCCTGGCAAATTCACGCAAGGTTTCACGTGCCCCGCGCTACTCAGGATACCACTATTGATAACTCTCTTTACCTTTACGGGACTGTCACCCTCTATGGTTCTACTTTCCAGTAGATTCAAGTTCATCAAGCATCAAATATCGTAGTCCTACAACCCTATTTATGCCGAAACATAAATAGTTTGGGCTTTTCCACGTTCGCTCGCCACTACTAATGGAATCACAATTGTTTTCTTTTCCTCCGGGTACTTAGATGTTTCAGTTCTCCGGGTTTGCTCACCTTTCGGTGCAATAGATCTTCAATCTATTAGGTTCCCCCATTCGGAAATCTACGGGTTAAAGTGTATGTGCCACTAACCGTAGCTTATCGCAGCTTATCACGTCCTTCATCGCCTCTGAGAGCCTAGGAATTCCCCATATGCTCTTAATTAGCCTATAAATAACTATTCTCTTTAGTTTTATTTGATTTACTATTTTGCTCGCACAACCAAAATTAATTTTATAATTTGATTATACTTATGTGTTCTCATCATGTCAAAGATCTTTTTTTTGTTAAAAAAACAAAAAAGTGGAGAATATCGGAGTCGAACCGATGACCTCTTGAATGCAAATCAAGTGCTCTAGCCAGCTGAGCTAATTCCCCAAAGTCAATTCCAAAAGGACTAGACATAAAGGTTACATCAACCCTAGAATTTCCCTAAAATAAAAAGTAGTCTCGGGCAGACTCGAACTGCCGACCTCTACATTATCAGTGTAGCGCTCTAACCAGCTGAGCTACGAGACTCTACTTTTATAGATTAAATAAAATGACAGCGTAGTAAACTTAATTTTAAGCAATTATCCTTAGTCGTCTTTCTCTAGAAAGGAGGTGTTCCAGCCGCACCTTCCGGTACGGCTACCTTGTTACGACTTAGCCCCAGTCACTAGTTTTACCCTAGGCAGCTCCTTTCGGTCACCGACTTCAGGTACCCCCAGCTTCCATGGCTTGACGGGCGGTGTGTACAAGGCCCGGGAACGTATTCACCGCATCATGGCTGATATGCGATTACTAGCGATTCCAGCTTCACGCAGTCGAGTTGCAGACTGCGATCCGAACTGAGACCGGCTTTAAAGATTTGCTCCCTTTCGCAAGGTGGCTGCTCTCTGTACCGGCCATTGTAGCACGTGTGTAGCCCAGGACGTAAGGGCCGTGATGATTTGACGTCGTCCCCACCTTCCTCTCAGTTTGCACCGGCAGTTTCGTTAGAGTTCCCAGCATAACCTGTTGGCAACTAACGACAGGGGTTGCGCTCGTTATAGGACTTAACCTGACACCTCACGGCACGAGCTGACGACAACCATGCAGCACCTTGTAGATAGTCCGAAGAAAAAGCTATCTCTAGCTTATGCAATCTACATTTAAGCCCTGGTAAGGTTCCTCGCGTATCATCGAATTAAACCACATGCTCCACCGCTTGTGCGGGCCCCCGTCAATTCCTTTGAGTTTCACTCTTGCGAGCGTACTCCCCAGGTGGGTCACTTATCACTTTCGCTTAGCCACTTAATTAACCAATGTTAACCAAACAGCTAGTGACCATCGTTTACGGCGTGGACTACCAGGGTATCTAATCCTGTTCGCTACCCACGCTTTCGTCCCTCAGTGTCAGTATATTGTTAGTAATCTGCCTTCGCAATCGGTATTCTATGTAATATCTATGCATTTCACCGCTACACTACATATTCTAACTACTTCACAATAACTCAAGTTAATCAGTATCAAAGGCAGTTCTACCGTTAAGCGGCAGGATTTCACCTCTGACTTAAATAACCACCTACGGACCCTTTAAACCCAATAATTCCGGATAACGCTTGGATCCTCCGTATTACCGCGGCTGCTGGCACGGAGTTAGCCGATCCTTATTCTTACAGTACCGTCAAATTCCCACACGTGGGAACGTTTCTTCCTGTATAAAAGCAGTTTACAACCCATAGGGCATTCATCCTGCACGCGGCATGGCTGGATCAGAGTTTCCTCCATTGTCCAATATTCCTCACTGCTGCCTCCCGTAGGAGTCTGGTCCGTGTCTCAGTACCAGTGTGGGGGGTCCCCCTCTCAGGGCCCCTACCTATCGAAGTCTTGGTAAGCCGTTACCTTACCAACAAACTAATAGGACGCATGCCCATCTTTTACCGTCGAAACTTTCATCCTTAATTCATGCGAAAAAAAGATAATATGGGGTATTAATCCAAATTTCTCTGGGCTATTCCCCTGTAAAAGGTAGGTTGCATACGCGTTACTCACCCGTGCGCCGGTCGTCAGCAGAGTGCAAGCACTCTCTGTTACCCCTCGACTTGCATGTGTTAAGCCTGCCGCTAGCGTTCATCCTGAGCCAGGATCAAACTCTTCGTTGTAGTTATAAAATATTTACAACTAAAGTAATTGAAAGGTCTCAAAATAGTTTACTATAAATGTATCAATTGATACACGCTGTCATCTAAATATTTTCAAAGAACAATACTAATTATTGTTAGCGCATGCAAATATAGAATCTTTTTTGGTCCTTACAATATATGTTTCAAAATAATTTTAAATATTTATTAAGTTTTCTTCTTAATTAAATTTATTCAAAAAAATTCCATACTATTCCAAAACGAATCATAGCATCTCTGTAGGGGTAACCTTCGGAGCTAAAGAAATCATATCCCGTAAAAGACGAATTAAAATGTTCATATTTTAAAAATAATCGAGCTTTTTTTATCTTACCATTTATAAAAAAATCGAGTCTAGGGAAATCTCCAATTTCGAATTTGTTTTGTACCAAGAAACTTCCTAACAATGGGTTATATTTATTCATAAAATATTTGGTGAAATATTGACCCGTTACTCCAAACTGTAAAAACATTGCTTTTTTAAAGACAAAAGATGAATAACTCAATGAAGTTCTTAAATTCCATTCGGGAACATTTAAAATTAAACTCTCTCCATTACCACTATTTGATTTTTGATACTGAATTGTATTTGTTAAATCAAATTTTCTGAATTTAAAATTGGAATTATATCTAACTTTCAAATAATTAATTATTTCATCTGATTGATTAACAAAAGTTAAAAGTTGCTGAGGATACAAAAAAACTTCTTCTTCATCTTCATCTTCTTGATCGAGAGGGATATTAAAGTTCTGACTGTAATATATAAAGTTCTTTATTTTTTGAAGGGATATATTGATTTTCCCAACTTTATTAATAAATAATGTTGATGTTAATAGAGTGAAATCTTCGTTTTTAAAATTATCGTTATACCAATTATAATTTTTATAAGCACTTTTATAAAGTATAAAATTTAAATCAGGTGCCTTGTTAATTTTTTTAATACCTATTTCGAAATAATTTTTTTGCTTGAAAATTATTTTAGCTAGTATCTCTAAAAGATCACTTCTATAGTCCCCAGAGATAGTTTTTTTAAAAGAAGTATCAAAATTAAACCCCTTCCAATTAAATAAATAATTTCCAGAAAGAAACAGCTGTTTGTAAGCGATTAAATTTATGGAAGTAGTACTAACTTCAAGAAAGTTTTTAAAAAAATAGTCTGTTTTATAATATTCTAATGCACCGTTTATTTTTCCGAGTTTAGAATTTTTATAATTAACACCAATGCTGTTTTGAATAACTGCCCAATTAACTTGGTCTTTTACTTCTTCCGAACCATAAGGGCCGAAATAATCAGACCTTTGAATGTCTTCATAGATATAAAATTTAGTTTCATTTAAAAACTCATGAAAAATGGACAAACTATTCTCCCCCATTAAATTATTATTCCCTTTTACAAAATAATTTTGTGTGAAAAAGGATCTTTTCCCTTTCAATTCATTATAAGCTTTTTTTAATCGGACATTTAAAACAGACCTCTCTTTAAATTCAGGATCACCTAATTCAAATTGTGACAAACTTTGCTCGGTAACTCCTCCATTTTCGTGATTACCAATATTTTGAGAAACATAGTGTCCTTTAAAATTGTATTTATGATTTTTAGAATTATAGTTGAAAGTATATCTAAATGCTTCATTATTCGACCTTTGGTTTACATACTTACCTTGAGATCTCATCCCTCTGTAGGCGATTGCAAAGTTAAAATTGGGATTTATGTTTAGGGTAATTAGAGCATCGGATAATTGTCCTTGCTCCATTGTTGTCCTAAAAAAGAGTTCGGTAAAAGGTGTAGGAACATTATAATATTTCATGTCTTCTGTCTTAAAATATAAGGTATGTTTTGAATTTTGTCCCATTTGCGGAATTAAGTTTTCCTCAAAAAAATTGTACCCCAATTTATTAAATGCATGCCCCATATTAACAAATGGTAACAATTCAAAATAATCTTTTCTAAGCAAATTATTTTTATACTCCTTTTTAATGGTTAGTGATGTGTCAACCGAGATGCTTTTACCTTTATGATCAGTTATTTTGTACATGGCTATGAGAACAGAATCTTTCTTTTTTGGTTCTGTTTTTTGAACTATAAAGTTTTTGGAACTGGATTTTTCGTCAAACTCCCTTTTAGTAGTATTTGAAGCTGTATTAAGTTTAATTATATCTATGGTTTCTGAACTTTTTTCAGTATTTTGAATAGATAGTTGGAATGCGTGAAGATTAGATGTTTGCAATAAGCATATAATAATAAATTTATAGATACCACAATTACAAATTTTCATAATACGAAGTTATAATTAAATTTGGACTGATTAAATGAAATTACTACCAACACAATATTCAAAAAAAATAGAAGCTGGAACCGACGAAGCAGGTAGAGGTTGTCTTGCTGGACCCGTAACAGCTGCAGCAGTAATTTTGTCTAAGAATTTTTCTAATCCTGATTTAAACGATTCAAAAAAAATATCTGCAAAAAAAAGAAATGAACTCAGGGAGGTTATTGAGAAAGAGGCGGTAGCGTATTCTGTAGTTCACATTAACAACCATAAAATAGATAAAATCAACATATTAAATGCATCTATGTTAGCAATGCACCAAGCGATTAAAAAACTTAAAATTATTCCTGGATTTATTTTGGTTGATGGTAATCGATTTTATAATTATAAAAATTTAGAACACAAATGTATAATCTCTGGTGACTCAAAGTTTCAAAACATAGCTGCAGCTTCTATTTTAGCAAAGACTTATAGAGACGAACTTATGATCAAACTTGACAAAAAGCATCCCGAATATAATTGGAATAATAACAAAGGATATCCAACAAAATCCCATAAAAAATCTATATTAGAATATGGTCCATCGGTTTATCATAGAAAGTCATTTAGATTATTTGATATACAAACGGAGTTAAAGTTTTGAATTGTAAAAATAGCCCTATGTTTAAATTTTTGTTTGATTTTTATTCAGTAAAAAATTACACAACATTTTTCTCAATAATCATTGTTTTAATAACGTGCGATAAAAGAACCTCAACAAATGAAGACTTAATTAATTTAATTCCTCAAAATACGGATATCGTAGTAAGGATTAATGATATCAATTCTTTAAAAAATAAATTTCAAAATGATGAGCTCTTAAAAAATTTACATTTCCCAAATGACATAACTCTAAATGTTAAAAAATTAATTAATGATAGTTTGAACAATCAAATAATCGCTTTCTCTAATTTTGGTAAAAAAGAAAAAGCAATAACGGTTATTCATAAACGAACTAAGGATAGTAGTTTTTTAAAACATGAAAAAATTATCTACAGTGGGAAACCAATTTTTAAATTTAAAAGAGATGAAACAGAATTTTTCAAAACTTTCATCCAAAATAATACAATTGTTGGTAATTCACGGATTATAATTGAAAATTGCATTAGAAACTACCAACAAAAAAAGAAAGGGATAAATGATAACAACTTTAATGAAATTGTAAGTTCTGCTGACCAAGACAGGGAAATAAATTTATTTTTAAAAGGAGATCCTATATTAGGGGGTAATAACATTTTCAGAAATTTACCTCTTTTCCCAAAAATTATGGAAAGTTGGTCAAATTTGGATGTGGATATTGAAAATGAGATAATTGAAATCGATGGGGTTATTAAAATACGGGATTCCTTAGGGGAAGTCTCTGGTTTATTTAAAAACATAAAACCCATTGAGTTTTTGGTTAGCAAGTCAATTCCAAATTCTTATGATTCTTTCTTAATTTTTAACGTAGAGGATTTGAATATATTCGAAATCAATTTTAAAAAATTAGTCGAATATAACAACTATCCAGTCAAAGATCTTGATTTAAGTTTTCTAGAATATGTAAATCAAATTGCCATAGTTAAAAACAATAATGAGAATCAAATAATCCTTCACACATTTAATCAAGGTCTGTCAAATAAAATCATGATCAATGAAACTAAAGAATTCAATTATCGAAATGTAAAGTTTTTTGAATTATCAGAAACCCCTTCTCAATTAAAACTATTGACTACTGTTATAGCAAATGAATCCAACGTTAAATGGATAGCGTATATTGATGAGTTTGCTTTTTTATCTGAAACAAAAAATGGAATTAAAAGTTTAATCGCCTCATACAAAGATGAACAGGTCGCAGAAAAATCTGGTGTAAATTCATTTTATAAAAAATCATTGTCTAATAGGTTTAACACTTTGTGGATTTCTAAAACTGAAAACTTAATCCCAACTTCTAAAAATTCAAATTTCTTTAAAGATGTTGATAAGAAAAAATTTCCTCTCTTGGGATTTCAAACAAAAGTTGACGGAAATTTTGTGATTATTAACATTCGTTTGCAAAAATTTAATGAAAATGAGAAAGAAAACGATTTAAAAAGAAAATTTATTGTAAACCTCGAAAGCGAAATTATTAATAGTCCACAATGGATAAAAAATCACAGAACAAAAGATAGAGACATCATAGTTCAAGATTATAAAAATAGAGTTTATCTTTTTTCTAACACAGGTAAACTTTACTGGAAAAAGAATATTGATGGAAACATAATTGGAAGAGTAAAACAAGTAGATTTATTTAAAAATGGAAAACTACAGATTGCATTTAGAACTAACAAAAGATTATATATTTTAGACAGAAACGGTAAAAACGTGAAGCCGTTTCCGATTAAAATTCCAATTTCAAAAAATTTAACTCCTTTATCAGTTTTTGATTATGACAAAAACAGAAATTATCGCTTTTCGATAGCTCAAGGCAACAATGTTATAATGTATGACAGAAGAGCAAAAAAGGTTAAAGGTTTTAAATTTAAAAAAACTAAGTCATCTATTACAAATTCACCAAAACACATACGATTTGGTTCAAAAGATTTTATCATAATTCAAGAAGAGAACGGGAATATACAAATACTTGACAGACAGGGTAACACAAGAGTAAGAGTTAAAGAAAGTGTGAATTTTTCAAGACAAGAAATTTATCCATACTTGGGTACCTTTACTGGTACTGATATTGAAGGTAATTTAATACAGATTGATACACGAGGGAATATTTTAAGTTCAAATTTAGATTTATCAGAGAACCACAAGATTGTAATCAAATATGAATCATTAATTACACTTTCAGAGAATAAATTGTCAATCAAAGGCATACCAATTTCATTGCCCTATGGCAATTATACTAAACCCGAGGTATTTAAGTTTGGCGATAAGATTTATATCAGTATAACTGATATAGAATCTGAAAAGGTTTACTTATTTAGAGATAACGGGAAAAATGTTAAAGGATTTCCTGTTTACGGGACTACAAGTGCAAGTTTATCTAAATCAAAAAAAAATAACCAGCTAGAATTGGTTGTGGGCTCAGAGAAAAAAGAAATAATCGTATATAGTTTTTCAGACACTGAAAATTAAATTAGCATCAAAAGTTTTTTTTAAATTTTGAAGTAATTTTTCTTTGACCTCATTAATTGAAACGCTTTTTTTTATTTCCTTGTTAATTGAAGTTATACCTTTACCCTTAATTCCGCAGGGAATGATGTAATCGTAGTACCTTAAGTCAGTATCTACATTAAGTGCAAATCCGTGCATTGTTACCCACCTACTTGTTTTAACACCTATTGCGCAGATTTTTCTAGAATATGGTGAATTCGGTTCTAACCAGACACCGGTTTCTCCTGAACTCCTTTTTGAAGAAATTTTATAAAATTTCAATGTGGAAATTACTATTTCTTCCAAGGATCTCAAATACCTATTTATATCTGTATAAAAGTTTTCTAGATCAATAATTGGATAACCTACGATTTGCCCGTACCCGTGAAAGGTAATGTCTCCTCCTCGATTAGTGTTAAAAAATTTTATTTTTTTTTTCTCAAGTTCCTCTCTAGGTAATAACAAATTTTTCTCTTGACCACTTTTCCCAAGTGTGATAACAGGAGGGTGTTCAACAAATAAAAAATAATTTGGTGTTCTAATTGGGCTATCTGAGTTACGGTTGGCTCTTTTTATGTCTATTATTTCTTGTAATTTTTCTTCTTGAAAATTTAATGCCGCGTTATAATCTATAACACCAAGATCATAAACAATAATATTTTTATTCAATTTTTTATTCAATCCTGTTTGTATTATTTATAATTATTAAGGCAGCTATTACACCAGGAACCCACCCGCAAAGAGTAAGAATAAAAACAATCATTACAGAACCACATCCATAACCAATTACTGCAATGGGTGGAAAGATAATTGATAACAAAACTTGAGTTAGGCTCATCAAAAATTATTCTATTTAACAAATTTAAAAACTTTCATTTGTAACATACTTTCTATATTTACTTAAATTTTAAATATGTCTTATTCTGAACAGGAAAAAGTTAGAAGAGAAAAACTCAAAAAAATTATAGCCTTAGGTATAAACCCTTATCCTCCTGAATTATTTTCTGTGAGTCATTTATCGACCGTAATCAAAGAAAACTTTGAATCTGGTAAAAAAGTTTCGGTAGCTGGCAGAATAATGTCAAGAAGAATTCAGGGTAAAGCGAGTTTTGCTGAACTTCAAGATAGCGAAGGAAAAATTCAATTGTATTTTAATCGAGACGAACTATGCAAATCTGAAGATAAGTCACTCTATAATGAGGTTTATAAAAAATTATTGGATATTGGGGACATAATTGGTGTTACAGGTATTTTATTTAAAACCCAAGTAGGAGAGAAAACAATCCAAGTTGAAGATTTCAAAATTTTATCAAAATCGATTAGACCTATTCCGATTCCTAAAACAGATTCAGAAGGAAATATTTATGATGAATTTAAAGATCCTGAATTAAGGTATAGACAGAGATACGTTGACTTAATTTTAAATCCTGTTGTAAAAAAAACATTTATAAAAAGAACAAAAATAACCAACTCTATTCGTGATTTTTTCAACGCTAAAGGTTACCTAGAAGTTGAAACCCCTGTCCTACAAACTATACCTGGAGGTGCACAAGCAAGACCATTTATCACTCACCACAATGCTCTCGACATTCCTCTATATCTAAGAATTGCAAATGAGTTGTACCTCAAAAGGCTAATTGTTGGAGGTATGGATGGTGTATACGAGTTTTCTAAAGATTTTAGAAACGAAGGGATGGATAAATCTCATAATCCTGAATTCACTGTTATGGAATTATATGTAGCATATAAAGATTATTTCTGGATGATGGAAACGACAGAAAAATTGTTAGATAAAATTTGTAATGATGTAAATCATTCCAGTAAAGTGATTTTTGCGAATGAAGAAATTGATTTTAAACCTCCTTATCCAAGAGTTCCTATTTATGAGGCTATCAAAAAGTATACAAGCTTTGATATTTCGAAAATGGATATCATTGAATTAAGAAAAACTGCTAAAAAATTAGGTGTTGAAACTGATGAATCAATGGGAAAAGGTAAAATAATTGATGCAATTTTTGGTGATAAATGTGAGAAACACTTTAAACAACCAACCTTTATAATTGATTATCCAAAAGAGATGAGCCCTTTAACCAAACAACACAGAAAAGAGCCAAAACTAACTGAAAGATTTGAATTAATAGTTAATGGAAGTGAACTTGCTAACGCTTATTCCGAACTAAATGACCCAATAGATCAGAGGGCTAGATTTGAGGAACAATTAGAATTAAGTAAAAAAGGGGATGATGAAGCAATGTTTATTGATCACGATTTTCTCAGAGCTCTTGAATATGGGATGCCACCTACTTCAGGTATTGGAATTGGAATTGACAGGCTAACAATGCTTCTGACAAATAACACTTCAATACAAGAAGTTATTTTCTTTCCACAAATGCGGCCAGAAAAAAAAATTCAACTTGATAAAGAAGAAGAAGAAGTTTTATCATTTTTAAACCCCAACACAAAAATTGACATCAATGAAGTTAGGAGAAAAAGTAGCCTAAGTAATAAGAAATGGGATTTAGCCATAAAAAATCTTAGGAAAAAATCATTAATTGAAATTAAAAAAGAAAATAATACAATCTTCATAATATCATTGTAAATGTTTTTTTAAAAAAGATTTAAATTTTTCAACTGTATAATCGATATCGTTTAAAGTTAAAGCATCATTTAAAAAGTAACTTTCAAAAGCACTTGGTGGAAGATAAACTCCTTCAGATAACATAAAATGAAAAAAGTCCTTAAAAATATTGTTATTACCTTTGGCTGCAGAATCGAAGTCATTAACATAATTTTTTGTGAAGTGAACCGAAAGCATGGATCCGCAAATGTTTAACTGACATGGTATCCCAGTATAATTTATTTCTTTCAAAAAGCCATCATACAAACGTTTAGTTTTGTTATTAATCCTTTCATAAAAGCCTAAATCATTTTTTAAAATTTTTAAAGTTTCTAATCCTGCTCTCATTGCTAAAGGATTACCACTTAAAGTACCAGCTTGATAAATTGGTCCATCGGGAGCTAGCATATCCATAATTTCATGTCTTGAAGCAAAGGCCCCTACAGGTAATCCACCTCCCACAACCTTTCCATATGTTACAATATCTGCATTAACTCCTAAATATTTTTGTGCTCCTCCAAATGATAATCTGAATCCAGTCATTACTTCATCAAAAATTAAAAGAGAGCCGAAACTACTGCAAATTGACTTTAAGCTTTCTAAAAAATTTTTTGCAGGTGGGATACATCCCATATTACCAGCAACAGGTTCTATAATCACGCATGCTATCTCTTTTTTGTATTTATCAAAAATTTTTTCAACACTTTTTAAATCATTGTAATCTGCAATCAAAGTATCCTTGGCATTTGATTTTGTTACTCCGGGACTATTAGGCTGTCCAAAAGTAACAGCACCGCTTCCAGCCTCAATTAAAAATGAATCTGAGTGACCATGGTAACAACCTTTGAATTTTATAATTTTATCTCTTCCTGTAAATCCCCTAGCCAAGCGAATAGCACTCATACAGGCTTCAGTTCCTGAATTCACAAATCTAATTTTATCGATATTTTTGATATTAGAAACAATTAGTGAAGCCAAATCAGATTCCAACTCAGTTGGGATACCATATGAAGTACCCTTTTTTGCTTGAGATACTATTTTTTCAATAATTTCCTTTTTGGCGTGCCCCAAAATCATTGGACCCCAGCTGGAAATATAATCTATATATTTGTTGTCATCCTCATCAAAGAGATAAGCTCCTTTTGCTTTTTTAATGAAAATTGGTGTTCCTCCAACGGACTTGAAGGCTCGAACAGGAGAATTTACTCCTCCAGGAATGAGTTTTTTTGCCTCTTCAAACAATTGACTACTTCTTTTGTAAATCATTTATTTATTTATTTGGTATGATGAGTTCCTGTCCAATATAAATTTTATTGTCATTAATCTGATTCATTTTAACTATTGTTTTGATTTCAATATTAAATTTTTTTGATATTGAAAATAAAGTGTCTCCTTTCGAAACCCTATAAAAAAACAACTCTCTTTTATTAGAGTTTTTTGTTACAATATTTTTAGCATGCCTGTCAAAGCGTTTTAAATTTAAACGCTCAATCAAATTGATCAATTTTAATGGATATTTTTTATCAGTTGCGTATCCAGCTTTTTTCAAACCATATGCCCATTGCTTGTAATTTTTGATATTATAATCAAACAAAAAGGCATAGCGGGGTCTCATTGTTAAAAATAATGAGTGATCACGATAAGATTCTTTTGGATGTTTGTATTTACGAAAACATTCCCCTTTTTTATCATCATCATGATAAATTTTTTTACCACCCCATTCCTTATGGCATTTTATTCCAAAATGATTATTCCCTTTTACGGCTAGTCTGCCTTCCCCATAACCAGACTCAAGTAAACCCTGTGCAAGGGTTATACTCGCTGGTATCTTGTATTTTTTCATTTCTTCAATCGCGATAGGTGCAAATTCAGATAAGTATTTTTCTATTTTTTGATCCTTTGACAGAACAGGGTTCTTTCCAGTAACTTTTTGACTTACAAGTTCTATATTTTTTTCTTTTTTTGAAGATTTGAGGGTTAATGCTTTGCAACCAATCTGAAATATTAAAATCATAGAATACAAAATCATTTTAGTAGAAGTCCCGCTTTTTTTTCCTGTAAAAAATTGAAACCATCTATACCCTGTAGCCCTCCTGTATGGATAAACAAAATGTTTTTTCCCCAACTCCAATTATGATTTTTTATTAAAGTAAAAATACCAAAAAGAACTTTTCCTGTGTATATAGGATCAAGTGGAATTTTATATTTTTTTTTAAACGAATTAATAAATAAGATAAGTTCATTATTAAATTTCCCAAAACCACCGAAAGTGAATCCCTTGATTAACTTATAGTTTATTGAAGAATCTATATTGTTTGAAATATAATTAATTCTAGATCTATCATTTACTGATAGAAACCCTAAGAGTTTTTGATCTTTCTTTATAGACCTACTTACCCCAAGCATTGTCCCACCAGTCCCCACAGCAAGACATATTGTATCAAAAGAGTGATCGAAACTTCCAATAATTTCCGAGCTTCCTGTAATCCCAAAATCATTATCTCCTCCCTCAGGTATTAAATAAAGATTTCTTTTTGATAAAAATTTTTTTACTTTTTTTGAACACATTTTGAGCTTATAATCCTCTCTACTTAAGTACTCTAAGTGCATTCCGGTATTTATACAATGTTCAATAGTTGGATTTGACTTTATTTTCATCTCATCTCCTCTAACAAATCCAAAAGATTTTATTTCAAAATGTTTACATAAACTTGAAGTCGCAGCTAGATGATTTGAAAAAGGACCTCCAAATGTGGCAATACCCTCATATCTGCTTTTTAAAAATTCAATCAAATTATGTTTTAATTTTCTGTATTTGTTGCCAGTTAAATAGAAGTCAGAAGAAATTTCTCTTTTTACAGTAATATTAACATCCTTTATTTTACCTAAAAAAACATATTGAGTTTTTAAAAATATCATTTTACGAATTTCATTTACTAGTTATAACTTTTAAAATAATTAAAGTTTTTTAAGTAATTTTAAATAAGGCACGATATTTGTAAATTGTATTGTAATGAAAAAAATATTAATACTAGGTTTAGCAATTTTAACTTTCAGTTGTTCATCAATAAGAGTCTTTTCCGATTTTGACAATTCAATAAACTTTGACAATTACAAATCTTTCGCTTTTTTCAAACCTGGAATTGAAGAAGTTGAAATTTCAGATTTAGATAAAAGAAGGATTTTAAAAAGTATAGAAAAGAGTTTAGAAGAAAAAAATTTAGTTTTATCTAGTGATCCCGATTTATTAATTAATATATCTGTAAAAGCAACTGACCGAGTGTTCATAAATCCCAATAATGGATGGGGTTGGGGTTGGGGTTGGAATCCCTGGATGTTTAATTCAAATTTTAATTCTATATCAACTCAAACGAGAGGAGAGCTTTTTATTGATATAATTGATTCAAAATCAAAACTTCTTGTTTGGCAGGGTAAAGGATATGGTGGTATTAATGAATATATGAAAAACAGGGATGAAAGAATTAATTTGTTTGTCTCTGAGATTCTTAAAAATTATCCTCCTGTTGATGAAAGTTAAGAACTAATTATTTTATTGAATGATGAAATTGCTTTGTCTATTCCACTTACATTGTCTCCTCCTGCAGTAGAGTAAAAATTTTGTCCTCCGCCTGTGCCATTGATATATTTGGAAATTTTATTGATTATTTTACGAGCATCAAATTCTTTTTTTTCCACTAAATCTTTGTCTATATAACATACTAAAATAGCTTTAGACCCTTCTGTAACTGCAATTAACATAAATAAATTTTTGATTGATTTTCCCAAATCAAAAGCGAGAGATTTTAAAAGTTTTGGATTCAGTGAGAGTTTTTCAGAAAGCAGGTTAACACCATTACATTCTTTGACCTTATCCATTAATTCTAATTTTAAACTTTTTAAATGCGCTTCAGATAAATTTTTAATTTCATTTCTTAAATTATACATTTCACTTTGAAGATTTTCCACTGCCATAACAACATTTTGTGGGCTTTTAATCAATTGTTTTATTTTTTCTAAATCATTGGACTGATCTTCAAAAAACATCTTACATGAATCACCAGTTATAGCTTCCAATCTTCTTATTCCAGCAGCAATTGCAGATTCTGAAGTAATTTTAAAGTGCCAAATTTTTGATGTGCTCTCAACATGAGTGCCTCCGCATAATTCAATTGATTTTCCAAATCTCACGGTTCTTACAGTATCTCCATACTTCTCACCAAATAAAGCAATTGCGCCCTCTTCAAGAGCTTTTTCCATCAAAGTATTTCGATTTTCTTCAAATAAAAGATTTTCTTTTATTCTGGAGTTTACAAACTCTTCAATTTGTGATATTTGATCTTTAGATATTTTTGAAAAATGGGAAAAATCAAAACGTAAGGCTCTTGAATTAACCATTGAACCCTTTTGCTCAACATGATTACCCAAAATTTCTCTCAAAGCCTGATGAAGTAAATGAGTTGCTGTGTGATTAGATGAAGCGCGAATTCTTTGCGTTTTGTCAACTACTGCCTTAAATGTTACATCAATTTTATCTGGAAGTGTATTGCAATAATGAATTATAAGATTGTTTTCTTTTTTAGTGTCAATAATGTAATATAAGTCTCCGTTTGTTGCTTCCAAATATCCCTTATCTCCAACTTGCCCACCTCCCTCAGCATAGAAAGGTGTTAGATTAAATACCAACTGAAACATATCCCCTGCTTTTGAAGAACTAGTTTTTCTATATCTTGTAATTTTTACATTGGATGTTAAATGGTCATATCCAACAAACTCTTCTAAATCATCTTCATGAATTATAACCCAGTCTCCTTTTGAGCTAAAAGCAGCTTTTTTTGATATTTCTTTTTGCTTTTTCATTGACTTTTCAAATCCCTCTTCGTCATAACTAAATCCTTTTTCAGACAGAATTAAAGCAGTGAGGTCTTTGGGGAATCCGTAAGTATCATAAAGTTGAAAAACTTTGGAGCCCTCGATTTTACCATCTACATTTTTTGAAATCATTGAATCAAGTAATAAAAGTCCTTGGTCAAGGGTTTTTAGAAAAGAGTTTTCCTCTTCCTTAACTACATTGTAAATTAGATTCCTTTTACTTTCTAGTCCTGAATATACATTTTTCATCTGATTGTAAAGAACATCTACTAATCGAAAAATAAAGGGACTCTTTTGATTTAAGAACGAATATCCGTATCTGACTGCTCTACGTAAAATTCTTCTAATTACGTATCCAGCACCTGTATTGGATGGCAGTTGTCCGTCAGCTACAGCAAAAAAAATTGCTCTTAAATGATCTGCAACCACTCTTATTGCCTTATCTATTTCCAAATGAACACCGTAGCTATTCCCTGTAAGGATTTCAATTTCTCTAATAATTGGCTCAAAAATATCCGTATCATAATTCGAAGTTTTCTTTTGAAGGACCATCGAAAGTCTCTCAAACCCAAGACCTGTGTCAACATGTTTTTCTGGAAGATCCTCAAGAGTTCCATCAGATTTTCGATTATATTGTATAAATACAAGATTCCAAAGTTCTATAACCTGAGGATGATCTTTATTTATCAAATTTGATGCAGGTACTTTCTCTCTATCTTTGTCTGATCTTAAATCAATATGTATCTCTGAACAAGGTCCGCAAGGTCCTTGGTTTCCCATTTCCCAAAAGTTGTCTGATTTTGAACATAAAAATATTCTGTCCTTTTCAATAATTTGATTCCAAATTTTAAAAGATTCATTATCAACCTCAAGGTTTTGAGTTTTATCTCCCTCGAAAATTGTTACATATAGTTTATCTTTATCAATCAGATAAACATCAGTTAATAATTCCCAAGCTGATTTAATAGCATTTTCTTTAAAATAGTCACCAAAACTCCAATTCCCAAGCATTTCAAAAAAGGTATGGTGATATGTATCAATTCCAACTTCTTCTAAATCATTGTGCTTTCCAGAAACACGAAGACATTTTTGAAAATTAACAATTCTTTTATCTTTTGGTATGCTTGTGCCTAAAAAATAGTCTTTAAACTGGTTCATGCCAGCATTTACGAACATAAGTGTAGGGTCATCTCGAACGATCATTGATGAGGATTCGACAATCTTATGATTTTTACTTTCAAAAAATTTTAAAAAATGATTTCTTATGTCTGATGATTTCATTTCATCTTGATTTTTAGACGAATACAACTTATAAAAAAATATTATATTTGTTTATCTAATTTACTTACAAAAGAAGTAAATTTTAATATTAAAACCGCTATGGCTAAGGTTAAATATTACTACGATCCAGAAACACTCTCTTACAAACCGGTCGAATACCCAAGAACTCTTCGTATATCTAATTTCTTTGTTTTTTTAATTTCCTCATTTCTTTTTGGTCTCTTTGTACTATTTGGACTTCTGACTACAGATTTTTTAAATACACCAGAAGAATTACTTCTTAAAAGAGAATTAAAAAATTATGAGTTTCAATTTGACTTAGTTTCAAAACGTTTAGGCGAAATTGAAAATGTGATTTCAAATATCGAAGAAAGGGACAATGAACTTTACAGAAATTATTTTGAAGCAAGCCCAGTATCGGATGAACAAAGAAAAGCTGGTTTTGGAGGAGTTAACAGGTACAAAGGTTTAGAAGGTTATGGAAGTTCCGAACAGATAATAGAAACCACAAAAAAATTAGATATTCTCTCAAGAAGAATTGTTGTTCAGTCAAAATCTTTGGATGAAATTAGACTCCTTGCTGAAAAAAAGGAAGAGCTATTGGCTTCTATTCCGTCAATACAACCAATTAGAAATGAAGACCTAAAAAGAATGGCATCAGGGTATGGTTGGAGAATTGATCCTTTTACAAAAACAAGGAAACGTCATTTTGGTATGGATTTTTCTGCCAACAGGGGAACTCCGATTTATGCCCCAGGTAATGGAGTTGTAAAAAGAGCTGACAGTAGGTCATCAGGTTATGGTCGTCATATAAGAATAGATCATGGTTTTGGATATGTGACAGTATACGCTCATTTAAATAAATACAACGTCAAAAGAGGACAAAAAGTCAAGAGAGGAGATATTATTGGTTATGTTGGAAGCACAGGAAGATCTGTTGCTCCACACTTACATTATGAAATTATAAAAGATGGGAAAAAAATAAATCCATTAAACTTTTATATTGGTAATTTAACCTCCGACGAATATAATGCCATTCTCATTCAAGCAAGTCAGGAAAATCTATCTCTTGATTAGATTTTTACGATGAAAAATATATTAATCGATAAAAAATATTATTCCATTGGCGAAGTTGCTAAATTTTTTAATGTAAATACGTCATTAATAAGGTTTTGGGAGAGAGAGTTTAAACAGATAAGTCCGAAGAAAAAAAAATCAGGTATAAGAAAATTTACCAGACCTGATGTAGAAATTATCCAAGTCATTTACAGTTTGTTGAAAGAAAAAAAAATGACAATTGATGGGGCAAAAAAACATCTAGAAAAATCGAAAAATAAAGATAAAGCTTTAATTTCAATCCGTAATAAGCTGGAGAAAGTTAAATCTGAGTTGCTATTTCTTAGAGATAATATTTAACTATTTTTTTCTAAAAAAAATGGTAATCGGTACCCCGGAAAATTTGTACCTACCCCTTAGTTTATTTTCAATGAATCTTTTATATGATTCTTTAACATATTGAGGGAGGTTACAAAAGAGAACAAACTGAGGATATTTAGTTGGCAACTGTGTACAAAATTTGATTTTAATTATTTTTCCTTTATTAGATGGTGGTGGATTTTTTTGAACAAGAGGCAAAACAAATTTATTTAATTCACTAGTTGCAACTTTCAAATTTCTAGATTCAAAAACTTTAATTGCAGTCTCTAGCGCCCTCAAAACCCTCTGTCTTTTAAGAACTGAAATGAATAAAATAGGAACATCTTTAAAAGGTTCTAATTTATTTTTAATTTTTTCCTTATATACTCTGATATCTAATTTATCTTTTTCTATCAAATCCCATTTATTAATCAAAATCACTATCCCTTTACTATTTCGATGTGCAAGCCAAAATATTTTTTGTACTTGGGTATCAAAACCTCTTGTTGCGTCAACTAAAAGCAAAACAACATTGCTTCTTTCTATGGACCTAACTGCCCTTAAGACAGAAAAGAACTCTAAATCCCCCTTAACTTTTTTTTTGCGCCTTATACCCGCTGTATCAATTAAATTAAAATTAAATCCATATTTGTTAACATATGAATCTGTACTGTCTCTGGTAGTCCCAGGAATATCGCTAACTATATGCCTCTGATTATCAATTATTGAATTTATAAACGAAGATTTACCAGCATTTGGCCTCCCAACAACTGCAAATTGTGGTAATTCTTCATTTAAATTCTCAGAACTATCGCTTAAACTCTTTGCAAGTACATCCATGAAATCTCCGGAACCAAAACCGTTATTTGCTGAAATTGAGTAAATATCTTTAAAGCCAAGTTTGAAAAACTCTGCCTCAAGTCCTATAAAAGAGGAGTTGTCAACCTTATTAATTAGCAAAAAAACTTTTTTCTTTGATTTTTTTAGGAGTTTGTTAACTCTTAAATCTTCTTCTGTAATACCTGTTTGAATATCCACCAAAAAAATAATTACATCAGCCTCCTCAATAGCCAATTCCACTTGATAATCAATCTCCTTCTCAAAAATATCATCTCCACCAATTATATATCCGCCTGTATCAATTACAGAAAAGTGTTTACCATTCCACTCACCTTTGCCATAGTGACGGTCTCTTGTTACACCACTTTCGGAATCAGTTATAGCTTTCCTTTGCTTTACAAGTCTATTAAATAACGTTGACTTCCCAACATTAGGTCTACCAACAATCGCTACTATAGAATTCATCTTAAATTAAATTAATTGTAACCAAAATCTTTTAATTTCTTGACATTTGTTCTCCATTTTTTATTCACCTTAACAAATAATTTAAGATGAACTTTTTTCTTAAAAAAGTGTTCCATTTTCTTTCGCGCGTCAGTCCCAACTTTTTTCAGTGCTAATCCATTTTTACCAATCAAAATCGCTTTTTGAGTTTCGCGCTCCACAATAATTGTAGATTCAATCCTGATTATATTTCCCTTACTCCTATCAAAAACTTCAGTTACTACTTCAGTGGAATATGGAACTTCTTTGTTGAATTTATGAAATATCTGTTCTCTAATAAATTCATTAACAAAAAAACGTTTGGATTTATCCACAAATTGATCTTTAGGGAAGAAAGGTGGGGAATAGGGCAAATTATTTAAAATGAGGTTTGAAACATTTTCTATATTGAACTTATTAAGAGCAGAAATTGGAAGAATTTTTATACCCGGTAATTTCATTTCCCATAAATTGACTTCCTTTTCAAGGATTTGCTGATTTATTAAGTCTATTTTATTTATTATCAAAAAACTCTTTTTTTTAAGCCCTTTGATTTTGTTTATGAAGTCATCATTCTCAATTATTTTGTCACGAACAGTGGTCATTAATAATAAAATATCTGAATCAATTAAAGTATCTTTTAGGAACTTCATCATTGAATTTTGTAACTGATATTTGGGCTCAATGAGTCCTGGAGTATCTGATAAAACAATTTGGTAATCTTTAGAATTGATTATGAATCTAATTCTATGTCTAGTCGTTTGAGATTTTGGAGTAACGATTGACACATCTTCGCCAATCCAAGAATTCAAAAAAGTTGATTTACCAACATTTGGATTGCCAATTATTGAAACAAAACCAGCTTTATGTTTTTTTGACATTCAACAAAGTTAACTACTAATACTTTTATACTTGTTGTTTATGTTTAATTTTAGTAATTTCGGTAATTATCGCGGGATAGAGCAGTCGGTAGCTCGTTGGGCTCATAACCCAAAGGTCGCAGGTTCGAGTCCTGCTCCCGCTACTACAGCAGCATTAAGTTTGTAAAACTCTTTTTCTATATTTGATAAAGAGTTTTTTTTATGTCTAAAGTTTCTTGGAAGGATAAGTTTGAAAGTAAATCAAATATCCGAGTTAAGAAATTAAATAAGTCTTATTGGGGTAATCCTATTGGATCGAAAATGCTCATTCCTTCACCAAAGGTGATTCAAGAATACATTAATAATAGTGAATTTGGTGATAAACTCGATGTCAGAACTATGAGAAATGACTTAGCAATTGAGTTTAATGCTGATTTTACCTGCCCAATGACGACAGGTATTTTTTTAAAAATTGTTGCTGAATATAACTATGAAAAATTCAAAGAAAAAAAAGAAATCGAGGAAATATGCCCGTTTTGGAGAATTATTGAACCAAAAAGTAAACTTGCAGAGAAACTAACTTTTGGTAAAAAATTTATTATTGAAAATAGAATAGTTGAAAAAATAGACAATTAAAAAAACACATCTTCATTACAAAGATTAAATATTTTTAAGTTCATTTTTCCAGATTTATTAAATAATACTTTTAATTTGATTTTAACAACTATTTCATTTTTATATACTAAAATATCTCCCCTTACTAAATAAGACGGATTAGTATTTTTACTAATCCTTTTTTATTTAAATCATCCTTAACTCATGTAAATAAATGGATTAACCTAAACTCAGTTCCAAATTAGATTTTCGATTTTCTTCTTATTTTTTAAATACATATTATTACTATCTTAATGTTTCTAAGTAGATATTAAACTAATATGAAGACATTTTTAAATCTTTCGATTTTATCGTTTTCGCTGCTATTTTTTAATCAATGTCAAAAGAAACCATATTCAGTACTTGAAAATAGGTGGAGTGAGGAAAGAGCGTGGCAATGGAAAAAGGACAACGGATGGATGGTAGGTACAAACTTCAATCCTAGCACTTCCATAAATCAATTAGAATTTTGGCAGGAGGATACCTTTGACCCAGAAACAATTAAAAGAGAATTAGAATGGAGCGCAGAATTGGGGATGAATTTACACCGTGTATATCTTCATAATTTACTCTGGGATCAAGATTCTTTAGGGTTTTTAAAACGAATTGATAATTATTTAAAAATATCGGAAAGTTATGGAATTAAAACACTTTTGGTATTACTTGATGATGTTTGGCACCCTGTTCCCAAATTAGGAAAACAACCAGAACCTATTCCTTATGTGCATAATTCAGGATGGGTTCAAGCACCAGGATCAGCTATTTTGGGAGATAGTTTACGTCATAACGAATTGAAAAATTATATTAAGGGAATTATAAGTCATTTTTCTGACGATAATCGTGTAGTTGGATGGGATTTATATAATGAACCAGATAATATTTCACCTTCATACCCAAGATACCCGGGTAGAGAACCTGAAGTAAAAGAAAAACATATTTATTCATTATCGTTACTCAAAAGAGCATTTAAATGGGCAAGAGAGGTAAATCCATGTCAGCCATTAACTGTAGGTTTATGGAAAGAACCAGACACTTGGAGTGCTCTAGGTAGCTTATCGCCAATAGATAAGTTTGTGATTTTGAATTCAGATGTTATCTCATTTCATGCCTATGGAGACTTAAATGAAACGAGAAACAAAATAGAAGATTTAGAAAAATATAATCGACCTCTTTTATGTACTGAATATTTGGCACGTGGGGAAGATAACACGTTCCAAAAAATGCTGCCATTATTTAAAGAAAAAGAAGTGGCAGCTATAAACTGGGGTTTTGTAGCAGGTAAAACAAATACCGTGTTTCCATGGTCTTCTTGGCAAGAACAATTTGATTCTTTACCAAAAGTATGGCATCATGATATTTATTTACCAGATAAAACTCCTTTTGATAAAAAAGAAATTGAATTCATAAAAGAAATACTAATTAACTAATCTTGGTTGAGTCGAAAATCTAAAAATTGGTTCGTTCATACATTTTTAATAGCACGAGGGCTTAACAACTTCTTCCTTTTCAAGCTTTTAAATTATTCAATAATAACTTTTTTATTTACATTTAAATTGTACAAGGGCTATTCATTCATGATAAGATTCATTATATGATGGGTATCGATCAAGTCTTTCGGAGTAAGGCTGATATTCGATATTTTAAATGAGTTATCTACTAAAACAATAAAACGATTTTACTATTATAGTGTAGCCCTATTTTTGTTTCAAAAACAAATGTAACTAGCCACAAGACAATGAGAAACTCAATAATTCTTTGACAAATTTTTAGATATTTAGATGACAAATTTACTCCTTATTAAATTAAAGAACTTTAGTTTATAAGCCATTTATATTAAATTGAAATTGACAATTTTCGACAACTTTTTATAAATGAAATCAAAGTTGTAACTTACAGTAACTCATTTTTTAAACATACAGAATGAAACATGTATTATCCTTTTTGGTTTTTTTATTTATAATTGATGCAAATGGGCAAAATAAGTCCATACTTTCATTAAATCATTACAAGAATTATGAATGGACTTCAAATCCCATGCTTTCTCCAGACGGTAAAGAAGTACTGTACTCAAGAACATGGATTAATCTGGTTGACGACAAAAGAGAAACAGACTTATGGATAATGAGTAGTGACGGCTCAATGAATCGATTTTTTCTCAACGGATCTAACGGTAAGTGGTCTCCTGATGGGAGTAAAATTGCATTTACAAAAAAAGGAGATCCAAATGGGACTCAAATTTTTGTGAAATATTTGGGAGTAGAAGGTGAATCAACTCAAATCACAAAGTTAGATAAGTCACCTTCTAGCATGGAGTGGTCGCCAGACGGAAAATATATTGCTTTTATTATGAATGTTCCCTCTGATCTAGCTTTAGAACCTATGGACATTCCAGAAAAACCAAGTGGGGCTAACTGGACAAAAGCACCAGTTGTAATAGATCAGGTAGATTACAGTCAAGATAGGGTAGGCTTTCTTGAAAAAGGTTTCCGTCAGATCTTTATTGTTCCTTCTGATGGTGGCACTGCAAAACAAATTACATTTGGGGAATTTGATGACGTGTCATCAGGAATTGCTTGGTCAAAGGACAGCAAAAAAATCATATTTAGTAGTTACCAAAAGCCAGAAGCAGAGTATGCGCGTGGACATTCTAACCTATATACGGTAAATATAAACTCATTAGAATTAAAAGAACTATCATTTCGAGATGGAACAGAATCATCCCCACGCGTTTCTCCAGATGGGACAAAAATTGCATTTGTCGGCTCAACTTGGTCTAAAAACTTCTATAACGACCGCAAAATGTATGTTATGAATATTGACGGTTCAAACTTAAAGTGCATAAGTTCTAATCTAGACCAAACTCCAAGCCCGGCTATTTGGGCCAGCAATAATTCTGGTGTTTATTTCAATGTTAGGGAATTTGGACAAAGTAATGTTTACTACTCAGATTTAAAAGGTAAACTTAAAAAAGTTACCAATGGGAACCATATGCTTACGATAAATGATTTGGTTGGGAAATATGCTGTTGCAACCTGGACTGATCCAACAAATCCAACTGATATTATTCACTTTTCAATAGACAAACCAAATAAAATAAAGCGTTTAACTAATGTGAATAAAGATATTTTTTATAATGTGGAGTTTGGAAAATTAGAAGAGATAACTTATAAATCAATTGACGATAAAGAGATACAAGGGTGGATTGTTAAACCGCCTAAATTCGATTCAAGCAAAAAATACCCTTTAGTCCTTCGAATTCATGGGGGACCTCATAGTATGTACCATGTTGGGTTTAATTATAATTTTCAATTGCATGCAGCACAAAACCAAGTTGTACTGTATACAAATCCTAGAGGTTCTACAGGATACGGTTATGAATTTGCAAATGCGATTCAAAATGCTTATCCCGGAAAAGATTACGACGATATTATGGCAGGAGTTGATAAGGTTATATCTATGGGATATATTGACGAAAACAAAATGTATGTTTACGGTGGAAGCGGTGGAGGTGTATTAACTAGTTGGATTGTTGGTAAAACCGACAGATTTGCTGCAGCCTCAGTAAACTATCCGGTAACAAACTGGTTTTCATTTGTTGGGACAACAGATGGTGCAGGTTGGTATTTTAATTTTGAAAAATATCCCTGGGAAGATCCAAGTGAACACATCAAAAGATCTCCTTTAATGTATGTAGGAAATGTCAAAACACCAACAATGCTTATGTGTGGGGAAGAAGATTTACGAACTCCAATTTCTCAGACAGAGGAGTATTATCAAGCCCTAAAAATGAACAAAGTCCCAACCGTAATGATAAGGTTTAACGATGAATATCACGGAACAAGTAGAAAACCTTCAAATTTTTTAAGAACGCACGGCTACATAAATGCATGGTTTAATAAGCATAAATTAAGAAAAAAATCATCAGATTAGATTTACCCCACCCTCAAAATAATTTGATAATAGAATTAAACTCTACTATTTAAACATCCTTTTCTTCTACAATAGTAGGCTTTTGATATTTTTGAAATGGTTGAGAAAGGAGATCTTTAATATTACTATTTTTGGATTCGTCTGGGAAAACATCAACCCCATATTTTATTTTTTCTCTATCATAATATACAAAGGTTCCAAAAATTCTATCCCAAATTGAAAAAATATTCCCATAATTCTTATCAGTGTACGGTAATCTGAAGTGGTGGTGGATTTTGTGCATATCAGGGGAAACAAAAATGTAACTAATGAATTTGTCAAACCTCTTCGAAAGCCTAATATTTGCATGAGTAAACTGAGTTGAAATTATTGATAAAGACTGATACAACATGACGACACCGATTGGGACACCCGAGACAAAAACACCGAATAAAGTGAATGAAAATCTTATCAAACTTTCCAGAGGGTGGTGACGATTAGCAGTAGTTGTATCAACCTTATGATCACTATGGTGTACCAGGTGAATCATCCAAAGTGGCTTTACATTGTGTTCTACGTAGTGAGCTAAGTATGCTCCCACTAAATCCAATAATAGTATACCTAATATGACTTTAATCCATAAAGGAAAATCATATAGGTGTATAAGTCCAAAATAATTATTTGAAACCCAATCTGAAGACTTCAAAAGAAGGAAAGCTAAACTAAAATTTATAAGAATAGTTGTGAATGTGAAGAAAAAGTTTGGTATTGCATGTTTTAATTTATTGTAATTAAATCTAAATAATGGGATTGAACCTTCCAAAATCCAAAAAAAAGTAATCCCTCCAACTAATATTACAGCCCTGTGAAGAGATGGAATAGAATCGAAATAATTTATAATTGCCTCTACCATATAAATTTAAAAAGCTATAAAGCTAAGAAGCTAATTTAAATTTTTCAAATTAAAAACTATATAATAATCATAAAACATCAAATTGATAAGTATACTTTATTGAAAAAATACTATCATTAATTTCATCAAACCAATCCAAATCTCTAACGATATTGTAGACTATAAATAGTCCTGTATTTGCGGTTTGTAGCCATCCAAATCTAGCATTTATTGAATTTACATTAGTTATGTTATTTCTTTGAATCAGCGATTGGATAAAAATTTTAGGAGTAAATTGAAAACTCAACCTAAGACCTGCAATTATTGAATTTAAATTTTCTTTGTCTTCAAAAACAAGCCTAGTGTAATTGTAATTTAAATCCGCGTTAAATCTATTCCCTAGACTTAAATTAATTGAATTAATAAATTGAGTTCTTTTACCCCCGTAATATCCACCGATATAAGTTTTATTATACCAAAAAAAGTTTTTGTTTGGATTTGTCTGAGCAACAAATTGAAGCTCACTATGAGAATAATCACCATTCCCAATTTCTATGTTCGATATTTTAAAAGGAGAGTAAACCACCTCCCGAGTAAAGTTTATACCTGTATGAATTTCAAATCCAGAGGGCCAAACCCAGTGATTGTCAACGTGTAGATAATCCGAGAATAATTGATTATTTGACTTGTAAAAAGTTCTTCTATATATATGTGGTCTTATCTCGAATAAAGGTCCTTTCCTGCCAGTACGAATTGTTTTCCAAATTAAAAACTCTGGTTTATAGTATGCATTTCTCTGTAAAAACCCAACTTCAGGATTAAATCCCTCCCCTACCTGACTAAATGAAGCATTTAATCTCCAACCATCCCAGTTATATTCTGCCTTTATTGCAAATGCATGATCATTTTCTGTAATATTTGGTGAGTTACTCTTTGAAAAAAAACCAGAAAGTTGAGCTTTTTTTCCTAGGCCTAACTTACCGTCTAAGGCAAAAACTCTATTGTAATTATCGTTTTCGCCCAATCCAAATTTATTTACAAAAATTCCACCAAAAGATGAGCGACTCTTTGAAAAGTCATGGTTTACCCTAATCACAGAAAAATTATTTTTACTCATTGAAGAATCACTACTACCCTCTGTTGACATATTTAATAACCCAATATTTGTTTGACCTATTTTTCCAGATAGTCTCCCACCTCCTAAAATCGGAACTATTGAACCATCATTTTCTAACCCTATTCTTCTTGTGAAGAATAAATCTATCTCACCAGGAATACCAACCGAAAACTGACCAGCATTTTCTAGAAAAAAAGCTCTTTTTTCAGGAAAAAAAAGATTCACTCTATCAATATTAATTTGCTGTTCATCCACTTCTACTTGCGCAAAATCTGTATTGTAAGTCAGATCCATTGTTAATCCAGGTGTTAGGCTATACTTAATATCTGCACCCAAATCACCATTTTGAGAAACACTTGAACTAGATAAGTTTTTTTTACTAATTGATTGTCCTATTACGTAAGGAATAAGTTTTAAATTTTTTGGATTTTTAAGATTTAAGTTATTGAGTTTTCCTGCTATTGAAAGTCTTTTAATATCAAAAGTTAAAGGGAGAGGTGCCCAATAAGCAATTTCAGTATTTTTAGAAATATTTCTCTGGAAGTTGATCCCCCAAGTTTTATTTTTTCCAGGAGAAAATCTGATAGACCTCAACGGGATAGCAAATTCTGCGCTCCAACCATATAAACCTTTTTCTACGGCAACATCCCAAGATGCATCCCAGTTGATGTTTGTTCCACCAATTACACCACCCTGTTGCCTGTTTGAACTTCTGTTTCCAACACCTTCATTATTGATTTGAGCATCAAACTCTTTACCATCTGAGTTAGTACCAAATAAAAATCCATTTTGCTGATCGTTAAAAGTATCTAATATAAATAAAAAACTGTCCTCATCATTTAAAGCCGCGTCTCTTCTTGAATCACCAACTTGTATTTTTTCTGGAGATGAATCATAACAAATTACAGAAACATAAAAATAGAAATTGTTATAAGCTATTCTAATTTGAGTATCCTCGCTGACGGGAGATCCAAAATTTGGAGTTATTTGTGTCAAAGATGTAATTGGTTTAATGTTTCTCCACACATTATCAGAGCTAATATTTCCGTCAATGGTAATATTGGAGTCAATAAATTTAGCCTTTAGTTGAGGCCTATTATTTATAAAATCCTGTTGAGCTGCAAGAAAAAAACTGCTAAAGATTAATATGAAAATGGGCAAAGTAGGATTTTTTTGAATAATTTTTTTATTTAAGTATATGTTTATCACTGCTTTATACATATATTTCAAAATATAATTTGTTAATATACTGTTCATTAATTCTTTTTTTTTCTTTTGTTTTTTAGTGTGATTAAATATAATTCCACTAATTTCATATTACAATTCTACACTGAAATGAATTGGTTTATGGTTAGAAAGAGTCCTCAGTTTACTAACTGAGGGCTTTTTTGATTTGAAAATGAAAATGAAAAAACTATTTTTTTTAGTAATTCTTTCAAACCTTTTGGTTGCCCAAAAAGATTCTCTTCAGATTGTAAAGTTAGATGAAATTGAAATCAAATCAATTAAATCAAATTCTATTTTAGAATCAGTTCCATTGTCTATATCCAAAATAGACATACCACGGCTTTGGCCCAAACAACAACTATCACTGCAAGAATATATAAATTCTATTCCGGGGTTAGTTACATTCAATGCTAATAATTTTGCTCAAGACTTAAGGATATCGGTTAGAGGTTTTGGTGCAAGATCTGCGTTCGGTATTAGAGGAATTAAAATTATTATCGATGGTATACCAGAAACAACACCTGACGGACAAGGTCAACTAGATAATCTTCCACTTCAGTTAATTGAAAATATTGAAGTTATTAGAGGTTCGAGTTCTCTTAGATACGGAAATGCTGCTGGAGGTGTTATATTTATTGAGACTTTAAACAAAATAGAATATAATTTTTATGAATTAGGATTAAGAGGAGCTCAAAATAATTATAAACAAACATATTTTACTTCAGGTTTAAAATTTCAAAATTCCGAATGGTTACTTCATTTAAATCATCAAGACGGAGATGGATTTAGGGATAATAATAGATTTGAGTCAACTCAGTTTAATGCCAGAGGAAGCTATTTCTTATCAAATAAAACGAGATTAGGTTTACAATTCAATTCAACAAATAGCCCGCTAGCTGAAGACCCCGGTGGACAGAATTATGAAAGTTTTAAAAATTCTCCTTCGAAAGCCAGAGATAGAAATATTTTATTTAAATCAGGTGAAAAAATAAATCATGTTAAAACTGCCGTGAATATTAACTATGAAAATGGCAACTTATTATTTAAGAGTCACAGTTTCGTTTCGAACAGGACGTTTAATGCAAAACTTCCCTTCAATTTTGGTGGTATTGTAGATTTAAATAGAAATTATTACGGCCATGGGTCTTATATAACAAAAAAAAGCAATGGGAATAAAATACGTTTTACAACACAAGTTGGTTACGACATTGCAATACAGTCTGACAAAAGAAAAAGATACAAAAATAATGAAGGTAAGATAGGGGATAAAACTCTGAAACAGACCGAAAGCTTTAAAAGCTATGGAATATATTTTATAGAAAATATATCCTTTGGTCGATTCAAATTAAATGGTGGAATACGATGGGATAACAACTTTTTAAAAGTTGATGATGAATTTTTTTCAAACGGAGATGATTCAGGGAAGATAAAACTTTCTGCATGGAGTAATGAAATTGGCTTATCATATAAAATTCTGGATAAATCTTACTTTTTTGTTAATTCATCGCAAAGTTATGAAACACCAACGCTTAGTGAGTTGTCAGCAAATCCTAATGGACAGGGAGGGTTTAATGATTTATTAAATGTTCAAAAGGCCAAAAACTTTGATTTTGGTTTAAACTTTAAATCTGAGTCTACAAATTTTTCTATTGTAGGATTCGTGGTAAATACAGAAAATGATTTAGTTCCCT
>CACJRP010000015.1 GCA_902595825.1 uncultured Bacteroidota bacterium
TCTATATAGGTTTTTGTTTAATTCCTTTGATTTAAATGAGTCCTCGCAAAGTTCATTTAAAATTGATAAATACAAATTTGAAGTCTTTAAAAAAAATAATGAATTGATGATCAATATTTCCTCATTTAATTTAGATGAAAAAATTGGACTTTTGATTCTCTCTATTAAAGATTTAAATAATTTATTTGGTTCATATTGAAATGTTTCAAACCTTCTATGTATCTGTAATTTTATCCTTGGTTGTAACGTACCTAATATGGATAAGATCAAAAAAGTGGATGAGAAAAAAAATAAGATCCAAAATTCATTCTAAAAATGATAAGAATCTTTATTGGATCTTTTTCTTTTTAATGATTTTTGCACATTTATCACTTTTTGTTTTTATAATCTTTTTTATTGATTTAATTAATTTCGTTTTTTAAACAAATAAATATTCTTTCATGGTGATTTATTTTTTTTTAACTTTATTAATAATCAATAAATCAATTTATTATGAAAAAAACTTTTTATTTACTCATGTTTTCGCTTACTCTAGCGTACTGTGAAAACCAATCAAAGTCAATTGCAAATTCTAGTGAAGATAGCGTATTTGGAGAGTGGCTTGTACAGGGCAGACCATGGAGCGGCAAAGGGTTTCAAGCCGGTGACAAAAAGGATACTGAATTAGTGAAAAAATTCATGGATGCATATGAGAATATGGATCCTGATCTAATGGTTGAAATGACGACAGATACCGTTAAATTTCATCCGGCTGATATTGCTGGCACCTTCGATGTTGATATGACTAATTCTAATTTCATAATCGAAAGGCAATCGAATTGGGATTCTATTTCAAGAGACTATGTCTACATAATGCCACTAAAAATGGAAGACTCCAAAAATAGAGTCGTAACTACAGTTTTTTCTGAAACAAGGTATGTAAAAGATGGGTCAACTGATTCACATATCTTTTATGAAAGAATTTACTTAAATAAAAATGATAAAGTATCAAGAGTAGTTCAGTATAGTAGACCTACTGAATAAAATTCTTCCAATAATAAAAGCCCTTATTTGGGGCTTTTATTTTCTTTTATTTATATTTCACACGTATTAACATTGAAAATGCGATATATAACGCACATCCCAGAAACGGCATTGAAAAGTAAAACTCCTCCAACGATGCTCTGGACAATTGAAAAGTAATCAATATTATAAATTAGGGGAGAGGGAATTAAGAAAAGAGAAACGATAAGTCTCGTAAACCTTTCACTTTTATTTTGATTTTTTAAAAAGATTTTCATTTTGAGGGAATTTAATTTTTTATAATAATTTACAAATTTAGTTTTAATAGTTCTCAAACCTCAAAAACGTTTTAATCTTTAAAATTTATTTGCATCAATACTTGATTACATATTTCAATAGGAAAAGTTGCTATATTGTAAAAAATATATATATGAAAAGAAGAATTAATGCAATTTGGAACGGTGATGGTTCCAACGGTAAAGGACTTTTAAGCGCCCAAAGTGGAGCTTTTAAGGAAATGCCATACAGTTATAAAACGAGATTTGAAAATGATAATGGTTCTCTTGGTACTAATCCGGAGGAACTTATAGCAGCTGCAATTGCAGGATGTTTTAACATGAAATTAAGTTTTGTTTTGAATGAAGCTAATTTTAACCCTGAATATTTAAACACAGACGCAATATTATCATTTGAAGATGGTAAAATCTTATCAATTGAATTATACTTAAAAGGAAAAGTTCCAAATATATCAGAGGATAAATTTCAAGAACTTGCAAATAATGCTAAAGAAAATTGTCCAGTTTCAGGAGTTTTAAACTGCGAAATTTTACTTAACACCACTTTATTATAAAGAAATTGGATTAAAATAAATATTCATAAAGAATAACCGTTATGATAATTCCCTTTATGTAGGATATCCATGCTATTTGGTATGTATTTAAACCAAATTTTTTCATGATTTTATCAAGTTGTTTCTTATGCCATTTAATCATTATTAAGAATTTTACTTCAAATTTAACAAATATCAATTGTATGATTGTCATTTTAAGAATGTATAACTCAAGATTACTTACAGAGGTACAGGAATATGATAGAATGACTATTTTTCTATCCTTTCCAACTCAAATTGTCCATAATACATATCACCAATTAATTCCACGACCTGTATTGTTAAATTAGTTGTATTTAAATTATCTGGAAGATTAAAAACAGTTCCGTCGTATGAAATTAATTGATTTTTAGACTGATTCAGTTGAATTGAAGTATATAACTTTTCTCTTAAAACTTGCTCTAAAGTATATTTTGAATTCAAAAAATTGATTTTAAATGAATCTATTTTCTTTACGGAAGTTTTAAGAACTCTACTTTTAAATTTGAATTCGAGATCCTTTCTTTTCTTCCCTTCAAAAAAATCCTGACAATACAATAAACTTGAAAAACATAGTAATAAAAAATTTGTAAACAGGAATTGTCTCATTACTAAAATAATCTTACAATTTCTAATTAAAATTCACTGACCAAATAATTACAAAGTCTTGTTGACAAAATCAGTACCCTCATTTAAAGCATCTTTTATAACTTCTTTATAAACCTTAATCCACTCATTTGATGCGAAATCCTTACTGATTTCATTATAGTTTTTCATTGAATTTTCTATAGACTCATATTCTTGATTAATGTGTTTATTTATTAATTCAATAAGATCTTTGATAAAGTCTTGTTTTCTCGTGTTGTAGTATTCATTTGTACTCATTCAACATAATTTTAGGAACTGGAAAAACAATAACCCTAAATATAAATAATAAAAAAATGTTTACTAATTATATATTCTAAAAACTTTCCTGTAAATATGAGTCTTGTTATCAAAAGTCCATACTTTTTTTCCAATATCGGAATCCCACATCTTATCCCAAATATTTTTATATTCTTCACTAACATTATGGGTCATTTCGTAATGTTTGTCGCTTGTGTAATAACTAATTTGAAAATATCTTAGAGTTTTGTTTTTATCATCTTGTTTTACTTTGTAAATTTTGTAAAAACTTTTTCCGTACCCAGCATTTTCTAAAACGCTATTAACCTCAGAATTGAATTTTATAAACTTTGATTCCAAATTTTCTGGGATGTCGAAAAAGTGAACACTTAATCTCTCTTGATTTTGAGAATGTATAAGCGAAGCAGCAAAAATAAACATATAAGTCAGAATAGTTTTTTTCATTTATAATTCATTTATATTATTAAAACAATATATAAAAAAACCGCTAATTTAAAAATCTCTCTAAACGTGATTGTAATTATTCAATATAATTATATAGTTCACCTCTTCTTTCCAATATATATACTTAAACTCCCAAAAAACTTTTCTTTAATCTTAAAATCACAAAAACCTGCTTTTGATAATACTTCCAAAAATTTTTTACCTGATGGAAAAACTTTCGATGACATCTGCAAATACAAATAAGCACTAGGGTTTTTTGAAAATAGAAGTCCTACTAAAGGAATGAATAAACTAGAAAATATTAAATAAAAAAATCTAATAATTAGATTTTTTGGCAAAGAGGTTTCGTAAATAATTAAATGACCTGAATTTTTTAATACTCGGCAGACTTCTTTCAGACATTTATCTAAATGCTTAAAATTTCTAACTCCAAAGCTAATAGTTACAATGTCAAAATTATTACTTTTAAATTTTAATTTTTCTGCGTTTCCTATCTCTAAAGTTATTTTATCAAACAAGTTTCTGCTCTCTACCTTCTTCCTGGCAGTCTCAATCATTTTTTTTGAAATATCAATACCAATGATTTTACAATTTTTAATTTTAGACAGATTAATCGGTATATCTCCTGTTCCAGTTGCAATATCTAAAATTACAGAAGGTTTTTTTGTGTTAACTATTCTTGCTATATCTTTTTTATTTTTCGCATCAGTTCCAAAAGTTATTATTCTATTTAAAAAATCATATTCTTTAGAAATCGAATCAAACATTTTTTCGATTTCCCCAGTATTTTTTTTATTTATTTTATTTAACACAACTTAATTAAAATTATTTTTTTTTCTCATGATATGTGATTCCAAATCAGATAATCCTAACTAAAACTAAAGGAAAAAAATTCTAGTGAAATAGGTAAAAAAGACGAAATTGAAATAAAAAACCCTCTAGATAAGAGGGTTTATGATATAATTAAATATATTTAATTAATAAGGTTTCCTGTTTCCAAATAAAAGCCTGTAGGATCATAATAAAACTGCATTTGTACTATTTTACCTTTTTCCCATTTCCAGTCTAGGTGAGCAACATTAGAATATCTAATACCTGTTTTGTTACCAGTTCCAATCCATGTAAACCAACTATTTGTCCAAGTGTCACCACCTTTAAAATAGTTTGTATGTTGATACCTATCTTCAATCTTAATATTATTAAAAATAGTATGATGAGAAACAAAAAGTGGTCTCATTGTTTTATAATCCATTTTTGTATTATTTAGATATATTATAGCATCAGGACTTATCATTTGGTCCCAAAAGTCAAAATTTGCAGACTCATATGCATCGTGCATTTTACCAATGTTTTTTGAAAGATCGTCTTCTCGCGACATTAACCCAGCAGGCTTTTGCGAAAGCATTATTGTAGATGTCGTAAGTAAAATAAATAGTAAAATTTTTTTCATTTTAAAATAGTTTATAGTTGATTCTTTGAATATACAAAATTTTAAATCACTTCGGGAATATCTCCTCTATAGATGGGGGCGTTACACGGTAAGTAAATTATCTAAAAAGTTGATTATACATTACTTACCTATGCAACAAGTAATTAGCACAAATAATCAATGACTTACACGAATTTGTAGCATATATGTACATCATTTTTTGAAAAGAATATACTACAAAGAGCAACTACTGACCAAAAAAATTAATTAAGTTGATTGATATTTATAAATTAGGGATTGGCCAACTATCTTCAAGTGATAAATTTCCACTTTTCAAATCGACTAATTCATTTTCGTTTAAGAGACATAAATCCAGTTCGTGAGTAATTGCATCTACGTTTAGGTTCTGTCCAATAAAAACAAGTTCAATTTTTCTATCTCCGAAGTCTTTTTCCCATCCAGACTCAATCTCTTCTTGGTTATCAATAAAACTTGCATATTTAATTCTTTCAGAAAATGGCATAGATGCCCACCACACACCAGCAGCGTCGGCTTTAATAGACCCTCCAGCAGAACTAAAATTTAAAGCTTGGTCATTTCTTGAGGCAATCCAGAACAAACCTTTACTTCTAATAACATTTAATGGAAATTTTTGTTGAACGAAATCTAGAAATTTTTTTGGATGAAATGGTATATTTCTTCTATATACAAATGAACCTATACCGTATTCCTCAGTTTCGGGTGTGTGCTCATTTTCAAGTTCCTTGATCCATCCTGCGGACGATTCGGCTTTTTCAAAATCAAAAATACCCGTATTTATTACACAGTTTAAACTCACTTTCGAATGATTTGTAGAAATGATTTGGGCTTCAGGATTTAACTTACGAATTATATCTTTAAGATTACTTAATTCTGATTTTGTGATAAGATCAATTTTGTTTAAAAGAATTACGTTAGCAAATTCAATCTGGTCAGTAAGAAGATTAACAATTGTTCTGTTATCACCATCAATGTTTGTTAAATTTCTGTCGGTAAGATATTCTGGACTCGAAAAATCTTTCATAAAATTAAAGGAATCTACAACAGTTACCATTGTATCTACATAACTAAATTTACTTAAGTCAATTGAACCATCTTCACTTTCAAAACTAAAAGTTTGTGCTACTGGAATAGGTTCTGAAATTCCTGTACTTTCAATTATCAAATAATCAAATCTCTGGGCTGTAGCCAGTTTTTCAACTTCAACCATTAAGTCCTCGCGTAGTGTACAACAAATACAACCGTTGCTCATTTCAACTAATTTTTCTTCGGTCCTTGATAGGGTATTTTCACTTTTTACTAGATTAGCATCAATGTTTACTTCACTCATATCGTTGACAATTACAGCTGCTTTCAAACCCTCTTTATTGTGTAATATATGATTGAGCAATGTTGTTTTTCCAGCGCCTAAAAATCCACTTAATACTGTAACGGGTAATTTTTTCACAAATGCAATATTATTAAAATTTACATTATTTGGTGGGTGCTATTAAACTTTATTTTTAAAAATTTACTTATTTGAAAAAATTAAAAATCTGTCACTTGGAGCATATCTCCTCTGTGGAATGGGGTTTTTAAGAGTAGAGTAGTGGATTTGGGGAGAGTGCAGAGATAAAACAACTTTGATTAAAGAAAGAATAATTAAATTAGACAATAATTCAAATTATGATAAATAAAATTGGTTTCTTTTTCTCACTTTTATTTTTTTCGTGTAAAACCAATGATTCTAATTTATTAGAAATAAATCAAAATCATAATGCAAATAATGTTCTTTTAATTGTTGTTGATGATATGGGACTTGATGCTACAGTGGGCTATAATGTAGGAGATCAAAAGCCTTCGATGCCAATTGTTCAAGATTTAATCAACACTGGTTTAAAGTTTAATAATGTTTGGTCAAATCCAGTTTGTACCCCAACGAGATCAACTATTTTAACTGGAAAGTATGGTTACAATACAAACGTTTTAAGTGTTGATGATGCTCTTTCTACGTCAGAAACTTCATTATTTAACCATTTAAAAGAAAATTCAAATTATAATGCTGCATTAATTGGTAAATGGCATTTATCTGGTATACCTAATAATCATAATCATCCAAATAATATGGGTATAGATTATTATTCAGGAATAATAGGTGGAAGGATTCAGGATTATTATAACTGGACATTTTCTGAAAATGGGAATACATCAATTACAAATGAATACTCAACAACGAAATTAACTACTGAAGCGATTAATTGGATTAACAATCAAAAAAGCAGTTGGTTTGTGTGGTTAGCATACAATGCTCCTCACTCTCCGTTCCACCTCCCCCCCCAAAATTTACACACCCGTGGTGAACTTCCAGTAGATACCTCAAGTATAAATTTAAATCCTATGCCTTATTATTTAGCTATGATTGAAGCCGTTGATTCAGAAATTGGAAGATTACTTAATAGTATTGGTCAAGACGTTTTAAACGAAACCACTATAATTTTTATTGGTGATAATGGGACGCCTAGTCAAGTTAGTCAACAATTCAACCCTAGGAGAGTCAAAGGTTCATTGTACAAGGGAGGTATAAATATTCCAATGATAATATCAGGTAATCAAGTTAAAAGAAAGAATGAAGAAGAGAACGCTCTTATAAATACTACAGATTTATTTGCAACTATCAGTGAACTATGTGGAATAGATAGTCCAATTGTGAATGAAAGCATAAGTTTTAAAAATATATTAGTCAATAACTTTTATTCTAATTCCCGAGAATATATATATTCAGAAATTGGAGATGAAAATTATGCCATTAGAAATTCATCTCATAAATATATTCACTTTGAAAACGGATCAGAGGCATTATATAACTTAATTGATAATGAATTTGAAAATCCCAATTTACTATCTCCAAGTCAGCTTCCTTTGTCTGAAAACGACAGTCTTATCAAAATAAATCTTTTTAATTTTTTAAGTCAAATCAGAAGTGATTAAGGAGGATTTGAATTCAAATATTGAATATCTGTCACTTTAAAAATATCTCCTCAGTGAATGGAGGTGCAGATATTTAGAGACTATTTATTTCGAGTAAAATAGTTATTTTTCCAAAGGAAGAATATTACTAAAAATGTTGCTGTAAAAAAATATTGAGAGGGCTCATTAAATGGATCAAGAAAATTTGTTTGTTCGTCAATTGCAGTGATTCCAAAAAGAAATAAAATAATCCCTGAAATAAAAATGAAATGCTTTAAATCTTTTTTCATAGATCCTAGTTAAAAAAGTTGAAATAATTAACAATCACAAGAACAATCACAAGGTTCGCAAACACAAGCTGAACAGTCTATTTCTTTACAGGGGATGCAATTACAATCGCACATAAATATTTTATTTTATTTAAAGTTACTAATTAAACTTTACTTGGAGTTCAAATCTTAAATTGATTAATTATAAGTTTAGTCTTCTATTAAGACACCTTCAGCTATTGCGGTTACAATAACTTTAGATTTATTGATGTTACTTATTTCTTCGAAAGATTTTCCCGCATCGTATGCGTAATGTTTTTGTTCCGAAACACTCAATGTATCAAAAAATATATCTCCTCTAATTGTAGCTTTTTTACCTTTAATACCACTTGTAGGAACAAAAAAAGAATAATCTTTAAACTTTACAAAAACAGTTTCATCGTTGGTTTCAATTTCCATCCAACAGCCTTTCATTGGACAAGAGGATTTAATAATTCCTGATAGTTGAACCGATTCATATTTGTGATTTTCTAATTCAGTTGCTTTTAGGTTAAAATTGGTTTTTTTATTATTAAAAATATTACCATAAAACTCTCTTTGAGAGTATAAATCGTTTAAAAATAAAAAAACCAATATGTATAAAAGGTGTCTGTTCATTCAGATATTTTAATTGCGCTAATATAAAGAATATCTGTCACTTGGAGAATATCTCCTCTGCGGAATGGTGGTTGTTTTAGAGTAGAGTAGTGGGTTTGGGAAGAGTTAATTAAGTGTAGTTATAATAATCTCGGTTTGAGTATTGATTTTTTCAATCCTCATAGTTGTGAATGAATTTAATGTAAGGACTGCTTGCCATTAAGTTAGGATTAGTTCCTTCCGTTCCCTCAGGAATTCTCCTATTACGTTTTTCGTAATAAGCCTCCCAACTAGCCAATGTTTTACCTGTACTGTCGTTAAATGTCATTGGGTGCGTGAGAAAAGGAATAGAATCCTTTGGTAAATTTTGGGTAGAAAACATTTTATAAATTAATTCGGAACAATAATAAGAATCATCGTCCCATAAAAATACCTCATCATAAGGTTTATTAATTCTTTTGATTCCATACTCTATTGCATTCTTGATGTAGGGTTGGTAATAACTATTTAATCTTGCGACAGTAGTCTGTGATTTATTGTATTTGTTTTTACTTCTGTTCAAAAACTTTTTTATCGGAGTTTGGCAAACTCCTTCCTTTGGGATTGCCTCTAAAACAAACCATAGTCCATTTTTTTGCATTGCCATCCCCACGTGCGAATAGTTTTTAGAAAATGAGGTGGCAGTTACATCTTTAATCGCAGTAGCTATTTCGCTTCTTCCAGAATTTTGAAATAGTAAATCACCTTGTTTTAATTTAAATTCTTTTTCATCACTATTGCAACTAGAAATTAATAAAGAAAACAGAAAAGTTAGGACTAGTTTTTCCATTTAAAAAGCTTATGGTCATTTAACTAATTTAAAAAATATCCGTCACTTGGATAATATCTCTTCTAGGGAATGTAATTTTATTTACTAAATTTTCAATTACATCCTTGTTTGGTAAGTGTACAATTCAAAATAGCGACCTTTAGCATTTATTAGTTTTTCGTGTTTTCCTCGCTCTACTATAATACCATCTTCAATTACAAGAATTTGATCTGCCTTTTTAATGGTGCTCAAGCGATGTGCAATAACAAAAGTCGTTCGATCTTTCATTAAAACGGCGAGGCTTTTTTGAATAAAAGCTTCACTTTGGGTATCTAAATTGGAAGTAGCCTCATCTAAAATTACAATTTTCGGTTTAGCCAATAAAGCGCGTGCAATTGAAATTCGCTGACGTTGACCTCCAGAGAGCTTAACCCCTCTTTCTCCAATTATTGTGTTTAAACCGTTTTCAAAGCGATCTGTAAATTCATCCACAAAAGCGCCCGCTACAGCTTCTAATAATTCATTTTCGCTAGCTTCTGGACGAGGGAAAAGAATATTTTCTCTAATTGTACCCTCATATAAAAAATCATCTTGTAATACAACTCCAAGTTGACTTCTAAAACTTTTTAAATCTACTTTTGATAAATCATTTCCATCAATTAATATTTGTCCTGAACTTGGGTTCAAGAAAGCGGATGCTAGACTTGCTATAGTGGATTTTCCAGAGCCAGATGAACCAACTAAAGCTGTTACGCTTCCTTTTGGGGCCTCAAAGGAAATCGAGTGGAGAACTTCTGTTTTATCATCATAACTAAAGGAAATATTTTTAAACGTCACATTCCCATCAATTTTATTGAGTTTCAAGAATCGTGATTTAACATCGTTTTCTTCGGGAATACTCATCAATTCTTGGGTTCGATCTAAACCAGCAAAAGCTTCTGTAAGCTGACTTCCTATATTACTCATCTGTACAATTGGAGCGATCATAAATCCAAGAAAAAGTGTAAATGATACAAATTCGCCATATGTCATTGTGTTGTTCATTATAAAATATCCCCCCATCCCCATTATTCCTGCAGAAGCCAAACCCAATAAAAAAGTAGATGAACTTGTTATAAATGCAGTTGCGGTAAGACTCTTTTTAACATTTTGATATAGCTCTTCTACCCCTTTTTCAAATACTTTTTTTTCCTGTTCTTCTGCATTAAACCCTTTTATCACTCTAATTCCATTTAAGGTTTCCGTTAGTCGCCCAGTAACTTCAGCATTAATTTTTCTACGAGTCCTGAAAATAGGGCGGATATATCCAAAGGCCTTTAGGGCAATAAAAGCAAAAACCAAAACTGGTAAAAGAACAAATAAGGTCATTTTTGCGTTTATTTTAATCAAAATAACAAGAGAAATTATTGCTGTAATACTTCCGCCAATAAGCTGTACTAGACCAGTTCCTACTAAGTTTCTAGCTCCTTCAACGTCTGTCATCACCCTAGAAACCAATGCTCCCGACTTGTTATTATCAAAAAAGCTTACGGGTAATTTAAGTAGTTTTTGTTGTACTTTAGCTCTAAGAATGGATATTAAGTGCTGAGCTTCAACACTCAATAAGCGAGTTAAGGAAAATGAACTAACAGATTGTAGTAAAAGTGAAATACATACTACTATCAATAAATAAGTTAGTGCTTGGGTATCTTTTGAAGGAATCACTTCATCTATTAGATTTTTACTTGCATATGGTAGAACTAAACCAGAGATACTTTTAATTAAAATCAATAAAAGACCTAAAGAAAGGACTTTTATTCTTGGAAGAATAAACTTTTTAAATGCCCATTGAAAGGATACTTTATTTTTTCTCATAGCTAGATTTAATGATCAAATTTAGAACATTCTTTTTTCAAACAACTAAATAATTATTGCTCTATATCTTAATTCTAAAAGTATATAAAAAAATATCTTTCACTTGGAGAATATCTCCTCTGTGGAATAGAAGCTTTTAATTTATTTATCTAAAAAAATCATCTTTAGAAATTTCAAATCCTATAACTCTTTTTGAACCAGCAGAAAAATAAAAATCTAAGTATGCTTTAGATCCAACTATTATAGGTATTCTCTCTGGTGATTCATAAAATAGTTTTAGGTTATGATATTGATATATAAAGTGACCTACTGGCAGGTTTTCAATTAAATATTTTTCAAAAGCTCTTAAATATAAATGAGTAATATAGTGTCCACCACCGTCTCTAAGAGTAACAATAATGTCATCTTCAAGTGAATTTGATACAAGTAAAGTAGCTTCAGCAAGTAAGTTGATTTGCTCATTTGGATATTTATTTTTAAAAATTTTTTCACCAGTTAATGGTCTTTGTGAAACAGCGAAAAAACTTAAAAAAAATAGAGGGATAATTATAAAATAACTTAACTGAAAATTCATAATAAAAATTTACTTATCTTTTTGTTTTGAGAGAAATACTATTGATAGGTCCTACTTATTTACTAGTAAAAAAAACTGATTATTTGTGATTGAGTAATTTCAATCTAAATTTTTTATCACAAATGTTTAACTACTCTTAAAAATCTGTCACTTGGAGAATACCTCCTTTGTGGAATGGGGGTTGTTTTTAATGCCTAATTATTCAATTAATTTTTCAAGATTACGATTTTCTATTTTAACCTCTTTGTTGCGTCACTTTTTTTTGCTTTTGCAGTTTTAAGCTTTTTACTTCCAAATTTATAGCTGGCAGAAACATTCACTTGAGGGTTTGCTCCATAAAAGGATACATTTGAATAATAATTTGAATTTGAAATTGTACTGTATCTATTCATTGTGTCTAATATATTAACGCAATTCAAAGCTATACTCCATTGACTAGATATTTTTTTTCTAAACGCAATATTTAAAGTGCCAAATGGTAACATTTCTCTAGTACCGCTCAGTGTTTTACTTTGATAAAATGAAAAAATTTCTGCCGAAGTATCACTGTCAATTTTAAATTTCTGTGTTAGAGTAATTCTGAAAGAATTTATATTGAGATTGAATTTTTCAGTAATTCTGTCATCAATAACCTGATTGTTAAAAACTAAAAAGTCGGGTCTAATGGACCACCACGAGTATATATTTAGCGGAATGCTCAATTGGAAATTTATGGTTTTTTGTAAATCAATATTTAAAGGATATACTATCAATAGATTTCTTGTCTCATCAAAATAATTTTGGAATTTTGATACAGAATCAACTGTATCGTCATAGCTTACTTGAATAAATGAACCTTTGAATGAATATTGAAGTTGGTAATTAGATGTAAATGCAGGTTGAAGAAGAGGATTTCCTGTTAAAGCTGTATTTTCGTCCCAGTATAAAAAGAATGGGGCCATGTCCCTAAAAGATGGCCTATCAATTCTTTTGGTAAATGATATATTAAGCGAACTATCTTCATTCACATCGTAACCAAAAAAAATAGTAGGAAATAAATTTCCATAATTTCTGTCAATTACAGAGGAATTTAAATCCCTAACATTTGTTACAGTGTGTTCATATCTTAACCCAGATTTTAAATTAATAAAACCAAATATTTTACCTTCAAAAGACAAATATGAGGCATAATTTTTTTCGTTGAGAAATGTTACAGAACTAAAATCATCTAATTTTATTCCATCTCGAATTACATTTTGATCATTTTCAAAATTTGAAATTATTATTTTACCACCATAATTAATCTTCGAATCGAGATTAAATTTTTTTTCAAAATCAACGTTTGACAAAACAATTTCAAAAGGAGATTCTTTATTTGTTGTAATTTTATGTTCGGTTGGATCTTGATTGTAATTAATTTTAACATCATAAGTTAATGGATGGCTGTTGAGGTAATTCAAATAATCAAATCCAACATCAATTGTTAAATTGTCATTGGGCTTAAAATTTAAAAATGAATTTAATTGGATATTTTCCCATTTTGCATTTCCATATCGATCTTGTTCATCAAAATTTACATTGTCGTTCTCTGTAAAAAAGTCATATTTTACATCAACGAAATTTTGAGTTTTATAGAGTGTTAAATTTGTGCCAATTACTAATTTATCAGAAAAATCTCTTTCAAGCCCAAGTATTAGATTATGAGTATTTACGTTAGTATTCCTTTCAATAACTATTTCTTGGCCTTTTCTAAGTGATTCGCCAAAAAACTCTCTCTCAATTAAAATTGGGAATGAATTTAATCTATAATTAAAAGAATAATTTGAGAAAAATCTTGTTTTTTCTCCAACATAATTAAAATTAATACTTGTATTCCCAACTGTTCTAACATCGTATCCATTTGAAATATTTCCAGAGAAATTAAAACCTTTCTCGAGTCGTTTTTTTAATATTATATTTATATAACCAGCGTTGCCGTCAGCATCAAATCTAGAAGGGGGAGTTGTAATAAGTTCAATTTTCTCAACACTGTCAGCGTTAATTCCGTTTAGATATGAACCTATTGCATCACCTGTTAAGTAATTCATCCTACCATTAATCATTATTCTTATTCCGTCTTTCCCCATCATTGACAAGGTTAAATTCTCTCTATCAGTTACAATTCCCGGTGTTTGTTCTAAAACGTCAAATATTGATCTACCCGAGGCTGATATTATACTAGAAATATTTAAAACGGATCTATCTATTTTTCTCTCCAAAATTGGTTTATCAGCAAATAAATCCACCCCTTTCAATTCAAAAGAAGTATCTGCCATTGAAATAATCCCCAAATTTATGCTAGGCTGGCTCTTCGAAATTTTTATATCAGTAATGGTTTTTGTTTCAAAGCCAAGTCCGCTAATTTTTATAATATACCTCCCAACCGGAATGTTTAAAAGATTAAAATCGCCTTCAATACTGGAAATACCTCCAATATTTACGTAATCTCCATTTTCGTCATTTACTAATACATTCATAAATGGTAAAGGGTTACTTTCAGAATCTACTATTTTACCGTTAATGGAAAATGATTGAGATGTAGAATAATTAATTGAAATTAAAAAAAATATAACGTAAAGTTTTTTCAATGTTTTAGTTTTCATTTTGTTCTGATATAATAAATTACTTTTACTTTGCAAGTAAAAAAAATGACGGCATATCACAAATAGAAATTTATATTGAGAGGAACTTTTTCTGAGTTTTTTAATTATTGATATTAAAATTTGAATAATTATAACTTTTTAGTAATGTTTTTTGAGACAAAAGAAAAATCAAGTATCTAAGAAATTTATGCTCCTTTAATAATAAAATATAAAATATCTGTCACTTGGAGAATGTCTCCTCTGTGGAATGGGGGTTGTTTTATGGTAAGTTAACTCAATTGGGCAGAGTAGGGGTAAAACAGCTTTTTGGTACAAATTTTTTTACTCTTCAAATCTCTGTAATTTCAATTATAATAAGGGTTTAGTGTATTTTGCTATAAATGATTATGCAATCTCAATGTACAAATACACAAATTTGTACATCAATTTGTACATTCAAACTGCTAAAAAGAGAATAACAAGGGTATATCAAGAACAACTAAAAATGTGGTAAAGCCTTATTATAACTAACATTCTAGTAATAAAAGCACAATAAGAGTAACAAACTTATTTACCTATGCAAAATTTAGAAAATATATTAGATAGAATATCATCATTAGTAACCTCTCCAGTAACTTCGCCCAGATGATATAGAACCTGCTTTAAATCTACAGTGAGTAAATCAGATGGAACATTATTTTTTAATCCACTTTTGACGTTGTTAATTTCCTTTTTTGCATTACTTAGGGCCGTGTAGTGTCTGCTATTTGTAATTATCAATTTATTAGAAAAATTCTGATTTAAATTTTCAATAATTGTATCTTTTAAATAAGTTACATCTTTTTTCTCTTTTGTATTCATAAATATTGAATTTAATCTTGTCTTTTTAATGTGTTTTTTTACTAAATCTGCCTTTGTAAAAATTAGTATTATTACCTTTTCTTTATATTTATTTTTTAATTTTTTAAATTCATTTATTTCTAAGTCTATTTTTCTATCTGTAGATGCCAAATCAATTAAATAAAGAACTATTTCAGATTTATTGATGCTTTTAAAAGTTCTTGAAATTCCAATTTTTTCAATTTCATCTTCTGTTTTTCTTATTCCAGCAGTGTCTATAAAACGAAATAATCTACCTTCTAGATTAAATGTATCTTCAATTATATCTCTGGTTGTTCCTGCAATTGGACTTGTAATTGCTTTATCTTCATTTAGAATGGAATTTAATAAAGTTGATTTCCCTACGTTGGGAGCACCCACAATTGATACTGGGATTCCATCCTTCAAGGCATTTCCATATTTAAAAGAATCAACTAGGTCAGAAATAAATACTTCAACATTATTGAGTAATGATAAAAATTTATCCCTAGATGCAAATTCCACATCCTCTTCACTGAAATCAAGTTCTAACTCTATTAAGCTTGTTAGATTTAATAACTCGTCTCTCATTTTCTTAATTTCATTACTTACACCTCCTCTCATTTGATTTAATGCTATTTTGTGGCTTGTTTTAGAGTTGGAAGCAATCAAATCAGAAATACCCTCAGCCTGAATTAAATCCATTTTGCCGTTTAGGTATGATCTTAAAGAAAACTCTCCAGGATTTGCAGTTCTTATACCATTGTCAGAAAGTAATTCCATAATTCTGTTTTGTATGTAGATTGAGCCATGACAAAATATTTCTACCATATCCTCACCTGTGAATGAATTTGGTTTTTTTAGTTTAGATATTATTACCTCATCTATTATTTCATCGTTATGCTGAATAATTCCAAGATAATTTTTATTAATTTTTAAATCCGAGTATTTTTTTTGTTTGAGTTTAGGTCTAAAAACCTTTTCAACTATGTTGTGGCTTTTATCCCCCGATACTCTTATTATGGAAATTGCCCCTTGTCCTTGTGGGGACGAAATTACGGCAATTGTATCTTTATCAAACATCATTATATTTTAAGACTAAAGGTTGTGCGTTTCTTGTGAAGTTTGTGTTCATAATTTTTCCACAATTGATGAATTGAGATATTTTCTTCCAATTCTGGATTAGTTTCAACTTCTGTTATGCCTTTTTTATTAAATAACTTTTGAATTTCATTAAATAAAATTGCTATTACACCTTTATTTTGGTATTTAGGATCTACACCAATTAAATAAAAAGAGGCCCTGTTATTAAAATATTTTGCCTTTAAAAGATAAAAAATACCAAAAGGAAAAAGTTTTCCATTAGCATTTTTCATTGCTTTTGTGAATGATGGCATAATTATTACAAAAGCAATTAATTTTTTTGAATTATCGGACACACACTTAATGTACTCTGGATGGGCATATTTTAAATATTTTTCTTTATAATATTTTATTTGATATTTTTGGATTGGAACAAAAGTTTGAAGACTTGAATATGTTTTTTCAATTAGTTGAAACATTTCATTCACATAAGGTTCAACTTCACTAATCTTCTTAAAGTGTAACACTTTTAAGTTATATCTTTCTATGATTAGTTTTCCGAATTTTCTAACTTTTTCTGGAGAGTTTTTGAAATCAGGTATTTTAATTTCAAATTCTATCCATTGAGCTAATTTTTTCATTTTGAGTTTCTCCATGTGGGTAGGGTAGTAAGGGTAATTATAATTAGTTATGATGGTATTCATTTTGTCATAACCTTTAATGAGCATTCCTGCCTTATCCATGTTAGAAAACCCTACTGGCCCTTCAATGAAATCCATTTTTCTGGATTTTCCAAATTTCTTTACCTCGTCTATTAATAATCTAGTTACTTCAAGATCATCAACAACATCAAACCATCCAAACCTCACCTTGTTCTTCTTCAACTTATTGACCTCAAACCAATTAACTATCGCCGCTATTCTTCCTACAATCTTTTTTTCTCTGTATGCTAGGAATAATGAAACATCAGATGTTCTAAAGGCAGGATTTTTCTCTTTATTTAAAAAAAATAATTCTTCATTTTTAATAGGAGGTACCCAAAAAGGATTTTTTTTGTAAAGATCAAATTGAAAATTAACAAATGCTTTAAGTTCAGATTTTGTTTTTACCTCTGTAATTTCAATCATTTTTCGGTTTTTTCTTTGCCTTTTTGTTTCTTTTTTTGTCTTCTTTCTGTGCCTTTTTAGAACCTTTGATATACATCCTTTCTTCTTTTCTCATCAACTTTTCTTCTAATTTTATCTCAGGGTCAACATCTTTATGAAAATCCAATCTGTAAGATGCTCCTAGGTTGAAAAAGAAAATTGATGGTGAATTTTTAGTGTTAGATCCAAGTGTAGCTTCAATCTGCAAATCATCACTAACAAGATATGCTGCACCAGTTCTAAATATTTGATCTTTATATAAATTGCTTGAAAAGTTCTGAGTTTCAATATATACAGACCATTTTTCGTTAATTGTATGTGTTAATGTAAGAATATAGCTAAGCTCAGGGAATTCTGAAGAAATTCTGTTGTAAATAAAATTAGTCACAAATACCCATCTTCCAAAAAAGTGAGATTGAGTTGCTAAAATGGCTTTTCCTGTAAAACTAGGTTCAACAGAATCATCCCTTGGAATTCCAAAATATAATGGTGGCCTAAGTTCTTCAAAAACATTTCCATAAGGGAAAGGATTTTCTTTTTCTAAAATAAAATTTCCACCAAGGGTAAGAGAAACAGCTGGTATCAAATCTCTTAGTTTGAAACCATTATTCGCTTTCCAACTATAAACATTTACTTTCCTTTCCTTTTTAAAAGGGTCATAAATTAGATATTTAATTCCTAAAAAATTATTCAAAAAACCTTTTCTACTTGATTTTAAAGATGGGTTGGTTAAGAGGTTATCAATTTTATCGAATTGGTATACGCCATCATAGGTCAATTCAATTTTTTCCGACAGTAAGCCATACCTTACAGATAGAAATAAGAGACTTGCATTAACTTGAGAGTTGTTATAACTTCTATGCTTATATGTTCTTAATTCGCTACCACCTTCAAATTGAACAACGTTTTTTCCCACTGAAAATGACCCGATAGATGCGCCTGGTCTATTTGAATTAATTTGATCCGTGTACTGTCCATATAAAATTAAAATATCAAACATTGAAATCAAAAAAGCGAAATAGCATTTCATCAAAAGAAATATAATAATTCCTAAAAATAAAAACTAAAGATCATTTAAAGAATAACTTTCTTGTTTAATTATTTTCAAATTTAATTTTACCTATATTGGATAAATTCCCTTAAATTAACATTGATGAAGAAGATTTTAAATTCTGAAATTCTGTCCCATTTTATTTATATTTCTTCCTTTTCACTTTTATCTCTTTTTATCTTTTATCCAATTCTACAAGGCAAAAAAATAATGCAATCTGACACTCAACAGTATCTTGCTATGTCTAGACAACTGCAAGATTTTAGGATTGAAAAAGGTGAAGAATTATATTGGATTGATAACGCATACTGCGGGATGCCAACTTTTCAACTAGGAGCTAAGTATCCATATGATTTGTTAACTCCTATTCACAAAATCTTGAAATTTTTACCACACCCCTCCTATATAATCTTTATTTATATGTTAGGATTTTATGTTTTTATTTTAAGTTTAGGATTTAAAAATAGATTTGCATTTTTTGGTGCCATATGCTACAGTCTCTCAACATACTTATTGATAATTATTCAAGTGGGTCACAATACTAAAGCCATAGCACTTGGATATTTACCAATGGTCTTCGCATCATTAAATTACATCTTTAAAAATAAGTCAACTTGGCCTATAATTCTTTTATCACTACTTACAGCACTTCAAATAAGAGCTAATCACTATCAAATTAGTTATTACATGTTTATTTTAATTGGAATTTTTTTGAGTTTCAAACTTTTTGAATCCATTAGAGACAAAAAATTAAGATCCTTTGGATTCAAAATCTTTAATATCTTTTTTTCAGTTTTAATTGCACTTGGATTAAATGCTACAAGTTTATTTTCAACATTTGAGTATTCTAAGTTTAGCACAAGAGGTAAAAGTGACATAAGAATTAATGAAAGTGGGGAATTATTGGAAGTTACTAATGGTCTTTCATATGACTATATCACTCAATTTAGCATGGGGATATTCGAAAGTTTAAATATAATTATTCCAAGGGTAAATGGTGGATCCTCTACTGAAAATTTAGGACTTGATTCTAATTTTTACAAAGAAATAAGAAATTTAGGTTTGTCACCTTCTCAGTCAGCCAGTTTTTCAAGCAATGTTCCTACGTATTGGGGAGAACAGCCAATTCTTGAAGCACCTCCATACGTAGGAATAACAGTAGTTTTTCTAGCTTTTTTTACATTATTTATTCCGTCGATTCGAAAAAAATATAGTTGGTTATATTTAGGTATTGTTTTGTCTCTTCTTTTATCATGGGGAAAAAATTTTGATTTATTGACTAAAATTTTTGTTGAATACTTTCCCTTATATAGTAAGTTTAGAGCTGTTTCATCTATACAAGTAATATTAGAATTTTGTTTTCCCATTCTTGCTACAATTAGTTTATATTCATTTTTTGAAATACCAAGAAATAAATCCTTTCCTGCTTTAATTAAAACCTATATGTCGTTTTTGACTTTACTAGTTTTAATTTATATTTCATCTTTCACTTTAAGTTTTTCTAGTCCAATGGATAACTATTATGGACAAATTTTTGGATCTGAGATAATGCAGTTGATAAAAAAAGCTCGATTAGATATTTTTAAAAATGATGTTTTAAGAGGTATTTTTTTAGTAACCCTAGTTTTTGCGACTTTTTTCCTGTTCCTCAAGAATAAAATAAATAATAAAATGGTTTTTATATTTATCTTATTTGTTGTTTTTTTTGATTTAATAAATATTAGTAACAGATACCTAGATAGAGATTTATTTTTAAAGCCAAGTAGAATTAATAAATTCTACAATGAAAATAGTGCGGATAAAGAGATACTAAAAGATACTTCTTATTTTCGAGTTTTTGACCCTAAATCGACAATGCAAAACGCTAGGGCATCATTTTTTCATAATTCCGTTGGTGGTTATCATGGAGCGAAACCTAGAAGACTTGAGCAATTTTTTAAATTATTTTTAAAAAGTAAAAAAACTGCACTTTTGGATATACTAAATATAAAGTATATAATAGAACAAAATGAAGGAAATGCAAAAGCAATTGAGAACCCCAATAATCTAGGTCCAGCTTGGTTCGTTGAAAAAACCATTTTTTTTGAAAACCCTGACAGTGTTTACATGAATCTTTTAAATTTCGATCTTAGAAAAACAGCAATAATAGAGCATAAAGATCATGATATTATGACTTATTCTAATGAAAAAAGAATATCTCAAATTGAGTTAATAAAAAATAATACTAATGAAAAAATTTATTCCATAGATTCAAATAAATCTGGATTTGTCGTTTTTTCAGAAATGTTTTATCCGGGATGGAAGGCCGAAATTAATAATGCAGAAGTAGAGTTTTACAAAGTAAATTTCATTTTAAGAGGTCTCTTTGTTCCAAAAGGGAATAGTACAATTAAATTTTATTTTCAACCAAGATCAGTAAAATATGGGAGTTTATTTCAAATTTTATCAATAATAGTATTGGGAGTATTAATTTTTTATTCATCAAAAAAAATAATTTTAAACAAAAATAGGATTACCTCATGAGTTTAATTGTAAAACAATCATTTTCAAATATTATTATCATTCTATTCGCATTTACACTAGGTGCATTAAATACTCTTTTCTTTTATCCAAGAATAATAGGAGCAGAGTTTTATGGAATAATATTAATCCTTTTAGCTCAATCAAATATAGTTCAACCTGTTTTTTCTTTTGGTCTTCAGCATAGTGTTATTAAGTTTTTTTCATCTGTAAAATCTAAAAAAGAAAAAGATCAAATATTAATTTTGTCATTAATTTTTCCAATTGCTATTATTGTACCACTTTCAATTTTATTCATATATAATTACAATTCCATTGGAAACTACTTGTCTACAGAAAATCCTGAAATTAAAAATTATATTTACATAATTATTTCCATTGCAATTTCAACTGCCTATTTTGAAATTTTTTATAGTTGGTGCAAGGTTCAAATGAGAACAGTATTTGGGAATTTTTTGAAAGAGTTTTATCAAAGATTTTTAATTACGGTTTTACTTTTTCTTTATTTCTTAGGTCTAATTGATTTTAAATATTTTACTTATTTTTTGATCTTTGGTTATTATTTAAGATTGATTATCATTATTTTTTATAGTCTCTCAATCTATAGTCCTGATTTTAAAATTACAATGCCTTTGAATTTAAAAGAGATTTTATATTATAGTCTTTTAATTTTTCTATCGGGTTTTGGAGCAAGCATTATAATTGACGTTGATGCAGCAATGCTTGGAAAACTTGTTCAAGATGAGTTGGTTGCATATTACAAAGTAGCAATTTTCATAGCTGCAATAATTGATGCTCCATCCAGAGCACTTTTCCAAATATTGAATCCTATGGTTGCGGAGACAATAAATAGGAACAACATTCAGGAATTGGAAAGATTATATAAAAAAAGTTCTTCAAATTTACTGTTGATATCTGGTTTCATTTCAGTTTTAATATGCTCTAATATTAATGATATATATGAAATAATATACTTTCTTAATTTAGATAATGGATTTAGAATTGCAATACCAGTTGTATTTTATATATCAGTATCCAAGCTGTCTGGTGCATTAGCTGGTTGTGTGAATAGTATTATTGCAAATTCAAAATATTATTATACAGTCCCTTTATTTTCTATTTCCTCCGCAATTGGTGTAATTTTCCTTAACATTCTTTTTATAAATAAAATTGGTTTTATTGGCGCTGCTATATCTACTATGATTATTATAGTATTATTTAATTTTTTGAAAATAATTTTTGTAATGTTAAAATTTAATATACAGCCATTGTCGAAAAAAACAGTCTCAATATCAATTTTAATTTTAACAACTTATTTCTTATTTTTTAATTTAAATATATCAACCGATTTTTTAATTAATTTGATTTTTAAGTCCATACTAACACTAATTACATATTTGTCAATTTCTTATTTTTTGAATTTATCTGACGATTTAAACTCATTTTTAAGATTTAATCGAAAAAGTAAATAAAACAATTCTAACCAATTCTTCAAGTTAATTTTTCTTTTAAGAACCTTCCTGTATGTGAATCATTGATTTTAATAATTTCTTCTGGAGTTCCGGATGCTACAAGTTTCCCACCATGTATTCCTGCATTTGGTCCTAGATCAATAATATAGTCAGCACATTTAATCATATCTAAATTATGTTCAACTACAATTACTGAATGTCCGTTTTCAATTAAAAGGAATAGAGACTTAATTAAATAATTTATGTCATCAAAGTGAAGTCCAGTTGTCGGTTCATCAAATATGAAAAGAACTTTACTTTTATCGTCACCCTTTCCGATAAATGAAGCAAGTTTAATCCTTTGTGCTTCTCCTCCGGAAATATTATTTGAAGACTGACCTAAAGTAATGTACCCTAGTCCTACTTTTTTTAATGGTAATAATTTATTCGACAATTTATACTCATCATTTTTTTCAAAAAAAATTATTGCTTCATCTAACGTCATGTCAAGAATTTCATTAATTGATTTATTGTCAAATTTCACTTGAAGAATTTCTTTTTTAAATCTTTTTCCATCACACTCATCACATTTTAATACTACGTCGGCCATAAATTGCATTTCAATTAAAACAATTCCTTCTCCTTTGCATTTTTCGCATCTTCCACCGTCAACATTAAATGAAAAATGTTTAGGCTTGTAATTCCTACTTTTTGCTAAAGGTACTTTAGAAAAAAGTTGTCTTATATCATCAAATGCTTTTATGTAAGTAACAGGGTTAGATCTAGAGGATCTACCAATTGGATTCTGATCTATATACTCTATTTGATTTATTAAATTTATATCACCCTCTATAGATTTAAATTCTCCACTTTTTTCTTTATATATGTCAAGACGTTTAAGAATTGCAGGATAAAGAATTTTCTTAACAAGAGTACTTTTTCCACTTCCTGAGACTCCAGTAACTGCAACTATCATATTTAATGGAAATTCAATATCAATATTTTTAAGATTGTTTTCTCTTGCTCCTTTGATGTATATTTTATTTTTAATTTTTTTTCTGTTTCCAGGATAATTAATTTTTTTTTCGGAATTCAAGTACATGGCAGTTATTGATTCTTTACTTTTTAAGACATCTTTCAATTTTCCTTTCGCAACAACTTGACCTCCATTAATTCCAGCAAGAGGTCCTAAATCGATTATTTCATCAGCCTCTTTCATTATTCCTTCATCATGCTCTACAACAATAACAGTATTTCCCAATTCTTTCAACTTTTTCAAGATTTTGATAAGTTTTTTGTTATCGATTGAGTGTAGTCCAATACTAGGCTCATCTAAAATATACATAGCTCCAACTAAACTGCTTCCCAAAGATGTCGCTAGGTTTATACGTTGTGATTCTCCTCCTGAAAGAGTGTTAGATCTCCTATTCAAAGTTAAATAACCCAAACCGACATCCTTCATGAATGATATTCTAGATTTAATTTCGTAAAGAATATTTTCTGCGATTTCCTTTTTTCGATTTGTTATGTTTAGATTATTAAAAAATATATCCAGCTCGTTAATGCTAAGCTTTAGAAGTTCAGGAATACTTTTGCTATCTAATTTTACATATTCAGTTTCTTTTCTAAGTCTAGAACCATTACATTCATTACATAATGTTTTTCCTCTAAACCTCGATAACAAAACTCTGTTTTGAATTTTGTATGTTTTTGCTTCGATCTTTTTAAAGAAAAAGTTTAATCCCTTGAAATATTCATTTCCCTCCCAAATTATTTGTTTTTGTTTTTTATTGAGTTTGTAAAATGGTTCATGAATTGGAAAAGAGAATTTGTGTGAATTATTAATTAGATCATTTATGTATTTTTTGAACGAATTTCCATTCCATGGAACTATTGCACCCTCATAAATTGATAAATTTTTATTTGGTACCACAAGGTCTATATCGATACCAATTATATCACCATATCCTTGGCAAGCTTTACATGCACCATATGGATTATTAAAGCTAAAGAAATGCTCATTAGGTTCTGGAAAAACAATTCCATCTCTTTCAAAATTATTTGAAAATTTAATTTTACTATTATCATCAAGATTTATAATACTACACTTACCATTCCCTTCAAAGAAGGCAATTTCAATAGATTCTGCTAAGTTTGAGATTTTATTTTCATTACCAGTTAAGATAACTCTTTCGATTACCAACTCGAATTTATCAAAATCTTCTTCATCAATTTTACTAAGTTTTATTATTTCATTGTTTAGATATCCCATTGCAAATCCCTGGGATATTAACTTTTTACAATAATTAAGCTTATTGTTGTAAGATATTTTAGGCTTACATGCAATAATAAATTTTGAGTTTTCCTTTTGCGTTTTTAAGTACTCTATAACATCCTTTACAGTATCTCTTTTTACAATTTTTTTTGACTTTGGAGAAAATGTTTCCCCAATTCTAGAATATAAGAGCCTCAGATAGTCAAAAATTTCGGTTTTGGTACCAACTGTTGATCGTGGATTTGTAGAATTTATCTTTTGCTCAACGGCAATTGCAGGTGAAATTCCATCAATACTATCGACAAGAGGTTTATTTAGTTTACCCATGAATTGTCTTGCGTAAGAAGAGAGACTTTCAATGTATTTTCTTTGCCCTTCTGCGTATAATGTATCAAAAGCTAAGGATGTTTTACCGGATCCAGAAAGTCCGGTAATTACCGTGAGGCTGTTCCTTTTAATGTCCAAGTCAACATTTTTTAAATTATTTAGTTTTGCCCCTCTTATTTTAATATAGTCATTGAGATTATTGTTCTTAACTTTTTTCATTATAAATTTTATAAATAAATTTTTGAGAAGTCTTTAATTTAAAAGTCATACAATTTAATATTTAAAATTATTTTATATCTTTGATTAAACAAAAAAATTTAGGCCTATACACAATTCTACTTTTTTAATTTTTTAAAAAATATTTAAAGTTAGTGTATGGATAATTCAAATTCACTTGATGACGCCCAGTTGGTAAATAACTATGTTAACGGGTGTGAGAAATCTTTAGAAGTCTTAGTAAATAAACACAAGTATAAACTATATAATTTTATTTATTCAAAAGTTTTGAATAAAGACAATGCAGAGGACTTATTTCAAGAAACTTTCATTAAAGTTATAAAAACCCTCAAAAGAGGTGTCTACAATGAAGAGGGTAAGTTTTTACCCTGGTTAATGAGAATTGCTCACAATTTAGTAATTGATTTTTTTAGAAAAAATAAAAGATTTCCTTCGTTTGACAAAAACGAATCTTACGACATACTTCAACTAATTAAAGATGAAAACCCCTCAGTTGAAAAACTTTTGATTGACAAGCAAATATTAAAAGACTTAGAAAAAATTATCATCAAATTACCAGAGGATCAAAAAGAAGTTCTTGATATGAGGCTCTACAAAGAAATGAGTTTTAAAGAAATTTCTGAAATCACAGGAGTGAGTATAAATACAGCTCTTGGGAGAATGAGATATGCAATCATTAATCTAAGAAAATTAATCATTGAAAATAAAATAACTTTATCAGCATAATATAATTTTTATCTATTTTTTACGTTTATTAGTAAAGTGTATAAAAATTTGGGTAAAAGTAAGTCAAAAAGTGTTGGTCCCAGTGATGTAACTATAAAACGTATTTTAGCTTTTTCAAGGGCATTATCTGTAAATAAATCAAAAAAACAGAAAAAAAAATAAGTTTACATTTAAGTCATTTTTTTTAAAAATGACTTTCTTCCTACTTTCATAGTAATAAAATCTTTTTCTTTGCACCATCCCCTTGCTGGAGAGTATTCTCTTCCATAATATATAATCTGTAAATGAAGATCATTCCATTTATTTTTTGGGAAAATTCTTTTCGCATCACGCTCTGTAATTTTAACATTTTTTCCGTTAGATAAACCCCACCTATACATTAATCTATGAATATGAGTATCGACTGGGAATGTTTGAAAACCAAACGCTTGGGACATGACCACGCTCGCTGTTTTATGGCCTACACCAGGGAGTTTCTCCAATTCTTCAAATGTCCTTGGCACCTTACCATCGAATTTATCAATAAGAATTTCTGAGAGTTTGTGTATAGCTTTAGATTTAGACGGAGATAAACCAATTGGCCTTATGATTTTTCTTATTTCAGTTGTAGATAATCTAATCATTTCTTTTGGATTGGATGCCCTTGCAAATAATATGGGTGTTATTTCGTTTACTCTTTTGTCTGTACTTTGGGCTGATAGTAATACTGCTATTAATAAAGTGTATTCATCTTTATGATTTAATGGCACAGGTATCCGAGGGTATAATTTATTTAAGTTTTCAATTATAAACTCTATTTTTTCTTTTTTGGTCACTATTTTTGTTTTAAAATTTATTAAAATGAATACTTTAAAAAAAGGTGATAAGTTACCAATTTTTGCTTTAAAAGACCAAAATGGAATTATGCATAAAAGTATTGACTATCAAGGAAAAAAAATTATTATCTTTTTCTATCCAAAGGCAAACACACCAGGGTGCACAGCAGAGGTTTGTGATTTAAGAGATAATTATGAAGTTCTCAAGAATAAAGGCTATAATCTACTTGGAGTAAGTGCGGACAATGAAAAAAGTCAGTCGAAGTTTTCCCAAAAATTTCAACTTCCATTTCCGTTATTAGCAGACGTTGATAAAGAATTAATAAAGTCTTTTGGTGTTTGGGGTAAAAAAAAATTTATGGGTAGAGAATATGACGGTATTCATAGATCGACATTTATAATAAACGAAAAAGGGGTAGTTACTTTTATTTTTGATAAAGTAAAAACGAAGGAACACTCAAATCAAATATTAGATGTTATTTAAAACCAAACATTTTGTTCTCTTTAATTATTTTTGGTATTCCTTTGGGTAGAAAACCTTCCCAACTATCGTTTTTCTCTTTAATCATTTCTAAAACTTCTCTAGAGAAAATATCCAAAAATTTAATTTCAAAGTCCTTAATGTCAATTATTTTGCCGTTGTATTTAAAGAATTTATAAAACTCTTTCATTCTATTATCAAGCTTTAGGTTTTCACTATTTATGATATCTCCACGTTTGCCTTTATTTGGATACAAATAAATTTTTAAATTATTATGGAACATTTTTCCAAAGGCTTCTAAAATCCCACCATCAAGGTCTTCATAATAGTGTTCGTCAAAAACTTGAATTAAATTATTTACACCCATACACAAACCAAGTTGTTTTTGGGTATATCTCGACAGGTAGTCAACCAATTTGTAATATTCTTTAAAATTTGAAATCATAACTGTGTGACCCATCGAGCACAATAATTTTGCTCTATCCATAAAATCAATTTCATCTAATTCACCCTCTGACAGTAGGTTGGATAAGGTAATTTCAAAAATTACTAAATTTTTATCTTTTTTGACTCGTGGTTCTTTTAGGAAAGCATCCAGAGATTTTTCGTACATATCAATATTAACCTTAGTAACAGGCCTAAAACTTCCTCTAATTGTCAAGATGTTTTTTTTGTATAATTCGGCAGCAGGAAGAATATTATTACCTTCTTTGTTAAACATAACGGCTTGAGTCATTCCATTCTTTATTAATTGTAAACTCATCAATCTATTGTCGATATCTTTAAAAAGAGGTCCCTTAAAATTTATGGTGTCAATTTCAATAGCATCCTTATCAATATGATCATATAAATATTTTAATAATTTCTTTGGCTCACTATTCTTATAAAATGCTCCATATATTAGGTTTACACCCATTATTCCTAAAACTTCTTGTTGTAATCTAGCCTCCGATTGATGAAATCTAATGTGCAAAGTAATTTCGCTATATTTTTCATTTGGTTTAGTTTGAAATCGAATCCCCATCCATCCGTGTCCTTTAAACTTTTTTGCAAAATCAATTGTAGCCACTGTATTCGCATATGTAAAAAACATTTTTTGAGGATTTTTTTTTCTTATCCTTGTCTCAAGAAGATCAATTTCATGATCTAACATTTTATCAACTCTTCCTTCGGTTACATAACGTTTATCATTTTCTTCGCCGTATATATTATCGCTAAAGGTTTTATCATACGCTGAGATAGTTTTGGCAATAGTCCCAGAAGCCCCACCTATTCTGAAAAATTGTCTAGCTACTTCTTGACCAGCACCAATCTCTGCGAAAGTTCCGTAAATCAAACTATTTAGATTAATTCGTAAAGCCTTTGATTCAGTTGAAGGCCTATTTTCGATTTCTATTTCTCCAGGAAGATTCATATTTTTTTTCAAATCTACAAAGATTGTAGAATTTATATACAAAGTTTACCTTTGAATTAGTGATTGAAATAATTTTTTTAGGAACAGGTACTTCCCAGGGTGTACCAATAATTGGGAGTAACCATCCTGTTTGTAAAAGTTTGAATCCAAAAGATAAAAGATTGAGAGTATCAATTGCATTAAAGTGGGGTAAATTTTTCTTTGTTATAGATTGTGGCCCAGATTTTAGACAGCAAATGTTAAACTGTAACACTAAAAAGCTAGACGGGATTCTGTATACCCACGAACATTCAGACCACACAGCAGGTTTAGATGACATTCGACCTTTTTATTTTAGGCAGGGAAAAATAGATTTAATTCTAACTAAAAGAGTGTTTACTTTTTTAAGTAAACGGTTTGATTACATAATTGATGATAATAATAAATATCCCGGAGCACCATCAGTTAACATAAAACTAATTGATAAAAACAAAAAATTTATAATCGGAGGCAAGGAAATTATTCCTATAGAAGTTTTTCATGGCGAATTACCTATTATTGGTTATAGAATAGACAATTTTGCCTACTTGACAGATGTAAAGTCTATTTCTGATAATGAAATCCTTAAATTAAGAAATCTAGACGTTTTGGTTCTTAATGCTTTACGAAGGGAAGAACATCATTCACATTTAAATTTGGAAGAGGCCCTTTCATTATCAAGAAAAATTAATCCTAATAAAACATATTTAACTCATATTAGTCACCATATGGGGTTTCATGATGAAATTCAAAAAACACTACCAAAAAATATTTTTATTGCCTATGATAACCTCTACATTAAATCAAAATGATGCAGAATAAGATTTTAATTTATGTTTTGACTTTTATGTCATTAACATTGATCTTTCTTAGCATCAATTATACTAAAATTTCTAATTTAAGTGAGTCTAATTCAAGAATTTTAAAAAAGAAAATTGATACTCTAGAAAAAAGATATATAGAGCTGGATAAAAAGTACAGAGATGAGATTTATTTTACACTAAGTGACAACCAAGAGGCATTGTCCTATTTCAAAGATATTGATGTTGACTCACTAGTATCATATATAAGGGACGAACTTTACGAAAAGAATTTCAATAAAGATTCAGATACCTTTATTCCAATATCAAACACTAAAAATAAATATTTGATAAATAAAGTTAAAATATTGAATCATAAATGGATAATAGCCGATTTTTCAAATGGCAGTAGGTGGGGAGAGATGTGGATTGAATATTATTTTAATGAAAATAAGGTAGAGTTTCATGTAAAAGACTTACTTCTCTACTAATTGTAAAAAATTCAATTTCTATAAAGCCAGTCAATCAAATCTTTTAAATTTTCATTATTGATTTCATGTCCAGACTCGTATTCTTTAAATGTAATACCAATATTATTATTTTTTATACATTCGATACCCTTTCTAGACCAACTAATTGGAATAACAGAATCATGGATACCGTGACTACTAAAGCACTCTAATTTGAAATTAGAATTTAAATTATAGTTTGTAATTTCAGAATTATAAAAACCGCTCAATGGAAGAATTTTTTTAATTAAGTGTGGGTATTCTATCCCTAAAGACCAACTCAAAATTGCACCCTGACTAAATCCCAAAAGGGAGACCCTTTTATTCATTAAATCCAAATCTTCCATATGAAGTAAAATGTCCTTTATTATAATATTCTTTGATTTTATAGCCTCATCTTTGTCAAACCAGTTGTCAATACCATTTTCAAAATTTATCGAATACCAGGCATAAGAACTAAATCCAATTGAAATAGGTCCCCTTAAGGAAATTACAATATAGTTAGGAGGTATAAAATCTTTTAAACTAAATAAATCTTCTTCATTGCTTCCGTATCCATGGAGTAAAAAGATAATATTTAAATCATTTTTAGTTTGATTTGGCTTATAAATTTTATATCGAAGTTTTTTACTCAATTTAAAGGATAGCAAATTTTATTTTCATTAATGCAACCATAGACTACTCCGACAATATCCATATCAATAAAAGCACAATTTTTTGATGTTGATATAATATTGTCTACTGTGAAAATATCTCGTTTTGATGGATCAAAAAAAGTCATACAAGCGTTAGCTCCTATATCTATCTTTGGGTTTTCCAAATTAAAAATATTCCTTCCTCTTGTTAAAATTTCAACTACTTTTTCAATTGAAAAAATCTTATTTAGAAGACCAAACATTATTTCCAAAGAAATAGTACCATATTCAGCAGAAATAAAATCTACTTGCTTTAGTTCTAAATTTATAGGCTGGTGATGTGAAGTTACAATGTCAATAGTTCCGTCCAAGACTCCTTCTTTTAATTTTTTTTGATCCTCCTTACCTCTAATTGGGGGAAATAATTTATAATTTGTATTGAAGCCTTCGAGTATTTCATCATTGAAAACTAAGTTGGCAATCGGTACACTTGCACTAATATTTAATCCACTTTTTTTTGCATTCCTAATAATTTCAATGCTTTCCGAAGATGAAACGTATGGTATATGTAGTTTTCCTCCAGTATATTCAAGGATACTAATATCTCTTTGAATTTGAATTGTTTCTGCTATGAATGGAATCGACGACAAACCCAGTTTAGTAGATGTTTGTCCTTCATTTACTAAGCCTTCTATATTTAAGTAAGGATCTCTAGGAGTAGATATAATCAAGCCATCAAAGGTCTGAACATAAAGAAGAGCAGATTTTAAAAGATTTGGATTTTTAATAGGAGCTAAAAAATCCCCAAAAGCAACAGCTCCACAATTATGTAAATCATAAAACTCTGTCATTTTGTTTCCATTACCACCAATGCTAAATGAGGCAATAGGATGAATTTTACAGGGATATTCAGAATCACCAACCTTTAAAAAGCTTAAAATTGAGCTATTATCTATTTTAGGTAATGTGTTTGGCTGAAGGCATATATTAGTAAAGCCACTGTAAGAAGCAGTTTTTAGTCCATTTTTTATTGTTTCTCTCTCTTCAAAACCAGGTTCTCCGAAACAAACACTTGAATCAAACCAACCGGATGAAACGTGCAAGTTTTTTCTAGATATAACTAATTCTGCAGAAACATTTATACTCTCTGAAATATCTTTAATCTTTCCATTTATAATCAGTATATCAACTGTTCTCGTGTGAAATGGACTTTTGTGATCCAAAACAGTTGCTTTTTTTAATAGAATTTTCATGTTAAATAACAAAGTTACTAAAACGATACCTTTTGCATATATATGTTTAAGTAAAAAAAATTAAAAGTCCTCAAATGTTCCTAACCCAAATAGAGCAAAATCGTATTTAACCGGGTCCTTTGGATTGATTTTTTTTAAATAAGAGTCGAGTTCTAAAGTAGCTTTATAATCATTTTGATTACGATTTAAAATTTTCAACTTTCTTGCCACTCTGCCAGTGTGAACATCAAGTGGGCATGAAAGCTGGCTGGGGCTTATTGATTTCCATAGCTCAAAATCAACTTTTTTTATGTTAGACCTTACCATCCATCTTAAAAACATATTAATTCTTTTTGCTGCTGACCCTTTTAATGGGTCTGATATGTGTTTTCTAGTTCTATGTTTGTGAGAGATTGAGAAAAAAATGCTTTTCATTTGATTGATTGCTTTTGACATGTTATCGTTAATGTTGTTAGGTATAAACAATTTTTCAAGTCCACCATGGTTTACATAAATATTTTTTAACGATAGAATAAAAAAAACTAAATCTGTTCCATTGAAAGTCCTATGAACAAATCTGGACAATGGTTTTAAATCCATCTTAGAATGATTTTTTATAAAATCAAATGGAGATAAATCCATCATTTCCATTATTTGCCTCGCGTTTTTAATGATTGTTTTTCTCTGTCCCCAGGATATAGTTGCGGTAATAAATCCACTAATCTCTATATCTTCTTTTTTAGAGAAAAGATGTGGTATTGATATAGGATCTTCTTCAATAAAATTTTCGTTTTCATATAAATCAGCTTTGTAGTCCAAGAATGATTTAATTTCAATTTGTTTGAATTTTGCCATCAACAAGTTTTAATATTTTATCTGATATTTTTGATAATTTTTCGTTATGAGTAACAATAACAAATGTTTGTCCAAATTCATCTCTTAATCTAAAAAATAACTTATGTAATTCATCAGCATTTTTTGCATCTAAGTTTCCACTTGGCTCGTCTGCAAAAATAATCGATGGACTATTTATAAGTGATCTTGCTACAGCAACTCTCTGTTTTTCACCTCCTGAAATATTTTTAGGATTATTAAATTTTAAATTACCTATATTTAAAATATCTAGAATTTCAGTAGCTTTTTTTAATAGTAATTTCTTTTCCTTATTTGCTATTAAACCCGGGATTATTATATTTTCTATAACGTTGAATTCGTATAATAACTCATGGAATTGAAAAATAAACCCTAAGTGATTATTTCTAAATTCTGCTAAATAATTTAAAGACATTTTAGTAACATCCTGATTTAATAATTTCAGAGAGCGATGTTCAAGATTATCAGCAGCCATTAAAGTTCCTAAAATACTTAGCAGAGTTGTCTTTCCAGCACCAGAAGGACCACATATTGATACAATTTGTGATTGCTCAATTTTAAGTGAAGATATATCCAGTATCACTTTTTCGTTATAACTCTTTCTAAGCTTTTTAGCCTCAATCACTTTCCTAATTTGTGCCCAAATTACAATAATTTAAATCTTCTTTTTATATTTTTATTTATTAAAAAAATAAATTTTGTTAAACAAAGGTTTAGTTTATTTAGGAGGTGGATGTTTTTGGTGTATTGAAAGTATATTTAATCAAGTAAATGGGGTAGAGGAAGCCATTTCTGGATATATGGGTGGGACAAAAGAAACAGCAAACTATAAGGACGTTTGTAGTGGTAGAACCGGACATGCTGAAGTTGTAAAAGTTGTATTTGACAAAAATGTAATTAGTTTTTCTGAAATTTTAGAAATATTCTTTTACATACATGATCCAACATCTTTAAATCGTCAGGGTAATGACGTTGGTCCACAATATAGGTCGATAATTTTTTTTTCTTCTGAATACCAATTAAAAGTGATAGAAAATGAGATATCCAAGATTAAAATCCAATCTAATAACAAAATAGTAACTGAAGTCAAAAATGCTATAGAATTTTATCAAGCTGAAGATTATCATATGAATTATTATAACCTGAATAAAAATCAGCCCTATTGTAGTTTAGTTATATT
>CACJRP010000016.1 GCA_902595825.1 uncultured Bacteroidota bacterium
AACACCGGCCGAGCGCTGATGAGGAGACTTGGATTCTTTTGTTTGAACCAATAAACACCAAACATACAGGAGATACCATTTCAGACATTACCAAAGAAATTTACCCAAAAATTTAGAAAAATATTTTCATTCTAAATCATATGTTAAGGCAATAGGTCAAAATCTATTAAAGGTGGTGTACTCTCACCCGTTTTAGTAAAGTCAGTATAATTCTCGGTATATAAATCAAAGAAACCGCAATGCATTAGATAAAATTTATTGGATTCTACGCCTCCCTTATAATCAAGTCGGTATTGAATACTCCCTATATCATCTGTAGTAAATCGAGTATTGTTGATTTGAAACCAATCCTCATCGGAACTTAATGCCCATATGTTACCATAATAAGCTTTTCTTAATTTATATCCTTCTTCTGGATTGAAGTTTTCAAGAAATGAATAAGGCCCTGCAAACCATGTATCAGTTTTAGGACGCAAAAAACTTGCAATTAGTCTCCAATCCCCTTCTTCAGGATCTTTAAAATACGCGGTGTAAATGGTATTCCCATTGCTATCAGGTTTAACTGATTTTAAAAAGCTATATTTCACACCCGCCTTCCATGGGTAAATTAAATAACTTTGACCACCTGTACCCTCACCTCCAAATGGGGGGGGTATTGTTACACCCTCTCCGGATTTGATTAATTGAATTTGTTGATCTGCTGGAACATCGCCTGGATTGTTAGTGTTGTATGGACTCCAAACAGAAAACAAAATCCAACGCTCTACTAATGATCTGACCTGAATCCCGAAATAACTTTGCCTAGAGCCATTGGCCATAGCAAACAAGCCTATATGATCATAGCCCTCAGGAACCTCGATTTCAGAATACATCCATTTGATATTAGTGTTTTCCGGAAATTCATACCCAAGTGATATAGATGGTCCTCTTCTACCGAAGTGAAATCGATTAGAGGAGTTTTCTTTAACGTAGTTAATAGATAAAAGGTCATTAGAATAGATATTTAAGTTTGTTAATTTTGGGAATATGTCAGTTGTTTCTATACCTTTCAGAGTCAGGGTATTATAACCTTTTCTAAGTGTGTGGATTCCAAGATTAATTTCACTTTTATTTGGTATAACTTCAATTTCAAAAAAATCATCATTTAATGAAACACTATATGTTATTGTGTTTTGGTTCGTTTCAATCGGGATAGTAAGATTACAGTTCGATTCTTCTGCTGAAGAAAAATAAATTGCGAGTTTTTTTTCCGCATTGGTCCAAGATTCAATACCCCCTTCAAAAATCATTAACTTTTCGCCATTAGAAATTGAATATGCATTTCCTCCAAGAGGAATAAATTCACTGTTTTGGTATTCTATAACTTCAAACAATGCCAAATAAGTTTGATTTGAATCAATGGTTATAGTTAGTGTCTGATCAGTTGACATAGTTCCTTCCCAGCCAATAAAATGATATCCTTCATTTGGGGTTGCGGAAATTGTAACTTCTGTTCCTTTTTTGTAAGTTCCTCCAGATGTTGAAATCGAACCCCCTTCTGATGCCGACACTACTAAGGTATACAGGACGGAGCTTGGTTCCTCTTCAGAAATCTTATTTTCTGCTGAACAGCCTAAGATTAAAATTAATGATAAAAGGAATATTTTTTGAGATAGAAAAGTCATTTTTGCGTCCTATGTATATGTAAGCGAATTTAGTAAAACTTGTGGAGAAGAAGGGACTCGAACCCTCGACCTCTTGACTGCCAGTCAAGCGCTCTAGCCAGCTGAGCTACATCCCCTAATTATAACTAATTGATTTAAAGTAATTTGTGAAAATCAAACAGTTTTTACAGTAGTTTACAATTTTTACAAATCTATTAAAATTGGTCTATTTAGCTAAATTTAGACATTTAATTTACAGTAAAATAATAGGAGGGTTAAGTTCTATTTTTAAAATTGGAGATGCTTATGGTCAATAAGTAATTCCAATATCTAATAATCAAAACCGGCTAAATAAATAATGACTTTAGTGCTTAAATATTAAAAATTGGCTCATTTAAAATTTTGCATAAATTCATTTCATCGTATAAGGTTATTCCTTCAAATCATAAAAATTATTCCGTTAGCTGCATTATTCTTACTCAGTTGTAATCCCAATAACGAGTCAGATCGTATGCGTATAGAGCTGGCCAACATTTACACCCAAGCATTGGAAAATCCAATGAAATACTATCATATGAATGGGGAGAGGGTGAAATGGATGAACAAAAAAGGCCGACATGTTCCACCTGAAAGAAAAATAACTCATCGTTATTACCTCTCTCAAGAATTAATACGCTCAGGGCAGACGGAAGCAGCAATATCTGAATTGACAAGCATCTTGAGTGAACTACGTGCAAGACCAGATATGTTAAATAGTTTAACTAGACCAATTTTTGACGAACTTGCACTTGCATATTTACGTCTTGGGGAAGAGATTAACTGTGTTAAAAACCATTCTGGCAAATCTTGTATTGTACCTGTTATTGGAGATGGAATTCAGACCAGTCAGGAAAATACAAAGCGAGCAATTGAAATCTATAAGGCCATTCTCGAAAAATATCCTGAAGATTTGGGTTCAAGATGGTTATTGAACATCGCATATATGGTGATAGGATCTTATCCTCAAAATGTACCAGAGCAATATTTAATAAGAGGGTTAGATGGAGATTCTTCAAAACAAATACCAGCTTTTAATAATGTTGCCCATGAATTAGGAGTTGCAATAAATGGAATTTCAGGTGGTCTGTGCGTTGAGGATTTTAATAATGATGGGCACTTGGATCTCTTTATGACGTCCTATGGTTTAAATGATCCTGTGAACTTTTTTTTAGCTGACGGAAGAGGAGGTTACACAGATTTTACGACAGAAGCAGGCCTGGATGGGATTGTTAGTGGGCTTAATTCTATTCACGCTGATTATAACAATGATGGATATACTGACATTTTAATTTTAAGGGGGGCCTGGCTTGCGGACAAAGGTGCTCATCCAAATTCACTTTTACGAAACAACGGCGATGGAACATTTACAGATGTTACCCATAACTCAGGAATACTTTCATACCACCCAACACAAACTGCATGTTGGGCCGATTTTAATTTGGATGGATACCTTGACCTTTTCATTGGTAATGAGTCAAATAGTAAGTGGCAAGATGTAATATCTAAGAACAGGGTTGGTGATGGAAATGCTCACCTCTCAGAACTTTACTTAAACAATGGTGATGGTACTTTCACAGAAATATCACAAAAATTGGGCATAAAAATAGATGCCTTTGTAAAAGGAGCAACATGGGGGGATATAAATAATGACGGCTTGCCAGATTTGTTTGTTTCCATCAACGGAGCGCCAAATAAGTTATATGTTAATAAAGGAGGATCATCAATTAATGATTGGTACTTTGTTGAGCAAGCTGAAGAGAGCGGAGTTCAGAAGCCGTTATTTTCTTTCCCCACTTGGTTTTGGGATTATGACAATGACGGATGGCTAGACCTACTTGTTTTATCTTATGATTTCCGTAATTTCGATAATCTCGGAAGCGATGTCGCAAGCGAATACTTAAATTTGTCATTTCAATCTGAAATATCAAGACTTTATAGAAACAACAGAGACGGGACTTTTTCAGACATTACAGAGCTGACGCAACTTGATAAAGCATTTTACAGTATGGGTTGTAATTTCGGAGACTTGGATAATGATGGTTGGTTGGATTTTTATGTAGGGACCGGTGCACCAGACCTTCGCTCCGTGGTTCCTAACCGAGTATTAAGAAATTTTGAAGGCCAATACTTTAAAGATATAACTCATAATGTTGGCATGGGTCACATTCAAAAAGGTCATGCTATTGCATTTGCGGATCTAGACCGTGATGGTGATCAAGATGTATATGCAGTTATGGGTGGTGCTGTTGAAGGAGACATATTTTCAAATGCCTTGTTTGAAAACACATCTAAATCAAATGACAATTCATGGATTACACTTGAATTAAAAGGTACAAAAGCTAACACTTCTGCCATTGGGGCTCGTATTAAGATAGTGGTCACGCAAATGGACGGCCAGACAAGACAGATAATGCGTACGATAGGAACAGGGGGTTCATTTGGAGCTGGAAGCCTTCAGGCTGAAATTGGTCTAGGAAAAGCCAAAGAAATTCAACTAATCACTATTGAATGGCCAAACGTCCAGCAAACAAAAGAAACATACAGAAATCTTAGTATTAATAAATTCTACCGAATTGTTGAAGGTGAACAACCTAAAGTTTTGAGCAGGGAGCCTGTCGCATTTCGGAAAATACATGGGATAAATAATGGATACTCTTTTAAAGCTCAGAGGTTTTAAAATTATAGAACAAGTTTGTAATGTCTATCGTTAATCTGATTATAATATTTTTAAAAAAACTGTTGATATTAACTTATTTTGAAATTAAATTTGAACTTATCAAAAGATCTTTAATTCAATGAACTACATTTATAGATATTAAGTGAAAAAAACGGCATCCAAACCTACTGTTCAGATTTATGAAAATTACACCAGAGAAGACTATAAGGTCTGGAAAATTTTGTTTAATAAGAGGCTAGAAAACCTTCAAGGAATAGTGGCAGAAGAATTTTTAGTTGCACTAAATGATCTTAACTTTAAGGCAGAAAAAATCCCCAATTTTGTTGAAATTAACAACATACTAAAAAATAGAACTGGATGGAGTATTAAAACAGTTCCAAATATTAGTCCACCAGAAGAGTTTTTTTCCTTTCTGTCTATGAAAAAATTCACAGCCACATGTTGGCTACGATCAAAAGACCAAATCGATTATTTGGAAGAACCGGACATGTTTCATGATGTTTTTGCACACGTACCTCTCTTGAGCAATAAAGATTATACTAATTTTTTTAAAGAAATGGGAGAGATTGCAATGTCAGTAATTGAAGACCCAAAAAAATTGGAAAAACTACAGAGAATTTATTGGTTTACAATTGAATTTGGTTTGATTAAAAAAAACAATGACTTCAAGATATATGGCGCAGGGATTATTTCATCAGATGAGGAATCCAAGAATGCACTTTCAAAAAAATCAAAAAAGTGTGAATTTGATGTAAAAAAAGTTATGAATCATTCTTTCAGGATTGATATTGTTCAGGACACTTATTATTACATAAATTCATTCGATCAATTAACCTCTTCCATAGCTGAGATTAGGGATGATTTTCAAATCTGAGTTCTATTTTTAGTCTATTTTAATTCCTGTCAACAACATAAGTCAATAAACTTTAATGAGTTGTCAAAACGGAAAAGAATTTTTTCTACTTTTTTAAGGGTAATGGCACAATATTTGCTCTACTTATTTAAAAAAAAAATGAAAATTTATAGTTTATTAATGATTATATTTTTACAGCTATTTACTAGTTGCGCTGTAATAAGACCTGGAGAAGTGGGAATTAAACAAAGATTAGGAAAATTTTCAAATCAAGTAATTAAAGAGGGAACTGTCATTTACAATCCTATAACTAGCAAAGTTGTAAAAGAATCTACACAAACACAAAATATAAAACTGGTACTAAGTTTACCAAGCAAAGAAGGGTTAAGCGTTCAGTCCGAAATATCAATTCTTTACCGTTTAGAAGAAGATAAAGTTGCTTCAGTATTAGAAAATTTAGGAAAGAATTACGAGTCAATCGTTACAAGTGTTTTCCGATCTGCCGCTTCTGACGTATGTGCTCAATTCTTTGCCAAAGATATGCATTCAGGAGTAAGATCTAAAATTGAGGGAGAAATTTTAGACAAAATGAAAACTAATTTAGAAAAACAAGCTAATGGAGTTGATCTTATTGCTGTTTTGATGAAACAAATTCAATTACCTAGGGGTTTGGCTAATTCGATTGAAAGAAAATTACAGGCAGAGCAAGACGCAATGCGAATGGAGTTTATTTTAAATCAAGAAAAAAAAGAAGCTGAAAGAAAAATTATAAGTGCTAAAGGGGAAAGAGACGCTCAAATAATAATTTCAGAGGGCCTTAATGATGGTGTCTTAAGGATAAAAGCGATTGATGCTTTTAGACAGCTTTCAAATTCTAAGAATACAAAAATAATTATAACTGACGGGAAAACACCATTGATGATTTCGGAGGAAACTGAAAATAAATGATATTTGTTAACACTTAAATAGTAAATTTTTCTAAATCTACAACAGTATTTAGTTCTTCAAAATTTTTGGTTTTATTGTGAATTTTCAGTAAAGTAATGAGGCCCTGGTATTAAATTAAAAATCAATGTCGTAATAAAGATTGTTTACATCTAATTTGTGGTTTTCTATTCCGTGACTGTTTATCCAATAAAAAAATTCTTTAAATACATCTAATTTTATTTTTCCGAAGCTTTTTTCATCACCAAAATATTTTTTTGAAAAATTTAATGCTTTTAAAAGACTTATATTTTTATCATTATAAGGTATGTGTTTAAATAAGATGTCTGTACTTTGTTTTGAGTTTTCTAACGCATACATAAAACCTTTTTTAGTTGCCTTGAGAAAATTTCGAAGCCCAATCTCATTTTTTTTTAAATAATTTTCACTGGTGACAATTAGAGGAGAATAAGAGTATGGTATGCCATAATCCTTCATTTTAAAAAATGAAAATTCTGGTTTTTCAATACCTTCCCAATTCAAAAAAATCCATGTTGAATCGTATTTGCCTTTTAAAATTGATTCCCAAACCCCTAATCTTTCTGGGTAAAAAATATCTATTTTACCTAATCCTCCATCGTTTATAATAATTTTTTTAATAATTTGATCTTCATATCTTGCTCCATAGGAAGCATATGATTTATTATCCAAATCTTTAGGACTTTTGATATTACTCCCACTTTTAACAGCAATTGCACTCACATCTTCTTGAAAAATAGTTGCTATGGCAATTAATTTAAATGGAGATTTTTTTGTTCTGTAACTAATCAAAGATTCCGTTGGGCATAAGCCCAGATCTGCCTGCCCAAGTTCAATTTTTTTAGCTGGTGTGTATTTGTAATCGTCGGAATTTGGAGATATGATTTTAATGTCAATCCCTTTCTCTTTATAAAAACCCAATTCGTGGGAGACTAAAAACCCAATATGATTAATGTTTGGAGTCCAATCTAAGGCAAGTTTAATCTGGTTCATTTTTTAAAATTAATATAATTTAAAATTTATTGAATAATTCAGTTTTTAAGAAATGAAATGATTTTTTCTACGACTTTGTCGTTCATTAAAAGCCTGCTATGCCCCAACCCTTTAGTAAAAAAAAACGTCCCATTTACAACATTTTTCTTAATTTTTTTTGAATCCAAAATTGAAAGCTGTTTATCACTTTCGTCATGAATCAAAAGAATTTTGGATTTGATTTGTTTAACTAATTTCTCAGAAGATAGTTCACTATTTATTATTATTCCTGTTTTTTTAATAAAGTAATTAATCATTAGATTTCTGGTTTTTTCCTTTAGACGAGTGTAATTAAAAAAAGTTTCAAATAATTCGAAAACGTTATTTACGGGACACAATAGAATTATTTTATCTAATTTAATTTTTTTAGCAGCACAGTAAACACTAGCAAAGCCTCCCAGTGAGTGTCCTAATATTGCATGAATCGGATATAACTTTGAGACAACAGATTCAATACATGAAATAAATTCGGGCAAATTAGTATTACTACCGCTTGACCCTCCGTGCGCAGGTGCATCGAAAGCATAAACATCAAAATTATTTTGACTGAGTTTTTCGATAATCTTATACATGTTTGTAGCCCTTCCATTCCATCCATGGACCAACAAAATTTTCGGGCCATCCCCTTTCCAGTGATAGCATTTAATTATTTTATTAATGGATTTTACTTTTAAAAAGAAAGTTTCACTTGTTAACGAAATATCTTTTTCTTTAGTTTTCCCATTTAATTTTATAGGTTTAGTCCACAAGTAGGCAGCAAATCTCATACACAAATATGGACTTAGGAATTCTAAAAATTTAATAAAATTAATTAATGCTTTTGGTATCATAATAAAGCTTGATCGGGTAAAAAATTAAAGGTTAATTATAAAATTTAATTGTAAATATTATTTTAAATTCGAGAATATTGTCGGACTAAGAAAAACCTGTTCTATTTCTTTCACAATGGGGCCTTTATTTCTGGTTGTATTATATACTCTGTTCCATTCAGGGTCTTTAATAAAATTTCTCCATGATTCGTTTCTTGAAATCATATCCTTAAAAGAAACAATATAAACCAACGCTGAGTCGGCTTTATTTGTGATCATAAATTTGTCCGCAAAAGAAACAGAATCAATTTTTTTAGTTGTCCAATAGCCTACGTTAGTGAACCCATGTTTTTCAAATAATTTTGTTGTATGGTTTTCAAATCGCGAAATAATATCTTTAAATTTCCCTTCATGGGTATAATAAACTCGCATTTCATAAACCCCTTGAGATGGTTTTTGTGGTGAAATTTCTATGGATTTGGAACATGAAATAGAAAGCGTCAAGCATATAATTGAGATAATTTTTTTTTTCATTTTTAAAATTTGCCCAAAATTGAAAATTTAATATTTTAATATCAAATTTTTGATCTATAATTTCCAATATGACTATTTAAAAATCCTATTATTAAAAGTAGATTTGATTAAAATCAATAAATTAAATTTGATGTATTATGAAAAAAATAATTTTAACATTTACACTTTCTCTTTTCTTTTTAAATTTTATTTTCTCGCAAATATCTACGAATAAAGTCTATGATTTAAAAGTTATTGCCAAAAGCAAAAAAGATTATTCAATCTCTGGGATGGATAACATCGGAAAAATTAATGCTGATGATCCACAATTAACATTTGAAGTTGGCTCTGAAATAAATTTTTTTATAAACGCCCAAGGACATCCATTTTATTTAAAACTAGTACCCGGCGTAGGTAAGAAGAATCAAGTTCAAAATATCCCCAATAATGGTACTTCAAGTGGAAAAATAACTTGGAAACCAGAAAAAGAGGGTACTTATTTTTATCAATGTTCCAAACATAAAAACATGACTGGGAAAATTGTTATACTCGCCTCTAAAAAATAGATTAGTTTTTAATGACGTAAATATTTCTTTATTAATCTGTAAACAAAATAAAATCACTGGGTTTGAATTGAAAAACCTAACTTATTTATCAACTGTTTTGTATATTCCAATTGATTTATAATTAAAATGAAAGAAAAAATTCTTTTTACTTTATACTCTTTAATATTCGGAATCTTAAATTCTCAAAATATTAAACCTGAAGACACTGAGATTTGGGACCCTGAACCTAAGATTGTATCTCCAGGAGCTTCTTTTAGAGATGCTCCCTCAGATGCAATTGTTCTATTTAGTGGATTGAATTTAAATAAATGGGTACACAAAAATGGCGAGCCTGCTAGATGGGATGTGAAAGATGGTTATTTTACTGTTAAGCCTGGGTCAGGAAGTATTTTAAGTAAAGATTTTTTTGGTAGTTGTCAATTGCATGTGGAGTTTATGTCTCCAATTGATATTGAAGGAGATGGTCAAAATAGAGGGAATAGTGGTATTTATCTCATGGATAACATAGAACCAGGAGATGGATATGAGGTTCAGGTTTTGGACTCTTATAATAATAGAACATATTCAAATGGACAAGCAGGAAGTATATATAAACAGCACATCCCATTAGTTAATGCATCAAAAAAACCAGGTGAGTGGCAGACATACGACATAATATTTAAAGCTCCAGTTTTTAATGAAAATGGAGAAGTTAAATCACCTGCTTACGTCACTATATTTCACAACGGTGTTTTGATTCAAAATAATTCAGAAATACAAGGATATATCGAACACATTGGCTATCCTAAATATGAGGCACATCCCCCTAAATTACCTATTAAATTACAGGACCACGGTAATCTCGTTAGTTATAGAAATATCTGGGTTAGAGAGCTTTAAACCAACGTCACTATTTTAAGTAAGTACAAAAAGTATACCCTCTTTATTAGAATCTTGAAATCAAACTTTGGATTAAAATATTTGTATATTTATTTTGTATGAATCGAATGAACTTCATAAAAAAAACAGCTCTTATGACGAGCGCTGGACTTTTGACACCCTCTGCCATTACATTTGGTAATTCATCTAAAATTATTGGTTCAAATGAAAAAATAAAATTTGGTGCTATTGGATTAAATAATATGGGATGGCACGACTCAATGAGACTTTTAAGGGTTCCCAATGTAGAATTGGTTGCCATATGCGATGTAGACAAAACTGTTCTTGAAAAAAGAAAATACGAACTGAGTAAGTCGGGAATAAAAGTCAAAGTGTTTTCAGATTACAGAAATTTGCTCGAGGACCGTGATATAGATGCAGTTTTAATAGGAACCCCTGACCATTGGCATCCCATGATGATGATACATGCTTCTGAAACAGGTAAGCACGTTTATTGTGAAAAACCAATAGGCAATTCAATTGGAGAGTGCAACGCTATGGTAAAAGCCCAGGAGAGATATGGTAATATAGTCCAAGTGGGACAGTGGCAGAGAAGTATGCAACACTTCAAAGATGCAGTGAACTTTATTTCTACTGGTGTTCTTGGTAACATCAGAACAGTTAAAACTTGGTGTTATACTTCTTTTCTTCCTCTTCGAATTGTTCCTGACAGCTCTCCTCCAATAGGTGTAGACTATAAAAGTTGGTTAGGTCCAGCACCTTTGAGACCTTTTAACGCAAGTCGTTTCCATGGTCATTTTCGTTGGTTTTGGGACTACGCTGGTGGGCTTATGACCGACTGGGGCGTCCATCTTTTAGATTATGCTCTGCTGGGTATGAATTGCTCTTATCCAAAATCAGTTATTGCCAGCGGAGGCAAATTTGCATCTCCTGATTTGGCAGAAGAAACCCCCGATACCCTTTTCGCCATATACGAGTTTGATGATTTCAACTTGATTTGGGATTCTGCACAAGGGATAAAGAATGGTCCTTATGGGCTAAATCATGGTATTTCATTTATTGGAAATCATGGGACTTTAGTTTTGAATCGAAGAGGATGGAAAGTAATGGAGGAAAAAAAACAATAAAAATAAAATCGCTAAGCCTTTTGTGAAAAAAAATGACAATGGATTAGATAATCACTTACTAAACTTTATAGAATCAATTAGAGCAAATGACCCCAAAAAAGTAAACTGTTCAATAAGTGATGGTGCTCTAGTCGCCAAGATCGCACATATGGGTAATATATCATATAGGGCAGGTGAGAAGTTGTTTTGGGATTCTACGTCAGATATTTTTACAAATAATACGGTCAATGAAAATTATATTACTAACAAATATCACAATGGCCATAATTTACCATTGTATTGATTAATAATTTATGATGAATGTATCGAATCAGAACTTCTTCTTAATAGATTTTATAAAAATTGTTCCTCTAATCAGATATATCCTTTTAGTTACTGTTCTCATTACTTTTAGTTGTCAAAATCCAACTAAAAAGGTTCAAAATCAATCCCAAAACCCAAATGTCATAATTATATATATGGATGATTTAGGGTATGGAGATGTTAGTTCATATGGGAAAGGAAAACTAAAAACTCCTAATATTGACAAATTAGCAAATGAAGGCTTGAAATTCCTAAAAGGATACTCATCTTCTGCAACATGTACACCAAGCAGATATGGGTTGTTAACCGGAACATATCCCTGGAGAAATCCAAGAGCCAAGATAATTACTGGGGGCTCTCTTATAATAGATACTGGTCAAATGACTCTCCCAAAATTACTTAAAATTAATGGTTACAAAACTGGGATTGTTGGCAAATGGCATCTGGGCTTAGGAAAAGACAGAATAAACTACAACCAAACTATTTCGCCCGGGGCAAATGAAATCGGGTTTGATTATTCATACATTTTAGCTGATACTCAAGATAGAGTTCCTAGTGTTTATATAGAGAATGGTAGGGTTGAAAACTTAGATTTAAATGACCCAATAAGTATAAACTTTGATAACAATGATTATGGCTTACCAACAGGATTAAAAAATCCAGAATTAACAACTATGAAATGGCATCACGGTCATAATGGATCTATTGTCAATGGAATTCCAAGAATAGGTTTTATGAAAGGGGGAAACAAAGCAAAATGGAAGGATGAAGATATGGCTGATAACTTTCTTAATAAAGCAAAAAAATATATAAATAAAAATAAAAATAATCCTTTCTTCCTTTTTTATTCTCTTCAACAACCGCATGTCCCTCGAACTCCCAACCCAAGATTTGTGGGAAAATCACAAATGGGTCCCAGAGGAGATGTAATTATTGAGGCTGATTGGTGCATCGGTGAATTATATAAAACTTTAGACGAGAATGAACTATTGGAAAATACTTTAATAATTTTTTCTAGTGATAATGGCCCCGTATTAAACGATGGTTATTTTGATGATGCTGTTGAAATGCTTGGTGAACACACACCATCTGGTGGACTAAGAGGAGGGAAATACAGCCTGTTTGAGGCAGGTACAAGAGTTCCATTTATTGCTTATTGGAAAAACAAGATTAAGGCCGGTGTGTCGGATCAAATAATTTCTCAGCTAGACTTATTCAATTCTATTTCTAAAATGATTGACTCTGATATTAGAACTGAAGATGGTGAGGATCTTTCAAATCTAATATTAAACAATATAGGAGAGGGTCGAAGTGAACTTGTAATAGAGGCCATGGGAAGAACAGCTTACAGATATAACGAATGGGTGATGATTCCACCTTATAAGGGAAGAAAAATTGCAAAAAATGTTCAAATAGAACTTGGTAATTCCAATGAATATATGCTATTTGATTTGGAAAGAGATCCATATCAAAAAGATAATTTAGCAAAGAAAAATCCTGAAAAATTAAAATTTATGATTTCAAATTTTGATAAAATCAAAAAATATTAAATATATCTATGGATGACTTTCAAGTACTAACTTTATAAATTCTCCAACTTTACTTGGTTCGATCCACCTTGTAACTACAACCATTTTTTTATCTGGAATCACAACTATGTAATTCCCTCCAAATCCAGCAGCATAGTAAACATTTTCAGGAACTCCCTCCCAGTATCTTGAGGTTCCTTTTTTGTTAAGCCACCACATATAACCATAACTAATGTTAGCAGGTGAAGAACTGGTAGCCCTTTTGATCCATGATTCACTGATTAGTTTTTTTCCTTTCCATATCCCATTATTTAAAAAAAGTAATCCAAAACGTGCATGATCTTCTGTACTAATAAAAACTCCACCACCTGAGTGCCCACCTCCAGAAACAGACTGAACTCGGTTCCCGTCTATTTCCACCCATGAATTTTTATAACCATACCATCTCCAGGTAGTTGATGCTCCTATTGGATCCATTATATACCTTTTAATGATTTTGGGTAAGGGTTCTCTCCATACCTGAAGTAAAGAATAAGCTAAAAGATTTACTCTCACATCATTATATTCATACTTTGTCCCAGGAGTCATGTATAATCTATTTTTCCAATCATCAATCTCGCCGTCATCCGGTGGCCTATCAGCCCAATCATGTAAACCCCATAATGTTCCTGACCAATCAGATGATTGATTTAATAAATGTTCCCAGGTTATCTGACTATTATGCTTTCCATCAAAAGAATTGTCCCAAACTAAATTTTTAACTATATCAGTTGGTTTAAATAATCCACGATCTACCGCAAGACCTGCGACAGTTGAAAGGTAGCTTTTGGTCACACTAAATGTCATATCTACTCTTTTTGTGTCACCCCAAGATGCAATTTGGTAGCCATTTTTTAAGATTATTCCAGAAGGAGCTCCTCTTTTCTTTGTTGGACCGAGAATTTGATGATATGGCTCCTTGGAAAAGCCCTTAAGTATGGCTATTCTCAAATCTTTTTCTCCAGAATATTCATTTGATTCAGCAAATGAAATAGCTTTTGATAATTTACCTAAACTAATATCATATTCTTTAGGATCTTTATTTTCCCATTTAGAGTTAGCAGTTGGAAAATAAATTTGTCCTACACTTAGGTAACATGAAAAAATTGAAAATACAATGTAAACTTTATGTGATGAGTGGTTTTTCATTAGGCTTTAAATTTAATAATATTTAGGGTTTTTAACAGTTTATTCGTAATATATAGTAGTATCAAATAAGATGAACACTCAATTTCGTTACTTATCAATTATATTGTTTTCACTGTTTATTTTGTTACAGGGCTGTATAAAAGACAAAGACCAAAAAAAGAAACCTAATGTTATTCTAATTTTAGCAGATGATATTGGTTTTGAGGGTTTGAGTATCAACGGAAGTTTGTCTTACAAAACTCCTTTTTTGGACAAATTAGCATCAAATGGCGTAAATTTTACTAATGCTATTTCACAACCACTTTGTACTCCCTCAAGAGTGAAAATAATGACTGGAAAGTACAACTACAAAAACTATGATTATTTCACTCATCTAAATATAAATGAAAAAACTTTCGGACATTTATTTAAGGAAAATGGTTACAAAACTGCTGTTGTTGGGAAATGGCAATTAAACGGATTAAAGGTCAAAGAAGTGGATCAAAACGTCAAAGAAGATAATACCAGACCATACGCATTTGGGTTTGATGAATATTGTTTGTGGCAGCTTACAAAAACCAAAAATTTAGGAGAAAGGTTTGCAGATCCACTTATTGAACAAAATGGAGAGTTTTTGCCGAGAGATAAAGATGCTTATGGTCCAGATGTTGTTTCGAATTATGCAATTGACTTTATTAAAAGAAATAAAGACAACCCTTTTTTTATTTATTATCCTATGCTCTTAGTACATGACCCTTTTGTCCCTACTCCCGACTCTGAAGAGTGGTCCTCTCCAGATTTAAGGTATAAAAAGGATAACCGATTTTTCATAGATATGGTTGAATACATGGACAAGATTGTAGGTAAAATTGTAAATGAGTTGAAGGCGAATGGAATAATTGACAATACTCTTATCATGTTTGTTGGGGATAACGGAACGAATGTCAAATTGGTTACTAAAACCGTTGACGGTCAAATTCAAGGTGGTAAAGGCAACACTATCACCCATGGTGTGCATGTGCCGATGGTGGCAAGTTGGCCATCGATGATAAAAAAGCCTCTTAGCTACACCGGATTAATCAATTTAACCGATTTTTATGCAACATTTTCAGACATACTAGATGCTCCGAACGATAGTGACGGGAAAAGCATGATAAATATTTTTAAAGGAGAAAATGTATCTAAAAGAGATATGGTAAGCATTTATTATGATCCAAGATGGAGTAAAAATGTATCCCAACATAGAAATGTGTTTTCACAGGATTATAGATATAAGTTATATAAAGATGGAGAGTTTTATGACATGGAAAAAGACGTTTTAGAGAACAATCCATTAGAGGACGAAATGCTAACTCAGGAAGAGAAAAAAATAAAACAAAAGCTAGCTAAAAAACTCGCCACTTTTCCCGCTCTTAATTAGATGAAATGTTAATGAATTTATCAAAAATTAAAATCCTCATATTAATAATTATATGTTTTTCGTGTAATAAAACAATAAATAATAAAAACCCTAATATAATTCTTATCATAGCAGATGATCTTGGTTGGACGGACTTATCATTTATGGGTTCTAATTATTATCAGACGCCAAATATCGATAGACTTGCAAAAAGGGGAATTACTTTTTATAATGCCTATGCTTCGGCTACAAATTGCTCGCCAAGCAGAGCTTCAATGCTTTCAGGAAAATATACACCCGAGCATGGAATTTTTACAGTTGGGGAATCGGAAAGAGGAAATAAAAAAACAAGAAAACTTATTCCAATTGAAAACAAGGAAGAAATAGGGCAAGATTTTTTTTTAATCCCTGAGATGCTTAAAACTTTAGGTTATACAAATGGTCATTTCGGGAAATGGCATTTGGGAAAAGAGGGTAATTATCCTGAACAAAACGGTTTTGATGTAAACTTTGGGGGATGCGAAAATGGGGGACCAGGTAAAGGAGGATATACCTCACCTTACAACAACCCAAAAATAAAAGATGGTCCAGTAGGAGAATATTTAACAGATCGTATTGGAAACGAAGTTGTAAATTTTATTGATGAGAATCAAAGTAAAACATTTTTTGCATATGTACCTTTCTATTCGGTTCACACTCCCATTGAACCAAAACTAGAATATGAAAAAAAATACCAAAAAATCAAGGGAAATCTATATCACAACAGAGCAGATTTTGCTGGAATGATTCAGTCCTTAGACGAAAATGTTGGAAAGATATTAGATAAAATCCAAGAGCTTAATCTAATTGAAAAAACACTTATAATCTTTACATCAGACAATGGCGGAATACGTTCTATTTCAAATCAATTCCCATTAAGAGCCGGTAAAGGTTCATATTATGAAGGTGGCATTAAAGTTCCATTAATTTTTTCTTGGGGTAAAAAAATTAAAGCCAATACCAAATCTTACGAAAGAGTATCAAATATTGACTTTTTCCCAACTATTAAAAATATTGTAGGCTACAAAAAACGGATAGAATTGGAAGGTGTCGACCTCAGCCCTGTTTTTAATGACATGAAGCTCCCAGAGAGGTCACTTTTTTTTCATTTTCCAATTTACCTCGAGCCATATGATGTCTATAAAGACAATGGTACAGACCCTCTTTTTAGAACTAAACCGGGATCTGTGATTATAAAGAATGACTGGAAACTACACCACTATTTTGAAAACAATTCCATAGAGTTATATAATTTAAAAGAGGATGTATCTGAGTCCAAAAACCTTAGCGAAGAAAACAAAGAGAAAACAAATGAGTTATATGAAGAATTAAATAAATGGAGAAAATTAAATAATGCTCCTATTCCTTATAAAATCAATCCCTATTATGATCCAATATTTGTTGACAGTTTGTTAAATTTAATTGAAAACAAAAAGATTAAAAAAAGAATATCTTCCAACTTGAATTTATCAAAGTTTTATAAATGAAAAGAAAATTAATTTTAATATCTATATCCTTTTTGTGGGTTTTCTCGTGCGATAAGAATAAGAATTCAGATGATTCCCCCAACATCATTTACATAATGGCAGATGACCTTGGATACGGGGAAGTTGGAGTTTTTGGACAAAAAATTATTGAAACCCCTAATATAGATGAGCTTGCATCAAACGGGATGATTTTAACCAATCACTACAGTGGAGCTCCGGTATGTGCTCCAGCGCGTGCTGTATTAATGACTGGACTCCACACAGGTAAAAATCCTGTAAGAGGAAATGATGAATGGAGGGAAAGGGGAGATGTATGGAGTTTTGAAGCTATGTTCAAAGACCCTTCATTAGAGGGTCAACGACCACTTCCGGATACAATTCAAACTGTTGCGAGTTATTTGAAGTCCCATGGTTATAAAACCGGTATGGTTGGCAAATGGGGACTTGGTGCTCCCAACACGAATAGTATACCAACCTTGAAAGGTTTTGATTTTTTCTATGGATATAATTGTCAAAGACAAGCCCACACTTTGTATCCGTCACATCTGTGGAGAAACACAGACAGACATATACTAAACAATAAAATAGTAGACAAGGGACCTTTAAGAAGTGACGCGAATCCAAATAATTCTAAAAGCTATAATAATTATAAACAAGTTGATTATGCCCCTACTTTAATGCATGAGGAATCATTAAAATTTATAGAAAGAAACAAAGAGAATAAGTTTTTTCTTTACTATGCAAGCCCTCTTCCTCACCTTCCACTTCAAGCACCCGAAAAATGGGTTGATTACTACAGAAAAAAAATTGGAGACGAAGAACCCTATCTGGGAGACAAAAGTTATTATCCAAATCAGTACCCAAAAGCAACATATGCAGCTATGATTTCTTATCTAGATGAGCAGGTTGGAGAACTAATAACAAAACTAAAAGAAATAGGTAAATACGAAAATACCCTTGTTATTTTCACAAGTGATAATGGACCTACCCATGTGAAACAAGTAGATATTGAATTTTTCAATAGTGCTGGTATTTTTGTCAATTCTAAAAAGACAGTGAAAGGTAGTGTAAACGAAGGGGGGTTAAGAGTCCCTACTATTGCTACTTGGCCAAGTAAAATTAAAGCTGGGTCAAAATCTGATCATCCAAGTGTTTTTTATGACTTTTTTGCTACTATGGCAGATATTGTGGATAGTTCTTTACCTTACCCAACAGATGGGATTAGTTATTTACCAACATTGATTGGGGAAAAACAAGTAAAACACGACTACTTATATTGGGAATTCCCTGAGAAACAATATGGAGGTCAACAGGCAATAAGAAAAGATAATTGGAAAGGTATTAAGAAAAATTTACTAAAAGGTAAATCTAAACTCCAGTTGTTTAATTTGGAAGATGACCCAAAAGAAATGATTGATTTGGCTGAAAATTATCCTGAGATTGTAGACAAATTAGAAAATCTAATGAAGAAAGCTCATACAAAAGCTGCACTTGAAAAATTCAATATCCCCATTTTAGACTAATTAAATAACTAAGATTTATGTTAAATCAAATTTTGAATTAAAATGAAAAAACTAAAGATTTATTTAATGTCCTTTTCCTTAATGCTTTTCACGTTTATCTCGTGTAATCCTATTTCCAAGAAGAAAATAGAAAGACCAAATTTTATAATATTTATTGCCGATGATATAAGTTGGGATGATTTTGGGTGTTATGGTAATAAACAAGTAAAAACTCCTAATATTGACAAACTTTCTACAGAGGGAATACTTTTTAAAAATATGTATTTAACTACAAGCTCCTGTAGTCCAAGTAGAAATTCTATAATAACTGGAAGATATCCACATAATACTGGGGCTCCAGAGTTACACACAGAGCCTCCATTGGAAATGATTAGTGCTGCAGAAGAATTGAAAAATAATGGGTATTACACAGTGTCATCTGGTAAATTCCATATGGGTGAATATGTTAGAAGAGGCTTTGATTTAATTCACGAGGACAGAAAAATTACTGGTTTGGGAGGCGAAAAACAATGGGTTAATATCATCGAAAACAGACCCAAAAATCAACCATTTTTTTTATGGTATGCAGCTCACGACGCGCACAGAGATTGGGATGAAAATAAATTTTCTGGTACCCACCCCGTTGACGAAATATCCCCACCTGATTATCTTATAGATGATCAGCCAACAAGGTTGGATTTGGCTAATTATTATGACGAAATTAAGAGGTTTGACTATTCTATAGGCAATGTGGTCGAAACCCTTAAAAAGGAAAAAATTTACGATAACACTTTTATAATAATTATGGCAGACAATGGCAGACCCTTTCCACACAGTAAGACAAGACTAAATGATCAAGGAGTTAAAACGCCATTTATCTTATTATATAAAAATGGAAATGTATCCGGTGTAACTAAAAGTTTGGTCAGCGTAATAGACATTGCGCCTACTATTTTAGAATTTGCTGGTATTAAAATAGGAGAAAATTATCAAGGTAAAAGTTTTAAAAATTTACTACAATCCCCGGATGCTCCATTTAGAAATTTCGTGTTTGCTGAACACAATTGGCATGATTATGAGTCACACCAGCGGATGGTGAGAAATAAAGATTTTATGTATATCGAAAATAATAGAAATCAGTACGCTCAACTAGGGCCACTGGATGCACTCAATAGCCTTTCGTTTGCTAGTTTATTTGAAAAAAATGAAACTGGAGAAATAAATGAAATTCAAGGTGAGATTTTTATATCTCCAAGATCAAAAGAAGAATTCTATGATATGCAAAATGATTTATTTCAAAGAAAAAATTTAGTGCTAGATAAAGATTTTCAAGATGAAATAAATAACCTTAGGAATATTCTAAATCAATGGAAAGAAGAGACTGGAGACTCTGAGCCTGAGTCAATAACTAAACATTGGTATAAAAGAACTCCTGGTTCAATTGAAGCAAGAAACAGTTTAAGTAAATCTATAGAATCTCTAAAAACAGAATTTCACGGAATCAGAGGGGAATTTCCTGGTGCCTCAAATGACGCAACAAAAATAAATAACAAAGGTCCTTTTTAAGAACATAAAATATGAAACATTTCAGATACTTATCAATGTTAACAATTGGCTTGGTTTTGATGGGCTCGAAGTCAGAGCCCAAAAAACAAAACTTGAATGTTTTATTTATTATCGCAGACGATCTTAATTGTGATATTGGAGCTTATGGTAACCCAACAATTAAAACTCCCAATATTGATCGGCTAGCAAGAAATGGAGTCTTATTTGGAAACGCTCATATTCAGTATCCTTGGTGTGGTCCCTCTAGAGCATCATTTATGACTGGATTGTACCCTGATCAAACTAAAGTCAAGCAATTAAGAATTAATATTAGGGAGGCTATCCCTGAAGTTGTTACAATAGGTCAAAAGTATAGAGAAGAAAGATATCACTCAGTTAGGATAGGTAAAATATTTCATTATCATAATCCAGGGCATATTGGAACATCAGGAAATGATGACAATTATACTTGGGATCAAACAGTTAATCCATATGGAAGAGATAAACTAGAAGAATACAAGATTAATACTCTTAAACCGCAACGTTATGGAGGGACACTTAGTTGGCTTTCTGCAGAAGGTACAGATGACGAACAAACAGATGGAATTGGTGCAAATGAAACCATTGAGTTTTTAGATAAGTTCGCTAAAAGTCGCGAAAACTTTTTTTTAGCATTTGGACTTTACAGACCACACACGCCATATGTTGCTCCAAAAAAATATTATGACATGTATGATTCAAATAATATGGAAATACCTGAGATTTCAGATCGGTATTTAATGACTATCCCAGAGCCTGCTGCTCGGAGCGTCAGACCCCCATCAAAAATTGAGCAACATGATCTGGATAAGGACCTAGCCAAAACGATTAAGAAAGCATATTATGCAACAACAAGTTTTGTAGATGCACAAGTTGGAAGAGTGCTTGATAAGTTGGAGGAAACGGGGTTAGATAAAAATACTATTGTTGTCTTTACATCCGATCACGGATATCACTTAGGTGAACATGGACATTGGATGAAAAGAACACTTTTCGATAATGGTACGCGCATTCCTCTAATTGTCTCAGGTCCAGGTATCAATAAGAATGAAAAAATAATGGATGCACCAATAGAAATGATTGATATTTACCCAACTCTAATGGATTTAACTGGCAAAAAAACTCCTTCTTTTGTTTCTGGAAAAAGTTTTGCATCACTTTTAAAAGACTCTTCAAAAAAGGTCAGAAAAAGTGCTCTCACAGAATTAATAATAGGATCAAAAGATGAGATGGTCCAAGGTTATTCTATAAAAACCGACCGTTACAGGCTTACTCAGTGGGGGGAAAACGGAATCGATGGTTATGAACTATATGATCATAAATTTGATAAATCAGAACTCAATAACCTTGCAAATGTCGAGGATTACAGAGCACTAAAAGACTCTTTAAAGAAAGTAATAAGAGATCGGATTGCCGATGCAAGAAAAATACCAGATGGAATAAGTCAACAGAATATTCCTAAAGAAACAGGAGAGCCGAAACCTATTTACTCTCAGCCTAAAAGCAAATTTTAATTTTTTTACTCATTCAATGAAATACTTTTCATTAGTTTTTATCATTTTTTTCAACTTAGCGTGTGATGATAAATCATCTGATAATAAACCTAATATTATTTTAATTATGACCGATGACCAAGGCTGGGGACAAACAGGATATTATAATCATCCCCTTTTAAAAACTCCAAATTTAGATTCTATGGCTACAAATGGTCTACGTCTTGACCGTTTTTATGCAGGTTCACCTCTATGTTCACCTACAAGGGCGACTGTTTTGACTGGAAGGTCTAATGATAGAACAGGTGTTTTTTCTCATGGATATGCTCTTCGCCTGCAAGAAAAGACTCTAGCGGAGGCCTTAAAGAAGAAAGGTTATAAAACAGCACATTTTGGGAAATGGCATTTAAATGGTTTAAAGGGTCCTGGTGTTCCTATTTTAAAAGATGACGACCATAGCCCTGAAAGTTTTGGATTTGATTATTGGATATCAACAACAAATTTTTTTGATTTAAATCCTATGTTGAGTAAAATGGGAGAATTTATTGATTTTAAAGGCAGCTCATCCGAAATAATAGTCAACGAGTCTATAAAGTTTATTGAGAAAATTCATTCATCTGAATCGCCGTTTTTCATCATAATTTGGGATGGCTCCCCGCATGAGCCATTTTTAGCCTCTGAAGAAGATAAAAAACAATTCAAAAGTTTAGATGAAAAGAGTCAAAATCACTATGGAGAACTAGTTGCCTTTGATAGAAGTATTGGTTTTTTAAGAAAGAAAATTAGAGATTTAGGTATATCTGAAAATACATTACTATGGTTTTGTAGTGATAACGGAGGTTTGGACAAAGGAATTTCTCCGTCCACAGTTGGAGGCTTGAAAGGTTTTAAAAGTTCAATGTGGGAAGGGGGCCTAAGGGTACCAAGTATTATTGAGTGGCCTTCAATGATTAAACCCAAAAAAACCAATTACCCGGCTTCTACAATGGATATTTTCCCAACGATCGCAGAAATTGTTGGATTACCCGAATCCGAAATGCTTAAACCTATTGATGGCATTAGTATTGTCCCTGTTTTTAATTCTAAAATTAAAAAAAGAGAAAATAAAATACCATTTCGTCTTAAAGATAAAGGGGCCTTAATTGATAATAATATTAAGTTTGTAGCGCACAGTATAAAAAGTGAAAAATTTGAATTATACGATTTAAAAAATGATCCAAAGGAATCTATCGATATTTCAAAAACTCATCCGGAGATTTTCGAAGAAATGAAAGAAGAGTATTTGGTATGGAATAGTTCTGTAGATGCTAGTCTTAAAGGTAAAGACTACCCCGAGAGAAAGGTCCTCAGTCAACCTAAAACACATTTTTGGATGGGTGATGAAAATTATAAAATTTATTTAAAGGAATTTATTTTACGCCCTGAATATGAAATACGTATAAAAAATTTTTATAAATAGGTCTTTACATTGCATCAACAACCGTCCTAAAACCAGCATGAATAGAACTTGTATCTGGAGATGATTTCATTCTCATTGAATTTCTATAGCCTGTACAATAAGATTTATTACACAAAAAACTCCCCCCACGCATTATTTTTTTTGGTAAGTAGGGCTCATTAGGGTCATAACTTGTAGGAGGTCCAATAGGATTGTTCGCAACTTCATATTGGAAGAGTTTGTAATAATCAAAAGTATACCAGTCATAACACCATTCCCATACATTTCCAGATATATCGTATAATCCGAATTTGTTTGGAGGATAACTTCTAACGGGAGCCAAAAATTCAAATTTATCCTCCATTGTATTTTTGTAAGGAAACGTACCATCCCAAGTATTTGCATAAGAGGGAATATATGGATCGTCCCCCCATGAAAATATTGAGTTTTCAACACCTCCTCTTGAGGCATATTCCCATTCTGCTTCAGTGGGGAGCCTCTTCCCAGCCCATTTACAAAAAGCTTGTGCATCAATCCAACTAACGTGTACAACAGGGTAATTATCTTTACCCTCAATTGAACTTCCAGGGCCCCAAGGTTTTTTCCAATTAGCACCTTTTGATAATTTCCACCACTGAGAGTAGTTGTCTAACCTGACAGGTGAAGACGTATAATTAAAACATAATGATGATGGAGACAAAAGACTATCGTGGGGTTTAGGAGTATTTGGGGGTAGATCCTTCTTCATTTCATCCCAATCAATTGTTTTTTCTGCTGTAGTTACATAACCTGTTTCATCAACAAATTTTTTGAATTCGGCATTGGTTACTTCAGTTTCATCAATCCAAAATGAATTAATTTTTACCCTATGCTTAGGGTATTCATCTTCAAACCCCTGGTTATTATCCGCACCCATATTAAAAGTGCCTGATGGAATGAGAACCATTCCTCTTACTAGTAAGGAATCTTTCTTTGATTTAACTTTTGAAACAATTTTAGTTTTCTTTTTTTCAATTTGGTTTTTATATTTTGTTTGATTATTTGAACATCCTGAAAATATATTGAAGATTATTGAACAACTAGATATAATAAAAAAAAGGGGGAATTTCATGTTAGATAATTGTAAATTAATCCGATTCTCTGTATTGAAGTAAGTCATCTGGGGGATCCAGATTTTTTTTATGTTCATCAACAATTGTTTTTATCTGCCTTAAAATATCAGGATTTTCGTCTGCGATATTATATCTCTCTGATGGATCAACATCTAAATTATACAGTAATGGCTCTTTTAAAATTATTTTTTTATTACTCCCAGGAGGGTAATTGTAAACACCTTGGGTTATAAAATGTGCCTTATATTGCTTGTATCTAACCGCATAAATTTCCCTTGATCTATAATAGAAAATCATTTCTCTTTTACTGGGTTTACCATGATAAAGAGTATTTTTTAGACTCACTCCATCCATAATCCTATCCTTTATATTTTCAACCCCCAACATTTCTAGGATGGTTGGGAATATATCCAATGTTGAGCCTAATTCGTCAACCATGCCTTTTTTTATTGGTCCGCCCCAAAAAATTCCAGGAACTCTGTGCCCACCTTCCCAAGAGGTTCCTTTTCCGTTTCTTAAAAGTCCGGCAGATCCTGAATGTTGTTCAAAAGGTAGCCATGGGCCGTTGTCGGAGGTGAATACTACTATAGTATTTTTGTCGAGGCTATTTTTTTTGAGTTCTTCCATAATTAATCCAACGCCGCGGTCAATCTCTTCAACGACATCCCCGTATAGGCCTCTTTTACTTCTTCCTCTGTATTCGTCTGAGGCATATAGAGGAGTATGAGGAAGATTATGGGCTAGATAAATAAAAAAATTTTCATCTTTATTTTTTCTAATAAAATCAACTGCTTTATCTGTATATCTTTTTGTTATTGTTGTCTGATCAGCAGGTCGTTCAATAATTTTATTATTTTCTAAAAGTGGGACTTTGTAATTATCTGAAACTGGTTTTTCGCTATCATAAATTTTCCAGTAGTGATTCTTTACAGGAATAGCCCCTCCATTGATATTTTCCATGTCGTTTGAATATGGAATTCCATAATAATAATCAAATCCATGTTGAAGAGGGAGATACTGCTTTTTGTGTCCCAAATGCCATTTCCCAATAGCAGCTGTTTTATATCCATTTTCTTTTAACTTTTCTGCAATAGTTATTTCAGACGTGGGGATACCATACTGAGAATCAGGGAAAAACACTCTTACCTGACCTCCCATCAACCCATTTCTAATAGGAAGACGTCCTGTTAAAAGAGCGGCGCGACTAGGGGTGCATACGCTAGCTGCTGAATAAAATTGTGTCCACTTTTGACCCTCGGTTGCCATTTGATCTAAAATTGGTGTTTTTATGGTAGGATGTCCATACACTCCCAAATCACCATACCCCATATCGTCAACAAAAACAATAATGAAATTTAGTTTAGAATCTGTTTTTGCTTTTTCACAGGATAGAACTAAAAACAAAGAAAAGAATAGTAATACCGATGGTAAGCTTTTCATTTTAAATCTCTATTTTTAATACTATAATTTAAGAATTTTATATCAGAAAATTAGTCTTATTTCTTTATTCTCTACTTTTTGTTTTTTCAATCTTATGTTGTGAAAAAGAAAAAGAAAATAGGCCAAATATTGTTTGGCTTGTTGCAGAAGATCAGTCACAATATTTCTTCCCTTTTTACGGAGATAAAACAGTAGATCTTCCCAATGTTGGTCAGCTACTTGAAAATGGTATTTTATACGATGAAATGCATTCTCCATATCCAGTTTGCGCTCCTGCGAGGAGTGCAATAATCACCGGCATGTATCCAAGTTCGATAGGCACCGGTAATCAAAGAGCTTATCATCAAAAAAGAAAAGTAAGACCTGATTCCGAGTCACAACTTGGCTTTCCCTATTACTCATCAAAATTAGCTGAGGCTATCAAACCATTCACACAAATTTTAAGAGAAAACGGATACTATTGTACAAATAATTCAAAAACAGACTATAATTTTAAATTAACAGACCGGGCCTGGGATGAGTCAAGTAATCACGCGTCTTGGGAAAATAGAAAAAAAGACCAACCTTTTTTTGCAGTATTTAATTTTGGTGTAACACATGAGTCGTCAATATGGAATAGGGACAAAAAGAAATTAAAGGTAGATCCAAATATTTTAAAAGTTCCTCCCGTTTTCCCAGATGATTCAATTACGCGTCATGCTCTTGCTGTTAACTATTCTAATTTGATTGAGATGGATATCCAAATGGGTAAAATTATAGATAGATTAAAAAAGGAAAATCTATATGATAACACCTATATATTTTTTTACAGCGACCATGGGGGACCTTTCCCAAGACACAAAAGAGCTATTTATGAAACAGGAACAAAAGTTCCATTTATTGTAAAATTCCCTAAAGGATTTAAAACAGATTATAAAAGAAATAATGATATGCTAAGTTTTATTGACTTTGCCCCTACAATACTGTCTATAGCTGGTATTGATATCCCTAAGATATATCAGGGCAAACCTTTCTTGGGTGCTAAAAAGTCTTTAAAAAAGAGAATTTATTTATTTACGGCAAGTGATAGATTTGATGAATTAACCGATAGAATACGAGCTGTAAAATGTAAAAGATTTAAGTACGTTAGAAACTATAATGTTGAAAAGCCTCATGCCCTTAATGTGGTCTATAGGACTCAAATGAACTTGATGAAACATCTTAATGAGTTAAATAAATCTAATTCTCTTTCTGATAAACAGAAGCTTTGGTTTCAAGTTCCCAAAAGACCAGAAGAATTTTATGATTTAGAGAATGATCCATTTGAATTAAATAATTTAATAGAGGATGAGAAATTCTCACTACACATAAATGAATTAAAATTGCAACTTGACTCTTGGCTTAAGAATATAAATGACTTGGGTGGAATTCCAGAAAAAGAGCTTGCTAGGATTTTAGTAAAAGGATAAATTAAAATAAAAAAAGGTCGGCCAAAGCCAACCTTTTTCTAAATTAATCAAACTTAATAAATACGAGAAATTAATTATTATCTATATCCGTTGTTCGTTGGGTCCGAATCCAACAACACTGGATTTGTAAGTACTTCATTCAAAGGAATTGGATACTTTACATGTTTGGGCTGAATATTAATTGCTGCACCTTCTGCATGTTTGGTAACCTTTGTATTTCTAACTGTTTCCAGAAGTATTCCCCATCTAATTAAATCTTGCTTTCTATGTCCTTCTGCAAAGAGTTCGTACTTTCTCTCATCATACATTTTCACTCTAAATTCTGCTTGAGAAAGACCACCCCATGGGCTGTCTGGTTCAAACGCTCTTTCACGAACTTTATTTACATATTGATACGCATTGTCGGGTCCATTAAGTTCATTTTCGCTCTCTGCAGCCATTAGATAAATATCCGCAAGCCTTATAAGAACAATATTTTCAGACTTAGCATTTCTTGGTTTGTCAATGTTTAAGTTCATTAATTTACCTATATAAACAAATTTTAATTGAATCCCTTCATAATACTCCATAAAAGTTACGTCGTACCTTAGGTCACCCGCCTCCCAATTACTACGTTTCCCGATATCAGGACAAGCTATACCTGCTCCAAATCCGGTGAAGGACTGGTTATTTGCAGCAAGAGCAGCATTCAATGCATTTTTATCTCCTTTATTTTTAGGATTATCTTTAGCACGAGGATTGTACTCCTCAATCCAAAGATTGGTTTGTAAATTCCCGCTGTTAATTTCACCGGTAGTATTTAGATGATTTGTTCCAAGGGCAGCGTCCCCTGCAAAGTCAACCCAAAGAATATGTTCGTTCTTTACCTCGTTATCAAGGGTTGTTTTATCATACGCATAAACATCTGCAAAATCATCCATTAATGTGTGTGGTGAGTTATTAATTATATCCACACACTCAGCTAGACAAGAAGACCACTCTTTATCAAATAAATGAAATTTGGCTTTCAATGCAGCTGCCGCCCACTTTGTCATTCTACCTAGGTCACCACCGGAATATGCATCTGGTAAATAACTTTTAGCAAGAGCTAAATCTTCCTTCATTCGTGTTCTTATCTCGCTCATTGGAGTTCGTGGAAGAACAGAAAGTTCATCGGTCCCCAATTCATCTGTGAAAAATGGAACATCTCCATAGAAACGGGTTAGATCATAGTAAGCCATTGCTCTTAACACATATAATTCTCCTAGGAGCTGATTTTTCTCCTCTACAGTTAGTGCCTCTGCAGTTGAAATATTGGCAATAGCAGAATTTGCATTTCTTATAAGTAAATAAAACTCTTTCCAAGCTGCATGCAAATCTCCATTCCCCTCCGTGTAAAGGTAATTATAGGGAGTTTGAATAACTTTTCTTTGAGGACAAACCTCGTCACTCCCGTACTGAACCGCACCCCTGTAATTTCTGTTTCGGTATAGGTTTTGGTTATTTAATGTAGCATAAACACCATTTACTGCCATTTGAGCTTCATTGAGATTGTTATAGAAACCAGTTGGTGACAACCCACTTCTTAAATCTTCTTCTAAGAAATCTTTTTCACAACTAGATAAGACGATTAATAAAACTAGAACCATCCAATTTATTGTGTATGTTTTATAATTTTTCATTGCTTTATTTTTTCTATTTTTCATAATGCTATTTTTTATAAGGTTAGATTAAATCCAAGTGCAAATGAGGAGTTGTAAGGATATCCTCCGTTAGCTACACCTTGTGCCAAACCGTCACCATAATTACTTTGCTCAGGATCCCCATGGGTAAATTTGGTGAAGAGCAATAAGTTGTTACCTGTTAAATAAACACTGGCTCTTTTCATTCCAGGGATATCTAAATCATAATTTAGGGTTACGTTTTTTAATCTTAAGAAAGAACCATCTTGATACGAGACATCACTTCGCTGCTGGTAGTTTCCGAAACTTGAACCAGCTCTAGGAATGTCTGAGTTTTGATTTGAAGTAGTCCACCTATCCTTTACAATTGGCAACAAATTACTTCTTGGGTCTCTTCCAAAATACCCTAGATGATAAGCTGCATTTAAAATCTCATTTCCATAAGATCCATGGAAAAAGAAATCAAGAGTAAAATCTTTATAGGTTAGTGTATTTCTTAAACCTCCGTAAAAATCTGGATTTGGATCTCCATGTACAACAAAATCAAGTTGATTAATTGCACCATTACCGTCTAAATCAACGTATCTAGGTCCTCCTAAAACACTACCTACAACACCATCGGCATCAATTTCAGCAGTGGTTCTATAGGTTCCAAGATACGTAGCACCCAGATAAGCAGGTGCAGGATATCCTGGGATTATTCTAATACTTGGCCCTGTTGCTTGACCTGGAGAAGCTAAATCAATCCATTCTGCCCCATCACCGATTGAAATTACTTTGTTCTTATTTGCAGAAATAGTCAAATTTGTACTCCAAGTGAAATCAGGTTTGTCAATATTTAATGAATTAATGGTAAACTCAAACCCTTTATTTTCTATCTCCCCAACATTTTCTAACCTAGTTTCTCCGGCTGTTCCTGGTATGGGTCTGTTGAGTAATAAATCTTTGGTCCTTTTATTATAATAATCTAGTTCCAAAGAGTATCTATTGTTTAAAAACCCAACCTCTAATCCAATATCGGTTTGGGTTGTTGTTTCCCAATCTAAATTTGAGCTGGCTAAGTTTTCTAGCAATACTGCATTGGAAACTTGATTATTTAAAAAAGTTACATAAGGGGTAAATCTTGATAGAGAGTTGTACGCCGGTACACCTTGTTCACCAACAATTCCGTAACTTACTCTTAATTTTAAATTACTTATGTAATCAACACTTTGCATAAAACTTTCCTGACCAATTCTCCAAGCTGCGCCAACAGATGGGAAAAAAGCATATTTATTGCCTTCTTCAAAAACCGAGGAACCATCTCTTCTTCCAACAAGGGTAAGTAAATATTTGTCTTTGTAAGAGTAATTTATTCTTCCCAAAATGGATTCAAATGTTTTTTTTTCATAGTTACTTGACACTGCATTTTGATTTGGATCAGACCCTAGAGCAAGATTGTTGAATGTAACTACATCATTTACAAAACCGTAAGCCCCTGATCTAGAAGACTCAAACGTGGTTATTTGAGATGTATATCCAGCAAGGACTTTCAAAGAGTGTTCGTTAAACTCCTTGACATAAGTAATCGTATTTTCATTTAATATATCTCTGCTATTTCTTGAAATGATATTGGCCTCGCCATCTTGACCTTTTGCAACTCTATCTGGCAAAATTGTCGAAAAGTATTGGTTTCTTTTACTAAAATCAAGTCCCAACCCAATCGTGGATCTTAATGTTAGTCCAGGAATAATATCGTATTCCAAAAATGCATTGGTCAATAGATTTGTAGTTAATGTATGATCAATCCTTTCATTCACATCTGCTAACGGATTTCGAAAAGGTGTATTTGCCACTGGATTTACGCCATTATAAGTGCCATCGCTATTATAAACTTCTAAAAAAGGAGGCATTGCGTTTTGAACCTCTTGCCAGTTGACTTTGTTGTTTTCAATTTTCCTATCAGATAAGTTAAGTCTAAACCCAGTTCTAATTTTTTCATTAACATTAAAATCCATATTAGCTCTAAGAGTATATCTATTAAGACCTGATGATTCAATTATAGATTGTTCAGACCATCTATTTAAAGACACATAATAGTTGGATTTTTCAGAATTACCACTCAATGTTATGTCGGTATTATTAACCTGACCGTTTCTTGTTACTAAGTCTACCCAATTTGTATTAGGAATAGTAGCTAAGTCAAAAAGTGGATCTATGGATGGATCATTTTCTCCGTAACCACTAGCCCCATAAACCAAAGTTTCTGCCTCATTCCAGTAATTTGCAAAATCGGTAGAATTTAAATATTGAGGAGGGTTTGCTATACTACTAAAACTTGTGTAATGATTAATTGACACGTCAACATCTCCAGATTTTGCGGACTTCCCATTTTTAGTTTGAATTAAAATGACACCAGCTGCTCCTCTGGTTCCGTAAAGGGCTAGAGAACTCGCATCTTTTAAAACCTCGATGGATCGAATATCATTAACGTTGATATTTTGTAAATTAAAGTCGGTCCCGGCAATAAAACCATCAATTACAAAAAGTGGGTTATTATTACCTTGAATTGAACTTAATCCTCTAATACGAATTGTAGGGGCAGATGATGGATCCCCGTCAGGAGCAGTGACTTGAAGGCCCGCTGCTCTACCCTGAAGGAGATTGCTAACACTTGAAGCAGGCTGGTTTGACAAAGCATCTCCAGATACTTTTGCAATAGATGAAACCAGATCTTTCTTTCTGGTGGTCCCGTAACCCGTTATAATAATTTCTTCCAGAGATCCTTCCTCAGGTGAAAGAGATACATTAAAACTATCCCCATTAGATACATCAATTGACTGGTCACCATAACCAACAAATGAGATGGTTAAAATGGCATCATCATTTTCTAATTGAATAGAAAAATTACCGTCAAAGTCAGTTGTTGTTCCGTTATCAGTTCCTTGTTCTATAATAGTTGCTCCTGGGAGGGGAACTCCTTCAGAGTCAACTACCACACCGGTTACACTTCTTTGAATATTTTCAATCAAATCTTCCACCTTTTTAGCAACTGGATTTGAAACAACTTTTTTAAGAAAAACTAAATTTTCACTTATTTGGTATTCAATTAAATTATTAAACAGTGCCTTGATTGTTTCCTCGATATTCTTTTTTTCTAGTGATATTGATACCTTTTGATTGAAATTGTAAATACTACTATCG
>CACJRP010000017.1 GCA_902595825.1 uncultured Bacteroidota bacterium
CCTATTATATCTATAGTCCGTTGGTGCTAGAGTAACAACACCTATTATATTAAAATTATAATTAAATTTTACATTTCCATTATCAGGGTAAGTGCTTAGATCATTAAATTTAGCTGCAAGATTTACTGCTTCGCCACCTCTTGAGTGACCAATAAATATAACTTTATTAAAATCTACTTTATTAAATAGTGGTGAAAGAGAATCACTACTCAATTCCTTTAGATAAGATAAATTTTCTAGAAAATGCCAGGATCTTGTCGTCATCTCTTTTCCTTTAAAGTCTCCATCCCAAGAACCATTTAAAAAGTTTTGATCAACAGAATTAAATATGTATCCATGAGATGATAAAAATTCTCCTAGATAATTATAACCGTTATCAGAGAATTCTTGCATCGAATGGTTCCCATGAATTATAGATATAATTGGATATTTTTCATTTCCATCCGGAATCCACAATCTACCGTTCAAAGGAATATTTTTTTTGTTGAACCCCCAAAAAATCTCTCTCCAATTAATCTTTGATTGGTTCCAATCATCTTCCATTATCTTTGATGCATCTATGCTATAAGATAAAAAATCTGGGTTTTTATACTCATCTCTGTGTTTATCTTCTCCTGTCGAGTAGGTAAAGTAGTTTGAATCGGTTCCTCCTTTTTTATGTTCAAACAAATCTAAACTATCACTAATCCAAATATTTTCTTCATTGAAAAAATAATATGAAATCATTAAAATGGAAAGAGTTGAAAATATGATCCAGCGAAATTGGTTTCTTAAAATAGTAATAGTTAAAAGAAAAATTAATAATAAAAACAGAAGATAAATAGGGACTGGAATTGAAGAGTAAATTGTTTCTTTAACACAAAACAGTACAATTACAGAGCTTATTTGAATTGCTGAGTATGAAATCAAATTTATCAATATGTAAGAGGAAAAATAAAATAAAATAAGAAGAAATGATATAACTATAAATGATAAAGATCCAATATTTATGATGCCAGTATTAATAGATGAAATACCTATTATAAAAAGTGTAATTATTAAAAAAGATTTCTGAATATCATTAAGATTATTAAAAAATTTCATGATAAAAAGTTATAAATTTTAAGAGAAATCTTAGCAAGAAACTCTACACTCAAACAAATTCTGCAATTGCTTATTACAAATATAAATAAGTCTTTTGTGTATACAATTTGTTTCTAAAAGCTATAATGTAATGATTAATCAGATAAATATTGAAGAGGACCTTGATGCTAAAACATATTATTATAGATGGAGTTGTAGTAAGGGGTGCCTAGCGAGAAAAAGATTTGAGCATCAAATACATAATAGGGGGGATTTGCAATATATTCGATTAAAAGGTATTAAACCGCCATTTGAACAATTAATTTTTTAAAGATGGAGGTAGACCACTAACAATGAAAGAGAAAGTATTTCAAATTTATTTAGCGGTGAGAAACAGTCTTTATAAAACTAGGATATACTCTTTTTTAGATCCAGGAATTTATATACCTATAGGTTTAATATTTTTCGCTCATCTTGCTCATCTTTTCAGCCAGATCTGCAATTGCTTCAGCATATCTATTGTCCCATTCTTTGAGCTTTTTCGTCCTTTTTATGGCCAGTTCGTACTCGATTCCAGGCAAAATCCAAGACGCGTAACCAGAGAATGGATCTGATGAGGCATAAATTGATTTAAACCAATCTCCGTAATACATGCCTTTTTGGTCAATAAAACTTTTTTCTAGAGCTATCAATTGTTGATTTAAAAATTGAATTTCTACTGAACTAAGACGTATATCATTCACCCTATTCAATAAACTTTTTGTTGCAGTAGTTGCGGCCTTGCTCAAATCATCAATTGCTTTTCGTGTTTTTTCAAATCCTTTAAACGCTGGCTTTAATTTTCGTACCTTTTCTTCAGCATTATCGAAATGTAATTTTAAGTCATTGGGGTATCTGTTGAGTTCGTAAGGGATTAAAGTTGCATTTGCCAGTCTCAAACTCATAATCCCTGCAAATTTTTCAATCGTTGCTCCCATTTGAAATTTAGGATCAACAAATCGTTCGTAATAGCGAAATGAATCATAATTTGAGTGGTATACTGTAGTGCCTCCGGCCCCACCACTCATAGAAGGAATTCCAACATGCATATAAAAACCAATATGGTCAGAGCCTCCGCCTAAATTTCCAATTGAAGGTGCTTCTTTATCACCCCTCCAGTTGTCATAAAGTGACATTTCTGAGTAAGGATAATCGACTTCCTTGGCAGTATCCAAAACCAACTCTTTTAAACTAGGAGAAGAAGATGCTCCAAAGCGTTTTCCAGAAACGGCGCCGTCAAAATTCATATAGGCGACTGCCTTTGCTTTGAGTTCATCTCTCATCTGTTCAACCCACTCAGTAGAACCTATAACTCCGTGCTCTTCAGCATCCCAGTGTCCAATTAAAATTGATCTTTTTGGACCTTTGCCTTCGATAACTAATTTGCCTAAAGTTTCACTTAAACTCAAAAGCATGGCTGTACCGCTACTCGGGTCTGTAGCTCCAAAACCCCAAGCGTCAAGGTGACAACCTAGTATGACCCATTCATCCGGATACACGCTTCCTTTTACAGTACCTATCACGTTATTAACACGAACAAATTCTCTTGGCTGATTTACTTCTAGAAATACTTTCAGCGTAGACCCACCCTGCAATCTATAGGTGAACGGAAGGCCTCCCTGCCAACCTTCTGGCACTACATCACCTTTCATCTGAGCTAAAATCTCTTTTGCTGCACCGTAACCAATCGGTGTTACTGGAATGCTGTGCAACTTAGCATCATTAGGTTGTTTGCGTTTTATTTTGATCTCGCTGTCTAAAGGTAAGGCCGGTACATATGGAGTAAGCGGGTCTCCAGTAAAATCTTCAGTCAATAAGGAACCTCTTTGTATAGTACTTTCGGAATAATAAGGTCCCTCAGGGTATCCCAACCCTTTGAAATAGCCGCTGTCTATGGGGTCTGTATATATAATAAGGCCAACTGCTCCAGCAGCCTCGGCAAACTTTGCCTTGTATCCTCTAAAATTGCCTCCATATCTTGCAATAACGACTTTACCACTGATATCAATTCCCATATCCTGAAGCTTTTCAAAGTCATCTTTTCTCCCATAATTGGCATAAATAACCTCAGCGGTCACTTCACCGGACCCCGAGTAAGCGTTCCATCCTTTCCACAGATCTTTATCTGAAGAATAGGGGTCCTCTTCAAGTACGTCTTCCATCATTGATAAAGGCTGTCTTTTGGGCTCCACAATTTCCAGGTAAGACTCCCCAGGTGCTTTAGACATATAAATGTCATATGGGTATTTCTTAACTGATAAACCAGCATTATTCATGATTTTTGCGATGTAATCAATAACATCATTGTTGGACTTACTGCCGGTAACATGAGGTTTTTTAGTTAATTCTTTTAGGTGTATTTTAAATCTTGTGCCATCAACAAGATTGTTGAAAAACTTTTCAGTCTCAAGCTGATTTTTCCAATCTGATTTTGTGAATCCAGTTTGTGCGATAGCGTTAAAACTCACAAAAATCAAAAGAAACAGGTATTTTTTCATAATATAAATATAAAGGAATTTATAAATCATTATAAATATAAAGGGCTTGTGTGTAGAATGCCATACAAAAAACTGCATCTCTATTCTTAAGGAAAGTTCCTAATTTATTTAAATTTATTTTTCTGTTAGATTTTATGTAATCAATTACTACTTTTAGAATAATATGAAAGTTATTAAAGATGACTACGGTAAAAAATATAAAGTTTTAGATTTAGAGGCTTTCAAAAGACACTTAAGGCTATACCACTCTAAGAATGGAAAGGGAGATGGAAGTATTCATGAAGAAAATGGTTATTGGTTTAAAGTTACCAAAGAATTCTATGATTACGTAATGAACCTATAATATGCTTAAAAATATTGGTGTTATATTATTTTGTTTACTAACTCGTGAGGGACAAAGCGCAGACAAAACAATTGCATTAAAAGTTCATAATGATGCCAGAAAAGAAGTAGGTGTAAAACCTTTGATATGGTCTGACAATCTTGAAATAGATGCAAAAAAATATGCTGACTTTTTGGCCTCTAAAGATATTTTTGAACATAGTGAAGATCTAAGTGAATTAGGTCAAGGAGAAAATTTATATTCTGCTGCTTTCTTTGTTCTTCAAGAAAACGGTGAAAAGTATTTTTTTGAAAAAACAAATTATCTTGAGAATGCATCAGTTTCATGGTTAAGCGAAAAAAAAGATTTTCTGTATGCAAAAATTGGAGATACAAAAAACAACTTCAGTGAAATAGGACATTATACTCAAATGGTTTGGTATGGAACCACCAAAGTTGGTATCGCATATTCAAAATCAAAGTCAGGAAATGTGTATGTTGTGGCAAGATACTATCCCGCTGGAAATGTAACTGGTCAACTCCCCTACTAAATAATTGAGGCACCATTTTAAATTAGTACAGTAACAACTTCGTATATTACAATTTATTAACTATTAAACTTAATTAAAATGAAAAAGATTTTATTCATATTGTTATTCATCTTCTCAATTGGGTTAAATGCTCAATGGAAAGGCAAAACTAGCAATGATGACCAGAAAACAATGATGATTCAACGTCATATGGATTTATACCCAAAAAATGACCAATCTCAGCTAAAAAATATTTTTGATAAAACAGCAAAAATCAATGTGAACGGAACAAATGTATCACCAGATGAACTTGCTGATTTTGAGAGAATGCATCACAAGATTTTCAAAGGCATACAATTTCAAGTAGGAGCAAACATAACTTCCAAGTACGAAAATGGACAAATTTGGACACACGTTTGGGCATGGTGGTCTGGTGAGGGAAAAAAATCTAAAGAGTCTGCAACTATACCTGTTCATTTGGCCTTTAAATGGAGTGGGATGAAATCTAATGAAGCATATTTTTTCTTCGACCCCACATTTATAACTAATGAAATAGCATTAAATAATTAATTTCAAGCACATCCCAATGCTTGAATGATTTTGTTTTATCAAAATATTTTGCAGTTTAATCCCAAATGAAATATATATAAAAAACCCACTTAAAAAGTGGGTTTAATATGTAGTTATCTATGAAGATGTCGGGAGAGAATACTTAATACATTTTTAAATTTCCATTTTCATCTAGCCACATAACTCGTTCCCAAAGAACCTGTTTGTACCATCCATTAGGCATAGTTTTTTGAATTGCATCGAAGTCAACACTACTGTAATCCGGATACTTTTGCCCTCCATTATTGAAAACAGCATCTAAGGAATCATAACCATCAACACTAAGAACATTCCATTTGTAGCCATTACCAAGCGGATTTATTCTAGTTGCTGGAGCCCAGATCTCTTGCTTTATTTTTCCATTATTCATGTTCTTTTTTATAAACGGTCCATACTGCTCAATTTGGGTATTTAACCAACTATTTCTGTCTGGAACAAGAGCATAGTTGTGCATAAAATACTTGAATCCATCCGAGTTCTTATTTGTAATCACCTCTGGCCTATAATATGATGCAACAAATCGAGTGTAAGAATTATGGTTCTTAAGAGCTCTGTCTATAAGAGACGGAACACCGGATTCCTTTTTTACATCATCGATTGCTTTACCCATTCCACTTGGAACATTTTCTAATTTACTTAAATCGTCCAAACCTATGTACCAGTAAAAATTGGGTTCTGATTTAGCTCCATTAACTCTTCGCATAATAGCCCATCCATTAATAATTCCCTTTTTAAATGCCTTTGTGGCTGCTTTGCTGAAGAGTTCATGTTCATTTTGTATATAATGTTCAACTTCATCTTCTGGAACTACATTAAATCCATACACAAAATATTGCGCATTACTTACGAAACTCAATAAAAGAGCTCCGCATAATAAAATTTTTTTCATTTTGATATATTTATGGTTAATAGTTTTAAATATACGAATACTTAAAATTCTTTCAAATCAAACAAAATGTATATAAAAGACCCAAAAAGCATTCTATTATTAATCCTTATATTGCAAATTATTAACCATAAACTTATAAATTATGAAAAAACTATTTTTTTTATTTCTTTTAGCACCTGCCATTGCATTAGCACAATATGTCACGGCTGAGTTTGTAGTTCTAAATAATGGAACAGATGCTGATTACAATCAACTTGAAAAAGTATGGAAAGTATACCATCAAAAATCCGTTGACTCTGGAGAAAAGTTAGGATGGTCTGTATGGAAAAGAACACCAAAAGACAACGATGGCGAAGGAGCGGCACATTACGTAATTTTTAATCAATTTGCTTCTAAAGATCAAAGAGACAAAATGATGAAAGGTTGGAGCATGAGCAAGGCTACCTCTATCATGAAGGCTGGTTTAAAAGGAAAAATGTCTTCAAGGACAGTGGACAATATTGTGAGAAAAGGCGATCAAATAAAAAAACAGGTACGACAATATGAACTTCAAGTCGTTGACGCAACCCCTTTTGTGGGAGGAGATCTAAAAAAAGGTGATAAAATGTCCTATGCTGCCATGACTCAAAAACTTGACGATTATGAACAGTATGAGTCCGAAGTTTGGAAGCCCATGTTTGAAAGAGAAATTCTGAGAAATAATTTTAGATGGTGGGGATTAACAAAAATTGTAAATAGAAATGATTCTGCCTATAAGAAACCTACTCATTTGGTTTGGAACATTCCAGTTAAAAATGGAAAGCCTTTTATGGAAGATGAGAATTTTATGGCTAGAAAAATGAGAAGTATGATGGATGATTATAGGGAGATGTCACCCGGAAACGAGCTAAGTCTTGTATATTCCACAAATTGAAATTTTATTTAAATCAAAAAAACCCTCCTATTTGGAGGGTTTTTTTAGAATTAACTTAAAAGATTGATGGTTTAAAATGGACTACTTAATTTGTTTCTTCTCAATTCATGCCAAACTCGTTTGCTTTCAAGAGAATTCCACATTCTCTGAATATCAACTTTATATGAGTCTTCCCCAAATATTTCATTATAGGTCTCAACCAATTTTGATAAATTCTTCCCCAGGAAATCCTCATCGTCTTTGGGGTCGTTAAAATGATATCTCACCATAACTTTATTACCAGCACACCCAGATAAACAAGTTAGTACTCCCATTCTTTTTCCTCCCATTTTTTCGAGTGCTTTTTTGTATCTAATTCTAAATCTCCAAAAATCCTCTCTATGAGAATCTTTGTAATCGTACAAATATACTCTCCTGAAATTCACATTTTTTTGAAATTCGTCGTTGTTGGGAGTATAGGATGCGGCTTTATTTAATTTCATGAAATATGATCCTAAATTTTCCGCATAAGGACCAACATTTTTCCTGAAATATTTTACACCTTCGGATGTGTTTCTCTGATTGTTACCAAAATTCCCAAAGGATTCATTAACAACCACCCTTACATATTTGTAGACGTCTTTTCCACTAGTGATTGAGAAAGTATAGACTTCCTGCTGCCCTTTCTTGCTATTGTAAATTTTTGTTTTGTTAGCTAAAGCAGTTTCAAATTTTTCTCTGTCTTTTGAATCAACATCCATTAATGTATAGCGAATTACCTGAGAATTCGCAGATGTTATAAGTACAAATGATAGAACAAATAAATATATATTTTTCATTATGAATTAGATTATGGTTAATATCTAAATTTAATAAACAATTTTTAATTGTTTATTGATAAATAAAAAATTAGTGCGTTAACAATTACATAAAAGATAGCAGGCAAAGTCCTAAATAGACCATCTTTAATTTTTAATCTAACCCCAACACCCATAAGCATTAAAATTGTCAATCCAAGAGAAGAAATTATTTCAAGTTCATATATGAATATCCCTAAAATAAGAGAGATACCTCCTAAAATTTGAAAAAAGCCAGTAGATCTTCTATATTTTGCTAAACCATATCGGATAAATTCACTCCTAAAGTAATTTGAATAAAAACACATAAATCCATAGAACAAAAATGATAACCCTGAGAATATTACAAGAATTAGTTTAAAACTTGGCATTTAAATTATTTTAGACATTACTTCATAATTTTTTAAAATTAGTTTTCAAAATATCTTTTATTTCTCCAAGCAACTTTATATCGGCAGGGGTCTTTATTTCATCATTCTTTAAATCGTTGGCTTTATTTTTTAAATTGTTGGTAAACTTAACGACTAAGAAAATGGCAATTCCTATTGCTAGAAAATCTATTAGTGTTTCCAAAAAAAGTCCATATTCAATAGCAACCTCTGGCGAGTTAACTTTTTGAGTTCTGATAATTATTTTCTTTTTATCTAAAGTTATCCCATCCGACAAAAGTGATAGTGGTGGTAAAAAAATATTTTTAACAAGTACATTTATAACATTATTAAATGAAGCTCCAATTATAATACCAATGGCCATTTCAATCATATTACCTTTAACTGCAAACTCTTTAAATTCTTTTATTAGTTTCATTTTAAGATTTTTATAATTATTAATTATTTAGGTTAACATAATCCATGTTAATCTTTTCCATTTTAATTTAAAAAAAACAATATCTATATTTATTATTAAATCATTTTGAATTTGATGAAAAATTTTCTTCTTATTACAATAGCAATTACGCTTTTAAATTCTTGTAATTATCCATCAAGTGAAAAATATAAAAAAAGAGATTTAATTGACGAGGTTACTTCGGAGGTTTCAATGTTTATAAATGATCAATACGAATTTTTGAGTATTGGAAGTATTGACATTGCAGAAAAAATATTTTCAAAAGATGCAGTAATAATTGGAACAGACCAGGAAGAATATCTCATTGGATGGGAGGAAATTAAACCCGCTATCCTAGGGCAAATTCAAGCTATTGAGAATCCTAAATTTGTAACAAGAGATTTAAAAGTTGTAATTGGAGATAACGGGAAAATGGCATCATATTCTCAAATTCTTGATTTTAGTTACAGGACAACTGCCACTGAGTCAAGTTCAGGAGTTAAATACGAATTAAAAAATATAAGAAATAGTGGAGTTTTAAAACAAATAGATGGAGAATGGAAAATAATTCAAATTCATTGGTCAAACGGGAAAAAGGGACAAGTGGTAAAATATAAATTTGCAAAGTGATTTAAAGTGCTCCAAACTGCTTCAAATGAAATGAAGTATGCCCCCTTACAACTTCTCTAAAAGTGTCTCTCGTAACTTTTCCGTGCATAGGGTTTATAATAAATTTTTGACTGTATTTATTTACCATTTTTAATCTTTCAATAAGCTCTTTTTTTTCATTTTCAAAGTCTATATCTTTTGCCCTTGTCGGATCAAAAAATTTTAGTGTTGGGGTATTTTTAGGGTATTTATCGTAATCCCATTTTATAATATGTTTTAAAAAAAATATGTGCATATAGCCCAGTGTTTTGGTCATCAAGTTAGGAGAATAATTTTTTTCATTTTGATAGAAAATTATAAATTTTTTACAGTGCCAAATCATTTGAGTTGCACTCATTTTACCCCATTTTGGTTTTGCATCGGGAGTCACCCTATTGATTGCACTTATTAACTTATTAAGATCCATTTTTTAAAATCTACTAAAAATTATTTCTTGAAAAATTTTAATTATTATAAAGTTAATATTCCATAAATTTAAAATATTAGAAATTTTAATTTATGATTTTTAAAATAATTCTTTTTACATATATGTCGGTTAATTCATACCAAAACAATCAAATTGAAGGGGTCTGGATAACCCAAGATGATGAAACCGGTAAAAAAAAATCAGAAGTTCTTCTTTATAAAAATGAGGGGAAATTATATGGCAAAATTCTTAATTTGCTTCTCGAAGAAGATAAGGGTAAACTATGCGTTAATTGCAAAGGAGAAAATAAAAACCTTGCAATAGAAGGAATGGTCATAGTAGAAGGTTTAGAACTTAATGGCAAAACATGGGAAGAGGGAACCATTCTTGACCCAAAATCTGGAAAAACCTATAGCTGTTACATTACATTTGAAAATGACAACACACTGAAAGTCAGAGGCTACATTGGGTTTTCTCTTCTTGGAAGAACCCAGAAATGGATACGAAAAAATTAGTATTTAATTAATTAGTTTCCTTTGAATCATCCAATTTTGACAAATAATAGGCCAGTCTTTTATAGAACCTTGACCTTTAGCTAGCCCATATCCGTGACCTCCATCTTCCCATACATGAAGTGCCGCTGGAATTTTGTGTTTTCTAAGAGCTAAATAATAATTTACACTGTTCTCAACTAACACACCTAAATCATTATCTGAGTGTATCAAAATAGCAGGAGGTGTGTCAGCTTTAACTTGCATTTCATTTGAAAAATATTCGACTATTTCATTCGATGGGGCGTTACCTATCAAGCTCTTTCTAGATCCCATGTGAACATAAGGATGCTTCATTGTTACGACTGGATATATCAAAATCGAAAAGTCTGGTCTAGAAGCAAATTTTTCAATTTCTAAATTAGATCTTCTGATCCCTTGGTCATGATGCGTTGAAAGTGTAGAAGCAAGATGTCCCCCAGCAGAAAATCCTAAAACCCCAATTTTTTTTGAATTGATTTCCCATTTTTTTGAGTTTTTTCGAATAATCCGCATCGCTCGTTGAGCATCGGCAAGAGCGACGTCGCTTCTACATTCCTTTCCTTCCCAATAGGGAATTCTATGTTTCAAAACAAAAGCAGAGATTCCTAATCCATTTAACCATTTTGCAACGTCTACTCCTTCTTTGTCGATCCAAAGTGCTTCATACCCACCACCTGGAATTATTAAAACAGCTGCTTTGTCCTTGCTACTTTTTAATTTTGAAGAGGGATAATACCAAATTTGTGGATTTGCTACTTTTCTGTAGATTCTGCCTGATTCATCAAAATCAATTTTTTGCTTTATAACATTTAAACATTCTAACCCCTCAGGATATAAGTCGATTTTTGCTAATTGCCCGTTGGAATTTATTGATAGGGATAAAAAAATAATGATAAAGGTGTTTTTAATTTTTTTCATTGGTTTAATTTTGATTTAAATTACTAATTAATAATCTAAAGAATTTCGAATTATTAATTTTCAAATACGATTGTTTAATTTACTTTTTTTGTTTTTCATCAAATCCTCTACATTTACAATTCACACAAGACATATGTTAAAACTAATTAAATCCTGCTTTATTCTAATGATATTTTACGGCTGTAATAATAATAGTGATTCGAACTTCGAGAATTGGGAAATAATTTTTAATGGAAAAGATTTAAAAGATTGGAAAATTAAATTTGCAAACCAAAATTTAAATGTAAACTATAAAAACACTTTTCAGATTAAAGATAGTGTCTTGAAAGTAGTTTATGACAACTACGATAGTTTTGATAATAATTATGGTCAGATATATTATAAAAAACCTTACTCATATTATAAATTAAAGTTCGAATATAGATTCACCGGGAATCAAACCAAAGGAGGCGCCGGTTGGGCAAGAAGAAATAGCGGAATCATGATTCATTCTCAATCTCCAGAAAGTAACGATTTTAGTCAGTCTTTTCCTGTATCAATAGAAGTACAGTTATTAGGAGGACTTTCAAAAGGTAGAAGGCCTACAGGGAATTTGTGCACCCCAGGAACTGCCGTAATTATGAACGAGAAAATAAATTACAATCATTGTATACTTTCAAATTCTAAAACATACGATGGGGAACAATGGGTCAGAGGTGAGATAATTGTTCATGGTGGTGAAAAGATAACCCATATAATTGAAAATGATACCGTTTTGTCATATAACAAACCACAAATTGGAGGAGGCTTCGTTGATAGTAAATTGGGAGATATTGATTGGACATCAAACGGAGTAGAAAATAAAGAATACTGGCTGTCTAAAGAAGGTGAGATTTTAAAGTCTGGTTACATTGCTTTGCAATCAGAAAGTCATCCTGTTGATTTTAGAAATATTCGCCTTCTTGACTTATGCGGATGTATGGATAGTAATGCAAAAAACTATAAAAGCTATTTTATAAAAGAAAATAATTCCGAATGCATTTATTAAAATTAGTCCTGTTATATTTTAAAAATTTAAATTTAACTCATGAATAGCTATGATGCCATTGTTGTTGGGACTGGAATCAGCGGTGGTTGGGCAGCAAAAGAATTGTGCGAAAATGGGCTCAAGACACTAGTCTTGGAAAGGGGTCCAATGCTGGTGCACCCAACTGATTATAAAAATGTTGATAAGGACCCTTGGGACTTTGAGGGAGGAAACACCTTAACAGAAGAAATAAGACAAAGACAACCAAAACAAAGTAGAAGTGGATATATAAATACCGAAGCAACAACTCATCTTTTAGTTGATGATTTTGAGCACCCTTATAATGAAGATAAAAGGTTTGATTGGATAAGAGGATACTATGTGGGAGGGAGATCCCTATTATGGGGAAGATTGAGTTGGAGGTTAAGTGATATAGATTTCAAGGCTAATGCAAAAGAGGGTATTGGGGTCGACTGGCCCATAAGATACAAAGACTTGGCTCCATGGTATAGTCATGTGGAAAAATATATCGGGGTAAGCGGGGAAAAACTTGGTTTGCCTCAACTCCCTGATGGCGAATTTCTTAAACCAATGGATATGAACTGTCTTGAGAAAGAGTTCAAAAAATCAGTTAAAAAAAATTATGCAGACCGTTTGGTAACAGTTGGTAGAATTGCTATTATCACGGAGGGTACTAAACCAGGTTTAAATAGAGTCCAATGTCAATACAGAAATAGATGTCGAAGAGGCTGTCCATACGGAGCACCATTTAGCAGTAACTCCTCCACCCTTCCAGCAGCTGAAAAAACAGGTAATATGACATTAAGACCAAATTCAATTGTCTATGAAGTTATATATGATGAAAATAAAAATAGAGCTACTGGAGTTAGAGTTATAGATTCAGAGACTAAAGACGTAATAGAATATAAATCAAAGGTTATTTTTTTGTGTGCTTCAACAGCACCTACTACTTCCATTTTGATGCAGTCCAAATCAAAAAGATTCCCAAACGGATTAGGAAATGATTCTGGAGAACTAGGACACAACTTGATGGACCACCATTTTCTACTAGGTGCTGATGGAGTTTACGATGGCTTTGAAGATAAATATTACAAAGGCAGGCATGCTAATTGTATTTATATTCCTAGGTTTAGAAATTTGGGTGGTTCTACAGATCAAAAAGACTTTTTAAGAGGCTATGGTTTCCAAGGAGGAGCTTGGAGAGGAGACCACAGAGAACTAATCAAAAACACTGGTTATGGAAAAGATTTAAAGGATGCAGTATTAACACCTGGAAACTGGGCTATGGGGCTTGGGGGTTTTGGTGAGGTCCTTCCTTATCATGAAAATAAAATATACTTAGATTACGATAAGAAAGATAAATGGGGACTGCCTACAATAACCTTCGATGCTGAAATTAAAGAGAATGAAAAAGCAATGAGAAAAGATATTAAACAGCAAGCCGCTGAAATGCTTGAATCAGCTGGTTTTAGAAATGTTCGAGAATATGAGAATGAATATGCTATGGGGCTAGCAATTCATGAAATGGGCACAGTAAGAATGGGACGTGACCCAAAAACTTCTTTACTAAATAAACATAATCAATTACATGCAGTCCCAAACGTTTATGTTACGGATGGTTCAGCAATGACATCCTCTGGTAGTCAGAACCCATCCCTTACATACATGGCCTTGACAGCTAGAGCAGCCAATCATGCTGTTCAAGAATTAAAAAAAATGAATCTTTAGTTGACAAAAATGGATAGAAGAAAAGTATTGAAAAAAATTGGATATGGAAGTGCTGCGATAGTTGTTAGTCCGCAAATTACAAACATTCTCCATAGTTGTAAATCAAACGTAAAAAAGTTTTCACCCGTGTTTTTTACAAGTAATCAATTTCAATTTGTTTCAAAAATTATGGAAGTAATCATACCTAAAACCGATATCCCTGGTGCTATTGAATTAAAACTACCAGAATTTTTAGATAACTATATTGTTGTTGTGAAGAATCAAAGTGAAAGAGAAACTCTTTTAAGAGGAACAGAGCATTTTATTAAAGTAATTACAAATGAAACTAAAAAAATCAACTCCAAAGAAATAAATTTAAAGGATATAAATACCCAACTAAAAAAATATCTTCTAGCAAGTGATAAACAAATAGATAGGTGGGAAAAAGATGCGAAAAGTCAAGAATCACAAGTATATCGTTACCTAATTCATATCAGATCTTTAACCTTAAATGCATTTAGGTTAAATGAATATATAGGAGAAAAAGCATTGCCATACGACCCAATACCCGGTGATAGAAAGGTTTGCCTTGACCTTAAAAAGACTACAGGTGGTAAAAGATGGTCACTTTGAAATTAATTATATTTTTCTAATACCATGTTGAATAAAAATTATTTGTCCAGCAAGCTAAATTTTGTAGTTTAAGGCTTAATAAGAATTTTCATTTGAGAAGTAAGTTTTTAGTCGGTATTATTTTATTCGTTTTTTTTGTTATTTCGTTTTTAACAAATATCATTGGACCGCTAGTGCCTGACATAATTCACGCATTTAATTTGAGTTTGTCCATGGCCGCCTTTCTACCCTTTTCATTTTTTTTAGCATACGGAGTTATGTCTATACCTTCTGGATTTTTAGTTGAATACATAGGTGAAAAAAAAGTGATGGTCTTGGCTTTTTTTATTTCATTTTGTGGGGCACTTATTTTTTCGATTAATCCTAATTATTTGTTTTATATTCTATCGCTGTTTCTTATTGGAACAGGTATGGCTATGCTCCAGGTGTCAATAAATCCCTTATTAAGGAATATTGGAGGAGAAAAAGAATTTGCATTCAACTCGGTTTTGGGTCAACTTTTTTTTGGGCTTGCATCTTTTATTAGCCCACTTATTTATTCCTATTTAATAACTAGATTATCCGTTGGTAATGAACCTTCGAACTTCATAATTTTATTTTTAAAAAAAATAACATTTGCAAACTTAAGATGGGTATCCCTATATTGGATTTTTGCTACAGTCTCTTTTTTGATGTGCGTCACTTTAATATTCACAAATTTTCCTGAGAAAAAAAAACCTGTTAGAGAAAATAAAGAAAAACTAAATAATTACTTAACGATAATTAAAAATCCAATAGTAATCCTTTATTTTTTTGGAATTTTCTCCTACGTTGGGTTAGAGCAAGGTGTTGCAACCTGGATTTCAAAGTTTCTTGAAACCTATCATTCAATAGATCCTCAAATTTTGGGTGCTAAAATCATTTCGTATTTCTGGGGTTTGATGACCCTTGGTACTATTTCTGGTCTTTTTTTGTTAAAACTAATTGATAGTAGAAAAATATTAATTTTTTTTACATCATCTTCCATCATTTCCTTTGTTTTAGCAGTTTTTGGGCCACAAAAAGTCTCCTTGATTTTATTTCCATTTGTTGGTTTTTTTATATCAACAATGTGGTCAATTATTATTTCACTTGCTTTAAATTCTATGTCAAGAGACCATGGGGCTTTTTCGGGAATATTGGTTTCTGGTATTATTGGAGGTGCAGTTTTCCCACTAATTATTGGAATAATTGCTGATTTTGCAGGTTTAAAAGTTGGCATAACTTTACTTCTAATTCCTCTTTTATATATTTTATTAATTGGGTTTTGGTCTAGACCACTAGTGAATAACAAATAAATCTATCAATTTTTTTATTCAAATAACTTTAAAATTTCATAACTTAATTATCCCAAATTCAAAATATATTCTATATGATGACAAAAAAAGTAATTCTTTCGACTTTAATTTTACATTTTTTAGTTCCTGAAATAAACAATTTAAGTGCTCAACCAAATTTCTCAATGTCAGAGATGCTTAAGAGCATGAGTTGGAGGGCAATTGGGCCTGCAAATATGGGCGGTAGAGTAACTGATATTGATGGGGTTCCAGGTGATCCGTCCACTTTTTACGTTAGTGGTGCCGACGGGGGTATATTTAAAACTACAAATGGTGGAGTAAGCTTTAACCCTATTTTTGAAAAGCAAAGAGCATATTCTGTTGGTGCACTTACAATTGCACCTTCTGATAAAAATATTCTTTGGGTTGGTACTGGTGAGGGTGACCCAAGAAATAGTGTTGGCTACGGTTGGGGGGTATATAAATCCATTGACGGAGGAATGTCCTGGAAGCATTTAGGATTAAAAAATACCGAAAGAATAAAACGAATAGTCGTACATCCAAAAGATCCTAACATCGCGTGCGTGTGTGCACTTGGAAAAGAATGGGGTCCAAATAAAGAAAGAGGGGTTTTTAAAACAATAGATGGAGGAAAAACATGGGAAAAAATCCTCTATATAGACGAGAATACAGGCTGCGCTGACATTGCAATGGAAATAAATAATCCAAGGATAATGTATGCTGGAATGTGGACATTTAGGAGAAAGCCTTGGAGATTTGACGACGGAGGTAAAAACACGGCGCTATACAGGACAATGGATGGTGGGCAAACTTGGAAAAAAATTATGAATGGTCTTCCTAACAAAGATATGGCTAGACCAGGGGTTCATATTGCCCAAAGTGAACCAAACATTATTTACTTAATGACAGAATTTGAAGGAGGTGGAACAGCGTTTAAATCAGAAGATAGAGGTGAGAATTGGAATATGGTAAATGATGATCCTAATATAAATTTCCGACCTTTCTATTACAGCGACGTAAGAGTTGATCCAAATCAACCAAATGTGCTGTTTTCAATTTCAGGTAGATTAAGTCGATCTAAGGATAGTGGTAATACATGGGAACAAATTGCTAAAACAGTACACGGCGACCATCAGGCATTGTGGATTGATCCTACCAATTCAAAGTATATACTCAACGGAAGTGATGGTGGATTTCAACGATCATTCGATGGAGGGGATAGCTGGGAAATTATAAATAATATTGAGTTATCACAATTTTACCAAATGGAAATTGATAATAAAAAGCCTTACAACATTTATGGTGGTCTTCAAGACAACGGGACATGGGTAGGTCCTAGTAATTCTCTATACCAAGCAGGAATTTTAAAACGCCACTGGAAAGGGCTTGCATATGGAGACGGATATTTTGCGGTCCCTATACCTGGTGAAGAACATTTTGTTTACACAAATCTTCAAGGAGGAGTTCCTTTTTTGGTAGATAGTAGATACGGCAATGTACAAACTATACATCCATATCCAAAAATTGTTGGAAGTGCAGGTGATGCTATAGAAAAACACAAATATAGATTTAACTGGGATTCTCCAATTATGATATCACCACACGATCCAGAGACTGTGTATGTTGGCGGTAATGTAGTATTTAAGTCAAATAATAGAGGGAAAAGTTGGGAAGTAATTAGTCCAGATTTAACTACCAATGACAAAAGTAAACAGAGGAGTTCAGGGGGAACAATTTATCAGGATAACACTGCAGCTGAATTTCATTGTACAATTCTTTACCTAGCTGAATCTCCGATTCAAAAAGGTGTAATTTGGGCCGGAACTGACGACGGAAATATTCAAGTTACTTTAGATGGTGGGAAAAGTTGGTCGAACCTAAAAAACAGGATTAAAGGTTTACCTCAGTATTCATGGATTTCAAAAATACATGCTTCCGAACATAACGCTGGTACTGCCTTTATAGTTGTTGATCAGCATCGAATGAATGACTTTAGACCTTACATTTTTATGACAGATGATTTTGGAAAATCATGGAAGAAAATTACTTCAAATCTTCCATCAGATGACTATGTTAAAGTGGTTAGGCAAGATCCACATAATCCAAATCTTCTTTTTGCTGGTATGGAACACGGTATTTTTGCTAGCTGGAATATGGGTAAGAGTTGGGAGAAAATAAATAATAATCTCCCAAATGTCTCAGTTAGAGACCTTCGGATTCAAGCAAGGGATCGTGACTTAGTGGTGGCCACACACGGAAGGGGAGTTTTTATTCTTGACGACATTCATCCAATTGAAGATTTGAAAAATTCAATAGGAAAACCAATTCATTTATTCCCAATTAGAGAAGCTACTCTTTGGAATATGTATTGGAGAATAGAGAATTTAGGTGATAGAACTTATGCAGCTAAAAATCCAGAATATGGGACATATATTAATTTTAGTCTAGAAAAAGATGCGAAATCCCCCGTTAATGTTGACATAATTGATGTTGACGGCTCAATAGTAACCTCTCTTGAGATGCAAGAAGCTAAAAAAGGTATAAACAGACTAGTTTGGGATCTTGGTTACGATGCAGCTGTAACTTTAGAAAATAAAGTTGAAGAGGGATTTAGTTCTAATGAAATAAGACCAAAAGTTGTACCTGGTGAATATACCGCTAGGATTAATTTTGAGGGCCTAAAACTAGAGGAAAAAATTACTGTTGTAGGTGACAACAGAATTAAAATGCCTACAGATGACTATAGAAAAAAATTGAAGGCTCTACTTACCCTTCGTGATTTACTTAGCAAAACCCACAAACTAATTGACAAGGTCTCCTTTTCTGCTGACCAACTTGAAGACCTTATCAAAAAATTAAATGATGAAAATTCTCAAGATACCAAAGATGCCAAAAAAATTCATAAAAAGATTGTAGAACACAAATTCGAATTTTTAATGCGTCCACCTCCTTCTATGACCTACAGACAAAAACCAAGGTTACGAGAAGAAATCCGTTCATTGATGAGCGCTATAGATAATACTACTAATCCTCCAACAGCTCCACAAATAGAGAGGATTGCAAGTCTAATTAAGGAGGTAGATGAACAAGAAGAAACTATACTCTCTAATGAAAGTGAGTTATTGAATCTAAATAGAAAATTATCGTCTTTGCCCCAAATTCTTTATTAATTTTGCTCAAAAAATTTAACAAACTTTTATAAATGAAAATTTTAAAAACTTTTGATATTTGAAAAAAATTAAAAATGAGAAATCACCTATCATTGCGCTCTGGAAACCCAGTACTTACAAAAGAAACCTTTAACACTGTTTCTTCAAGTTCTGGTAAAATGACAATAGAAGGAACGGTTAATAAAACTGCGTTAAGTTTATTTCTTCTTATTGGCACAGGATATTTAACCTTCAACCCAATTAGTCCAGCTATCATCTTTACTTGTGGTATTGGCGGTTTTATTGTGGCTATTGTTACAGTTTTTAAAAAACAGTGGGCTCCAATTACAGTACCTATTTATGCCATTTTAGAGGGGGCACTCCTAGGAGGTATCTCATTTATGTATAATTTCTTATATGATGGTATTGTTACAAACGCAATTTTTTTAACTGTAGGAATTCTACTTTCACTACTTACAGCTTACAGGTCAGGTATAATTAAGCCTACTGAAAACTTTAAACTGGGTATTTTCGCAGCTACCGGAGGAATCGCCATAGTTTATCTTGTGAATTTTATTATGGGATTCTTTGGTTCATCTATGGGTATAATGCAAATTGATAATGCGTCTCCTCTTAGCATAGGTTTCAGCGTAGTGGTTGTTATAATTGCTGCACTTAATTTAGTGCTGGACTTTGACTTTATTGAAGAGGGTGCTGAAAACGGAGCACCTAAATACATGGAATGGTATGGTGCATTTGGACTACTTGTAACCTTAATTTGGCTCTATCTTGAAATTCTTAGACTCCTTGCGAAGCTGAATTCAAGGAGATAAACCGTGATTACCAAATATAATTAATGAGAAAATTATTTATTGAGGGTGTAGTGATATTCATAAGTATTTTAGCTTCTTTGTCCGTAGATAATATGAGGGACTTAAGTGATGAGCAAGAAATTTTAAATGAAGCAGTAACTACCCTTGGAGATGAAATAAAATCTAATATCAAATATACCATAGAACATATCAAGCAAGTTAGAAACATGCTTTACTTGACATCTCAAATGGTTGATAAATTTAATGAAATGACATTTTCCCAAGCTCTAAAAATTCATTCTGACAAACCATATATGCATTCAATCACTGAAGACGGAGAGGTTGAATACATAAAAAAATATGAAAATGAAAATTATAATATTTTTATATGGACAAACGCTTGGGAGCCAGAAGACGTTTTTTTTCAATCGATGCTATATTCTGGTAAGTTACTTGAAATTAAAAACAAAAGTTTGAGAAAAAAAATAGAATCCATATACACAAATCAAGAAGAGAGAATAAGTGGAATGCATAAAATTACTGGTGTTCTTGCCCAAGATATTTTGAAATGGTTTGATGAAAAAGAAAATGAAATTAATAAGGATATCAAAGTATCTGAAATTTTCAATACCCTTAAAGACCAAAAATTGAAAAACTTCTTAAAAAGAAGGAGAAATCAGTTGTCTCAAAGAATTACAGATCTTGAAAATTATTTACAATCTTTAGAAAAGGTTGTTTTATTAATCAATACTAATTATAAGGTTTAAAGTAAATCTGTTTACTTCCACTCAATTTTTAAAAATACTCCGACGACAAAGTGTCTATATCCGAAGTTTTTAAAAAAATAATTAAAACTAATCTTAACAAAATACAATTGTTAAATATTTTGATAACCAGAAAAAAGTTCTCATACCATTTAATCTTATCATCCTCTGAACCTTTTTTTTACTATGATTTGCGCTTAAAAAATTATGTATTGGTACTATAAACAAAAAGGTTAGCAACCATATTAGCAGCAAAAAAAATAGTGAAATCAAATATGTTTTAGTGGGGTTTTTATAAACTAGAAATAAAGAGGAAAACAACTCAGTAAGCATAATTGGTGCAACTATATAAAACATTTTATTTGAATATGAGAGGTGAAATGAGTTGAAATTTTTAAAATCAGGACCTTTAAATGATGGATAAATAATGATTTGCACCAAAATAGAAATTCCTATCATCAATAAATTTGAAATTTTGTTAAGTTCAAAAGCTATATCCATATCATTTAATTTTATAATATTTTAATTGATAACATATTCCTCTTTAATATACTAACTTTATGTATTATGAAAAATGTAATAATAACTGGTACAAGTTCTGGTTTAGGTTTTGAGCTTGTTAAAAAATTTAATGCTGAAAACTATAATATAATTTCTCTTTCTAGATCACCTTGTTTAATAAAAAGCAATCTAGTTGAGCACTTTAATTTTGATATTACAGATTCAAAATCTATTTCTGAACTTCAAAAATTAATACAATTAAAATATAAAACAATTGATATATTAATTAATAATGCTGGGATGCTTATAAATAAACCTTTTGTTGAACTTAGCAAAGAAGAGTTTATCTCGGTTTACGATGTAAACTTTTTTGGAGTTATTGAATTGATTCGGGAAATTTTACCTTTTCTTAAAAGTAAATCTCAAATCATTAATGTAAGTAGTATTGGGGGTATCAACGGTACAAGTAAGTTCAAAGGTTTGTCTGCATATTCCTCAAGTAAAGGAGCTCTTAACATATTGACAGAAGTTCTTGCTGAAGAATTTAAAGATAATGGGCCCATAATTAATTCTCTTTGCTTGGGTTCTGTACAAACAAAAATGTTAGAACAGGCTTTTCCTGGTTACAAAGCACAAGTCCAACCAAAAGAAATGGCAAACTTTATTTATGATTTTTCTCAAACAGGTGGTAAAGTCTTTAACGGAAAAATAATTCCTGTGTCGCTTCTAGGTACTTAGTTAGCCAGTGTATTCTACAAAATTTCTTGGTGTTTCGTATAGAATAACAGAAATTTCACAGTCTAATTCTATTGCATTTCTCAGTTTATTCCATATAAAGACTGATAAATTTTCCGTGGTAGGGATTATATCATTAAAATATGGGATATCTATATTTAAATTTTTGTGATCTAATAAATCCTCTATTTCTGTTTTTATAATATTTTTTAAATCACCAAGATCATAAACCATACCGGTATCTTTATTAATTTCTCCACATAACTTAACTATTAATTCATAGTTGTGTCCGTGGTAATTTTCATTACTACACTTTCCGAAAATTTCCCTATTTCTCTCCATAGACAAATTCTTATTATATAGTTTATGCGCAGCGTTAAAATGTGCCTTTCTACAAATAGTTACTTTCATTTAATTATATCAAATTATTTATAAATAATTCCAAATATAATTTTCTTTTAATATAAAATGATGTTAATTTTGAAATTCATTACAACTCCCATATAAAACAAACTAAATATCAAAAAAAAATTAGATAAAATAATTTTTAATAATCAATTATCTGAAATATATTATCCTTTTGAAACAAAGAGACAAAAGCAAATTAATTCAGTGAAAATTGAAATAATTGAAAAAAGAATTAGTGAGATTTTAGATGTATTAGGTCTTGATCTAAATGATGAAAATTTATCCAGAACTCCCAAAAGATTTGCTAAGATGTATGTAGAAGAAATCTTCAAGGGTCTCAATGATTCCGAATTCCCAATTATAAGTGGTCTTATGGATAATTTCGCCAATAAAAGGTTTGTGATTCATAAAAGCTTAAACATTTTTTCTGTTTGTGAACATCATCTCCTCCCTTTTTATGGATTCATACATTTAGCTTACATTCCTAAAGACAATCTAATAAAAGTTCAAGATCTTCAAAACATTATTAACTTTTTTTCGAGACGCCCTCAGGTCCAAGAGAGAGTTACCAAACAAGTTGTAGATTGCGTTAGTAAAATATTAAATCTTGAGGACATTGCTTGTGCAATTGACGCTAAACACCTTTGCATCCATTCTAGAGGCATAAAAGATTTTAACTCCTCCACATTGACATTTGAGTACACTGGAAAGTTTAAAAATTCAAAAATGAAATCAAAATTCATTTCAGAAATAAGTGAAACTAACTCAAAAATTGATTTAAATATAAACTAGAATAGTAGAGGAAAACACAAGGCGAAAATTAAGATTATAAAAAAGTACAATATTAATTTTAAGACATCCCTGGCTTCTGCATAGTATTCTACTTTTAGAATTTGCTTTCTTGCTCCCTTGATAAAATAGCTAGCTAATAAACCGATTGTAAACGTTGAAGCAAAACCAATTGCATTCCACCAGAACCAAAAAATATCTGGCACACTTAACCACAAAAAAATATTTAAAAAAACTCCAGCTAAAATTCCAATATTAGCTCCTTTAGAATGAGTCTTTTTAGTCATTATAGCTAGAACAAAAGTTCCTATAATTGGACCATAAAAAACTGAACCTATTTTATTAATGACCTCTATGACTGTACCTTCAATCTTACCAGTAAACAGGGCGATAAAAAGACACAATAGCCCCCAAAATACTGATATAATTCGTGAAAGATTCATGTATTTTTTGTCAGAAATATTACTGCTAAACCTTTTAACAATGTCCTCCATAGTAACTGCCGATAATGAGTTTATCGTAGAACTTAAAGAAGACATTGCGGCTGACATGATTGCAACAATTAAAATACCTATAATTCCAGAGGGAAGATAGTGAATAATAAAAACCGGAACCATTAGATCAGCTTTTTTTCCCTCAAGGAAGTTTATATTTGAGGAATACACCGAAGCAATCATTTCTTGAAAAGAACTGTCTTGATGAAAAAGTGTTCCAAGCACCAGCCCCATGATACAATACGTTAATGTGATAGGAAATCTAAAGATTGCATTAGCAAACAAAAGTTTTTTTATGGTACCCATATTTTTTGATGATAATAGTCTTTGAGACTGCGTTTGATCTGTTCCATAATATGATGCATACAGAAAAAATCCACCAATTAGCATTGGCCAAAATCCAAATTCATCATTTTTAGAACTATTACTTAATCCTAACTTTTCAAAGTTAACTACTTGTAATCTTTCCTTATCAACAAGTTCAATGAATTCTTCTATCCCGCCCAATTCATTTAATCCAAAAAATAAGCAAATTATAATTCCTAAAAATAAAATGACCATCTGAATTACATCACCCCATATGACTGCTTTCATCCCTCCTTGGAATGAGTATATTAAAGTAATTATACCAATTAAAAGGATTGATAACCAGTAATCAATACCCACTGTAGCCTGTAAAATAAGTGCCATTGTGTAAATCATTACCCCAGTTGCTACAGACCGGCTTATTTGAAAAACAAAACTTATCAATAATCTTGAAGATGCATCAAATCTCTTTTCTAGATATTCATAAACGCTAACGACACCGGATTTATATAAAGTTGGAACAATCGCTATCATTAAAAATGCCATCGCGAGTGGTACACCAAATTCAAATGTCAACCACTGCATTCCTCCTCCATTTTTTAACCCCACAAACGCCGGTGCTGAAATAAAACTGATAGCAGAAAGTTGAGTAGCCATAGTTGATAACGTGAGTGGACCCCATCCTACTGATCTCCCCCCTAAAAAATAATCTTTGGAGCTTTTATTCCCTTTAAAGAAAAAACCAATTGCTAAAAATGTAATTAGATATAAGAAAATAATTGTAAAGTCAATAAATGCCATCTAACTATGTTTTTGTTCTAGATTTTCCTTTTACAAAAATCTAAATAAAGAGCAGCAGTCCAAGAAAAATTATTACTCCCACAGGCTCTTTTTTTATTTTTGTCACTTTTATTTGACGGGTCAAAATACTCATAAAACCCCTCATTCTCAATCAAATCTATTGAATCTTTTTTTATTTTTTCGGATATATCAATAAATCCGTATCTATTAAAACCATGAAATAGGATCCAGTTTAAATTTAACCAAACTGGACCTCTCCAATATTTTTTAGGATTAAAATTATCACTCAAGGTGTCAAATGAGGCACATATGAATTTATCTCCTAAATTAAATTTTTTATTAAATGTTTTTTTTAGTTGGTTAGAAATTCTTTCATCTGGTGCCCCACAAAACAATGGGGAAAACGATGAAGATGAGATCCCTTTTAATTTTTTGCTATTTCTTAAATCATAGTAAACATACGCTCCAAGTTTTGAATCATATAATTTTTTATTTAGTGAGTCTTCTCCAAGCCTCTGTTTATTTTCTAAATATTCAATTTTCTTTTCTTCACCACCAATGATTGAATATAAATTAATTAGTGACTGATTTGATTTTAAAAGTATTGAATTAAATAGTGGATCTAGGACTAAAAAAGGTGAAAACTCAGCAATTTTTTTATCATCGTATTTGTGATTTTTTGCTATCTCAAGAAGATGAAGGTAATGATCATATTCCCTTTTAGTTGGACGTTGAGTAGAATCAACGTGATTTGTATCTTTTCTTTCAAATTTATAATCTGGCGGATTCATAGTTTCCCATATACTGTCCCACAAAGGAGAGTTATCTGTACCAGATTCCCAGTTATGGTATATGTAGACAAGACCTTCTTTGTTTAAATCTCTATTTTCATAAAAGTAAACATGATTAAAATACACCTTGTCAATTTGAGTTTTAATAAATTTTAGAAAATCCTTTTTATCATCTACAATTTCGTAAATCTTTTCTAAAACAAATCCAAAAACGGGTGGTTGAGTAATTCCAGAAGTTTTAAATTTTTTTGATGAAAATTCACTCAGCTCGGATTGAAAGAAATCAGGGCCTGGAAAATATGTGTCTGCTTTAGTATGAAAAACAATATGAGGTATGAAACCATTCTCCCACTGAGCATTAAGTATATTATTAATTTCGCTTTTGGCTTTTTCAGGATCAAAATGGGCAAACCCTAATGCTATAAATCCAGAATCCCACATCCATTGAAACGGATATAATTTTTCAGTTGGGATAGTGAATCCACCTTTTTGATGGTTATCAAGAAGTATTTTTTGTGCCTTTTCAATCAAAACTATACTCATATCAAGGTTTTTTAAATAATATATTACAATATAATAGTTTTATACACATATGTTATTTAATTTGTTTTACTAACTAATAAATGAAAAAAATGAAAAAAATAACTTTCCTAATTTTACTTACTTCTTTAATTGGCTTTAGTCAAAACAATGATTCCTCATATGAAGAACTTTTGAAGAGAAGTCCATTTAATAAAATGTATCCAAAGTTTATGGCAGAAGAATCGGCAAATTACTTTGATACTTTCAATATGCTATTTTCTGAAAAAAGTCCTATTGCTCCAAAAGAAGCTAGATTAGCGGCAATATCTGCATCTGCAGCTATACATTGTGAGTATTGCATTGCAGCACAAATAGAGTTTGCAAAAAAAATTGGGGCCACTGATGAAGAAATAAAAGCAGCAATACAAATAGCTGCGGAAATTCAGAGATTCTCAACTCTCTTGTACGGGAATGAATTCGGGTTAGAAAACTTAAATAAAATTATTGGAAGAGAAGAATAGAAGAAAGTAACCCCCATCAAAAGATGGGGGTATTTTATATTTATTCAATAACAATTCTAGTATGACTTTCACTTCTGTATACTAATCCATCCCATTCTTTCCAAATGAGGTCTATATCCCCAAACATTTCTTCCATTTTACTAGCAAGCTCTTCCCAGTCATTTATATTATTTTCATTTTTATCCCAATTATCGTCTTCAGCGATTGATTTAAGAGGAAAAACAACATAAAAATCTGCATCCCCTGGAATAACTTCGTGAGCATAAAAAATATGTTTTGAGTAGCCAGACTCCATTGCTTCCTCTGCAAGTTTAAACTTGTACATGATTTTGTTAGCTTTTGCCCTTTCATAACCATTATCATTAAAAAATTTAAACCCTATTATTCTATAAGCTTTTGGAGTAATTTCTTTTTTTGAAAATACAGAGAGAGGTACCGCGTGTCTGTAAAAGTTTGTTTTTGACTCAACAATTAATGGTGAAATATTTTTTATCCAATATTGATCACGACCATCTGCATTTAAATTTTCATTTACATAATTAAAATCCATTGGACCTTCAATCCACATATATTTTCCAGAGTCTTTTCCTGAAAAGATAAATCTTAAAAATGCTGAAGTACCTTCTACTTTATTGTGATATAAAGAATTGTATTCTTTTAATTTTTCAACAAGATCCGATTCCTTTCCAGGAATGGGTTTCATTGTAATTGATTCATATAAGGGCTGGGGTTTATCCCCCCAGTCAATTTTCAATTCAAGAGGTTTCCAGTCCTCGCAAGAAGAAAATATTAAAATACCGAATAGCAAAAATGTAATTTTTTTCATAATGAATTTGTTTATAGTTAAAATAAAAATATTGAAATTTTTGAAAATGTTAAATTAATTTCTTTTTATTCTAAAAACATAAAATAATGAAATATGACAAAATGATCAAAAATGATCAAAAATGATCAAAAATGATCAAAAATGATCAAAAATAATCGAAAAATGTCCAAAAAA
>CACJRP010000018.1 GCA_902595825.1 uncultured Bacteroidota bacterium
TTGTATATTTAAGTTTAGTGTTGAGGTTGTTTCATAATCAATGGCTGCGGCTGTTAAAATTTGAGTCCCAGATACAGTAAATGAACTGTTGTGTTGGCTGGAGGATTGACCGTTACTAACTAGACTGTAGGTCAAGGTCTCACCTGCATCCTTACCCGTGGCAGACAAAGTGCCTACCAATAAACCAACCGATGAACCTTCATCGATGGTGAGGGTGGATATGCTAGATCCGGAAATAATTGCTTGATAATTTTTTGCGACCTGACTTTGATTTAGTTTAGATCCATAGATTAAGAGTGATTTAACTTGACCATTTAAGTAATAATTATTACCCTGTCTTGCTCCAATGTAGAAATGATGATTTGAAAAAGACCCATTGACCGTTGCAGTTGTATTTGGATAGGGGGAGGATGTAAAAGGAATTAAATTATTATCAATATAAGTTTGTCTTCCTGTTGCATCAACCGCCATGCTGTGGATATTGGTGTGTAAGTGCCAATCATTAAGGATATCAAACTGGTAGTTTCTACCGCTATTTCCACTAAACCCACCATTTTGGTTTGTATGATGAACATTATTATTGAAGGAAGAACCAGCACTTTGAGCAAATAATCCAAATCCCCCAGTTTGATTATTCCAATTAATTGAATGCTCGTATGTGCATTCAAGTGCATTTGTGTTTTCTGTTTTAAAATATATCTGTACCGTAACTTTATCATAAGAACTCAGATCCAGTGAAGAAACTGTTCTTGCCCAATCGTTGTCACCGTCAAAATCAAAGTATCCGTTATTATTATGGGTAGCTCCATATAAGGTGAAATTATGACCGTTGCCACTAATATCATACCAAGTATTTCCATTCCCTGGGTAGGAGTTTGAATTGCTTGCATCAAGATGTAATATTAGATTATCACTAATAATACTGCTAAAAGAAATATCGTCTGGAACATCATTCACGTCACTGACTGTGACTGTAAAGGCTTTGGCATAATTTGCTGCTCCATCATTGGTGTTTATATAGATATTGTAAGAAGACTTGGTCTCAAAATCAAATGTTCCACTTGTTTTAAGTGATGCACCTTGTATTATAAAATAGTTATTATCTGCATCATTAGTTCCATTACCAGAAGCAAGATTGAAAGAATGGGTATCGTTGTTATCTTGATCTGTTGCAGTAAGAGATGCAACGTGGGTACCACTGGGTAAGTTTTCGTTAAAAGCAGTTGCAGATAAAGTTATATCTGTAGGAGCATAATTAGTTGCACTGCTATAATTTTGAGATACTTCATTTGATGTTAATGCTCTGTGATATACATGAATTGCACCAATTGATCCTTGATACCAAATGTTATTTCTTGTAGAATTATAACTTCCAGCCTCACTGCCATCTCCAATAAATCCATATCGGGTTGTAGAATCAGCCAATGCATTCATACTTCCATTAGCCGTATACGTTTTATCAACTTGTCCATCCAGATAGAAAATTACTTTTTGTGAACTTACAGAATAAGTGTACCCAATGTAATGCCAATTACCATCATTCACGCTTCCATTGCTGCCAAGCATATCAAAATGATCTCCATTAGTTCCCAAACCTCCTTGATTGGTATTGTCCCCTGAAAATGAAATTTGACCAGCCCCTGTGACAGTTAGCTGATACCACTCACTTCTATCAAAATCTATTATAGACCAATTATTATTGTCCCATGTTCCATCTGTGCCGTTGTTATATGTGGTTTTAACCCAAGCAAAAACGCTTAATTCACCCAGAGAATTAGCACTATCATAATGCATGTTAGTTATAGCTCCGTAATGACTTGTTCCATTAAATTCAAAATACTTAGGAATAGTCTCATTTGTATTTCTAAACTGAACACCATTAAAAAAGTTCACATGATAATTATTACCGCTTATATCATTCCAGGTATTGCCAGAACCTGAATAAGAGCTGCTGTTGTTCGCGTCTAAATGAAGTACAATTCCGTTTGTGACTACCTGCGCGAAACTAATTTGGATAGTAAATAAAATAGGAATATACCAACTATACCTTATAGTGGATTTAAACAAATTCCAGTCAGAGTTCCATATTACGGAGAACATTTGAAATTAATTAGTAATGGCACGAGTTACTAATGTACTACATCATAAAGATTTAACCCAATTATTTTAATTGTAAAATAAAAGTATTTGAATTATTTTCTAAAAAAACTTGATTTTTTTCAAAAATGATATAAAAAAGCCATAAAATTATAAACTTATCGTATCTATAAGACCAGATAGCGCGTAGTCCAAATCTGTAATTGCATCTTTATCATGGGTCCAAAGTTCAATTATTACAGAGCTATAAACGTTAATAATTTTAGGGTGGTGATTTATACTTTCAGCATGGTCTCCAACTTTATTTATGAAAACCAGAGCTTCTTTAAAATCTTTGAATTTGAATTCTTTGGTTAACTTCCCATTAATCTCTTTCCAATTATTGTCCATTATTAAATTTTATGTTAAATAAAAAAACTCTTGTGAAAATTACAAGAGTTTTTAAACAAAATATCGGAGCAAACGGATTATGATTTCAATTTCCTAAATTTCCTTTTTCTTTTTATTTCTTTAAGATCAATGGTTTCTACAACTCCATCCTTTGTGACTTCCGCAACAAAATCGCATTCCCCATCTCCGTAGTTAATTATCATTTCTGATTCTCCTTTTACCATTCTTTTTACACCTGAAACAGGAATTTTACCCTTTTTGTGCATCAGTTCTTTTGCACAGGCTCTTGTAAACAGTATTGGGGAGGTGATTTCCATTTCATATTCAGTCCCATCCGAATTAACGCCACTTGCATTTCCAGTAACTGATGTAGAAACTCTTTCCTCACCCTCATAAGTTATGAACTTTGTGATGGCTTTTGATTTCGTTGAAAAACTTCCATCGGGATAAGTCATTTTACCATTTTCAAGTGTCATTTGAACTGTTTTATTAACTCCCTCTTCTAGACCAATAACCTCGTATCTTCTCACACCTTCAATTTGAACATCATTTAAAAAATAATTATCAAATTCAACCTGTCTAAAACTTCCAATTTCTCCTTTTGTCTCAGAGTAAGAAATAACTATGGTTCCTGTTCTTGTTTGACCTCGTTTACCAAAGCATTCACCATCAAAAAAAACTGTTTTTATATTATTTTCCTCATCAACTGTTATGGTAGCACACTTCCCATAACGGTCTCCTTTGAAATTTCTCTTTGGTCCTTTTGCACTTATGTTTGATAGTGAAATATCTGTAGCTTTTGATGAATAAAACTCTTGGGCAAAGGCATCATCAACAAGCTCCTCTACATCTTGATCAAATACAAAAGCTAAAAAAGCTTCTACAAAAGAAGTAGTATCTAGATCTGAAATAAATTCATCACTTTGCTTATCACATCTGTAAAAAGACGTTATTAACAAAAGTGATAATAAACTGATTAGGTTAAGATTTTTCATAGTATTTATTTATTTAATTATTTATTACAACTAGTTGTAGTTCAAATTCTATGCCAAAGATTTTAATACTCTAAGCCATGACCAAAATTATATAGTGGATTCTCAGAGTCATATGGGATATCCTCCATTTGATTATTAGCTGCCTCTTGTGATCTCGGTAATTCAATTGGTAACTTACCCCCAGGCTTTTCTTTCCCAAATAATATATCAGCCATAAGATGGTCTTGGGTTCCAAAATCTACCAATAGGGCCTCACTTAATTTATCTAATTCTGTTAAAACCGCCCCCCTCTCTAAATTTACAATCGATATAACTTTTTTTGTTTTAGAAAACTTTTTTAAATCGGAGAGTTCTTCTTGATTGTAATATAGCCTTCCTTGATGAAAAAAACTTTCCAACATAGTGCCTTCTCTGTGATCAAATGGGGTATCTTTTCTGACGATAATACAATCTGCATCATCAGGATTTGAAACGACTTCTGCATACTTGGAAAATTGGTTTTTATATCTAAATCCCGATAGATAATATTTTAAATTTTTTTTTAGTGGTAAAATTTTATTTTGATTTTTTAATAGAATAGTAGACTTAATTTGAGCCTCCTCCCCTTTTCTAATATTATCTGGTTTTAACATCTTCTCTGAAATTTTGCTTACATCAACGAATGGATTATCAAAGAGTCCTATGGTGAATTTATCTCTTAAAATTCTTCTGACGGATTGATCTATTCTTGGTTCCTCAATTTCTCCCCGTTTAACAAGATTAATTATTTGTTCAGTGCTTGTCTCTCCGCCAATTTGATCTACACCAGCTAAAATTGCCTTTTTCATTCTTTGCTCTGGAGTTAAATTTTCCACACCCCAGGATCTTTCTCCACCAGCTAATTCAGCTAGTGGCATTGTATTTATAATATTCCAATCTGTACAAACTACTCCGTCAAATTTCAGAGAGTCTCTTAAAAGTTCTGTAATAATTTGTTTATTAAATCCAAAACCTACTTTTTCTTTAGTTTGACCAACTGGAATTCCGTAATAGGGCATTATTTGTCCAGTATTGGCTGGTAATGCACCCTTCGTAAACGGTATAAGATGATAATCAAAATTATTCCCAGGATATACTTGTTCTTTGCCATATGGAAAGTGAGCATCTTCTCCGTCTTTTTGAGGTCCCCCACCAGAGAAATGCTTTACCATTGTTATGACACTATTATTTGATAGAGTGTCCCCTTGAAAACCTTTTATATAAGCATAGGTCATAGCCGCAGAGAGCTCCGCGTCTTCTCCAAATGTACCATTTATGCGTGCCCACCTTGGTTCTGTTGCTAGATCTGCCATTGGATGTAATGCAAGCCTTATTCCACACGCTTTGTACTCTTCACTGGCAATTTCTCCAAATTCTCTAACCAGTGATGAGTCTCTGGTCGCAGCTAACCCCAGTGATGTTGGCCATCTTGAAAATGAAGGAGTGTAAATTCCACCTACTCCTTTTTCATCTTCTCTAGCTCCATGTCTTGGATCAGTAGCAATAGTCACTGGAATTCCTAATCTTGTTCTTTCAGCTTTCCTTTGCAGATTATTATTAAATCTTGCAATGGCTTTTGGAGTATAAGCATGAAGTATATTAAAATGACTCATTTTCCTTTTTACTATCATTTCAGCATTGGTTTCAAGGGAAAAATAGATTCCTACCTCAAATAACGGGTCATCTAAAATGTCTCTGTGGATTGGAGGTAGATCTAAAAGATCCCCATTTCTACCCATACCTATCATAGTGATAAACATTTGACCAATTTTTTCTTCGATTGTCATTTGTTTTAATAAGTCTTCCACTCTTCTTTCTACTGGCTCTCTCGAATCTTCATAAACATCAAGTCTTCCATTTTTGTTTAAATCACGAAAACTAAAATTCCCTACTGTTAAAATTTCCGGTGAAGGCGTAAGTTGAGAGTAGAGTTTTTCAGCTTGATAGTATTTAAATAAACCGTATCCTATTGCCATCGTAATAACAACTAAAACCAATGACCCTAAAATCTTAACACTTTGAATTATCATGAATTATTTTTTAATTAGTCTGTCAACACTAAATTTACCAGGTCCTAGAAGATAAATTATAATACACAGAATTAAGTAGAGAAGAGCCATTTCACCTGACTTAAGGCCATCGGAAAAAAGATGTTTACTAAAGGCCACTATCATCGTAAATCCCAAAAAAAAAGTTGAGGTTCTTGTGTAAAAGCCGATCATAATAAAACCTGCAAAAATAGACTCTGATAAACTGGCCATGAGACCCAGAGGAATTGCAAACGAGTCTATATTTATTAAATCGGTAATAGTTCTTCCAAGCTTTTCCCATCTTTCATAACCAGATGTTATTTTACGCAACCCATGTAAGTGGAACATCAAAAAACCAGTCGTTACTCTAACAAATAGAGATGTAAAGTCATTTATATTTTTTGGTAATTTTCTCACTTTTAGGCAAATATAAAACACAAATGGTTTATTTGGTAATAACAATCTATTGATTTAGTTATTATCAATTTTAAAGATTTCGTATATTGTGTTTAGACAATTAAAAAAATTAATCAAAATGAGTGAAGTTTTAATTACAGCCATTTTTGCTGCTTGTCTTTTAGGAGGGGTTTACATCTACGCTTATTGGGCTACCACTAGTGGAAGCCTCGAAGATGAAAACCAAAACTTTATTCCTGATTCCTGGGAAAAAAACTTCAAGTGGCTTTTTACTGGCAAAACGGTAATCATGTTGATTTTAGGCTTAATTATTGGTTACCTTATAGGATCAAGTACATAATTACCTTATCGACATAAGAATTATTTGTCTATGTTTTCATAGGAAGGTGACGGATTCGGGTATTCACCATACGAGTAGCTGTCATCATCCTTTTTACAACTTGCGGTAATCATTAGTATTAAAGCAATGGTAGCAAAAAATTTCGTCATTGTTAAAATATTTTAATGTTCAAATATATATCTCTTTTATTTATTTTCATAGGTTTTACAGCCTGTAACTCGGAAAACAAGATTGAAAAAATTTTTAATACTTCTGTTTCTGAAAATTTCTCTGGTGTCGTAATAGTTGCATCAGAAGGTGAAATTATTTTTAACGGTGTAAATGGTAAAAGGGATTTTGAAAAAAATGTTCGCTTAAAATCATCTGATATTTTTGAACTTGCGTCGATTTCAAAACAGTTTACAGCCATGATGATTATGATTTGTAAAGAACGGGGGTTATTAACTTACGATGATTTGGTTGAAAAATATTTAAACATTCCATACAAGGGAATTACAATTAGAAATCTTCTAACACACACAAGCGGACTTCCAGATTATCAAAAGATAATGGATGAAAATTGGGATAAATCTAAAGTTGCGGGCAACACAGAAATTTTAGAATATTTGAATAAATATGAATCTGAAATTCTTTTCTCTCCAGGGGACGAGTACAGGTACAGTAATACAGGATATGTTCTTTTAGGAAGCATTGTAGAAAAAGTTACAGGCAAAGACTTTGTGGAAATGTCAAAGAAATGGATTTTTGAACCTTTAAAAATGGTAAATACAGCAATTAGAACAAATGAAGAAAAAAAAGAATTAAAGAATCTAGCTTTTGGACACAAAAAAGATTCTTTAGAAAGATTCGTAAATGCAAATAAATTTTTGTCATCTGACTACACCGTATGGCTTGGAAACAGAAAAGGACCTGGTAGAGTGAGTTCAAATGTGTATGATTTATTGCTGTGGGACCAAGCACTCTACACTGAGAGACTTATATCAAAAAAAACAATGGAGGAGGCTTTTTCTCCCTTCTTGCTTAATGACAAAACCCCAAGCTACTATGGCTTTGGATGGAGATTAAATCAAGATCCTAAGAACAAAATAGTGCGTCACTCTGGAAGTAATCCAGGCTATAAAACTAGAATAGTTCGCCTTTTAGACGAGAAAAAAGCTATAGTTATATTATGCAATAATGATTTTCCCTTGAATAGAATTGAAAAAAAATTAATTGATGCTTTGTCTAATTAAAATAATTCACAATAACTATAATTCCACGATAAATTAAGTGGCATATATTCCAATATTGTCCTTAAAGAGTGAATTTTTTATTTTTCTTTTCTAAAATGATATCTCGTGATGAAAATAGCATCCCTTTCTTTATCAGCGCTTTCTACACCAGAACTCACAAACACTAGTTCCCAACCTTGTGTAGACATTTCATTTAATTTTGATTTAACCATTGCATCATTAGTTGCAATATTGTTGAATCTAATTCCAGCGACATTATAAAAATTTAATAATTTAGTTTCTTCAAAAGCTTTAGTTCTAATTTCAGAACGCTTTTTATCTGATTTGATTTTTTCACCGTCATCTTGTCTTATTGTAGTCGCTTCCCTGTAATTTACATTTTGTGTACCTGATATCATTCTTGAACGGCCTAGTCCGTTTTGAATAAGAGACTCCACAACAGTGACTGTCTCAAATTCATATATTTTCATCTGTTCTGATTGACTAGTAAAAGCGGTAATTATAGCTAGAGCTCCAACTATTGCGAAAATTGAGATTTCCCTGTTTTTAATATTTTTCATAGTTTTTTATTTTTTAATTATCAACCTTAATTTAAAAAAAAAATCAAATTGTGAATTCAATTTGCTATTGCAAGACACTCTATCTCCACCTTTGCTCCTAAAGCTAGACCACTCCCTGCAAATGCGCTTCTTGCAGGTAAGTTTTTTCTATCAAAAAAACTTTTGTAAACTTTTGACATCTTTGGCCAATCTTTTATATCTGCAAGCATACAGGTGCATTTAAAAATATCCTCTTTTGTAAGATCTATTCTTTGTAAAACCGATTCTATGTTTTTTAATGTTTGTAATGTTTCATTCTCGATTCCACCTTTGATCAATTGCCCACTTGGAAGTCTACCAACCTTGCCTGAAAGGTAGACAATATTGTCTACAATTACAGCTTCAGAAAAAGGGTATCCGTTATCGATATTTTCCTGGCTGTTAATATATTCAATAGCGGCTTGTCCATATGAATATACCGACAGGAGAAAAATTAATATTGTTTTGATTATTTTCATTATTTATTTTCTATCAAATTAATTAATTTAAAATTCAAGCTCAAATTTTTATTGAGTAACTTTAAATGTGAAAATGAAAAAGTGCATTTCAGCTATAGTTCTTTTCTTAATTGGTGGCTTTTATGGATCCTCCCAGCTAAGTAAAATTCACTATATCCCCCCACTGGCATATGCTGACGATAATATTAATTCTACTCCAAATAATGGACAATATTTATATATTTCTACACCCAGTGCATCAGATGTAAATGTTGTCATTACACCTATAGGGGGTGCGCCTCAAGCGATTGCAGTAAGGAATGATAACCCCTATAGATACGATATTCAAGGAAACCCAGGAGCGGGACCATCACAGGCGATGTTGGTGGCAAATAATACAAATCAAACGGCAAGGGTACATGTTGACAAAGGCTATATAATTGAGGCTGTAGAAAGCGAAATATATGTAGCCCTTAGAACAAGAGGGGGGCTTGGTAAACAAGCAGGAGCACTTGTAAGTAAAGGTGGGGCAGCCCTGGGTACTCAATTTAGAGCAGGTATGTATACTAGTTATGACCCGTTTTTAGATAACTATGTTTCATTTATAAGTGTTATGGGAACGGAGGCAGGAACAATTCTTACAATAAACAATATAGATGAAAATGTTGATCTTGTGGATGTAGATGAAGGAGCTTTAGGTTCTAACGCTTTTAATCAATTAAATGATATTGTTGTAAACCTAAATAGAGGTGACACTTATACTCTCGCTGTTCTCAATGGTGCTGGAGGAGATGTTCCGGCTTTATTAGAATACGACGCAGGACACACATATAACTCTGATGGTTTAATTGGAGCAAGAATTACTTCAACTAAGCCCGTTGTTGTAAATTCTGGTTCTATGAATGGTGCCTTTACTGAAGCACAAAATGCTGAAAAAGATTACGGATTTGACCAACTTGTTGATCAAAGTAAAGTAGGTACAAAATACATATTTAAAAAAGGTGATGGAAACAACGGGACAGAAAATGTACTCCTTGTTGCAACCACAGACAATACATCTATTACAATAGGTGGAAATCCAATTACTAACGGTGCTAGATATTTAAAGAGTATAAGTGTTAGTGGTCTAGATCCTCTTTTGACAACTACTACTATTACATCTGGAGAATATTTTTTGATTGAAGGGGATATGTATGATGGGAATGGTAATATGTATGTAGAAACCTCTAATCCAGTATACGCATTTCAAGGAATTTCTCCTGCAGGTGGGGCTCAGGTTGGATTATTTTTTGCACCTCCTCTAAAATGTTCAAGCCTTGGAGATGTGAATAACATTCCAGATATAGAAAGAATTGGAGACCAATTACTTACAGGAAAATTAAATATCATCTCAAGAATTGGTGCCGTTATTACAATTACAGATAATAACAACACAAATCAGCCCATAGGCACGTTAAATGTTGCTACCGCTGTTGGTCCTAGCGCTGTAACTGGAAACGTTAACTATGTTACTTATACAATTACAGGTTTAGTTGGAAATGTTTCGGTGTTTAGTAACGATGAACTATATGTAAATTATTTTAATGTAAGTGGTGCAGCAGCATCTGGAGGATTTTACTCTGGTTTTAGCTCCCCTCCAGCAAAACCTTCTGAAATTAATGATGGAAGTGTTTTCGGATATTGTGCTCCAAATCTCTCACTTCAAGCTGGAAATATGGATAATTTTACGAGTTTTGAATGGATGTTAGATCCAGGAAACGGATACACAAAAATTGTTGGTTATGATAATCAACTAACTGTTTCAACTACAATTGCCGGGAATTACAAAATAAGAGGTTACATTAGTTGTCCTGGAGAACCAACTGAATTTTTAGACTCTGACTTTGTTTCAGTGGTTTTGTGTCCACCAGACTCTGACGGTGACGGAATTCAGGATTCTTTAGACGATTGTCCATTTACTCCTGGTTCAGCACTGCTTAAAGGTTGTCCCCAACCACTAATAATCGGAAATAATTACAAGACTTCGGTGGTGACTGGAACAATTCAAATTATAGAAGAAGGTTATTTTTGCTCTCAATTTTTGTCTGGTCATTTTAACACAGCTTACCATTCAGGAACAAATATTAACCCCGAAGTTGGTGATTATATAATTTATAACAATAGACAATTATTTGAGAGCCAATTTGCGTTTGGTGAAAACTTTGCTTATATGTATCTTCCTGATTTTACCGTAATCGTTGAAGTTCAAAAATCGAATGGAGAAATTGTTGCTATGTATCCATGTAATTAACCTATCTAGTACATATTTTCTCTACTTACCTCATTGAGGGGGGCGCTTCCATTTGTTACCCTTCTGAAATTTTCTAAGGCTTGTCTAATTGATTCTTCTGCATAAGTAAGGCTAGCAACATGAGGTGTGATTTTAATTTTTGGATTTTGCCATAGAGGACTATTATTTGGAAGTGGCTCTTTTTCAAAAACATCTAGAAATGCTCCAGTTAATTTTCCTTCTTTGATTGCTCTTATAATATCATCTTCTACTTGAACAGCACCTCTAGAAACATTTATCAAATAAGTTGGAAAGGCAAGTTCATTGAACAATTTAGCGCTTAGCAAACCCCTTGTTTTTGGTGTTAAAGGAACAGTACACACTAAAACGTTAATTTTTTTTAAAAAATCCTCTAACTGTTTTCCGTAAAAAGAAGGGAAAATCGTCTCTTTAGGAGAATTACTATATCCAAAAACTTCAAATCCTAGCCTATACAAAGCATTAGCAGCGTCCATACCTAAATGGCCTATCCCTAATATTCCAACTTTAAGATTTTTCTCATCAAATTCAAATTGTGCCCAGTGATTTCTTTTCTGTGCATCTTGAAAATCGTACCAACATCTTTGATAATTCAAAACCGCCATAAGTATATAATTAGTCATTGAAAATGCCATCTGTGGGTCTACAATTCGACTTACAGGTATATCTTTAGGGATTGTATCATCATTTAGAATGTGATCCACTCCAGCTCCCATGGAAAAAATAAGTTTAAGATTCTTAAATTTTTTCAAAGATCCCTTTGGATGACCCCAAACTAAGACACATTCAATGTCATCTGGTCTATCTGTTTCGTAACCAATCAATAATTCCTCCCCTGGAGCTTGTTTTTCAAATTCAACCTTCCATTTTTTTGTTTGGGTTTCGGGAGCTATAATTGCAAATTTCATAATACAAATATTAAAATAAACCCTGCATTTTTACCTTTTCTATAACCTTTTTTAATTTTTCAGTAGTATTTTCAATTCCATAGAGTCTTCCAACTTCTGTCCTTCTTCTATCGCTTAAAAACTTATAAAGTTCAAAATCATATCTATCATTGAAAACTTTTTCCTGATTCATTGTTTTATCCATAAGCATTTTAGAGTTAAACCAATTCGTGATTTTTTCGGAGTTGTGTGCTCCATAGTCATATTTAAAAGTAAGAACATCATAGATTTCTTCTAAATCATTTCTTAATTCTTCATTTTCAATTTTTAAAATAAGACCCGAGTTTATTAGAGAGGTAAAGTACATTTTCTTAGAATTGAAAAAAGGCCTTGATGCTAAGATTGTTTTCATGTCATCTCTTAAGGCATATTGATTTTGAAAATAATATTGTTTTACTTTCTTTGAATCAATTACGTTCCAATTTCCCAAAATAGAATCCGTAACATCAACAACCGATTTTAGTTCTGCTCTTGTTGTCAGCAATGAGAAATAATTTTGTTCTAGCTCATATAAAACGTTCTTTGATAAAACTGCGTTATCTTCATTTAGCTTTATCTTTTGTATGTAGCGTTCAACTGAAAAAGAACCAATTATTGATAAGAAAATTGCAATAGCACTAAAAAAATTAGCTTTCATCAGCAGTGATAAAAATCTAAAATAAAAAAAGTCCTCAAAAGAGGACTCTTTAAGCTAAAAAATAAATTAAAATTGTTTTATAAGTACCCGTGTAAATGTCTGACTATAGATAGAATTCGATATTTCCTTTTGAAAAGTTGCAAATGCTTCTTGCTCCTTTTTGTTGTCCGGACCAAATTTAAAGGCCGACTCTAAATCTGGGTATGTGAGATAAATATACATATTCTCACCATTGTCAGAACCGTGTACAATCTGTCCCATACTTACAAGTCCAGGAGTTTTAGTTGATTTCATAAGTTTTCCAAAAGAAGCTGCAAAGCTGGGCTGATTTTTAACTTTAAAAATCCAAGCTTGACCTATTGGTTGCGGATTGTCTAGATTAAAATTAAGCAATCCTACACCAGCACCTCTTCTAGCGGAATTAACATATTTACCCATTTTGGATATGTATAAATCCCACTTTGGACCTTTCAGAGAGGCTCTAAAATCTGCAAGTGACTTTGCAGACTGACTAAACATACTAAGTATATGAGTGCCTTTAAAACTATTCCCCTTCATTGCAATACTTGAAAAGGATACGCTAACGTCCTCTGGTATTTTAATGCTTGAATAGTAACCTGTTACGAGCTCCGCAACACTAGATGCATTCCCTCCATCGACATCAATTGTAACATCAAACCAGTAAATATTTTGAGAAAAACTGGTAAATGATATAAATAAGCTAAATAATAAAAGTAATTTTTTCATTGAATTTAAGATTTATGGTTAATATGCTAAATTTATAAATTATTCTTGACTTTTTTGTATATCAGTACGTTCATATATATAAAACATTTTGACTTTTCCATCTTCTATGAGCGCATCGTGAACTTGGTATACTTTAACCTCTTGACCCTCAACTTCCATAGTTAGATCGTGACCTGAGGTAACCCACTGCTTTAAAGAACCCCTTTCGTCAGTCAATTGATTTGAAATAAAATAATTTGGTTCCCACTTTGGAGAGTTACCTTCAAACCACATTGATAAAAAATTAATGTGAGCCTCTGATCCATCTATGAATTCACCATTAGGACCCCAAATTTTAATGTCATCAAAGTTTAGTTTTTTTATTGCATCCAAATCTCCTTCATTATGGGCTTTTATATAGTCTTCCCATACTTTGGTTGCAGACTCAGTGCCTCCAAATAAGTCTATTTTCTTTCCTGTTTTGTCGGACACATCATATCCTATTCTTTTAATGGTTTCAATTTCTTTAACTTGTTGCTGACAAGAAATTATAATCATAATTGATATTAATACAATAATTTTTTTCATTTTTTCATATTTTAAATTTCATACAATTACAAAATATTATTTAAGATCTGTATCCTTCACTTCCAAATCCTTCAGAAACCCCTGTTTGACAAAATTGTCGAAGACCCTCCAAATATTTTCCAACACTAAAATTCATATTTGCATAAAAGTCATCTTGGTCTTCAAAAGCCGACTGAGAATATCTAACTCTAGTTTTATCAGCATTTTCATCTAATTCGTAAGTATATTTTTGACCAATTAATGCATCTAAACTTGTGTCTATACATTCCCATGTTATTTTCTTGTTCTTTTCATATTCTAGGATTTGAATTTTAAAATCAATCTCTCCAAATCTAAAATTAATGATACCATTTAATTTGGATTCGCCAGAAGTTTCAGTAGTGTACCATTTTTTTAGTTTTTCAATATCGCTAAGGGCATCAAATACATTTTCTACCGGTGAGTTAATATGAAATAGATGTTTAATAGTGTAGCTCATTTTAATTTTTTAATGATTAATAATTTACAATAGTAAATATTTAATTGCTCTAAACAAATTGTTTAAATTCAATTTTGATATATTTACTTTTCTTAACCTAAAAAATAAAATACCATGAAAAAATTATTATTATCAGTTTTCTTCGTTTCTTCACTTGCTACTTCTCAAGTATATCAAACTTTTTCAATGCATTTTGTTAGAGTAGAAGGTGACCTTGAAGCATTCGAAAAAGTGCAAACAATGTATATGCAAAAGGTTGCGCAAAATTCAGTCGAAAAAGGAGACATTGTATTTTGGGCATTTTTAAAAAGAATTGGTATGGATAATATTGATGATGAAAAGAAAAAAAATTATTTATTTGTTCAATCAAATAAAGATGTTACGGCAATGCTTAGTGATAAGAATAGATGGTGGGAAAATGCTCCAAACATTTTATCGAAAGAAGAACAGGAACTTGTAGCTGCTCTAGAAAATTCATATACATGGACTGAAGATAGTAGGCATATCTTTGTTGATGAAATTAGCATAGCTAAAGGACTTGGAAGTTTCATCCAATTTAATTTTGCTCGCCCAAAGAACTTAAATGGTTTTATTTCTGAAAACAAATCTCTATGGAAGAACTTCTTTTCAACTAACATGGACAAAATGAATATGGTGAATTGGGGAGTTGGTCGTAGAATCGCTCCATTGTCCTCAGAATGGTCAACTGTAGTAACGTGGGATATGTTTAAATCTATGGAAGATTTAATGAAATATCGGGTTGGCGAGGGCCCTAATCCTCCTTCCAGTAAATCTAAAATGAGTTCATATAATCCAGATGGTTTTAGAAACCAAGTTATTTTTCAGGCTTTAAAATTTGCTGTAAAGCAATAAAACTTATTTTTATTAACGTCTGTTTAAAATGGTAGGCGTTAAAATTTTTAAAACAACATTTCTATGAAAAAAATATTCATAACAATTGTAATTACATTTATTTCATCAATAATAATTGGAATTTTACCAGCAATTTTATTTTATGTTCCCAGTCAAATTGAATTTGCGAGGCAATTCCCAGACATTGTAAATGCTGAACCTGAACCTTTATTTATGTTACTAGGATCTTTATCTCTTCTATTCTTATGGGTAATAAGTTTTGACAAAATGGGAATAAGTGATTACAAAAGTGGTGCTTTAACAGGTATTTGGTATTCCTTACTTTGTTTTATTTTCTTTGATTTTACTGTTTCCGGATTAACTAATATTTATTCAATGGAGTTCATAATAACAGACATCTTGCTTTCTGGAATTATTGGTGGGCCTCAAGGTGCGATTATAGGTTGGTCACTTGGAAGATTTGCCGGGAAATAAGATAGTATTACTCAGATTTTCTTTGTAAGAAATTTAGATGTTGGTAGGTTTTCCGTTACAATAATTTACCCTATTATATCACTTTATTAAGAATTTCTATGTTAGATCAATTAGAAATGAATGAAATTGATTAAAAATGGTCAAAAAGTTATAAAAAACGGTCAAAAAGTTATAAAAAATGATCAAAATTGATCAAAATTGATCAAAAAACGTAAAAAAATAAATGAAATCAACCTTTGTAAATAAAAATCTATTTTTTCTGTATGGGTTTCAATTTTGATATATTTGACAATTAATCATAAATCGAAATCAAAAATGAAAAATTTAAAGTATATCATCATATTAATTTTTACTCTACCTCTCATATTAACAAGTTGTGAAACTACAGGGGGTGTTTGGCTTAAAGAAGGTGAAAGAAAGGGTACAGCATATAAGTTTGGTGGCCAGAAAATGACTGATAACCTTTTGGCCCTTGCCGAAGCGTATTCTCAAAGAGACACCGAAAAACTTTTTACATATTATTCTGAGGAATTTTTAACTGATCGCAGAAAAGAATGGTCAAAAAAATATTTAGAGTCTATGGAATCTTTGAGTATGGTTCCATACAAAATTATCCCTCTAGTTGGGGAGGACGGCAAATACAAACAAGTTATTGCTTGGTCAGATGAAGAAAGGGTTTACAAGAATGGTTCTTATGAAAAGCTTAATCTAATGGAATTGTTTCTACTTGACGATCAAGGGAAAGTAACTGACTTTAAACAATGGAAAGCTATAGATTCCGTTAATTTTGGAATGCCTTATGGAGGTAAATTTTTTGGAAGAGAAAAAAATGAAAATTTGGGAAGACCATTTGTTTTTTCTAATAGAGGTGAAACTTCAATTCTTGAAAAACTTGTTGAAGACTATAATAAAATGAATGTTGAAGGGTTTAAAAATGCATTTGCTGAAGAATTTACACTATATACTTATGATGGTAAAACAATGAAACTAAAGAACAGTACTCTTGGCAACTTGTTCAAGCCATACAGATCTGTTGAATGGAGTCCAATTGCTATTGTTCCAATTAAAATTAGAAATACGGATGCAGCCTCAGGTGCAATGGTTTATTCATCGGAAAAAAGAGTCTTTAAAAACGGAAGAAAGTGGGAAAAAGATCTTATGGAGATTTTTTACTTTGATTTAGAAGGGAAAATCTCATCCATGGTTCAGTTTGCGAGATAAACTTAATTTTTAAAATTTATTAAGCCCTCTCCATAAAAGGAGGGGGTTTTTATATTAGATCATCAATAATTGATAAATGCTGTTTTTTTATATTTACAAATAATAATATTCGAAAATGGGTTACTTCTTCTCTAACTTGGTAGTTTATGCTTTTATTTTTTTACTCTTTGTAATAGGATATTATGCGATAAGAAAATTAAAAAACAAAAAATGAAAAAAGCAGGCACAATTTTGCTTTACCTCATTATGTTTCTTTTCCTAATTGGAATGATAACTAAACTTATTTTAAACTTGGGAACTGTTCTTAATTTAAGATGATAAGTCTTTATTTTAGTGTGCGAGTTGCTTAAAAAGCTTCAAAGAGAGCTTTTGAAACCTCAAGTAATTCCTCAGTTAGAGTCTCTCCCGAATCTGGATCTACCATTCCTTCACAGGCTTGATCAAAAGATTCTCCAATAATTTCAAAGTTTAAACAAAGACTATCATCATCTTCTTTACTGCAATTTATAAGACCCATTAAAAAATAAATACAATTTTGGTTCTAATTTTTTTCATAGTTTGTTTTATTAGTTAACTCTTAAATCTAACCTTTTTGATATGTAAATTTATATTATGAATAAAAATTCTAAAAAAATTGAGGTTGCTGTTTTTGGAGCTACCGGTTTGATTGGAAGAGAATTAGTTGAGTATTTAAATCCATTGTCAGAATTTAAAAAAATTAATTTAGTGCTTCGGTCACCTTTAAAAATAAAAGATGAAAAAGTAAAAATTCATAAAATCGATCTATTTAAAAAGTCTGAAATTTTTAACTCTATAAAAACCAGTAAAGTTGTTTTTATAACAATTGGAACAACAATGTCTAGAGTAAAAGGTGACAAAAAAATATATAAAAGAATTGATTTCGGAATTACAAAAGATATAGCAGACAGTTGTAAAGAGTTGGGTATTGAAAAGTTAATTTTGGTGTCATCATCTGGGGCAGATTTAAAAAGCAAGAGTTTTTACTTAAATCTAAAAGGGAAGATAGAAAAATACGTGACCGATATAAATTTGAAATCTATTTGTATCCTTAGGCCATCTTTATTACTAGGAAAAAGGAGTGAAAAAAGATTTGGAGAAAAATTGGCTCAAATAATAATGCCAAGAATTTCTTTTTTGATGCCATCTAAATATAAACCAATAGAAGCAAAAAGTGTTGCAAGAGCAATGGCTCAACTTTCTAAAACTGAGACCAAAGGAGTAAAAGTTTTTCATTATGAAGAGATAGTTGATTTGAGTAATAGATTAGAAACCTTGAATTGAAATTTAATGTTATTTAATGAAAAATTTATAGTACCTGTATAGATAATTAGGCCTTAACTTCAAATGGTGCAACAGATGAATTATACCAAAGTGAATTAAAAGTTTTAAGGTACCGTTCTTTAAAAATCTTCTTGAGTCTGTTATAATATCACCATTCATAATTTTAAATTTCCCTATCCTGTAAACTTTTGCAATTAGATTAATATCTTCACAAACTCTATACCTTTCGTCATATCCACCACATGAAAAAAATAAATCTTTATGAATAAGTAACGATTGATCTCCACCTCTACAAAAAATATTATTGTATTTTGTTGCCTTAGATGACATCGAGAGGAGTAAATTTGTAGGTTTAAATTTTAGTCTAAAACAGCTTGCTTGGTAAATATTTCCTAATGATTTTGATATCAAATTCTCAAATTCACCTGGTAGTTCGGAATCTGCATGTAAAAAATATAACCAATTGTATTTAGCTTTTCTTGCACCCAGATTTAATTGTTTTGCTCTACCCCTTTCTGAATTAATCAAAATAACATCTTTGTAATTCTTAAATAAGGAACAAGATTTATTATCACTACCCCCGTCAACAATTATTATTTCAAACTTTTGAAGTTTAATATTTTTGAGGAAATTTAATAAACTCAAAAGATTCTCTCCTTCATTAAAACTAGGAATTATAATGGATATACCATCAGAAATTTTCATTGGAGAATTAAACTTTCAGCAGCAGCCTCCACCATCGTAAAAAAATGTTGGTTCAGAAATAAATAAATCACTTTTTTTTAAGTTGGTTAAATTCGATGCAGTTTTATCACAAATAGACAAAGGTTGATTTTGAAGCATTACATGTCCTTTACCGTCATCAAAATAATTCTGATCCCCATAGTAAATGGCAGTCCTACCAGTAAATACACATGGTCCGTCTTTGGGCATTGGGTCTTTAATAGCGCATACTTCAATGCTTTCAATAAAAATATTTTCTTTAGTAGGATAACGATTTTTACTTAAAACTCTATAAGGTCTTTTAGCTCTAATCTCAATAGTTCCAAATCCAATTTCAGTTATCATCTTAATGTATTCATTTATTGGAATCGCTCCAGTAAGGCATGCTGCTCTCAATCTATTGTCGTTTTTTAAAGTCCTATTAATTTGTTGTTCACAAACAGGATCACTCATAACTAGCTTCCCATTTTTTTTTAAAACTCTATACATTTCACTTAGAGCTATTTCTAGTTCTTTTGTTTTGAAGATATTAAAAAGACAATTCTGAGCAGCTACATCAATGGTCGAGTCAGCTAATGGGAGACTTAAGGCATCACCTTTTTTAATATCAATAAAGTTTTTTGAAAACCATTTATTCTGGATCTCAGCTTCGGCTATGTTGTTATTTGCAGACTCAATCATTTCATCTACAATATCGATACCTATTACGCCTGAATTCTTCCTGGAAAAGTACGCAAATTGAAGTAACTCCATTCCCCCGCCTACACCAACGTATAAAACAGTTGGGTTATTAATTAGGTCTCTAGGATTAACAGTTGTTCCACATCCATAATTCATATCAATCATTTTCTTGGGTATATTTAAATCAGGAAATTGCCATATAGGATTTGTTGTGCAACATAGTCCAATCTCAGGACTTGCTGCTGCTTCTTTATATAAATCTTTTGTGGCCTCAATATAATCTGCTTGCATAATGTCTTTCGGTTAAATGTTATTTAAATAAATTTTCATCAAAATTCGTTTAACTCAACTTTAAAAATATTGCATTATTTTTGAAAAATAAAACTAGAGCATGAAATTTGATCTTTCAGATTTTATATACAGTAAATTAAGATTAAGTGAAAGCGCGTCAATTTTCCTTGAGGCTATTATTTATTCCGTCACCTTATTATTTTTTTTAATAATTATATGGGTTATTGCTAGAAAAATTTTGACAATTCTCTTTGTCAAAGTATCAAGTTTAACAAAAACAAAATTTGATGATCTTTTAATTAAAAATAAAATTCCATCTACTTTAGCTTACTTCCCGCCTATTCTTTTATCAATACGATTGTTCCCTGTAATTTTAAGTGAAGTGAAGGTTATACGTGAGCCTATTGTTTTGTTCATGGATTTAATTCTTACTTTCTTAATTATATCACTCATAAGGAGGGTACTTAGCACACTGAAAGATTTCCTTAAGACAATACCTAATTTCAGAGACAAACCAATTGATAGCTATATCCAGGTAGTTATGATCTTTGTTTGGTTTGTTGGAGTCATGATTATTTTTTCTATTATATCTGGTAAAGATATTAGTGCATTTTTAGCAACACTTGGTGCTCTTTCCGCAATCATCTTATTAATCTTTAGAGATACTATTTTGGGTTTTGTTGCAAGTATTCAGGTAACTATTAATGATATGGTTAGAATTGGCGATTGGATAACTATGAAAAGCTACAATGCTGACGGCGATGTAATCGAAATTAATCTCTCAACAGTAAAAGTTCAAAATTTTGACAAAACAATAACAACTATCCCAACCTATAGATTGGTATCTGATTCATTCATAAATTGGAGAGGAATGAACGAATCTGGAGGAAGAAGAATAAAAAGGCCTATTTTAATTAAAGTTTCAAGTATAAAGTTTTTAGAAGACAGTAAACTATCTGAATTAAAAAAAATTGAAAGAATTTCAGACTACATTAATGACAGGACAAACGAAATAGAGGAAGAAAATAAAAACAAAAATGTAAATAAAAACTTACTTTTGAATGGAAGAAATATAACCAATATAGGTTTATTTAGAAGGTATGCCTTAGCCTATTTGAGTACTCATCCAGAGGTAAATAAAGAGTTGACTTTAATGGTTAGACAACTAGCCCCTACAGCGCACGGAGTCCCAATTGAAATTTATGCTTTTGCAGCAGATAAAAAATGGGAAAATTATGAACAAATAATGTCTGATATATTCGATCATCTTCTCGCATCAATACCATATTTCGATTTAGAGTGCTTTGAATATTCCTATCCAAAGGCCTAACCACATGTTTTATTTTTTTTAACTTGTAGATATAATCCATAAATTAAAAAAATGAAAAATGTAATGTTTATTTTTATTTTGGGAATTGCAGTTTTAAGTTGTAACCCAAAACCAAGTCAAGAGTGTATTGATCTAAGCAGTGAAATCTCAAAAGTTAAGAATAATGTTGAATTGTATTCAATGGTTTGGGACAAGGCAATAAATGGAAGAAATATTGAAATTATAAATCTAGATAATTTTGATGAAAATATAAAAGCAATTACTGCAGATGGTGACATAGAGGGGATTGATGCCTTCAAAGCCTATTACAACAATTACTTAACTGGGTTTTCTGATGCAGAATTTAATATTGTTGATGTTTTCGGGCAAGGAGATAAAGTAGTAAAGCACTGGAACTTTAAGGGAACTCATGATGGTGATTTTTTTGGAATCCCAGCAACCGGTAAAAAAATTAATCTTATTGGCACTACGCTTGTACTTATGAAAGGTGGGAAAATAGTTCAAGAACAAGATTTTTTTGACAATTATTCATTGCTTTCCCAGCTTGGTCTTATACCAACTGAATAATGTTCGATAACTCCAATAAATACCTTCAATTTATAGGGGGTTTTCTTGCTCTTGGATTCACTTTACTACAAGGGATTGATTGGGTTTTTAGAAGATTTGAAATTGATAGCTTTTATTTTAACTTAATATTAATAATATTATTTGTTTTTCTAATTGGAAGCATAATTTCCTTTCTTATAAAAGCTAATAAGGAAAAAGTTTCTACAAAGGGACCTAAGAAAAGGTCGGTTTTAAGATTCACATTAAATGTTTCGCTTACATTGGTTTTACTGTTTGTTTTCCTTTTTTTCTTTAGGAAAATAAATTCGACTCAAAAACTTCTTGATGAAGAATTACCAAGAATAATTCAACTTTATGACAAAGGAAAAATTTTGGATGTTTATAATTTAACTGAAAAGTTACACGAGTTAAATCCCAAAAATGAAGTTATAAATAGTTATTACAATAAATCAAGAAGATATATAAAATTAAAAACAAATGTCGATGGAATAAAGGTAAGTGTAAAGATAAAGGGTGATTCTTTGTTCAGAAAAATTGGTATAACCCCTATTGATTCAATTAGTGTTCCAAGAATTAGAGATTCGTATTTACTTAAACTTGAGCACAAGGGAGTTAATTATGTTGAAAAGGGAGGCTTCCCTTATATACATAATTATACTTTACCAGGAACAGAATTTAAAATTCCTGTTAAACATAAAGCTTTTCTTGGAAAGGAATTCGACAGAATGTGGTTACAAGGTGTTCAATTTAATAATATTGAAATTTCACCTTTCTCTATATCTAAATTTGAAGTATCGAATAAAGAATATCAAGAATTTTTAGACAATGGTGGTTACACAAATCCCAGATTTTGGGACTTCCCAATAATAATTGGAGATAGGACTTACGACTTCAAATCGACGGTGAGGCTTTTCGTAGGAAAATACGGAAAACCTGGTCCCGCCAACTGGTCATATGGCAAATTCCCAAGCGGTACAGATAATTTGCCTGTAACCGGTATAAGCTGGTTTGAAGCAAAAGCTTATGCTAAATACAGAAACCTAGAAATACCAAATGTTTTTCAATGGCTTTATGCGTCAGGTACCGGATTTTCAGGAATTTACGATTCTATGGTAATTGAAAACAGTAATTTCAACTCAAATCAAATGCGTGAGGTAACAGACCCTCGAGGGAGTGCTAATGGTATAAACAATATTGCAGGAAATGTAAAAGAATGGTTGCATAATCCATTTGGGGAAAAAAAAATCGAATATTCAATATTAGGGGGATCGTATCAAGAACCTTCATATTATGTTAAAAATTATGCTAGTTTACCACCTTTAGATAGAAGTATTGGAAACGGAATTAGACTTGTAAAGAATTTTACAGAAAATGAAAATAATCTAAATAAGTCCTTGGTTGTTCCTGACTTTTATAGAGATATAACCACTGAACCTGATGTAAGTGATGAAGTGTTTCAAATTTTTAAATCTCAATTTGATTACAAAAGAAATGAACTTAATGTTTCAATAAAAATAGCTGACGATTTTAAATCTGGATATACTCTTGAAACTTTTAATTTAGATACTACTTATGATAGTAAGGAAAAACTATTCGGATATATAATCTATTCAAATAGCTACAAGGATAGATATAGTCCAGTTATAGTTGTACCTTCAGCAGCTGGAATAGTAAATAAAACAGTGAATGAATTACCCGATAGGCTGTTATCTCAGTTTAAATATTTAATTGATGAAGGATATGCTATTTTTCATCCAATATACTTTAATACTTATTCTAGGGAAAGAGTGATTAATACATGGCTGCCCAATGAGAGCGAAGAGTATAAAGAAATGATTGTGAAATGGGGGCAAGATTATAAAAGATCTTTAGACTACTTGGAAACTAGGAAGGATTTTAAATTCGAAAATTTATCTTATTATGGATATAGCTTAGGCTCGAGATATGCAAATATTTTTTTAGCTATAGATGATAGGGTAAAATCTGCTTTTATTGTAGTTGGTGGGCTTAGAATGCAAAGGTCTAAAAAGGAAATCGATGAGCATTATTATCTAAGGAGAGTAAAAACTCCAATTTTTCACATTGTGGGGAAACTGGATGCAACTCTTGGTTATGAGGATGTCTATTTACCATGGAAAAAACTTGTGGGAACAGATCTAAAGGATTTAAGGACTCTTGAACTTGACGGTTTTGGACATGGAATACCTAAAGATACCATCGTAAAATATCACAAATCTTGGATTGAGAAATATTCTATGGAATAGAATCATTTATTTACTTTGATTTGAATAGTTTTTGTAATTTTAAGTTATAACTATAAATCAATTTAAAAATGAAAAAAATATTATCCTTTATACTATTATTATCTGTATTTAACTCTTATTCTCAAATTGGATACTGGACTGCTTATAATTTTAATGTTCAGCCTGGTAGTGAAGAATTGGTTTTAAAATATTTTAATGATTACTTCTCAAAAAATAAACTCGCTGAAGGAGTTACCGTTTCATTGTTTGAAAATCATTTTAAAGACTCAAATTGGAATTATAGCCACCAAATTTTGTTCATTGGTCCCTTAGATGGATTAGCT
>CACJRP010000019.1 GCA_902595825.1 uncultured Bacteroidota bacterium
AAAAACGTTTACTCATGGAAAGTAGACCAAAAAAAAGACTGGGAGGGTACACTGATTGTCACAGGTGAAAAGCTATGAAATCCACAATTAGAGTCTTTTCGTTATTTTAAAAGATTGAAAAATAACTAATCGTTATTTATACTTTGGTTATACTGATTAACAGTAATAATCTTGTCATCCCTAACATAGAACCAAAGGTTTGCATAAAATTTACTACTGTCTTCTTTACCATTGTATTCAGCCAAATACATCATATTTACGTGCTCACCACCCTTCTTAGGATTTATATCAACTGATAAAGCCCATTGAGGACTCCAAGTTAAAGTCTCACCATTGGCAAGCAGAGTTGAATCTCGTTTTTGATTTAGAGTTATAAATTCGTCGAGGGTATTTTCAACCCCATTATAATAAGTGAATTTTGCAGTGTCTGAAAATATTTTTCTTAGCTCTTCGTAGTTTTTAGTTTTTGATATTTGATCAAATTTTTTAACAACTTCAATAGTGGAATCTGTGCCAAGATAGAATTTATACTCTTCACTATCATTTGTAATGCTTGTAAAACCAATTGATCGTTCTTTTTGCTGGCACGCAAAAGTTAAAAGAGATATTAAAATTAATATTGTTTTTTTCATTTTTGGTTAAATTTTGTTTCTATAAAAATATAAAATGTTGCTTTAAAATAAGTCAACTTTAGATACTCATTTAATCGATAGGTATTAACCACTTATTACTTATCGTATCGATTGTACCGGACATTTTTTTTAAAACTACTCTGTCGACTATATTTTGACCTTTCAGAGCCATGTTTCGAAAATTATCTATCCCTTGATTAGGGAAACCTTTACGTGTTCTATGAATGTTAAATTGTGAAGAAAATTTTGTTTCAAATATTTCTTCTATCTTTTCCTTACCTAACATAAACCCAACCAATCCTCCCCACGTTGAGGTTGGGTTGTCAGAATCCCAACCCGCAAGAGAAGCAATTTTGATAGTCTCTTTTAGATCTCCTTCACCGTACAATAAACTAATTATACTTGCACCAAAATTAATCCCAGCTGCAAAGCAGCCATTACAAGTTTTATCTTTTTTTGACCAGAAGTAATTATCCTTATTTTGGATTTGATATCTAAAGTTAAGTTGGTCTCGGGCATCTTCCCAGGGTATTTTATTAAGATATTTTTCATAAACAAAATCAAACATTTTAGCTGGATATTTTTTGTTGGGCAAATGCAATCTAGCTGTTTTAGCCATCCACAAAATCTTATCTTTTATTGTTTTATGATTAGTATTTTTAGACGCTAGTGAATGCATTATAACATAAAATTCTGAAATATCGGCTGCGTTTTCTCTCGCGGTGGTTCTAATAGGAAGATTACTTAAATCCAAAGCTATTTTAGGTTTAGTGGGTGAAAATAAGCCGAATATTTCTGTTGTCAATTGTGCGTCGATCATTTCATAATATGGATTAATTTCTGGATTACTGGTTTCCGGTGGCACAACCCCCTTGTTCATTAAATCAAATGCTTTCTGATTTGAAACCCATAAGAAGTTTTCCTCTTCCTGATGAATATGGTCTATCCATGCTTTTTTTATATCCTCACCCGTAAAATCTAAACTTTTTGCATTGTATAGCATTTCTTGGTAGATATATTCAATATCTGTGTCATCATCTGAACCCCAGATGCTGTCTTTTTCAGCAAAAAGATAGGTAATGTATTTAGAGTAATTATTTGAACCCCATAAATTTGGTTGATCCATTTGCCCCCAATCTTCACGAGTATAAAATCCTCCTGCTCTACCATTTACAGGGGCTCCAATTTTATCCATTTCAGTTATTAATCCGGTCCAATTCCCTATACACTGTCCAAGCCAGAATCCTTCTAAATTGTTAATATAAGCCCTCCTATCAACTTCATAGAAATTATCTTTATTGTTGCACCTACTTGTAATAAAAACCAATACTATAAACCAAATAGAAAATTTAATTCTCTCATTTTTAAGAAAAAAGTTCATTTACTGTAAAGCAATATATAATTAATTTCAAAATAATTTAATTAGTTTTAATAATGTAATTGATTAGAAAATGAATAAATATATCTTTTGCTTAACGAGCTTTTTAGTTTTCATAAACTGTAGAAAAACCTTATCTGAGGGCAAAAATTATACAATAGAAACCCTAATGTCTAACAACAGAAGCTCTGGCGGATATTTTTCGAAAGATGCCGGTAAATTGATATATAGCTCAGACAAAACAGGTGTTTTTAATATTTATGAGGTTGATTTATCTACAAAAAAAGAAATCCAGAAAACCAATTCTAAAGAGGAGTCCTATTTTGTTCAAGGATATTCACCTCTTACAAATGAAATTATTTATAGTGCTGACAAAGGAGGAAATGAAAACTCTCATTTATACCTTATAAGAAATGAAAAAAGCATAGACCTTACTCCTGGAGAAAACACAAAAGCATCATTGCTTGGATGGACAAAGGATCAAAAGAATATGTACTTTCAGTCCAACTCTCGAAATCCAAAATATTTTGACCTTTACAAAATTAATATCGAGACATTGGAAACTATAATGGTTTTCCAAAATGATTTAGCTTACAGGTATAATTCTATTTCTGAAAATGATAGATATTTAGTCTTCGGACTAAGCATCTCAAGGAATGAAGACAAAATGTTTCTTTATGATTTAAAAACAAAAGAGAAAATTGAAATCTCAAATGAAAAAGCAAATTATTCGGGTCAAGGATTCGATAAAAACGATAAAAATTATTTTTACACAACGAATCATGAAGGTGAGTTTTACTACCTAATGTCTTACAATATTACTTCTGGCAAGAGAGATTTAGTTTATAAAACAAATTGGGATGTCAGAAATAGTTATCTAACTAAAAATAACACCTATAGGGTAATATCTATAAATCAAGACGCTAAAAATAGATTAGTTGTTGTAAATAATAATGACAACTCTAGAGTAAACTTTAAAGGCTTTGAAGGTTTAAATATTGATAGTGTTCATTTTTCTGAGAATGAAGAGGTTTTAAGAATTAGCGCTAGAAGTTCAAAATCTCCTGGTGAAATATATACCTATAATTTATCAAATGATGAGCTAAATAAAATAACTTCAAATTTAAATTCAAAGATAAACCCTTCAAATCTTGCAGAGGGAAAAGTTGTTAGATATGAATCTTTTGACGGTTTGAAAATACCTGCCATTTTATATAAACCAAAAAATGCCACGAAGAAAGAAAAGGTACCCGCTCTTGTTTGGGTACATGGCGGACCTGGCGGGCAGTCTAGAATTGGTTACCGCCCATTAATTCAATACCTAGTAAACCACGGATATGCAATTCTAGCTGTCAACAACAGAGGCAGTAGTGGGTATGGAAAAACATTTTATTCTTTGGATGACAAAAATCACGGTGAAAATGATTTAAAGGATTGTGCTTGGGGAAAATATTGGCTCCAAAAACAAGAATATATTGATAAAGACAAGATAGGAATAATTGGTGGTAGTTACGGCGGATTTATGACCATGGCTGCAATGACCTTTATGCCAGATGAGTTTAAGGTTGGAGTAAATATATATGGTGTGACCAATTGGGTTCGAACACTAAGATCAATACCAGCTTATTGGGAATCATCAAGGAACCAATTATACAAAGAAATGGGTAATCCTTTCTCTAAGGACTCAATTAGGTTGTATAATATTTCTCCTTTATTCCATGCACAAAATATTAAAAATCCGATCATGGTTTTACAAGGGGCTAACGACCCCAGAGTTCTTCAAATAGAGTCTGATGAAATGGTAAAAGCTGCTCGAAGTTCTGGTGTTCACGTCGAATATGTGCTTTTTGAAGACGCAGGTCATGGTTTTGCCAAAAAAAAACAGCAAATTGAGGGATACAGTAAGATTCTTAATTTTGTTGACAGCAAACTTAAATGAAAATTAGGTGTTATTTTACCCCTATATGCCTATCAATAAATTCAAACGTGGCTTCCATGCACCTAACCCAATTATTTTGAAGCAAAAATCCATGTACCTCGTCTGGGAATATTAATTGTTCAAAATAAACACCCCTCTCTCTTAATTGTTCTGATAAAACAACGGACTCGGCGAAAGGGACATTGCGATCGTCATCCCCATGGATTAATAATACTGGGCTTTCCCATCCATCTAAGTGTGCTTCAGGTGAAGATTGGTATGCCAATGCAGCGATTTTAGGATAGTAATGGGGATTATACCAACTAGCAAAAGTTGGCAGCTCTGTGTTCCAATTGTGTACTCCATGAATGTCAACGCCTACAGAGAAAAGATCACTTCTTCGAGAAAGACCGTGTGCTGTTAAATACCCTCCATAGCTACCCCCCCCAAATTGCTATTCGGCTTGGGTCTATGTCACTTCTTGATGCTAAGTATTCTCCAGCCCCAATTAAGTCATATACCTCGCTAGCTCCTGTAATCCCGTAATTATTAGCTTCCCTAAATTCAGTGCCATAACCAATTCCACTTCGATAATTGATCATCATGGCTATATAGCCCTGGCTTGCGAAATATTGTTGAACAGCAAATGCATTGCTATAATATCCGCTGTAGTGGTATGTTCGAAGCATTTGTCTTCGACTCCCGCCATGGAGAAAAATTGATGCTGGATACTTTTTTTTCTTGTTATAATTATCTGGATAAAAAATAGTAGCCATAAATTTACTCCCGTCAGTAGCAGAAATTTTGATAACGTCAGGTGTTCTTTGATTTTTGAAAATCCTTGTTTTGTTTCCAATCAATTGTTCTTCACCCTTTGTAAATACCGCTGGGCGAGAAGTATGTTGGGCCGTTGTCTTTAAGAAAACAAATCCTTTTTTTACAGGAAGTGGGCTAACTTCAGTTCCCTCACCGTTTGTAAGCATGACAATTTTTTTTGAATCAAGGTATATCTTACCAATATGGCGTGCGTGTATATCATTAACATTTGTGGTGAATAAGATGTAGTTCTCCTCTTTATTAAGATGATATTGTTCGACTATTCCATCACCATATGTTAGTTGAGAGGTATTCCTTGATTGAACATCTAAAGAATATAGGTGCATCCATCCATTTTTCTCCCACGGGAAGATAATTTGATTGTCATAGGTCCATTTGAGAGCAGCTCTAGGGAACTGACTAAAAAATGCAGAACCCATACCTGGGTCTGCTTCCCACAAAGAGGTAGACTGACCGCTGTTTAAGTCTAAAACTCTAATACTCCATGGCCGGGCACTTTTTTGTGGGCTAAATGGTGGAACATCTTTGGCATAAGGCCTTCTAATAAATGCAACTTTTCTGTTATTGGGACTCCATTCAGGAGAAAAGTCACGATCAACCGAGGGATCCATGAAAACTACCTTCTTATCCTTGAAGCTGTAAACTCCAATATATGAGTTGTCAAAACGTGAGCTTGTAAAAGCCAAATAATTGTCATTCGGGCTCCAATTGATATCAGATTGAGATCCACGAATATTGAATAACTTTTTTGGTTGATGTATACTGTCATTTAAGGAAGCTGTCCATATTTGGCCCTCTTTGACGAAAGCAATTGTAGATCCGTCATGTGAAATACTTGGCCTAGTACCTTTAGAAATTTTTGTTTTTTTACTTTTATTTAAAGAATGAATAAAAATAGCTTGCTCTGTGTCTTCATCAAGCAACCCAGGGTTTGCTGCCTCACCTTGTCTATTTTTTGTATTCCCTCTAACATAAACCAACCTGTGCCCGTCGGGTGTAAACTCTAAATTACTTAGAGATATTCCCTGATCTCCAACATATTCTGTAAGCTTATAAGCGGAAGAAAATTGTTCTCCAGTTGCAATAAATATATTTCTTTCACCAGCAACATTGTCTACCCATGCGACAGTTTTACCACCTTTAGAGACTGTCAAATTAGATGCAAAAGGGGAATCTAAAATTTCTTTTATGGTGGGTTGAGCAGATAGTATTAATCCGAAAATTAAATTTATTAATAGAGTGAAAAACTTCATGATAACCATTTAGTATTAAATATAAGTATTTATAATAATAGAAATTAGGAATTTATAAGAGAACAAGGAACAGTAAAGAAAATCCTCACAGTCAAGGACTAAGAGTGTTGTTGGTGGTCCCACCTGTCCCAGAATCAGGGTTATATATCTACTGATTATCAAATAGTTAGGTGTTTAAGGTGGTTCGATAATCGAACCAGTCTAGTTCGAAGTTCGAACCAACCGAAAAATCATGATTTTTTGACTTTACCCTAGTTCAGGTTCTTTTAGGACCATTGTTTTGAATTGTCACATGTAGAAAATAAAAAACTATTCCCCCAATAATTGTCCATATTACGTCATTCCAATCAAAAACTCCTCTTCCGGGTGTATAGATTGTTATGAACTCATTTCCAATTAGACCAATCATGGAAATGATTATTGACCACTTTAATCTATTTCTGTAAAAAGATGTATTAGGTTTAAAAATCTCTGGAATAGTTACATAAAACAAACTAGGTAGACCAATACCTGGAAGGAAGTTAGGAATTACTCCAAGAAAATAAACTATTAGGTCATTTCCTCCTTCATAATTTGGTCTGATGTAATCTTGAACCAATCCGAATGTTAAAAATGAAAGTCCAAAAACTATGTAATAGGAGTATTTTCTGATCATTCCCTTTCAAAATTAAATATTTTGGTTCGATAATTGGTTCGATAATTAAATCATTTAAAACAAAAACCCTCATAGTCAAGGACTTAGAGGGTTTGTTGGTGGTCCCACCTGGACTTGAACCAATTAATTAAACAGTTGATTATCAGTGTTTTGTTGTTTTCCATGGAACTCAATGAGTTCCACAACTAAGTGAATTTGGAACTCAATGAGGTTGTAAGAGTTATTAATCCCAACATCCTACATCTTCTATAATTAAATTTTCAGTTTTACAACTTGGACAATTAATTTCTGACTCAATTCTTTCAGTAAAACCAAATTCATCTTCTTTGTGAAAAACAAGTTCTTTGGGTTTTTTCTTACACTGTGGACAACGGTTGAATTTTTTGTTGATGTTTCTTTCAAACACCTCTCCACAATCATAACAACCAAATAAACGATTATCAACTTTAGAGATTGGATACATCATTCCAATACCATAGTAAATAGTTCCCCAGATATCTTTACAACTACTACACGAGTATTGATATATCATTCCCATAATGAATCACAAACGAAGTTGATTAAGTAAATCTGGTCTTGAAATAAACATTCGTATCATTTTTTCTCTCACATCTTCTTTTTCAAAATAATCGTAGAGTTTATGATTAATATCCAAGGTTTTTATATTCTTATCAGAGATTATTTTTTGAAGTTTATCCCTTTTGTTAGAATCTGTATTATTTGATTTAATTACATTCTTAAATTCGTCATCATTCACAATATCTTCAATCAACCTTTTTGAACCTTCTTCAGTTCCTTCAGGAACTTTTCCATAGTAATCATTAATCTGAGAAATAATCTCAGAAAGTAGATCAATTCCTTCTTCACCACCTGGAGTTCCGTCACCATATTCATTTGGGTCAAAAATGGTATCCTCATCTTCAAGGGAAATATTCAATTTTCCTTTAATATCGAGGTTCAAAGAATCTAAATCAACCAAATTAGAAACATCTATTCCAATTTTAGGGTCAACAGGAAATTTCTTCCTTAAATACTCAAAGAAAACATAATGTTTTTCCAATTCTAAATTATCAAATTGATGAACCATTGAGATATATCCGTATAACTTACAATAATTAGAGAATTGTGTTCTTGATAAATCTCTATCATCGTCAGAGAGTTCTTTCCATCTTTTAATCACCTCATTTAAGGTGGGTTGTAAAAGAGAATCATCTCTATTTTCAGAGAAGAATATATTGTTCCAATCTTCAATCTCTTGTGGGGTAAACAAATTATAGTTCCGAATCTTATCAAGTATATCATAAACTAAATTAGGGTCTGTGTCTTCAGATAAAATTGTGGTTTGATAGAAGTTTTGAAATGATTCTTGAATAGTTTCAACCTTATTCACAAAATCCAAAACGAAAGTACTTTTCTTCCCTTTTGTTTTTCGATTCAATCTTGAAAGAGTTTGAACACATTGAACACCATTGATTGGTTTATCAATAAACATTGAATGAAGTAAAGGTTCATCAAATCCAGTTTGAAACTTATTACAAACTATTAGAACACGATATAATGGGTTTTTGAAACCAGTAGGGATATCTTTACTATCAAACCCATTTTCTTTGTTTAGAGAATACTCTGTTACTTTCTCTTTATTGTATTCTTGTTCACCACTGAATCCAACTACACACTTAATCTTATTCTGTAATCCTTTATCTTTTAATTGTTTGTTCATTTCAAAGAAGAACTTAACTGAATCTTCAATTGAACGAACTATTACCATTCCTTTTCCTCTTCCTTCAATAGATTTAATAGTTGTATTAAGGAGATGGTCGATTATAATACCACATTTTCTTGTAATGGTTTCGGGATTAGAATCAACCCATTTGATTAACTCTTTTTTTCCTCTACTTTCTGGGAGTTCAACATCTTCACCTTTTCCTTTGAGTTTGAACCATCTTTTTACTGGTGTAAATGATTTCAAAACATCCAACGTAAATCCTTCACCTATGGATTGTTTCATGGTGTAGGTATGGAATGGTTTTTTCTGAGTTGTTCCTTCAACGGGTGTTCCAAATACCTCAAGAGTTTGAGGTTTAGGTGTACCTGTAAAACCAAAGAAGGAAATGTGATTTTGTTTTTGACGTGATTTCATTTCAGAACGAATCTTGGAAATCTCATCATTTACGATATCATCGGTAACCTCAACTTCATCCTCAAGATTAAGTGAAAGAGTTTTGTTAAGGTTCTTTGTTCCTTTTCCACCTTGAGAAGAATGAACCTCATCTACAATTACTCCAAAATTCATCCCACTCAGTTCTTTCATTCTGTTTACCACAACAGAGAATTTTTGAATGGTAGTTACTATGATGTTCTTACCAGATGAAAGAGATTTTCTTAATTGTTCTGAGTTCTTATCTATCTGTTGGACTACACCTTGAACTTGTTGTAAACTTGTGATGGTATCTTGAAGTTGTTTATCTAAAACCTTTCTATCTGTTATTACAATTATTGAATCAAAAACTCTATCCTTACCATCATTTTTGAAAAGATTGGTTAACATAAAAGATAACCATCCTATTGAATACGATTTACCTGAACCTGTGGTATGTTGAACTAAGTAATTTGTTCCAACCCCATCCTTTTGAACTTGAGATTTAAGTTTTCTTATTACCTCTAACTGATGATATCTTGGAAAGATAAGAACGGATTTTTTCTTCTCAATTACTTTCTTTTTTTCATCACTCCATAAGTAATCAGAAGAGTTAGTATACAAAACAAAGTTTTCAATAATATCTAAAAGTGATGTGGGGGTAAGAACTTCTTTCCATAAGTAATCTACCTTGAAACCATCACTCTTTGTTTCTAAGTTATTCAGTGTTTTATTGAATGGTAAAAAGAATGTGTCTTTTCCATCCAATTTTGTGGTCATATTTACCAAATCATTATCTACACTAAAATGACAGATACATCTTTGGAAATCTAATAAAGGTTCTCCTTTAGGATTTCTATCAAACTTGTATTGTCTATCTGAATTCTCAACTGTTTGTCCTGTCAACTGATTCTTTAACTCAATAGTTAGAATTGGAATACCATTGATAAAAATTACAATATCAATAGAGTTGTTATTGTTTGGAGAATAGTGGAGTTGACGAACTAAAAGGAACTTATTTTGAAGGTATCTTTTTCTCCTCTTTTGGTTTAAGGAACTATTGGATTGAAAGTAAAGTGTTTTAATATTACCTCCATCAACATGATTAAATCCTTTCCTTAAAATGTGGATTAACCCTTTATTATTTATCTCATCATTTAACCTTCTAAGAATTCTTTGATTAGTTGATTCTCCATGTTTTTTATGGATTTTATTATAGGTTTCATTTTGAGTTTTCTTGAAGAACTCAATGAACTCATCACCAACAACACAGAGGTTTTTATAATACCAACTATCATCTCTTTGGTGAACTTTAGATTCGAATTGTAAACCATCATCTAAAAGAGAATTAAGTTCTCTTTCAATATGTTCCTCGTATCTTCTCTCTGTTGGTACTCTCATCACACTACTACTTTTCGTTTACCAGTTACTACTTCAGAGATAAGGGATTGACGATACTCTTTAAGGAGTTCTATTCTCTTTTCTTCAATGGATATGGTGTTATCTATTATTTGGGTTTGTTCATCCAAATACTCAACGATTTGTTGTTGTTCTTTTAATGGAGGTACAACGAACTTAAACCTTTCAAAATCTTTAACATTAAGGTTTCCAACACCTCCACCGTGTTTAGTTATGTGTAGACATTCTTCTTTGAATTTAGGTGAATTAAACACATAATTATAGAAGTAATTGTAGTACTTAATTGGTTTTAATCTTACATGTGTTAAAGAAACATATATACTAAACTCATCATCTATATCAACTACACAAGAGTTCCCAATTCCAACACCTACTCTAACTACTAAAATATCACCCTTTACAACCCTTCGGTGTTTTGTTAGTTCACCGTGTAACTCTTCACTAATAAAATTATATTTCCATAAATCAAGTTTTCCTTTTTTTACATTTTGACTTGACAAAAACATAATTCCCTCATCATAATAATCAGGAGTTGATGTATATCCACATGTAATATTATCCGTTATATGGGTAAACTTCATACATTTCCAATGACTCGGAATCTCCCCAATCCATTCAACACCACTATCCTTCATCTCCACATTGGGATTCAATCCTTTGGTAACTACTTCATTGATAAGAGAGGTTCTTTTCTCTTTGAGTAGTTCAATCTTTCGTTGGGTTTTCTCAATTAGAGAATCAATGAGGGAGGTTTTGGTGTCTAAGAAAGATACGATTTGTTGTTGTTCTGAGAATGGGGGAATAAAAACCGGTATATCCAAGAGTCTATCCTGTCTCAAGTTTATTCGAGTGAAACCATTACCCTCAACACTAATCATTTCTTTATGTAAACTACCCAACAATTGATAGTTAAGAAAGAGAGGATATACTTTAGAATCTTTTATTCTAAATCCCTTACAAAAACTATTCAGATATAGTTCCTCTACATCTTCTAACAGAATTGAACACTTACCTAAATCTTCATAAGATTCAGAACTCATCAAAAAGAATAAATCATTTTTGAGTACTCTATTTTGATTTTCGTTTTCTTCAACATTTACATATTGAAAATGGTCTTTTGAAATATAGGTGTTGTTGAAAATATTAGTAAATGGAACAAATGGTTTGTTTGAAGGGTTGTCATCATCATTAAAATCACTCCCTTTTTTTCCAGTTAATCCTCCATACAAGTCACCTACCATTCTAATTCGAGATTTCTCCCAATTAGATGGAATTTTATTCATCCATTCAACTCCTGAATCTTTATATGAATCGTATCTCTCCATCAATTCATTATTTGATTTAGAAGGTTCTCGGATTCTTTATCTAATTCCAATAAATCACGAGTAATATCTTCTGATGAACGAAGTGGTTTGTACTTGTAGAAATACTTTGTAAAGTTGATTTCATAACCCTCTTTACTCTTATCAAAATCAATCCAAGAATTTGGTAAATGTGGTTCTACCTCACGAGAGAAATATTGTTCAATATCTTCAGATTTAGGAACTCTTTCGTAATCTCTGAGTGATGAATCAGGTTTGGGATTTCCTTTTTTATCTCTGACTACTTGACCATTCTCAACTTGTGGTTGTTCAATAGTAACCTTCGTATATCCAAAGAAATCATTATCAAAAATCTTAGAGTATTCGTTTTCTTCAAACTTCTCATAAGTTTGAAGAATTTCTTCTCTCTGAATATCATCCACATACTTTCGTTTACTACCTAACGATTTCTTCATCGTTTTAAAGAACGAAGAACCATCAATGAGTTGAACCTTCCCTTTTCGGTTGGGTCTTTTGTTATTGGTTACAATCCATATGTAGGTTGAAATACCTGTGTTAAAAAACAGTTGGTCTGGGAGTGATACAATACACTCCAACCAATCGTTTTCAATTATCCATTTACGGATTTCAGATTCTCCACTACCACTATCTCCTGTAAAAAGAGGTGAACCATTAAATACAACTCCAATTCTTGAACCTTGAGTTTCCATTTTGGAAATCATATGTTGTAAGAAGAGAAGAGAACCATCGGAAACTCTCGGTGTTCCTACTGAAAATCTTCCTCCATATTCGGTAGATTCATTTAAGATTTGTTTTTGTTCTGATTTCCAACTAACTCCAAAAGGTGGGTTAGTAATCATATAATCAAACTTTCTATTACCATCAGAGTGTTGGTCATTTGTAAGAGTAGAACCTAACTTAATATTATCAGGTTCTTCATCTGTAATCAGAAAATCAGATTTACAAATCGAATAGGTTTGTGGATTTAATTCTTGTCCAAATAAGTTCACATCAACTCCTTTATTGATGTTCTCATGAATCCAGTCTTTTCCAATAGTTAACATCCCCCCAGTACCACAACAAGGGTCATATACAGATATAATTTTATTGGGATTAGAGAGTTTGTCTCTATCTGGTGAGAAAACTAATGAAACTAATAATTTAACAACATCTCGTGGAGTATAATGTTCTCCACTTGTTTCATTACTCATTTCTGAAAACTTTCTAAGAAGTTCTTCAAAAATGTTTCCCATCACGTGATTATCTACATTTGATGGGTGTAAATTGATATCCGTAAACTTCTCAACTAGGATATATAGTTTGTTGTTAGATTCTAACTTATCGATATGTTTTTGTAAACCAAAGTTTTGAATGATATCTTGAACATTAGTAGAAAATGAACTTAGGTAATCATAAAAATTATCTGAAAGTTTATTGGGTTCATTTTTCAACCTTCTCAAATCATATTCAGAGTAGTTCGAAAACTTAAGATTGAGTTTTGAGTGTATAATTTTTGAAGTATCATCAAACTTATCTTTATACTCTCTATGAACTTTGATTATTTCATCCTTCTTTCCTTCCAAAACACAATCTAGTCTTCTTAAAACAACAAAAGGGAGAATTAAATCACCATACTCATGTTGTTTGAACAAACCTCTTAGGACATCATCACAGACGTTCCAAATAAAGGATGATATCTCATTGTGGTTACTCATAAATCAAATTTTTTACTAATTGTCAAAATAGTTTTTATTAGTCATAATTCAAAACCAATGAGTTAGTAAAAAACAGTTACTTGGAACTCATCTTGGAACTCACCCCCACTTTTTGGGAAAAAAGAAACCCCTAAACCCTTGTTTTATAAGGGTTTAGAGGTTTTTGTTGGTGGTCCCACCTGGGCTCGAACCAGGGACCAACTGATTATGAGTCAGCTACTCTAACCAACTGAGCTATAGGACCTTTTTAATCATATCGAATCTACCATAAGGAAAGATTAATTAAAAATTGCACGGATAAAATTCTAAATTAAATCAAAGCAATTTTTAGATTGATTTTCAAAAACAAATATAATATAAATTTTAGGTGTCTATATCTAGGATTGACTGTTTGCTTTATAATTTTTTTTTAAACTATCTTGTAGTCAATGATAGAAAGAAATTTTATAGATACTAATAATGAAGAGTTTTGGAATACGGTCACTCATTTTACAGGACTAATCCTAACTTTAATAGGAATCCCATTTCTTTTTTTCTATAACACTCATATCTCCTTCTTAAGTCTTTTCTCGTTGTCACTTTTTTCATTAGGCTTAGTGATGGTCTATGGTTCCTCTACAATTTATCACAGAGTTTCGGAAACAAATCTTAAAAGAAAATTGAAAGTTCTCGATCACATCAGCGTGTTTTACTTAATATTGGGGACTTATGCTCCAGTTTGTTTAATAACGCTTTATGATTATTCGGGATTGTTAATTTTTTTCTCTGTACTAATTATAGCTTTAATTGGGACTATTTTGAAAATTTTTTACACAGGAAGAATGGAGATATTATTTCTATTATGTTATTTAGGAATGGGATGGTTTATCATAATTGATATCCAAACACTATTTGAAATAATTGACTCTAGAGCAAAACTTTTGTTAGTTTCGGGGGGAATTTCTTACACGGTCGGGGTATTGTTTTATGCATTTGATAAGATTAAATTTTTTCATTCTATATGGCATATTTTTGTTTTGTTTGGATCAATTTTTCATTACTCAATGACTCTAATTTATATAATATAAAGTAACTCTAAGCTTGTTCTTCTTTAGGTAGGGATAAAAAATTTGTTAATTTAGCCGACTAGTTTCAAATAATGGGTTCAGTTAAATTTTGGAGAAATGTCACAATAATTTCATTAATTCTAACCATACTTTCTATGGCTAATACCATTATTAAAATATTTACATGAGATGAGAAAACACATTATCATATTTTTTTCGTTTTTTGTTTACTCACTTTTTAGTCAACAACCTAACTATACAGTTTCAAAAGAACGGCTTTTAAGGAACCTGAAAAAACTAAGTGAATTCGGGATAAACAAAAACAATGGAAATGATAGAGTTGCATATAGTGACTATGACATCCTTGCGAGAGAATACTTAAAAAAATACCTTAAAAATCTTGGGTTGAAAGTTAAAGTCGATTACGCAGCAAATATAATTGCAAGAAAAGAGGGGGCAAATAAAACACTTAAACCAATAATTTTTGGTTCTCACATTGATGCTGTGCCCAACGGTGGGCATTTCGATGGACCTCTAGGTGTAATCGGTGGTATTGAAGCTCTTGAAACAATTTTAGATAATGATATTGTTACTTCTCATCCCTTGGAGTTAATAATTTTTACAAATGAAGAAGGTGGGGTCTTTGGGAGTAGAGCACTTGCTGGCAAATTAAATAAAGATGCATTAGAGACTAAGACGGCCTCTGGTTATACAAACGGAGATGGTGTTGATAGGCTTGGTGGAGATCAAGAGAAAATTTTTGAGGTTAGTAAATCTTCTGGTGACTATCATGGATTTGTTGAGCTTCACATCGAGCAGGGAAATATTTTAAACAAAAACAACATCGACATTGGGGTTGTAACTGGAATAGTTGGCTTGAAGTGGTGGGATGTTACAATTACTGGGTTTGCAAATCATGCAGGTACAACACCAATGAATGAAAGAAAAGACCCTATGATTACTGCTGCTGATTTTATTTTGCTTGTAAGGGGAGTTATTAGCGAGATACCTGGTAATCAAGTAGGAACCGTTGGTAAAATTGAGGCTTTACCTGGAGCACCAAATGTAATCCCAGGGAAGGTAAAACTGAGTTTAGAAATAAGAGATTTAGATGAGAGTAAAATAGATTTTTTATTTAGAGAAATAGAAAAAAAAGCACAATTAATTGCCTTAGAGAACGAAACTAATATTTCTTTTTCATCCATTGATATTAATGCAAGTCCCGCTCTAATGAATAAACAAATACAAAGTTTGATTATTGATGCTACAAATGAATTGGATTATTCTTTTAAAAAAATACCAAGTGGAGCAGGACATGATGCCCAGGATATGGCGATCATTGCTCCCTCTGGAATGATTTTTATACCAAGTGTTGACGGAATTAGCCACTCTCCAAAAGAGTTCTCTACAGACGAAGCTGTATACAAAGGAGTAAATATCCTTCTTAACACTATATTGAAACTTGACAAAGTAAAGTTTTAACAGAAAAAATATTTCATGGATAAAAACAGCAAAAAGTGGATTTATTTGTTTTTACTTTCAGGTATTTGGGGTAGCTCTTATATATTAATCAAAAAGGGGTTGGTGGGTTTATCCCCAATTCAATTGTCTTGTTTTAGAATTGTAATCACATCATTAATACTTGTGTTTTTTGGTCTAAGGCATGTTAAAAACTTAAGTATGGATCAATGGAAATGGTTATTCATTACAGGGTTTTTTGGAACGTTCTTCCCTACATTTTTGTTTGCTTATTCAGAAACAAAGATAGATAGTTCTGTGGTAGCTGTTTTGAATGGACTAACACCCCTGTTCACTTTATTTATTGCAGTACTTTTTTTTAGTTACACTTTTAGAAAACTTCAATTTTTTGGGGTTGCCGTTGGGCTATTGGGAACCATTATGCTCATAAATGATGAGTATTCCTCAAAATCTTTTTCTAATGCCAATTATTCTTTATTAGTAATAATTGCATCTCTTTGCTATGGATTTAATGTCAATATTTTAAAATACAAACTCAAACGTGTTTCCTCAATTGGTATAGCAATTGGAAACTTTTTAGCTATTACTCCTCCTGCTTTAATTCTTTTGTTCTTATCAGATTTTTCTTGGAATACTTTTTACAAGGAGGAAGATATTATTACCTCTCTTTTATTTGTATTTATTCTAGCCTCCATGGGGACTGCCCTTGCAAAAGTTATGTTTAATGAATTAGTTACTATCTCCTCCCCCGTTTTTTCAGTTTCGACAACTTATTTACTCCCGATAGTAGCTATAGGTTGGGGAATGCTAGACGGAGAATCGTTTGGTATCAGTAAGTTTCTATCTGCTTTTATTATTTTACTTGGGATTTATCTCATTACTAAAAAAAATTAAAAACATAATGTTTGTATAATTTTTAAAAAGAGTTTACTTTATATAAAATATGACTAGTATAGTTAATTATTTAGGAAATCTAAGAACAGAGTCTATCCACGTGTCCTCTAATGATAAGATAGTTACAGATGCACCTGTAGACAATAACGGAAAAGGAGAGGCTTTTTCTCCCACAGATTTAGTTGCCACATCGTTATCATCGTGCATTTTAACTGTTATAGGAATTGTTTCTAAAAAAATAAAATATGACTTAACGAACACGAAGTCTTCAGTAGAAAAAATAATGGGTGATAACCCAAGGAGAATAGTCGAAGTTCTTGTGAAAATTGAATTTTCAAAATCTGCAGATCCTAAAACAAAGACAATAATTGAAAAAACCGCTCTAAATTGTCCTGTTGGAAAATCTTTGCATCCAGACATAAAGCAGAATATTTCATTTATATGGCCAGATTAAATGTCCAATATATATGTTGAATTTTAATTTTTTTTTAATTACAAGAATTCTTGTAGTCCTGGTTTTTTTACCTATGGATTTCCAATTGTCATCAGTTGAACCATCAGATTGTCGGTTACGTTTGAGATATACATCTTTTGATAAGATGACAAAGAATGAAAGGATTACTTGGCTTTTTTGCGCATATGAAAAACTTAAAGAGGGGGATGACAGACATTTGAGAGTTTATAAGGAGAAGAATGGCAATGTCCCAAATTACAATCAGTTTATGAAATTGTGGGAAAATAGGAGTTTGGATAAGTAAACCCTTGTCGTTTTTTTAAGATTAAAAATCTTACCGTATTTTTGAATTTTGAAACTAATATACATATGATAGTTGAACAAATATACACTGAGTGTTTATCCCAGGGTTCTTATTATATTGAAAGTGAGGGTGAGGCTGCGGTAATCGATCCATTAAGAGAAATTGACTCCTATATTAAAAAAGCCGCTAATGGGAAAGCAAAAATTAAGTATGTGTTTGAAACTCATTTTCATGCCGACTTTGTAAGTGGTCATTTAAGTCTATCCAGAAAAACTGGGGCTCATATAATTTTTGGCCCAAATGCGAATCCTTCTTTCAAATCAGTAATTGCGGCAGATGGAGAAAAATTCAAAATTGGTAAAATAAGTTTAGAATTAATTCATACCCCCGGACATACAATGGAAAGCAGCTGTTATCTTCTTAGAGACCAAAGTGATAAAGAAATTGCAGTTTTTACTGGAGATACCTTATTCCTGGGTGATGTTGGGAGACCTGACTTGGCTCAAGAGAATAAGAGTATGACAAAAGAATATCTAGCTGGCCAACTTTTCGATAGCATTAGAAATAAATTGATGCCTTTACCAGATAATATAACCATTTATCCAGCACACGGAGCAGGTTCTGCTTGTGGGAAAAACATGATGGATTTAACTAGTGATTCCCTTGCCAATCAAAAAAAGTTAAATTATGCGCTTCGTGAGGATATGACTAAAAAGGAGTTTGTAAACGAAGTAACCAAGGGGCTTTCTTCTCCTCCAAAATATTTCCCATCAAATGTTGAACTTAATAAAGAGGGGTATGAGGATGTTTCAACAATAATTAAAAGAAGTCTGAATCCTATAAATATTAGCACCTTTAATTTATTAAGAAAACAAGATGATATTTTAATTTTAGATGTAAGATCTAAAAGTTTATTTTCGGAGGGCCATGTACCGGGAAGTTTATTTATAGGCCTAGAAGGTATGTTCGCTCCATGGGCAGGTAGTGTAATTAAAGATATTAAACAAAAAATAATTATAGTTTCCACCAATGGGAAAGAAGAAGAGGCTATTTCTAGATTATCTAGGGTGGGGTTCGATAATGTTGTTGGGTTTTTAGATGGTGGTTATGATAAATGGGCAAAATCATCCAAAAAAATTAACAAGATTAAATGTATAAGTGCAGAAAAATTTATTAATGCCACCAGTTCATCAAGAAAAAGTATTTATGACGTAAGAGATGAGGATGAATTTAAAATCGGTCATTTCCCAGGTGCGAAAAATGTTCCTTTAAAAAAGATTGATAAATATATCAATGAGCTTAGAGAAAACTCACCGTTTTTTATTTATTGCAAAGCCGGATATAGAAGTGTAATAGCAAGTTCAATTATAAATAAAACCAATGACCTCGAATTAATCAACATTGAAGGAGGGTATGATATGATTGAAAAACTTAATTTTTCTGCTTAATTCCAGTAGTAAGCATTTAAAAATATAAATACTACAAAAACAATGTATAAACCCAAAAGATAGATGCTGTGTATTACTTTTAAACCTCTATTAAAATAAAAAATATAAAAAGAAACTATCGTTAAAATAATTAAGCTTATTTGTAATTGTATAACATCGATCAAAGTGGATTCAGGCATAATAATCGGACCCTTAACCAACGTGTATGCAAAAATAGGTAACCCTAGGGCAAAACAAATATCAAAAATGTTACTCCCAAGGGCGTTTGCAATTGCATCATCGTAATCACCTTTCATCGCATCCCTATAGGATAAAATTGTGTCTGGTAAGCTAGTTGCTGCTGATGCAAGAATAACTGCTATAAAATAGGGTGCAACCCCCATTCCTTGCGCAATAGTTTCACAGGCGTTAATTAACAATACACAAGCTGAGCCAATTATTCCCATTGAAAAAAGTAACAGAGACCAAGCATTGAGTGCATTTGCTTTTTTTCGGAAAAAAATATTGACAAAATCAAAATATACAATCGATTTTAAAATTGGAGTTTCTCCTTTCTCTTGAGTTTTATTTGGTATTAAATTTATCTCTTCAGCCATCTTCATAGAAGTAAACATGTATACAACGTAAACTAAGTATGATGACATTAAAAAAAGACCGTCTAACCAATCTATTTTGTTCTTATAAATTACATACATTAGAAGAAATTCACAGAAAATTAGCCCTAAACCGTCTCTGAGAATTACTTTCTTCGAAACTTCGACCTTATTGGTAATTCCGAGTAGAGTGACAGCCATGATTACAACAGCAGGTATAATCATACTATTGAAAATTGCACTACCAGATGTTGTTCCCACTCCGAATGCAAAATTGTCCAATTCTCCCAGCATTATAAGTCCAAAGAGCGTAGTGAAAAGTTCTGGCATTGAGCTACCAATCGCATTTATTGTGGCTCCTCTAACCCCTTCTGTCAGGTTCCTGCCCAGATAATTAGATGCCGCTTGGAATCCGTCACTTGATCTCCAAATTACTATCATGGCTATGAAAATAGAACAAAATGGAACTATAAGTTCATTCACTTTTATGACTTTGATTGACAAAAGTAATACTAAATTTTGTTTTCTTATTGTTTGAAAATAATTTCAACCAACAGTAAAAAATTATATTTTTACTTTAATGAATTCCCAAAGACAAAAAAAGGTTTGTTCGCTCCTACAAAAAGAGATGTCTAATATATTTCAAAAGGCTATTAAATTTAGCAATTCATCTAACAAACTTATATCTGTAACAAAGGTTAAAATTTCACCTGATTTGTCTGTTGCAAAAATATATATTAGCATTTATCCCTCGAAAAATAATAATGAATGGTTAACAGGGCTTCGTGAAAATAGTTCACAGGTCAAACATGAACTTGCACAGAAACTTAAAAATGAACTAAGAGTAATTCCAAACTTAACATTCTATTTAGATGACTCTTTAGACTATATCGAAAAAATTGAATCATCTTTAAAAGAAGGAAAAAACCCAATTAAAGAATAACTTGAAAATATCTCTCTTTTTTGCACTGAAGTACTTTTTTTCTAGAAAGGAAAAATCTGTAATTAATGTAATGAATATAATTTCGGTTATAGTCATTTCTTTTTCAACAGCTTCCTTATTTATAGTTTTAAGTGCATTTAGTGGACTTAAAACTTTTGGCCTTTCATTCACAAATAAATTTGATCCTGACTTTAGAATAAAACCAAAAAACGAAAAAAAGATTGTTCTTTCTTCTGAAAAATTATCAAAAATTAGTTTGATTCCTGGTGTTGTTGAAAGTTCTCCAGTGATAGAAAGTAAGGTAGTTTTAAGTTTTAAAGATAAAACTATAATGGGAGTTTTAAGGGGTGTGAGCCAAAGGTATTCAAAAGTAGTTCTAATAGATTCCCTCCTAATTTCAGGAAGTTGGTTCGAAACAGGTTACTCTCAGGTTATAATTGGAAGTTCAATTGCAAAACAATTGAATCTTGGTATTTATGATTATTCTGATCTTTTGAAAATAACTGTCCCAAGAAAGTTGAATAAATCAACAATTAATTTTAATCCCTTTAAGAGTGAAACCGCGCTAGTCGCCGGTATCTATTCTTCAAATGAAGACATAAATAAATTTTATACCTTTTGTGATATAGATTTTGCTAGAAAAATTTTACAAAAACAGTTTAACGAATTCGATTTTATTGACTTGAAAGTTCAGGGAACCCAAGATGTTAAAAAATTAAATGAAGAAGTATTTAAAGTGTTAAATAAACCTGTCGTTATTGAGTCAAGAAAAGAATTAAATTCTGCGATATATAAGATGCTAAATACTGAAAACATAATTTTATATTTTGTTTTTAGTCTTATAGTTATTGTGTCTCTTTTTTCTTTATTTGGGTCGATTGTTATTATGTATTTAGACAAAAAAAGGGAGTTTTATATTTTCCATGCAATGGGAATTATACCAAAACAAATCCAACAAATATTCTTTTTTCTGGGCTGTTGCATTTCATGGCTGGGTTCTGTTTTGGGATTTGGTTTGGGATTAATAATTATAGTTATTCAAAAAAAATCCCCAATTCTCTATGTCCCATCAACATCACTTGCATATCCAGTTGAAATTAAATTTGAAAATTGTTTAATTGTCTTGTTGACCGTTTTTATTTTAGGATCGATAATATCTGTTATGGCGACGGCGGGTATTAAAAGGAAGGCCTATTTATATTTGAGCTAATTGAAGTTCACTACAGTTTTTACGTAAATCCTGCAGAGAAGTAATAACTTCTTCAACGGAATTTGAAGAAATTAATTTTAACTTAAATTTCTTTATGTTTTCAATCCCTCTAAAGTATCTACCATAATGTTTTCTGGTCTCATATATTGCAAGTTTTGGCCCTTTCCATTTTACTGACATCTCAAAATGTCTTTGAACTAAATCTATCTTGTCAATTATTTTTGGTTCTTCTAATTTTTCCCCAAATTTAAAATAATGTTTGATTTGATTAAAAATCCAAGGATTTCCTATGCTTGCTCGTCCAATCATTGCACCATCTAAACCAAATTTATTTTTCATATCTAGAGCTGCCTCTGGAGAATCCACATCGCCATTGCCAAAAATTGGAATTTTCATTCTTGGGTTGTTCTTTACTTCGGAAATTAAAGTCCAATCCGCACAACCCTTATACATTTGAGATCTGGTCCTTCCGTGAATTGATATGGCTGCTATCCCGACGTCCTGAAGTCTTTCTGCTACTTCAACTATCTTTATTGACTTTTCATCCCAACCGAGTCTAGTCTTTACAGTTACAGGCAATTTTGTTTTTTTTACCATTTCCTTGGTTAGCTTAACCATGAGAGGAATATCCTTTAATATGCCTGCACCCGCCCCTTTACAAACAACTTTTTTTACAGGACAACCATAGTTTATGTCTATTAAATCAGGTTTGGTTTTTTCTACTATCTCAATTGATTTTAACATAGATTCGAGGTTAGAGCCAAAAATTTGAATCCCAACAGGCCTTTCTTTTTGGTAAATATCAAGCTTTTGAACGCTTTGCGCAGCATCTCTAATTAAACCTTCGCTTGAAATGAACTCGGTATACACGATGTCTGCACCATTTTCTTTGCATAAAGCTCGAAAGGGAGGGTCGCTTACATCTTCCATTGGGGCAAGAAGTAAGGGAAAATCATCAAATTCTATTTTACCTATTTTCACCATGAAATTTCACAAAAATAAAAAAAAGCCTCCATACAATAGCGTATATTTACAATGATTGAAAATTTAGATGGAATTAATTAGAAATTTTTGTATTATAGCTCACATTGACCACGGAAAAAGTACTCTTGCAGACAGGCTTTTAGATTTTACAGGAACTATTGAGCAAAGAGAAAAAAAAGATCAACTCTTGGACGATATGGACCTTGAAAGGGAAAGGGGCATAACAATAAAGTCCCATGCAATACAAATGGAACATGAATATGAGGGCAAGAAATACGTGCTAAATTTAATTGATACCCCTGGGCATGTTGATTTTTCATATGAAGTTTCTAGGTCGATTGCTGCCTGCGAAGGGGCGTTACTTGTCGTTGACGCCGCTCAAAGCATTCAAGCACAGACTATATCAAACTTATATCTTGCTTTGGATAATGATTTAGAAATAATTCCAGTGATTAATAAAATAGATCTTCCTTCAGCAAACGTAGAAGAGGTTACGGATGACATAATAGATCTTTTAGGGTGTGAAAAAGAGCAAATTTTAAAAGTCTCTGCAAAAACGGGTGAAGGAGTGGATAAAGTTATAAGTACAATAATTAGTAGGATCCCAGCTCCCAAAGGGAATAGCGATTTGCCTCTTCAAGCATTGATTTTTGACTCAGTTTTTAACCCTTTTAGAGGAATTGAAACATATTTTAAAGTTATAAATGGAAAGATTAAAAAGGGACAAACTATTAAATTCTTGGCGACTGAAAAAAATTATATTGCAGACGAGGTGGGAACCTTAAAACTAGACAAGGTTTCAAAAAATTTAATTTCTGCAGGTGACGTAGGATATCTAATCACAGGAATAAAAAATGCAAGAGAAGTAAAAGTCGGTGACACAATTGTGGAGGATGGAAAGATTAAAGTGAGTGCCATCGAGGGATTTGAAGAAGTAAAGCCAATGGTGTTTGCCGGGATTTACCCTGTAGACACAGATGATTACGAAGAACTAAGGAAGTCCATGGAAAAATTGCAGTTAAATGATGCGTCTTTAGTTTTTATACCAGAAAGTTCAGCAGCACTAGGTTTTGGATTTAGGTGTGGCTTTTTAGGTATGTTACATCTTGAAATAATTCAGCAAAGGCTGGAGCGCGAATTCGGAATGAGTGTAATCACAACTGTGCCAAATGTTTCATACCACGCATACACTCGAAAAGACCCAAACAAAATGGTTCTTGTAAATAATCCATCTGATATACCCGACCCGTCAATTCTAGAGAGAGTGGAAGAGCCTTATATAAAAGCTTCAATAATTACAAAATCAGATTACATTGGAAATGTTATAACATTGTGCATAGAAAAAAGAGGAAAGATGATTAATCAAACTTACCTTACCCAAGAAAGAGTCGAGATTGTTTTTGAGCTCCCACTGGCAGAAATCGTCTTTGACTTTTATGACAGATTAAAAACTGTATCCAAAGGATACGCATCTTTTGATTACTCCCCAATTGGATTCAATGTTTCAAAACTTGTTAGAGTAGATATTTTATTAAATGGTAATCCTGTGGATGCTTTA
>CACJRP010000020.1 GCA_902595825.1 uncultured Bacteroidota bacterium
CACCTTTAATTTTCATTTGATTTAAATTTATTTTACCCTCATCTATTTTGATGTTTATGTCTGAAAAGGAAGACATTATTTTAATATTACAAGACCTTGTATCTACAATAGTCCTAAAGTTAATTGGAACTTTAACTTCAATTGTATTAGCAACAGTCTTATGGACACTAAGTTTATCGTTATGTTTTTTTACAGTTGGAGAAACTATTTCTAGAATATTCAATTCCCTATTGTCAATATTAGATTTTAAAATAACTTTTTCCTTGAATTCCCCTTCTTGCTTATAATTAACATAAATCTCATTAGATTTTGACTCATTAATTGTTATCTGGCTGGTGAAATCTAACTTTAAAAAAATGAAATCTAAATCATTTGAATTCCATTTTTTTTGGTTTGTATTTTGAGAGTATAAATTAAGATTTAGGAAAGTTAGAAAAGTGTAACAAATTACTTTTGCATATTTTTCGCTTCTATGCTTAAAGTGGCGTGTGGTACTAGAGTCAATCTCTCTTTTTTTATAAGTTTTCCTGTAACCCTGCATATGCCATAAGTTTTATTTTCTATTCTAATTAAAGCACTTTTAAGATCACGAATAAATTTTTCTTGTCTTAAAGCCAGTTGTGCATTTGCTTCTTTAGACATCGTTTCTGAACCTTCTTCAAAAGCTTTGAAAGTTGGAGAGGTATCGTCAGTACCGTTGTTACCGTCATTCATATAAGAGCTTTTTAATAATTCAAGATCTTTTTTGGCTTTCTCAATTTTTTCTTCAATTAAAACTTTAAATTGATTAAGTTCTTTGTCACTATATTTATTTTTAATTATTCCACTCATTATTGATTAATTTTATAAAGTTCAACAAATGTTTTAATTTGACCAAATACGACATGTTCTCCTTTATTTACTTCATTTTTAATAATTATATCTTTAGCTAAAACTTCACTTTTGATATAATCTAAATGACTAACAAAAACTTTATCTAGTGTTTTGTCAGGGGTCAAATATAAAATAATTTTATCAGTCACCTCAAATCCAGATTGTTTTCTTAAGTTTTGAAGTCTATTTACAAACTCTCTTGCTAATCCTTCATTAAAGAGACTTTCGTTTAGTCTTGTGTCAAGGGCAACAGTAATTTTATCATTGTTTGCAACAATCCAACCCTCAATATCTTTATATTCGATTAATACTTCGGAGGGAGAAATCTTAATTTTCTTTTCTGACATGTCTACTGAAATATCTTCCCCTTTCTCTAACAGGTCAATTTGACTTTTTGGTAGTATTTCCAGTTTATTTTTTAACTCGATTATTTTTTTACCATATTTGGGACCTAGAATTTTCAAGTTGGGTTTAACATATTTAACAATAATTCCAGATGAATCGTCAATAATTTCAATTTTCTTAACGTTTATCTCTGCACAGACTAGTTTTGAAACACTCTCTATAGATTCTTTTTCTATAATGTTTTTAACAGGAACAATTAGTTTGTTTAAAGGTTGCCTCACTTTAATCTGATTTTTTTTTCTTATAGACAATGCCAATGAGGTTATTTCTCTTGCATAATTCATCTTTTTCTCAAGACCAACATCTCTGTGCTGCGGATTACTTGAAGGGAATTTTGTTAAATGTACAGACTCTTTAAGTTCAGAGTTATTTTCTTTATTGAGATCTAAAAAAAGTCTTTCAGCAAAAAAAGGAGCTAATGGAGCCATTAATTTAGAAACATTATCTAGACACTCGAATAGTGTGTGGTATGCGGCTAATTTGTCATCATTTAGTAATCCTTTCCAAAATCTTCTCCTTGATAATCTCACATACCAATTGCTAAGTAAATCATTCACAAAAGTTAATATACTTCTAGCTGCTTTAGTAGCATCATATTTGTCAAATGCTTCATCTACTTCTGTTATAAGGCGATTGAGTTCTGATATAATCCATCTATCTATTTCTGGTCTTTTTGTTACTGGAATATTTTTTTTATTGATATCAAATTCATCAATGTTTGCGTAAATTACAAAGAAAGAATATGTATTAAACAAAGTCCCAAAAAACTTCCTTGATATCTCACCAACCCCATCTATGTCAAACTTTAGATTGTCCCATGGATTTGAATTCGAAATCATATACCACCTTGTCGCGTCAGGGCCATATTTAGAAATTATCTCAAAGGGATCAATACTATTTCCAAGTCTTTTCGACATTTTTTGTCCATTTTTATCTAAAACCAAACCATTTGATATTACATTCTTGAAAGAGATAGAGTTAAAAACAATTGTTGAAATCACATGCAAAGTGTAAAACCAACCCCTTGTTTGATCTACTCCTTCTGCTATATAATCGGCAGGGAATATTTCTCTCTTATCTACAAAATCCTTATTTTCAAATGGGTAGTGAATTTGAGCGTATGGCATAGCGCCAGAGTCAAACCACACGTCAATTAAATCCTTTTCCCTGTACATTGGTTTACCTCTATCACTTGAAAGGATGATATTATCCACTGTGTCCTTATGTAAATCAATCCTATCGTAATTTTTTTCCGTCATGTTATCTACCTCAAAGTCCTTTATTGGGTTAGATTCCATATGTTTATTATTAATGGATATAATAATCTCATTTTTTAACTCATTGACTGAACCAATTACTTTTGTTTCCTTCTTATCTATTGTTCTCCATATTGGCAATGGAATTCCCCAATATCTACTTCTAGACAAATTCCAGTCATTTGCGTCTGATAACCAATTTGAAAACCTCTTCTCTCCTGTGGATTTAGGGACCCAATTTATTTCTTTATTTAAAGAAACCAGTTTATTTCTGATTTTAGACACTCCTATAAACCAAGAATTCAAAGGGTAATAAAGAATTGGCTTATCTGTTCTCCAACAATTTGGATAAGAGTGAATATATTTCTCCACACTAAAAGCTCTATTTTTTTCTTTAAGATATATACATATTTCAACGTCTACTGATTTTTCGGGTACTTGTCCTTCGTCATAATATTCATTTTTAACATACTTGCCTCCAATTATTTTTAGATTATCAATAAATTTTCCCTGTAAGTTTACAAGTGGAACAAGTTCTCCATTTTTGTCTTTTGTGAGTAATGGGGGGACAGGAGGGCTAGCCTGACCCGCAGCTAAAGCATCATCTGCTCCAAAGGTAGGAGCTGTGTGTACTATTCCTGTTCCTTCATCAGTGGTTACAAAACCTCCAGAAATTACTCGATATGCATCCTCAGGATTATCGTGGGGTGGAGGTGCGTCATCCCATATTTTCTCATATCTAATATCGATAAGTCTATCTCCCATTACTTCATCAATAATTAAAAAAGGAATTTTTTTTTCTTTAGATTTCAACGAAAGAGCTTCAGGAGAATGTATCTCAATAAACCTATTATCAAAAACCTTACCCATTAGTTTCTTTGCTAGCAAAACTCGTATAGGTTTTTCGGTATACAAATTAAAAGTATCAACAACAACATAGTTTATTTTTTTACCAATTGTCAAAGCAGTGTTAGATGGTAGGGTCCAAGGGGTAGTAGTCCAAGCGAGCAAAAATAAATCAGATTCTGTTTTTAGTTCTTCGGGGAGACTACTATTTAAAACTTTAAACATTGCGGTTATTGCGACATCTCTTACATTTTTGTATGTTCCAGGTTGATTTAATTCATGTGAACTTAGACCTGTTCCAGCTTTCGGAGAATAGGGTTGAACAGTATAACCTTTGTATATTAAACCTTTTTTGTAAATTTCTTTTAGCAACCACCAAACGCTTTCAATATATTTGGTTTTATAAGTTACATATGGATTATCCATATCAATCCAAAAACCAATTTTTTTAGTCAATTCGTTCCATACATCTGTGTAGCGCATCACCGCTTCTCTGCATGCACTGTTATATTTTTCAATACTGATTTTCTTTCCAATATCTTCTTTTGTAATGTTTAACTCTTTTTCAACTCCCAACTCCACAGGTAGGCCGTGAGTGTCCCACCCGGCTTTTCTCTCTACTTTGAACCCTTTTTGTGTCTTATATCTGCAAAATATATCCTTAATAGTTCTTGCCATAACATGATGAATTCCTGGGAGTCCATTTGCAGACGGAGGTCCCTCGTAGAAGACATATGGAGTAGAAAGTTCATTTGAACTTATACTTTTTTCAAATATTCTCTCTGACTCCCAAAAGGTAAGAATTTCGGAAGCAATTGTATTCAAATCAAGTTGTTTATAATCTTTAAAGACCATATGGCAAACATTAAATGTCCGAAAATAAGCATTTTTTGTGCATTTTAGCCATAAATTTATTTGACTAATTAAAACTTTACATTAAGGTTTATAATAATTGATCTACCGGGTCCAGATATACCGGAAGCAAATTCTTTGTAATGTAAATCGAATATATTATCTATGGAAAATGAAGTCCTAATGTTTTCATTATAATCTAATGCGGCTGTAAAAGAGTAAATCGACCATTTGGGAGAACCATAATATATTATATTACCATTTCTGTTGCTTACTATTGGTGTTTCTTCAATTTTATCTTCACCTCCTCTACTATAATCTTGTGATAATTTTTTTCCGCTAAAATTATTACTTAAGGACAAATTAAATTTTTGCTTGTTGTAGTTGATTCTAAAATTTCCATATAGAGGCAGTATAGATGGAAGCGGACCTATCTTTTCATTTATGGTACTATCTGTTAAATTAATATTCCCCATAATTGTGAAACCAGTTAAAAGCTTTGCCATCCCGTCAATAGAAACACCAAAAACTCTTGCATTACCTATATTTTGATTTATTTGTGTAGACAGTTTATCTTTTTCTAAAATTAAAGACCAAATTTCATTATTTGATAAATCTTCAGAAAAGGGAGAAACAATCCTCCCAATATAATTTTTAATATTGGAGTTAAAAAAACGTCCTTCAATTGAGAAAATATCATCATTAGAAAAAGTTAATCCACCTTCAAAATTGTATACATACTCTGGTTTTAATTCTGGGTTTGGAATAATAAGTATTCCCCTGTTTTCTCGAATTTTACCAATGTCATCTATGTTTGGTGATCTAAACCCGGTAGAATAAAGAATATTCATTTTTACATTTTTATTTGGACGGTACGAAGAAGAAATACTTCCTGTGAGCGCATTATTTATAGTTCTTAACTTTAGACTCCTAGACTTTAAAAATAGTTCATTAGTCCAATTTGCTTTAATTTTAGTTGAAGTGTAACGAGTACCAAATGAAACTGATGATTTTGAATTCAAATCTAATCTAAAGTTTGAATAAGCAGCAGCGACGAAATAAGAGCTTCCGTTGTTTGGATATCTCGATGGAAATTTTCCCAAAAACTGAGTTTCGGTTATAGTATTTCCTAGTACTGATAATTTTTCTCTAAAGGCATCAGATTTTATTCTATTACCAACAAATTCAAAACCATAAACAACGCTAGTTTTCTTTGTTTTTGGCATTTCAAAGTCAGCATTCAAACTAAAAATATTTACATTTTCATTTTGACTAACTCTTTCAAGTGATTGAAATCTTCTTTGTATTCTAGATTCTTTAACCCATTGATAAGCAGCTATAATAGTGCCCTTGTAAAGGTATTTTTTTTTAGGAAATATTTTTAGTTGGGGTGAAATTAATAATCTTTTTTGTGGTCCATAGTTCCATTCAGCGAATCTCAACTTATTTTTAACCATTTCGTTTAACTTATCAAACCTTGGAATATTTGATGAATTTGAGAATTGAAGATTAATTAGTAGTTGCTTTTCTTTGGGTAAGGTAAAAACAATTTTTTGCAAAAAATCTACTTGACTGTATCCAGATTTTTTTTGAATATTAGGATTTGTATTTTTAGAAGGAGATTTAAAATACAAAGAATTGGAATTAGACGAGTATTCATTAACTAATCCCCAGTTTTGAAAACCATGTTGTCTATTTTTACCCATTATTATATCTCCGAATTTAGAAAATGTAAAACTTGTTAGAATAGCAGATTTGTTAAAGCTTGCTTCACTATTTAAATGATGAACAACACTTTGCCTGGAACTATTAAAGGTTGATGAAAAAAAATTTGTTAATTTTTGGGCGTTGTTGATTTTTGGAGTTTTAGTATAATAGTGAACTACCCCTCCAAGCGCATCAGAACCATAACCAACAGATGAGGAGCCATAAATAATTTCCACTCGCTCAAGACTATTGGGATCTACTGTTATGGCATTTTGTAAATGCCCCGCTCTAAAAATTCCATTATTCATTCTTACCCCGTCGACAACTAAAAGAACTCGATTTGCCTCAAATCCCCTAATAACCGGACTACCACCACCACCTTGAGATTTTTGAACTCTTACTGAAGGAGCTAAAAGCAGGACTTCAGCTCCAGTTGCTGGAAAATTTTTAATTATTGAATTTTTATTAATAATCTCAACTTTTTGAGTGATTTTTTTTGATTGTGAAGCAGTTCTAGCAACTGAAAGGACAATCTCCGATAATTTTTTTTCATTTACACTCATTTCTATTAAACTAGAATTATAAATTAAATCTTCAACAGTAACTTTTTTGTCATCGTAACCTATCAGACTTAAAGTTAGAGTATCTTTAATTGAAAAAAGTTTCAAGTCGAAAAAGCCATTTTTATTAGTTGAGGTATACTTCTTTTTGTTCTCATTAAAAATATATACGTCTTCAAGAGGTTCTTGAGTTAGCATATCATTAACTTTTACAAGTTGTGAATTGCCGTCTAACCCACTTAGTAGAAGAAAAATGATTAATAATAATTTGTGTCTACTCAAAAACTTGATGTAATATATGAAGAGATTTGGGCTGTTTAAAACCTTGAACATGATATTCGATATACTCCAAAAGTATTTTAAGTATTTCATGTTTTTGTTCTTGACTAAGTTTTAGCAAGAAACAATTATCAAATTTCATGCCTAATAAACTAATTATGGTTTTAACGGATTTGCCCTTAGCATACAAACCACTTGGCTTTTCAACTTCAAATGAACCATTTTCGAATGAAAGAAATTTTGAGTTAGACGACTTTAAATGAGGATTAATACCCAACTGTTTTAATAGTTTTAAAATAAATATCATATGAAAATTCGATACTTCATCGTTAACATCTAACCATTTAAGTGAATTTTCAAGGAATGAAAACATTTCTTTATTACAAGCTTCTTCTATCACACACATATTGAGAATTTCGTTTAAAAAAAGAATAATTGAACTTTTACGATAATCTAAATATGAGTTTTGGCAATAGGAATGAACCTTACATTCGATTAAAAAATTAATTTTTCTCTTTTCTCTTTTATTGTATTTAATCGAAATTTGTGACAGAGGTTGGAAATATGAATTTTTAAGTTTTGTTTTTTTTTTCCCTAATATCCCTTTTATAAAAAAAGATTTTCTACCTTCTAACTCAGTAAAAACGTCGACTATAAGACTAGAATCACTATAATTTATTTTGCGAAGGACAATTGCTTTTGTTGAAATAATCATTTGTTATACAACTCCTTGGGCAATCATAGCGTCAGCAACTTTTACAAAACCTGCAATATTAGCCCCTTTAACATAGTTTACGTAATTTTTATCAGAACCATACTTTAAGCAGGATTTATGAATTTCATTCATTATTTCCTTTAATTTAGAATCCACTTCTTCTCTACTCCAATTATATCTTAATGAATTTTGAGCCATTTCTAATCCAGAAACAGCCACTCCGCCTGCATTTGATGCTTTTCCTGGTGCAAATAATATTTTTTTTTCAGTTAATAAACTTATTGCATCTGGTGTTGTAGGCATATTTGCTCCTTCACCTACACAAATACATCCATTTTTAATAAGATTCTTTGCATCTGCTAATTGCATTTCATTTTGAGTGGCACAAGGGAGGGCAATATCGCATCCAACTCCCCATGGGGTTTTGTTTTTGAAGTAGGAAGCTGAGGAAAACCTCTCTACATATTTACTGATTCTTTCTCTATCAACATTTTTAATTTTCATTAAATATTTTAGCTTTTCAGAATCTATCCCGTCTTTATCGTGTATAAAACCAGAAGAATCTGACATAGTAATTACTTTTCCTCCTAGTGATAGAACTTTTTCTGCAGCATATTGGGCAACATTACCAGAACCCGAAATGGATACTTTTTTGTCTTTAAAATTCATATTTTTTTGTTCTAGCATTTTTTCTACAAAATATACCACACCATAACCGGTTGCTTCAGGTCTAATAAGTGACCCCCCCCAACTAACACCTTTTCCAGTTAGAACTCCTGTGAACTCATTTTTGAGTCTTTTATATTGTCCAAAAAGATAACCTATTTCCCTACTGCCAACACCTATATCGCCTGCTGGTATGTCTCGATTGGGGCCAATGTGACGAAACAATTCAGTCATAAAGCTCTGGCAGAACCTCATCACTTCAGTATCGGTTTTACCTTTTGGATTAAAGTCTGATCCACCTTTACCTCCACCCATAGGTAGGGTTGTTAAACTGTTTTTAAAGATTTGTTCAAATGCTAAAAACTTGAGAACACTTAAATTTACATTTGGATGAAACCTCAGCCCTCCTTTGTAGGGTCCAATTGCTGAATTCATTTCAATCCTGTAACCTCTATTGACTCTAATTTCCTCCTGGTCATCGATCCATGCTACTCTAAATGAAATAACTCTTTCGGGTTCAACCATTCTAAGGAGTATATTTTGGCCGTAATAAATCTCATTTTGATATATGTAAGGAATTACTGTCTCTGCAACTTCAGTTACTGCCTGCATGAATTCAGGTTCATTTTGGTTCCTTTTTCCTACTTCATCCAAAAAGGATTTAACAATTTTCTGCATTTTTAATTTTACATTAATTTAAATCAATTTATTTAAATAATTTTGTTATTAGGCTTCCAATCTTTTCCAACTCCAAAATTTTAATATTCCGTTCTTCTATAAACTCTTTTTTAAAGTTTGAAGTCACAAACACCTCATAACCAAGTTTTTCAGCTTCACTAATTCTTTTGTCTAATTTAGTCACAGGCCTAAGCTCTCCTGATAGACCAATTTCAGAAGCAAAACAGATTTTCTCGTTTAAGGGAGTATCATGGTAACTTGATAAAACTGCAGAAACTATCGCAAGATCAAGAGAAGGGTCTTCGCTTTTAACACCACCTGTAATATTCAAAAAAACATCTTTATTTGATAATTCAACCCCAGCTCTTTTTTCCAGTACTGCAAGAAGCATATTTAATCTTTTTGAATTGAAGCCAGTGGAACTTCTTTGAGGTGTACCATAAACGGCTTTGCTGACTAAGGCTTGCACTTCTAAAGTTATAGGTCTAATTCCTTCCACTGATATTCCTATTGCGTGCCCACTCAATTTGCTACTATTTAGAGTCAGGAAAATTTCATTTGGATTTTTAACTTCCCTAAGACCCGTAGCCAACATTTCGTAAATTCCTATTTCACTTGTTGAGCCAAATCGATTTTTTTTAGCCCGTAAAATCCTAAAGGAATGGTTATTATCCCCTTCAAAACTTATAACTACATCTACCATATGTTCCAAAACTTTTGGTCCAGCTATGTTTCCGTCTTTGGTTAGATGTCCTATTAATAATATTGCTGAGCCAGTATTTTTTGCGTATTTTATAAGTTCACCTGAACACTCTCTTACTTGAGTAACGCTTCCAGGAGAACCGTCAATCATTTTGGAGTGTAATGTTTGAATTGAGTCAATAATAATTATCTCAGGATTAATCTCCTTTATGTGCTCAAAAATATTCTCTGTTTCAGTTTCACTCAAAATAAAAGTTGAACCAACTCCTTTACCAATTCTTTCTGAACGAACTTTTATCTGTCGTTGACTTTCTTCCCCTGACACATATAATACTTTCTTATCAAATTTCATTGAAATTTGAAGCAACAAAGTAGATTTACCTATTCCTGGCTCACCACTAATTAAACAAACAGAACCAGGAACAAGACCACCTCCAAGAACCCTATTCCATTCATCATCTTTAACGATCATCCTTATTTCATTTTCAGAATCTATTTCACTCATTTTGAGAGGAATATTTTCTTTTTTAAAATAATTTCCAAATTCAGTTTTAGATTTAAACCTAATAGAACTAACTTTTTTTTCTTTCAGAGAGTTCCATTCTTTGCAATACTTACACTGACCGTGCCATTTTGAGTGTTCGTTACCACAATTTTTGCAATAAAAGACAATCTTTTGTTTATTCATGTTTAAGTAAAATTAGGTAAGGAGTGTTTTAATGGAGAAAGATTTCTATGATTTATTATTAACAATCGGAAGAAGAAAAAAAGATAAAAGGCCAAAGAATATAACCATAATTGTTTGAGCTGTCCACAAAATCCATCCAAATGCTAAACTGGTCTCGAAGGGTGTTCCATAAAAGCTTAAGGCGATCGAGACTGAAAGAGGATAAACCCCGATCCCACCGTTTGTGGCAGTTATTGAAATAGCTCCAAAAATAAATGAAATTAAAATTGATTTGAAATCCAATATTTCTGTTCCAGGCATACTGAATTTCATTATATAGAAAACCAATAAATAAATAGACCAAATAAAAATTGTATGCGCCATGTAATAAGTTTTATTATCCATTTTTAAAATAGAGATAAAACCAGTACTAATGCCTTTAGCAAAAACAGAAATTTTTTTAACCAATCCTTTTTTGAAAACTTTTATTGAAAAGAGAATCAATAATAAAAAAACTACCATTGTCAAAAAAAGCTTATAGTTACTTAAAAGTAGCTTTGCTTTTTCTTTTATTAAAGGGAATAAAATCTCTGTTTCCAAAAATAAAAACAAAAAAATTAGAAAAAACAATATTATTAAATCTATAAGCCTTTCAGCCAATATCGTACCAAATGCTTTGTCAAAGGGTATCCTTTCATAGGTTTGCATAACAGTGGCTCTTAATATTTCTCCTGAACGGGGCACTCCCAAATTCGCTAAATAAGTTATAAAAATAGATAAAACATTATTGATAAATTTTGGATAATAACCTATAGAGTTAAGCATATAATTCCATCTGTATGCTCTAGAAAGATGGCTTGTTATTCCCAATAAAATTGAAAAAAAAACATATTCAAATTTTGCATCCTTTAATGATTTATATATTTCATTTCTGTCTTCTTCGCTAGTGTAGTAAAAGGATAAATAAATAAAAAAGAGTCCAATTATAGGAGGTATAATTATTCGAAATATTTTTTTAGACGGTTTAAACATTAATTTAAAGGAATATTGTCGATTAACCTTGTTTTTTGAAACCGTGCACAAATAAAAGCTCTTATTTTTACATCAGGATTAAATGATGTTACTTCTTTTAAAGAGGTGCTTTCTACAATATAAAAGTATTCAAGATGAAATTTTTTATCCAATAAAAACAGGTTATTAATAAAATCTTTTATTTTGTCGAAATCGTGTGTTTTAATCATTTTCTTAGCAATGCATAGAGATTCATAAATGATTTTTGCATTATATCTAGTATCTTTTTTTAATAAAAAATTTCTAGAACTCATAGCTAAACCGCTTTTTTCCCTTACGGTTGAAATAGTTTTGATTTTAACATCCAAATTACATTTTTTGATTAATTTCCTAACGACTAGAACTTGCTGATAATCTTTTTCCCCAAAGAAAGCAAGATTAGGTGAAAATTTTTCGAAAAGTATTTTTACTATCGTAGCAACTCCTTGAAAATGTCCCTTTCTATATTTGCCCTCAATTATTTTATCAATTCCATCTAAATCGAAATTTTCTGCTTTGGCAGGAGATGTAAATAAATCTGACTCCATCGGATTATAAATTATTGCACTTGGATTGATTTTTCTTATGAGCTCAATATCCTTTTTGATTGATTGAGGATAGTTAGCTAAATCTATTTTGTCATTAAATTGAGTGGGATTTACAAAAATCGAAACAATTGATTCATCACATTCCATAGAACATTTTTCAATAAGTTTAACGTGTCCCTTGTGTAACGATCCCATTGTGGGGACCAATCCAAGATTTTTATACTCCCTTGTTTTTAGAAGCTTATGAATTTCTATGGAATGATTAAAACTTCTCAATATTAGTAATTTATACTTCTAAATTTAGTCTTTTTTGAGTTCAAGAAAAGTTTTTTTGTAATTTTGCTAAACTTTTCTAACTGCTACTGTTTATGCAAAACAAGAATACACTTGTAATTTCCTCGGAGGTAGTTCCTTATCTTCCTGAAACCATACTTTCTAAAAGCTCTTTTAAGATTCCCAAGGAAATTAATGATATGGGGGGACAAACTAGAATTTTTATGCCTAAGTATGGTATTATTAACGAGCGACGCCATCAACTACATGAGGTTATCAGACTTTCTGGAATGAATTTGATTATAAATGACATTGATATGCCTCTAATAATAAAAGTCGCCTCTATACCTAAAGAAAGAATGCAAGTTTATTTCATAGACAACGAGGACTATTTCAAAAGAAAACAGATGTTAATTGACACTAAAGGCAAAGGTTTCAAAGACAATGACGAGAGGATGATTTTTTTTACGAAGGGTGTGTTAGAGACAGTCAAAAAATTAAATTGGTCTCCAGATGTAATTAATTGTCACGGATGGTTTACATCTCTTTTTCCTTTATATATGAAAACTTATTTCAACAATGAGCCAATTTTCAATAAAAGTAAAATTGTAACTTCAATTTATGAAAATGATATGCCAGGGGTTTTAGATAAAAAACTTAAAGACAAAATTAAGTTTGATGATATTCATGTTGATTTAGAGTTGATCAATAAACCTGACTACAATTCTTTGATCTCACTTGCAATAAAATATTCGGACGGAGTAATAACTTACACAGATAGTTTGAGTTCAGCCTTAGCCGATAAGCTTCAAAAATTTGATAGACCGGTGCTAGATTTTGATAACGCAAAAAAAGAAAATGGACATACGGATTTCTTCAAAAAATACTTCTTGTAATTTTTTGTTGATGAAACATTTCAAGGTTTTCCTTCTCCTAATATTAAATTTTTCTTGCAACGAAGATTTCAATACGGTAGGTGTAGATCTTGTTTCTACATCAGATTTTATAACTAAAACTGAATATTTTCCAGTCTACTCTAAAACGGATACAATTGTTGATATACAGTCTGATAGGCAGGTTTATATGCATGTTGGTCAATTTACTCTTCCGTTTTTTGGGAGGAGTTCAGCAAACTTCACAACACAAATTAATATCCCGCCAAATAGTATTTTTGGGAATTTTTCTCAAACCCGTGAATTAGAAGGAGACCCAAATAATACAAAGGTTATTGAAGAAAATGAGAGAGTAAAAGATGTATTTCTTGAAATACCTTTTATAGTTGATGAAAGGGATTCAGACAATGATGGCGTGATAGATGCCTTTGATATAAATCCGAATGATCCAAATAGTGATTCAGACGGGGATGGTGTTACGGACATAGAGGAAAGTCGTAACGGGACAAATCCACTTGACTCGGATTCAGATGGAGACGGGATTTCCGATTTAACTGATACAGATAATAGCTCATACGATAGCGAAAATAAAGAATACAGTGTTGATTCTATATACGGTAATAAAAGAACCCAATTCAACTTTAAAGTAACCGAGTTAACATATTTCTTTAATGATTTAGACCCAGATGATAATTTTGAAAGTATTAAGCCTTATTATTCTAAGAGGGATTATTATGAAGAAGGTTTTGTGGGTAGAGTTCTAGCTGATTATCCATATCAGTTAGACTTTAATGAAATAAGATATAATTACAGAGAAGATGATCCCGAAACAGAGAGCATTAATGAGACCGAGCTCGTTGAAACAAGGCTAACTCCAAGGATTAGAATTCCTTTAGATAATTCTTTCTTTCAGGAGAAAATATTAGACATGGAAAGTACTGATGCTTTAGCAAATGCTAATAATTTTCATAATCACATAAAGTCAATAAATTTTAGAATTTCCAACTCGAATGAGGATATTTATATGCTATTAAATATGACTGGAGCATCAATTAAGGTAAAATATAACTTTGATTTGGTTAATGACAATGGTACGCAAAATATTTTGACAGATGATACTATCCAAGAAGGAGAAAGGGTTTTGGAGTTGCCACTTGGAGGTGTAAAAATAAATCATTTTAAAAATGATGACATATCACACAATACACTTTCATCAGGGAAAATTTATCTTAAGGGAGGTTTAGGAACTAGATCAGTCATAAATCTTTTTGATAAAGAAGGAGATTCCAATGTCATTGAAGATTTAAGAACAAAGAATAACATTTTAATCAATCAAGCCAACTTAATTTTTTATGTAGACCCATTATTTATTCAAAACTGGAATAGTGAAAGTTTAATTTCAGAGAGATTATATGTGTATAGAACGACAGACAATCTTCCTCTTTCAGACTATTTCTCTGACCCTACAAGCAGCGAAACTGACCCTACCTTAAATAAAATTATTCACGGCGGAAAATTAGAGTATAAGGATAATAAACCTTTCAGATATAAAATAAATATTACTGAACACATTTCTGATTTAATAAACCCTAATGATGGTGTTTTTTCAGAAAATATTCCACTTTCTTTAGTTGTCACATCAGATGTGGCGTTTATAAGATCTAGAAAAGCAATTCTAAAAAATGGGATTGAAAAGATTACAATTCCTGAAGGTGCTATTTATAATCCCTTAGGAACAGTTATTTTAAATGAAACTCCTCCGGAAGGATTAAGTGAAAAGAAACTAGCCTTAGAAATAATTTATACTGAATTCTAAAATAAATGGTTTAATAAAGCCTTATTAAACATTAGTAATCAAATACATAGAGCTTTTTTTTATTTGTACTTTTCATTTCTCTTAACTTCTTAATTATCGATAAATCAATTTTTTTTATTTCCGAATTTTCTATGATTACAGCAAACTTTTCTTTATTTCTTATTTTTCCCTTTAATTGGTCCAAATTGATCATTTTTATCGAGCCTAGACTATAAAACTGGCTGGAAAAAGATTTGTAATTTAAATAAAATAGTGAGTAATCACTTACTAATCCTTCTTCTACTAATTCTTTATCGCAATTATCATCAATAGTGTCATTTAGCACACCGGAATAAAAAACAGGCAATATGACTAAATACAATATAACTGGAATGGATAAATAATATTTTTTAAATTTTAAATCTGACCAAAAGTGGGTAATTAAAAGAGCTGCTGGCACAGCTATTGGTAAACTGTAGGTATGGATCAGACTTCTTGAAAAAGTAAAAAAAACAGGTGTGAATAACATCCAACAAACAAGAAAAAAAATCCATTTGTTTCTGCAAGCTTCTTTGATTATTTTTCTAAACTTATTTATTATTAAAAGTGACCAAGGGAAGATTGCAATTAAAGAAAATAACCATATAATTCCGAATGATTGTTGTTTTGCAAAGCCATATAAATCCCCTTTCCAACCTGAATCAAAATACCTTCTGAAGTGTTCACCGTAAATGAAGTAATCGATAAAACCAGGTGACTTCGCCTCCGCAAGGTAGTACCAAGGAAATGAAATCAAAGCGATTAACAATAATCCACGTAAAATTGGAATTTTTTTAAGCTTTTTAAATTCTTCTTTGTGAAAGTAAAGCCAGACAAAAATTGGGGGTAATGTCAGTATTAGAATTATGGGTCCTTTTGATAAAAGTCCAAGTCCAATTCCTACAAAAAAACCATACCACCATTTTGATCCTGTTTTTTTATCCATTGCTTCCCAAAAGCATAGCATCACTAGGATTATTGCAAAATTTAACATCGTGTCAGTTGAAACTACACCCGCATGTAAGTAAAATTCGGGCATCAATAACAGTATTAAAGGAGTTAGAAAAAAAACTTTATTTTCAATTTTATCATATTTAGAGATAAAAAAAATTATTAATATGGTCGTAATTAAATATGGAATTCTTATACAAAACTCATTTAATCCAAAAACTTTAATTGAAAGAGCAGTCAGCCAAGTAGACAATGGGGGTTTAGCCCAAAATGGCATATTGTAGTCGATTTGCAATAAAATCCAGTTATTGGTTTCGACCATTATTCTAGCTATTTCGGCATACCTAGCTTCGGTTTTATCCATTAACGGCAACAAATAATTTATTACTCCTCTAATAGCAATTAACAAAATCAATAAAAAGACAGCCCAAAACTTATTTGTGTATTTAAAAAATCGGGAATCCATTATTTGTATCTTCTCTTTATTAACCAAAGGTCTAAAATAATTCTCGGGGCGTGCACAAATTTTACTCTTGAATCCTCAGTATCAATCCAGCTTTTTAAAGGTACTTCTTTTGAAATTTCCAAAAATTTATCTCTACCATAAAAATTCATGAGTCTTAAAAAAATCTCAACGTCAAAAAGCCATCTAGACAAAAAAGCTTTTTCAAATGATAATTTTACCAATTCGCAATCTATTATTTTACATCCGCATTGAGTATCATAAATAGAAACTCCTAAAATTGATGATATAAAAGAAGCAATAGTTCTTCCTATTATATAACGATGAAATTTTCTTTTAATGAAGTTGTTTGATTTGCGGATTCTCGAGCCAAAAACAAATTTGATCCTATCATTTATTTCTTTAGACAATAATTTACATTCTTCCAATGAAGTCGATAGGTCAGCATCTAGGTAAGCTAAATTACCACTCATATTTTGACTAACTACATATAAAAAACCTTCACGTACAGCATTTCCCTTTCCTTTATTTTCTTTATAAGACAAAATTTTAATCTGTTTAGGAAACTTGTTGAATAATTTATTAATTAAATTTTTTGTATTGTCAGTGGATCCGTCATCAATAAAAACTATTTTGACTTTTTTGTTTAGTTTCAAAAAGTTTAAATATTTATTAACAGGAAGCCTCATAGATTCATTGTAGCACGGGATTATAATATTTAAAGACATTTCACTTCACTATTTCAGATAAATTTAACTAAACAAAAAATGTATGATTATTAAACTACCCAAAAGCAAAATACCTAAATTTCTATTTAATATAGAACTAGGATAAAACAAACTTTTAATATTTTTTATCTTTCTTTCACTAGATAAGATAGAGAAAATTAGTAAAGATATAATTACAGTAAAAGCACGCAAGAAGTAATTTAATTCAGGAATAATCTTTTCAATTACCAAGTTAAGAGGAATGCTCAAAAACAATAGGTAAAAAATTATTTTTTTGTTTGGTTTTATTAGCAAAACTGAAGTACAAATCAGCAAAACTATACCACAATTTATATAATATCTTAAGTTGTTTAAAACATGAGTAAATGCTATTTGAGGTCTGTCAAGTTTTAAATAAAGTAAATATATTCCAACAGTTAGTCCAATGCAAAGGGCAATTATAATCGCCTTTTTTCCAGCAACTATTTTTTCTTTATCAGTTGCAGACTTTTTTAAGTATTTAGAATAAATATCAGTTGACCACATTGTAGCAATTGAGTTTAGAGTAGAATCCAAGGTACTCATTAAAGAAGCAAATAAGCCACAAATAATAATACCTTTAAATCCACTAGGCAATAGGTTTTTTACAATGTAGGGGAAGGCCAAATCAGGGTCTTGAAGATTTTCTCCCAAGATTCCATATAATGCAATTCCGGGAAGAATTATAATGATAGCCATAAAATATTTTATTAGTCCACCTGCTAATAAGCCTATTTGGGCGTGGTTCAAATTTCTCGCTGCTATTGCACGTTGCATAATTGTTTGGTTTGCACACCAATAATTAATATTAAGAAAAAATAGTCCTAAAATGTGTGTCCATGGTAGGGTTGGATGGTTTGCACTAAGATGAAGGTGCATTTTCTCTCCAGTTTTTTCATATAATTGTTCTATTCCTCCCAAATTTGAAATAGATGTATAAAAAACTATTACTCCACTGGTTACTATAATTATGAATTGAATTATATCTGTTTTCACCACCGCATTTAACCCCCCTAAAAAGGTATAAAAGCCTGATATTACTCCCAAGACCAAAATTAAATACGTTATTCTTTCAAATTTATTCCCGACAAAGGGTTCCAAAAGATCGTCAAATACAACCTCTGTTGCATAAGCCCCCCAAAAAAGAGCAGCACCAAGTGTGATAGTTGAAAAAAGTGACAAGTTCGCTACAGAGTAAAATAATGCTATATTCTTTCCAAGTCTTTTCTCAATAAACTCGGTTATGGTAAAAACTTTTTCTTTTAAATAAAGAGGAACAAAAATAAATGCTCCTATCAATATTCCCTGAACAGCATTAATTTCCAGATTTGCTTGTGCAAGACCAAATATATAGGCGGAGCCCATCATTCCTAACAATTGGTAACCCTGGATATTTGTTGCAATAGTTGATATTGCGACTGAATACCAAGGGAGGTTTCTTGAGCTTAAAAAATATTGGGCAGCACTTGCGTCGTCGCTTAGTCTTCCTTTTAAAGCTAATGTGATTAAAATAAAAAAATAAAAAATTACTATTAATAAGTCAAACATATTTTATTTTCTGGGCCCTTCGCTAAGAGGCGAATTAGATTTTCTCTTAGGGAGTCTTCCTAATTGTTTTGATAGTGTAATATTGTTAAAGTGAGGCAAAACATAATTTCCAAATATTTCGCATTCTTTATGGTGGGGATACCCAGATAAAATAAATGAGTCTATACCCATACTTATATATCTCTGTAGTTTTGAAATAATTTGATTAGGATTCCCAACCAAAGCTGCTCCACAACCAGATCTGGCCAAACCTATCCCTGTCCACAAATTTGATTCAGCAAAAAAATCACAATCTGATTGTGATCTTAAATTGTTTTGGATTGAAACACCCAATGATTTTGAATCTAAGGCTCGGTTTTTTATATTTTTTCCTTTCTTGAAATTTAGCTTAGAAATTAACCCTCTAGCATAAGTCCTTGCTTCATCTTCAGTTTTTCTTACAATTACATGTATTCTAAGACCAAATTTTATAGACCTTCCATGTTTCATAGCTTTCTCCTTGACTTTTTTGATTAATGCATTCAAATTTTCTTCTTTGTCTGGCCACATTAAATAAACATCACAAAATTCGGCACAGAGTTCGATCCCATCATCTGAGTACCCTCCAAAATAAAGGAGTGGACCACCATTAATTTGGTATGGTTTCGCAGGGTCTGAAGGCAGTTTAAAAGAATAATATTTACCTTTATATTCCACAAAATCTTTAGACCAGAACATTTTTAAAATTCGCACAACTTCCCTAGATCTTTCATATCGCTTTTTGGACTCTAAATTCTCTCCTGGAAGATTTGACGAAATAATATTCAGTGTTAATCTTCCTTTAACCATATGATCAATTGTGGCAATAATTCGAGCAAGCATTGGAGGGTAAATTTCTCCACACCTTACAGCAGGCAGAAAATTTATATCTTTTGTTAAAGTTGACATTGCAGCTACAAATGAAAGAGAGTCCTGACCAACTTGGAAAGAAGATGGACACAAGACATTCCTATAACCTAATTTGTCTGCAGTTCGAACGATTTTGCAAGTGTTCTCCCACGAACTTTTATATAGCGGATTTCTATTACCAAGAAAATCGTCATCTCCGTCACAAATGGGGGCAAACCATGAAATTTCAGCAGATTTTTTTGAAGACATAAAATTAATTTTCAATTTATATAAAATTAACTAGGGAAGTCAACTTGTATCCAATTAAAATAAAAATAATACCAGTTATACCTTGTATTAAAGTCCCGATCGTGTGATACTTCAAAGCTTTCTTAGCTGATATCCCAGTCATTTCAGAAACTATCCAAAAATATGAATCGTTTGTATGAGATACTGTCATAGAGCCCACACCAATAGACAAAATTGTCCAGATTTTATCAATCTCGTTATCAAGACCAAATGAAGTTAAAAAGGGATACATAATTGTAGAACAGGTAATTATTGCTACAGTTGATGAACCTTGTACTGTTTTAAAAATGGAAGCTATAATGAACGGAATTAAAAGAACGAAACTAAAGTCAAAAGAGTAGATGTTTATAAAATTTTCTATAGGGATTTTTTGCATTACAAGACCAAGTGTTCCTCCCATTCCAGTTATTAAAATTATCGGGAAAGCGTTGTAGAGTCCGCTTTTAATACAATACTTTAATCCTATCTCAGGGTTAAATTTAATTAATCTAAATGAAAGAAAGACACCAACTAGTAAAGCAAAAGAAGGGTTGCCTAAAAAGCTAAACATTAAATCTAAATTTTTGAAAGTATTTAGATTTCCAAACAAAGTACCAGTTGCGATTAATATAACTGGTACAATAATTGGTATTAAAGATTCCTTTACTCTTGGAAATTTATTGTTGTGTTTTTGATCAACAAATAAATTGGCATCAAACCTTGATTTACTGTATATTAAATATGAAAAAGTAGATCCTATAATCACTAAAATAAAAGCAAGAATACCTCCAATGATTATCAAAAGAGAAAAGTTTTCTAATTTGAGATTGGATGCAGCAGCAAGTGGTCCAGGAGTTGGTGGTACCAAAACATGAGGTGCAAAGAGACCAGTTGATAGAGCAACTCCAAGAGATTTTAATGGAATCCTTGACTTTAGTGAAATAGATTTTATGGTTTTCGAAAGAATAATGAAAGCCGCATCACAAAAAACAGGAATTGAAATTATATAGCCAATAAACCCAATTTTAAATTGAAGAGGTATTTTTCTAAATCTAGCAATGATGTAATTAGCAATTGATGAAGTGGCATTTGTTAGCTCCAAAGTTTTGCCAATAATAGTCCCGAAAATTATTAAAAAACCTATTTTTTGTACAGTCTCACCAAATCCAATAAACAATAATTTAAAGAGTTCGACAAAATGAATCTCTAATAGAAGCCCTAGTAAAAATGAAGCAGCAAAAAGAACTAGAAATGGATGCAACTTAAGATAGGTAGTTCCTATTATAATCCATAGAATTAATGTAATTATTGTAATTAAAATGAAAAACATTATTGAATTTTTTCAAAAAATGAAAATACTCTGCTGGATATATCTGAAATTTGATTATCAGCCTCTTTCATGGATTCATCTAATGAAATCGGTTTGTTTTGAATATTAAAAATTGCAGTAATCCCATTTCTATAAAAATTTTCATAAGGAGGCTCAATACTCCCAGCTAAGCATACAAGAATCTTCTTGTGCTTTTTGGCTAATCTTCCTAATTCTATAGGAACCTTCCCATTTAATGATTGGTAATCTAGTTTACCTTCGGCGGTAAAAATAATATCTGATAACAGTACCTTTTCCTCAAGATTTACAAATTCCGATATTAATTTAAATCCATTTGTAAGCCTGGCTCCTAAAAGACCAAATAAGCCAGCAGCAGTTCCTCCAGCCGAGCCACCACCTTTGACTTTAGTTATATCAATTTTTAAATCTTTTTTTATTATTTGAGAGAAATGAAAAATATTCATTTCTAGTTTTTCTATTTGATCTAATGTTGCCCCTTTTTGAACTGAATAAGTTCTTGTTGCACCATTGATTCCTAACAAAGGGTTTGATACATCGTAGGCGATCTGAAATTTTATATTATTCAAATATTTAGGGGTTTTAATTTCTTTTATTTTGTGCAGAGACTCACAACCTCTAACTATCTGTTTGTTGTTCTTATCCAAAAGCATACCACCGAGTGCTTGAAAAATTCCCGCACCTGCGTCATTGGTTGCACTTCCACCTAGGCTTAAAATTATTTCTGAACATCCACTTTCAATAGCATGATTTATGGATAATCCAGTGCCATAGGTTGATGTAAGCCCAGGATTCCTTTTTTTTTTCTTTACTAATGATAATCCTGAAGCTTGAGAAAGTTCAACCCAAGCTTTTTTTGAATTTCTAAACTTAAAATATTCGCTCAAAATTTTATCCCCAATAGCGTTTTCAGTTTCATGTTTTACTACCTTACCATCACAGTTTTTTTTTAAAAACTCAATGGATCCCTCCCCGCCGTCAGAAATTGGAATTTTTTCAATATTATGATTAGGGTTTATTTTATTTATGCCGTCCGCTATTGAATTAGCTACTTTACTCGCAGACAAGCACTCCTTAAATGAATCCGGTGCAATTAAAATATTCATTTTTTTTCTGTAATATGATTAATTATTTGACTAGCATGGATTCTAGAGTTTTCTATAAACCATTTATTAGTTTGATATCCTCCACAAATTACTCCAGCAAGATAAATACCCTTGACATTAGACTCCATTGTATTTGTGTTGTATCTAGGGCTAAAGTATTTATTCTTATTAAATTTTATTCCGACCGACTTCAAGAGCTCGAAGTTTGGCTGATATCCTGTCATAGCTAAAACAAAGTCATTTTTTATTCTAATTTTTTCTTTATCATTTTTTATAATTACGTATTTTTTTTTAATTGCTACAATCTCAGAATTAAACAATGCTTTAATGGACCCCTCCTTTATACGATTTTCAATATCTGGCTTGGACCAATATTTAACATTTTCTCTAATATTCTTTTCTCTAATTATCATTGTAACGCTTTTAGCACCTTTTCTAA
>CACJRP010000021.1 GCA_902595825.1 uncultured Bacteroidota bacterium
TATATTTTCCATTGTTGGAAAAAAAATATCTATATTTTAGATTCTTATTTTCCCACCAACCTCTATGCAAACCTACTTTCACGCCGTTATAGTATTGTCTCTCCATCTTAATTTTCCCATTATCAAACCAATTTTTTTCTTTTCCATTTTTCTTACCTTTTTTATATCTTATTTCGGATTTTTTTGTTCCATTTTCGTGGTAGGATAATAAAATACCTTTGAAAGGCTTATTATTTAAAAATAAAACTCCGTTTCGGAGTTCAGTTTTGATTTCACTCTCAATAAAATTTTCATTATCGTTCTTTTGGCAACTTGTATAGAGAAAGACTAGAAAATAAAAATAAAACTTAATTTGAAATGTTTCCTGGAGTTCCATAAAAGCCGTTTCCATTAATGTAGGGGTCTTCTGATGTTACATGATAATGATAAATTCCGTCTGGGAAATCTTCTGTTGCATGTGAATGACCATGAAATGAGTCAAGATCATTATTTGTAATATTTTCTCCATTTTCTAGCGGTCCATACACAGGAAATCCATCAGCTAACAGACCTAAAAAAGAATCTTGTCCATATTGCTGTGTAAGATATAAAGGTTCTATATGATAGTGATACGCACTCTGTCCCGTAGGATGACCAAGCCATTGATCAAAAGAATTTATTTCATTTGTTAAAGGTTGGTTGTTTGGTCCAGCGTATTGATTATAGAACACAACACCATTTCTAGCTATACCAATTGCACCAAGTGATGTTGCTAATTTATTAATAGATTCGGAGGGATTCATTGGAACAGTAATCGAAATATTTTGTTCCTCAATTTTGTTTGGATTAATTCTGAAATTTGAATTTGAACCATTATATTCTTCATACAGGTCATTTGAATTAGGCCAATACGGACTTGTATGATTTGGCAAGTTATCTGTATTGAAGGTAATATTATTATTATCCACACTGTAGCTAAAACCATCTCTTGTATCAAACTTATTGAGAATAGTAGAGATATCGTATTTTGTGTTATTCAACATCTCTTGATCTGAGGAATTTTCTGATTCGTCTTTTTCACTACTACATGAAATAAAAAAAATAAAATTTATGATTAAACTTTTGTATCGCATTTGTGGTTAATTAGATTAATGAAGTGATAGTGGAGTCGGAGGGAATCGAACCCTCGTCCATACAAGTAAACAAAACGCTTTCTACATGCTTAGTTTTCAATTAATTTTCGAGTAATAGCTGAATGAAAACAATCTACTAAAACCTTAGTGTCTAAATTTAAAAGTAAAATTGACACAATTTTACTTCAATGTTGACTTTTATGGTGCCTCTATATTAATCGCCGCCAACAATGGCTATTAAGAGACATCTAGCTTCCTAACCTTGTTAGGACTTAGCAAAAACTTACTATAATTCGGTTTATTATGCAGCTAGAGCGTAGTTATTTTCGCCATTTAAGTTTTGAATCCAATATTTACGAGCTGTGAATCAATGCTCGACATGCTTACATATTACCTAATCTTGCTGTCAAATCCGATCGACCCCATTATTTTAAAGAACATGAAGCAAAATTATTAAGTTTTTTTTAAAAAACATCAAAATTCTTTTACCAATTTTCTTATTCTAATTAGTCTCTCGATGAGAGGTTCTAGTTGATCAAGTTTTAACATGTTGGCTCCGTCACTTAGAGATTTGCTTGGATTTGGATGAGTCTCAATAAACAATCCATCAACTAAATTTACTACTCCTGCCCTAGCTATTGTTTCAATCAAATCTGGACTTCCACCACTAACACCACTGTCTTGATTTGGTTTTTGAAGTGAGTGCGTAACATCTAATATAGTTGGTCCAATTTTTTTTAAAATTGGAATAGATCTAAAATCTACTATTAAATCTCTGTATCCAAATTGAGTTCCTCTATCGGTAATCATAAAATTCTTATTTCCAGTTGAAGTGATTTTTTCAGCGGCAAATTTCATACTTTCAGGACTCATGAATTGACCTTTTTTAATATTGATATATTTTCCTGTTTTAGCTGCCGAAAGTATGAGATCAGTTTGTCTAGCTAGAAAAGCGGGTATTTGTATTATATCAACATGTTTGGATGCAATTTCAGCATCCTTCGACTCATGTATATCAGTAATAGTTGGAATATTAAATGTACTCCCGATTTTTTTTAAAATAGAAAGAGATTTTAAATCACCTATTCCAGTAAAACTATCAATCTTACTTCGGTTGGCCTTCTTAAAACTACCCTTGAACACGTATGGTATTTTAAGTTTATTCGATATAGAACATATTTTACTTGCGATTTCAAAGCTAATATCCTCGTTTTCAATAACGCAAGGGCCAGCGATAAGAAGAAAATTATTAGTACTTGAATATTTAAGGTTGGGAATGTTTAAAATAGACATTTGTTATTTTTTATTATTTTCATTTTGTTTGGCAATAACTTCAAACACTTTTCCAGAATCGCATTTGAAAATTTTTCCAGGAAATTTAACAATCATATTATAATCGTGCGTAGCCATAAAAACTGACATACCTTGTTTATGTAATCTTTTAAAGACCTCCATAATTTCATTACTTGTTTGAGGGTCTAAATTTCCAGTAGGCTCGTCTGCAATGATTAATTCAGGCGTGTTTAACAATGCTCTTGCTATAGCAGTTCTTTGTTGTTCTCCTCCAGAAAGCTCGAATGGATATTTTTTTTCAATTTCAAATAATCCAACTTCTTTTAAAACATCATTTATTCTCCCTTCAATATCATCCTTATTTTTCCATCCAGTAGCTTGTAAAACAAATTTAAGATTATCGTAAATATTCCTGTCAGATAATAACTTGAAATCTTGAAAAACAACACCAATTTTTCTTCTAAGAAAAGGAATTTGTTTTCGATTAATTTTTAAAAGATCGAATCCTAGAACATTCCCAATTCCCTCTTTTAAACTCAAATCACCATAAAGAATTCTTATGAGACTGCTTTTTCCACTCCCTGTCCTACCGATTAAAAAAACGAAATCCCCTTTTGCTACTTCAATATTTACGTTCTTTAAAACAGACTTATTATTTTGAAATATGGAAGCATTAATTAGTTCAATAATAGGCATATAAATACAATATTGTTTAAAGTTAATATATATGACGTCAATTGATACAAACGAATAATCGATTTTATTAATAATTTTATACGTATTTGACAAAAATATCGTTCTTTATTAATAGAAATAGCTCTAATCTATTGTATTATGTTTGATTGTAGAAGTTTGATTTTTTCTCTTTATTTATTATCAATTCATCTATTTAGCTATGGACAGCAAAATTGGGAGATTGAATATTACAATTTAGCAAATTTGAATTTTGCTTCAAACCATTACAGAGCAGCAAACCAATATTATAATGTTCAAAACTATTTTCCATCACTTAATAACCTTAAAAATGAAAATCAATTTTATATAATTGAAACACTTTTAAGAAGAAATACACCTGGATCGGAAAAAATGCTTAATTCATTCATTATTGATAATCCAACTAGTTATCTATCAGAGACTGCTTTTTATGACGCAGCTAATTATTATTTTAATAATGGCAAATACTCTTATGCTTTAAAATGGTATAACAGAGTTTCTGAACAAGATGTTTCTAAAAACCAAAAAAATACATACAATTTTAACAAAGGATATTCCCTTTTTGTTTCAAAGAGATATAATGATGCAAAAAAATATTTTCAAAAAGTTGAAGATTACTCTGAGTATCAAGAAAATACAAATTACTATTTAGGATATATAGCCTATCAACTAGAGAACTTTGATGAAGCTAATAAAAACTTTGATAAGTTAAATAGAGATAATGACAAAAATATAACAGGATACTTTAGGGCTAGTATGAATTTTAAGCTTGGTAGATTTGAGGACGCGTTAAGACTTGCAATTGAAAGTTTGGAAGGGTCTGACGAAAAAGAAGAATCTGAGTTGTCTAAAATAATCGGAGAAAGTTACTTTAACCTTGAAGAATACAGATTAGCATTAAGTTATCTTCCCGACTACAAAGGGAAGAATGGGAAATTCAATAATACCCATTACTATCAACTAGGATATTCAAATTACAAATTAAAGAATTATAAAGAAGCAATATTTTACTTTAACAAAATTGTAAATGGAGATGACAAAGTTGCACAAAATGCATATTATCACTTAGCAGACAGTTATTTAAAAACAGATGATTTTACTGCATCTTTAAACGCTTTTAAAAAAGCAGCTCAAATGAGTTTTGATAAAGATATTAAGGAAGATGCATACTTAAATTATGCTAAACTTAGTTACAAAATTGGCAACTCTTATGAAGCCCCGTCTTATATACTTATCGATTTTTTAAAAAAATATCCAAAAAATAAAGAGGCTGATTATATTCAAGAATTAGTACTTGAGTCCCATCTCAAAAGAAAGAATTATGGCGCTGCATTAAAGATTTTAAATGAATACCCAAAGTCGGAATTTAGAGAAATTAGAGAAAAAGCTTTTTTTTGGAAAGCAGTATCGCTTTATAACAGTGAATTATTCAAAGAATCGATTAATTACTTTAAAAAAAGTCTAGAAAACAATTACAGCCTAAAAAACTTCGTGAATTCTAAATATTGGATTTCTAGAGCACTTTTTGAAGTTGGAGAATTTGAACAATCCTTAAAAATTATGTTGGAATTAAAAATGGATACAAAGTTAATATCTGTTTTGGGTAAGGAAAAGTTTATAGATTATGACATAGCGTATAATTATTTAAAATTATCAAAATATGAATTAGCAATATCTGCGTTTAATGAGTCTTTGAAGTCAGATTTTTCAGATGTGTACAGATACGACACATATTTAAGAATAGCAGATTCATATTTTATTTTAAAATCATATAGCTTGGCTGTTGAAAACTATAAACGAGCAATAAGGTTAGATAATGAATCAACATATCCTTATTTTCAAATAGCGCAAAGTTTTGGATTATTAGAAAGACCTTCAGAAAAAATTAATCAGCTTAAGGAGATAATAGAATCATTTCCTAGATCGCCAATCCTTGATGATTGTTACTTTGAATTGGCAATTACTTATGCCAATTCTGAAAATTTTCAAAAAGCTTTGGAATATTACAATTTTACAATCAAGAAATTTCCCAAAAGCGTTTTTATTCCAAAAGCAATTTTAAATAAAGCATTGATAATTTATAACAATGGAGATTTGTTTAATTCTGAAAATTTATTAAAGGATTACGTAATAAAATATCCCACAGAAATAACAGTAACTCAAGCACTTTTAACGCTCAAAGAAATAGCTATAGAAAAAAATTCCGTTGAGGAATTTTCTATTTGGTTAAAATCCAATGGTTTATCATCAATATCTGAATTGGAAATTGAAAAAGCATCTATAGATGCAATAGAAATACTATTGAATCAAAAAAAAGAAAAACAACTCAAAAAATCGCTTGAGGATTATATTGCGAATTACCCAAACGGCTTAGATGTAAAAAGAATTTCATATTTATTAGGAGAGATTCTTTATAAAGGTAAAAAATGGGATGAATCGATTTTAAATTTTAAAAGAGTTGTGTCTGGACCTAGAAATATTTACAGTGAAAAATCGATTGTGAGAATATGTCAGTCCTTTATAGAGTTGGATAAAAACTTTGAAGCTACCGTTTTTTTACAAAGACTCGAAAAGTCGGCTGAAGCCAATGAAAATTTAATTTATGCGGTATCAAATCTTATGAGGATATATTATGAAGAAAAAAAATATGATAAAGCTATTATTTATGGCGAAAAACTAATTACAATAAAAAATATAAACAAAAGAGTAAAAAGTGATGCATACTTATTTATTGCAAGATCATCTATAAATCTTGGAAATAGAAAAAAGGCTTTAACGGCATATAAAAAACTTGAAAATGATTCTAGCAGAGAATTAGTTGTGGAGGCGCTTTATTATAGAGCCCTAGACAGTTTTGACAAAAAAGATTATTTGAATTCTAATTTAATTATAGAGAAAATTTCAAGTGAATTCAGCGGCTATAAAAAATGGACTGGAAAAAGTTTGTTGCTTATGTCAAAAAACTTTTATCAATTAGGAGATCCCTTTCAAGCAACTTTTATTTTAGAGTCAGTGATAGAAAATTTTGATCAGATGCCTAGTATTGTTGACGAGGCAAAAAAAAATTTACTTTATATAAATCAAATTGAATCTGAAAAAAACTCCTCTGTTGAAATAAATGATTAAATAATGAAATTAAAATTATTTATACTTTTTGTATTAAACTTATTTTCAATTTTAGTTTATTCCCAAAAATCAGTAGATATTGAAACACAAGAAGTTACTGTTAAAAAATCATTTAATCCTAAAGTTAACATTGCAAAAAAAATTAAATCAAAAATTACAATTTCCGACACATTAACTTCAAAAATTAAAGATCCTAGAATTTTTATTTCATCAGTTCCTGTCGCATCTACCTTTAATCCATCAAAAGGAACACCAAAAAAACTTCAAATTTTGCCTACAAAAGAAAGCTTCAATTCAAGATTTGCATTAGGCTTCGGAAATTATAATAATTTAATTTTAGATTATGGTTCATCAGTTTCACTTGATAAACGACAAAATGTTGATTGGTTCTTGTTTTACGATGGATTATTAAAAAATATTAATAACTCTCTTGTAGATACCAAACAATCTAATTTTAACCTGAACATTTCTCATCAATTTTCTACAAATAAAAGAAATTCTTTTTCTCAAATTAATTTTAGGCAGCATAGACAATCTTTTTATGGACTACCATCCGTTATTGAAGACAATTACATAGCATCAAATTTTGACCCTATTCAAAGATTGACATATTTTTCAATTACATCTGATTGGAAATGGTATAACAGAATAGTGAAAGGGTTTTCTTTAAATTCATATTACACTGCCGATTCCTTTTCCACTAGAGAAAATGAGGTTTCTTTTTCCTCAAAATTTCAATTGGATTTTGGTTCCATTAACTTAACTGCAATCCCTAGGATTAATATTCTTACAACTACCTTCAAAGAGGACTTTTACACAAGAATTGAAAGTGATTTATTTTCGGGTATTTCAGGAGTTTCAATTTATTCAAGTAAAGAAAAGGGTAAATTTAAATTCAGATTTGGAATTCAATCTTATTTACTCACTGGAGACGATTATGCTAAAAAAAATCTTTATTATTTTCCAGATGTCATGATTACTTTTAAACCAGAAAATTCAAACTTTGCTCCTTTTTTAAATTTTAATGGTGAATTTTATCAAAATAGTTTTAGATCTTTATCGCATATCAACCCATACGTAGCACCCGCAATTAGATTGAGACCTTCCTTTTCACCCTACAAAATTGAGTTAGGTACTAGGTCGAGTTTATATAAGGGTTGGGAATTTCAATGGAATTTTTTTTATTTATATGAAGAAAACAAACCTATGTTTAGAAACTTTGGGAAGAACTTTGATATAGAGAATATTATTGCATATAGATTTGGTAATTCATTTGAAGTATTGTACCCATCAATTATAAGTAGTGGAATTAATGCAAAGTTGAAAGGTGTTTTTAAAAATGGTGGTAGATTAAATTTTCAAGCATCTTATTTTAATTATGATTTGAGAGACAAAAATCCACAATTATTTGAAGTCCTAAATTTACCTGAAATTTCTCTTCAATTTGATAGCACATTAAAAATATCAAATAAAATATTCTTCCAATTATTTTTAAAGTATATTGGTATTAGAACAAACTCTTTTAGGGATGTTTTTCTTGGACAGAATATAGAAGATTCGCCTATTTTGTATGAAACACTTGACCCCTTCACACAAATTGATGCAAATGTTCAATACCAATTAAATGATAGATGGGAAGTTTTTTTGAGAGGAAGAAATTTAATGAATCAAAATCAGTTTTTTTGGAGTAATTACAGGGTATACCCTTCGCAAATTTCACTTGGTCTAAAATATAATTTTGATGTATCTTTCTAGAATAGTAAAATGAGGTTACAGATAAAACAAATCATAAAGATTTTTTTTGCTTTTTGTTTGATTAGTTCATGTCAAAAGAAAAGAGCAGATTGGGTTGTGTTTAATGCTAATGTTTATACCGTAAACGACTCTTTCGAAAAAGTTTCAGCATTCGCAATTAAGGATGGAAAGTTCATATCTGTAGGTGGAGATGAAATTATAAATTTATATCCAAATGCACTTAAATTTGACGCTAAGGAGTTGCCGATTTATCCGGGTTTTATTGATGCCCATTGTCATTTTTTAAACTTGGGTTTATCACTCGAACAAGTAGATTTAAGAGGGTCTAAAAGCATAGAGGAAATTGAAAAAAGGCTATTGTCAAATTCGCGTAAGAACCAATCTGATGTTATTATCGGAAGAGGGTGGGACCAAAACTTATTTGAAAATAAAGGTTTCCCAAATAATGAGTTTCTAAACAAATTGTATCCAAATAAATTAGTGTTACTTAGGAGAGTTGACGGTCATGCTCTTCTTGTAAATGACTTAGTGATACAAAAAGCAAAGATTAATCCCAAAACTAAAGTTTTAGGAGGTTCTATTTTAATTGAAAATAATAAACCATCTGGTGTGCTTATCGATAACGCGATGGATTTAGCCATGAATATTTTACCCCCCAAGGGTTCTGAAGTAATCTCAAAAGCATTAATCAATGCTCAAAAAAAAGCCTTCGAAAATGGCCTCACAACAGTTGACGACGCAGGTTTAAACAAAAGCACAATAAAAATTATAGATAGTTTACAAAAAACAGGAGATTTAAAAATAAGAGTTTATGCTATGATTTCAAATACAAGTGAAAATCTAAATTATTTTTTGGAAAAAGGAATCATTAGTAAAGATAAACTTACCGTTAGGTCGGTTAAAGCTTACCTTGACGGAGCCTTAGGAAGCAGGGGGGCTTTACTAAAAAAACCTTACTCTGATGATATTAAAAATAAAGGAATAACAATCACTACAAAAGAAGAACTTTTTGAGCTAGCACAGAAATTATCTTCTAAAGGATTTCAATTAAATACGCATGCAATTGGAGATAAAGCAAATGAGATTGTGCTAGATATTTACAACTATATCTTAAAAGAAAATGAAGATCCTAGATGGAGGGTTGAGCATGCCCAAGTAGTTGATGAAATTGATATACAAAAATTCAACTCAAAGATAATTCCTTCTGTCCAGCCTACACACGCTACTAGCGATATGAATTGGGCTGACGATAGGTTGGGTGCCAATAGATTAAAAAGAGCGTATTCATATAAAGATCTTTTAGATTGGTCAGGAAAAATTGCATTAGGCACAGATTTTCCAGTGGAAAAAGTTAGCCCGTTATTAACTTTTTACTCTGCAGTCGCCAGAAAAGATATCGAAGGGAATCCATCGGAGGGTTTTTTAAAAGAAAATGCCTTGACAAGAACTGAGGCATTAAAAGGAATGACTATTTGGGCAGCATATTCAAATTTTGAGGACTCTTTTAAAGGGAGCATTGAGATTGGTAAGTTTGCTGACTTTGTTATCCTATCAAAAGATATTATGACGGTGTCAGAAGAAGCAATCACAAGCACCGATATTATAGCTACTATAGTTAACGGATCTATAGTTTATCAAAAATTTAATTAATATTTTTTACTTTTATATTTATTTTAATTAAAATTTTAAATTATATTTGAATTTTAAAAAAATCAAATTATGTGTGGTATTGTTTGTGCTTTTAATCTCAAAGAGCCTATGGAATCACTTCGCCCCAAGATTCTTCAAATGTCCAAGAAAATTAGACATCGTGGACCTGATTGGAGTGGTATTTATTCTAATAACAACGCTATTATTGCCCACGAAAGACTAGCTATAGTTGACCCAACATCTGGTAAACAACCACTATTTTCAGATGACAATCGTTACATATTAGCAGCTAATGGAGAAATTTATAATCATCAAGAAATAAGAAAAAAACTTAAAAATAAATACCACTTTAAGACAAATTCGGATTGTGAAGTTATTCTTGCATTATTTAAGGAAAAAGGAAAAAAATTTTTAGATGATATGAATGGTATTTTTGCTTTTGCTATTTATGACACTGTTGATGACAGGTATTTTATAGCTCGTGATCATATAGGAATCATACCATTATATATTGGATGGGACGCAAAAGGAACTTTTTATGTTTCTTCAGAGCTCAAATCACTAGAATCTTATTGTGATAAAATTGAATTGTTCCCACCAGGACACTACTTATCAAGCGATGAAGAGGGATTTAAAAATTGGTATTTTAGAGATTGGAAATCTTTTGATAAAGTCAAAAATAATTCAACAGATATTGATGAACTTGAAAAAGCATTATCAAATGCAGTACATAGGCAATTAATGAGTGATGTTCCCTACGGAGTACTTTTATCTGGGGGTTTAGATTCTTCAATTACATCTGCTTTAGCTAAAAAATTTGCATCTAAAAGGGTTGAATCTAATGATACAAAAGGGGCTTGGTGGCCTCAACTACATTCTTTTTCCGTTGGGCTTGAGGGTTCACCCGATTTATTAGCTGCAAGAAAAGTTGCTGACCATATAGGTACTATTCATCACGAAATTAAATTTACAATACAAGAAGGATTAGATGCATTAAGTGATGTTATATATCATTTAGAAACATATGATGTCACCACTGTAAGAGCCTCGACTCCAATGTATCTAATGGCAAGAGCGATAAAATCTTTAGGTATTAAAATGGTTTTATCTGGAGAGGGTGCGGATGAATTATTTGGAGGTTACTTATATTTTCATAAAGCCCCAGGTGCAAAGGACTTTCATGAAGAAACTGTAAGAAAGTTAAACAAATTACATCAATATGATTGTTTAAGAGCTAATAAATCCCTCGCTGCTTGGGGAATTGAAGGTAGGGTTCCTTTTCTTGATAAAGAGTTTATAGATATTGCTATGAGAATTAACCCTAAAGATAAAATGATTACCAGTGAGAGAATGGAAAAATGGGTAATACGGAAGGCCTTTGAAAAATATTTACCAAAGTCAGTAACATGGAGACAAAAAGAACAATTTTCTGACGGTGTTGGATACAGTTGGATTGATAAACTAAAGGAAATAACTCAGAAAAAAGTAACTGACCAACAAATGAAAAAAGCAAGTAAATATTTTTCTATAAATCCACCTCAAAACAAAGAGGAATTTTATTACAGAACAATATTTCAAAAACATTTCCCCAGCAATGCTGCTGCTGTGTCTGTTCCCTCCGTACCCTCTGTTGCTTGTAGTACACCTATTGCATTGGAATGGGACAAGGCTTTTAAAAATATCAATGATCCAAGTGGAAGATCTATTTCAAATGTTCACAACAAATCTTACTAACAAAACCCCAATTTTAAGTATCCTTGCTCTACAGATTTATTCACATTTAGTGTTAATAACTTAGTTTTTTAACGGCTTATATTTCACAATTTTAGACAGCTTATTTTCGTAAATTTATGTTACTTCACAAACAGACTAAGTCATCGTATATAATGAACGAAATCGTAACAAACACAAAGTATTCTGCAGATAGTATCCAAGCATTAGAGGGAATGGAGCATGTGCGAAAAAGACCTTCAATGTATATAGGTGATATTGGTTCTAGAGGTCTTCATCATTTGGTATACGAAGTTGTTGATAATTCAATAGATGAGGCACTCGCAGGCCATTGCGATATTATAAGTGTCGTAATCAACGAAGATAATTCTATAACTACAAAAGATAATGGAAGAGGTATACCTGTTGGAATTCACAAAAAAGAAGGAGTGTCAGCATTGGAAGTAGTTATGACGAAGATAGGTGCAGGTGGTAAGTTTGACAAGGATTCATACAAGGTTTCTGGCGGTTTACACGGAGTTGGAGTTTCCTGCGTCAATGCCCTTTCTGAATCTTTAAAAGCTACTATTTATAGAGATGGGTCTATATGGGTACAAGAGTATGAGAGGGGTAAACCTAAATATCAGGTGAAGGAAGTTGGTAAAACAAAAGAAAAAGGTACCGAAGTTACATTTAAACCTGATCCTGAAATTTTCAAGCAAATACTAGAGTATGATTATGAAATCCTCTCTAGTCGGATGCGCGAATTATCCTTTTTAAATAAAGGAGTTAAAATATCTATCGAAGATAAAAGGAAGAAAGATAGAAATGGCAACTACAAAAAAGAAATTTTTAAATCCAAAGAAGGGTTAAAAGAATTCGTTTCATATTTAGATAAAACAAGGGAATCTATAATCAAGGATGTAATTTCAATGCAAGGTGAAAAAAACGGTATTCCAGTCGAAATTGCGATGGTTTATAATTCTTCTTTCCTCGAAAATTTACATTCATTCGTTAATAACATAAATACTCACGAAGGGGGGACACACCTATCAGGTTTCAGAAGGGGAATGACCGCTACATTAAAAAAATATGCTGAATCTTCAGGAATGTTAGATAAATTAAAATTTGAAATTAGTGGAGATGACTTTAGAGAAGGCTTAACTGCAATTGTGTCTGTGAAAGTTGCTGAACCTCAATTTGAAGGTCAAACAAAAACTAAACTAGGTAATAGAGATGTAACTTCAGCTGTTTCTCAGTCGGTATCAGAGATGTTGGAGTCTTATTTAGAAGAAAATCCCAATGATGCTAAGACAATTGTTCAAAAGGTTATTCTTGCCGCCCAAGCTAGACATGCAGCCAGAAAAGCAAGAGAAATGGTACAAAGAAAGACTGTTTTAACTGGAGGAGGTCTTCCTGGAAAACTTTCTGATTGTTCAGAGCAAGACCCCTCTCAATGTGAAATTTTTCTTGTTGAGGGAGACTCTGCAGGGGGTACTGCAAAGCAGGGGAGAGACAGAAAGTTTCAGGCTATTCTTCCTTTGAAAGGTAAAATTTTAAATGTTGAAAAATCAATGCAACATAAAGTTTTTGAAAATGAAGAGATACGAAACATGTATACAGCTCTTGGTGTAACTATTGGAACAGAAGAAGACAGCAAAGCCCTAAATATTGAAAAATTAAGATATCACAAAATTGTCGTCATGTGTGATGCAGATGTTGATGGGAGTCATATCTCTACATTAATTTTGACTTTTTTCTTTAGATATTTAAGAGAACTAATTGACTTAGGATATGTATATATTGCCACTCCGCCTCTTTACTTGGTTAAAAAAGGGAATAAAAAGGAGTATGCGTGGGATAATGACCAAAGAGATAAAATAATGCTTGATTTTGGTCAAGGTGCCTCTGTTCAAAGATATAAAGGTTTAGGAGAAATGAATGCTGAACAATTATGGGATACTACAATGAATCCTGAATTCAGGACTTTAAGAAAAATAGTTGTAGAGAATCAGGAAAGAGCTGATGAAACTTTTTCTATACTTATGGGGGACGATGTTCCCCCTAGAAGAGAGTTTATTGAAAATAATGCTGTTTATGCAAATATTGACGCATAAGTCTTTATGAAAGTAAGTGTAATAGGAGCCGGAAACGTTGGTTCTTCGTGTGCTGAGTATATTGCGATTAGTAAAATAGCAAATGAAGTTATTTTATTAGATATTAAAAAAGGGCTATCTGAGGGCAAAGCTTTGGATTTGACTCAAACCTCATCTACTCTTGGTTTTGATACAGTAATTAAAGGAGTCACAAATGACTACAAAAGTACCGAAGACAGTGATGTTGTTGTAATAACTTCGGGTATTCCAAGGAAACCTGGAATGACAAGGGAAGAATTGATTGGTATTAATGCCGGTATAGTTAATTCAGTTACTGAAAACATTCTTAAGTTTTCTCCTAATACAATTATTATAGTCGTTTCTAATCCAATGGATACAATGACTTATTTGGCCTTAAAATCCAATAAATTAGAAAAAAATAAGGTAATTGGAATGGGAGGAGCCCTTGATAGTTCAAGATTTAAAACTTACTTATCCCAAGCACTAAATAAACCACAATCGGATATCCATGCTATGGTTATTGGCGGTCACGGTGATACAACGATGATCCCACTTATACGCTTAGCCTCTTATAATGGAATTCCAATAACTAATTTATTATCCACTGAAAAGCAGAAAGAAATAGTATCCTCTACTATGATTGGCGGGGCAACACTTACTAAGCTTCTTGGAACATCTGCATGGTATGCACCTGGCGCGTCAGTTTCTTATTTAGTTGATAGTATTTTAAATAACAAAAAGAAAATTATTCCCTGTTCTGTTTATTTAGAAGGCCAATATGGTCTAAATGATATATGTATAGGCGTTCCATGTATTATTGGGAGAAAGGGGATAGATGAAATAATTGATTTAAATTTAGTTTCTTCAGAAAAAAACAAACTAGAAGAAAGTGCCAAAGCTATAGCTACAATGAATAAATCTCTTAAAAATTTTATTTAAGTAGGGATTTTTAAATAATATTTTATTTTAAAGTTTTATGATTCAAATCATATTTAATTGTGTTTGTGTTTAGAAATTTAAACTTTTATATTTGCAGCCGCATTATATAACATTTTCAAAGTGCAAAATAATAGCCTTGTTAAAATTTTTGGTTTTTTATTTTTAGTTGTTAGTATTTATCAGCTTTCGTTTACATTCATTTCAAGTGGTTTAGAAAATAACGCAAAAGAGTATGCTTATTCTAAAATTAGTGAGGGAGAAGATGATTATATTTCCAAAAGAGACAATTTAGAATCTCAATACCTGGACTCAATTGCAAATATTTCTATTTATGGTTATACTTCGTACAATGATGCAAAAAAAAGAGAATTAAATCGTGGTTTAGATTTAAAAGGTGGGATTAATGTTATTTTACAGATTTCTGTAAAAGATATTTTAAAAGGTTTATCAAATAATACCAGAAATCCGGTTTTTAACAAAGCTCTAGAGGTAGCTGACCAACTTCAAAAACGATCTGATTTACCTTATGTTGAGTCTTTTTTCAGTTCATTTGAAAAATTAAAAGGAACTTCTAAATTATCAGACCCTGATATTTTCTCGAACAGGAACTTGAGTGATTTAATCAACTTTAACATGGATGATGATGAAGTAAAACCAATAATTAGAAGAAAAATTGATGAATCAATCACATCTGCATTTGAGGTTTTGAGAAAAAGGATAGATAAGTTTGGTGTAACTCAACCAAACATTCAGAGGTTAGGACAAACAGGAAGGATTTTAGTTGAACTTCCAGGAGCTAAAGATGTAGAAAGAGTTAAAAATTTACTTCAAAGCACTGCTCAATTAGAATTTTGGGAAACTTTTAAAAATGACCAATTCTACAATTTCTTGTCGCAAGCAAATACATTGCTTAGAGATAAATTAAAAGATGAAAAAAACCAACTTGAAGATAATCAATCCGAAAAATTTGGAATTGATGACTTACTTTCTGATGTAAAACAAACTGATTCTTTAAGTCCTAATAACCAAAATCCTTTAAACGATTTGATAAAAGGTCTTGGTTTTCAGGGAGGTCCAGTCTTAGCTCAGGTATCTAAAAAAGATAAGGACCTATTTAAGTATTATCTAGATTTGCCTGAGGTTAGAAAGTTATTGCCTGCTAATTTAAGGTATGTAAAGTTTGTGTGGGGTAAGGCAAATCAAAATAATGATCTAGTTGATTTATTCATAATTAAGTCAAATAGAGATGATCAACCTCCTTTAAGTGGAGGAGTTATAGTTGATGCTGTTCAAACATACAGCCAAATAGGCCAACCTGCAGTATCTATGCAAATGGATTCAAAAGGATCAAGGATATGGGAAAACATGACAGGCAAGGCATTTAAAGATGCGAGCAGCATAGCGATAGTTTTAGATGATTTAGTATACTCCGCACCTGGGGTTAGCAATGGAGCTATATCTGGAGGGCGATCCGAAATTACTGGCTCTTTCTCCTTAAACGAAGCCATTGATCTTGCAAACGTACTCAGAGCCGGAAAATTACCTGCTTCAGCAGATATTATTCAATCTGAGATCGTCGGCCCCTCACTAGGAAAAGAAGCAATTCAAAGTGGATTATATTCCTTTTTGATTGCATTAAGTATAGTTTTGGTCTGGATGATTTTTTATTATGGGAGGTCAGGTTTATTTGCTGATATAGCCTTATCTTTAAACATACTTTTAATTTTTGGTATTCTAGCTGGATTGGGAGCTGTATTAACTCTTCCAGGGATTGCTGGAATTGTTTTAACTATAGGAATATCTGTTGATGCCAATGTTTTAATTTTTGAAAGAGTCAGGGAAGAGCTAAGAAGAGGTAAAGGTGACAAAAAATCAGTGGATGATGGATTTAACAACGCCCTCTCATCAATTTTGGATGCAAATATCACAACAGGTTTAACTGCAATGATTTTATTTATCTTCGGAACTGGACCGATCAAAGGGTTTGCCACAACGCTTTTAATTGGTATTGCGACATCCTTATTTACAGCTATTTTTGTAACAAGATTATTTATTGAAAACAGAATTTCTAAAAAGAAAAGAATTTACGTTTCAACTAAATTGACTAAAAATTTACTAACTAATCTAAATTTTAAATTTTTAAAAGGTAGAAAAGTAGCTTATTCGATTTCTTCAATATTAGTTTTGACAAGTTTAATTTCTTTAAGTATCAAGGGTTTAAATCAAGGAGTTGATTTTGTAGGTGGAAGGTCTTACATAGTTAGATTTGATAAGATTGTCGACCCAAGTGAAATTGAAAGATCTATATCGAACTCTCTAGGTAGTGCTGAGGTTAAAACGTTCGGTGAAGCTAATCAATTAAAAATTACCACTAAATACATGATTGATGAGGAGGGTACCCAAATTGATAATGAAATTTATCAAAAACTCTTTTCTTCTTTGTCAAACTTTCTACCTAATAATTTAACTATTGATGAATTCATTAATGGTTCAGCGGTTAAAACAGTTGGTATAATGTCTTCTATTAAAGTTGGACCAACTATCGCTGATGATATTAAAAAGAACTCATATTTGGCCGTAATTGGTTCATTGATTATAGTTTTCATATATATTTTAGTAAGATTTAGAAAATGGCAGTTTTCTGCGGGGGCTGTTGCAGCTGTTTTCCATGACGTATTAATTGTATTGGGTATTTTTTCCCTATCCTACAATATTATGCCTTTTAACATGGAAATAAATCAAGCATTTATTGCTGCAATACTCACTGTTATTGGTTACTCATTAAATGATACAGTAGTTGTATTTGATAGAATTAGGGAGTATACCAGAAACAATCAAAATGAAAATTTGTCTATGACTGTGAATTTAGCGCTAAATTCAACTTTAAGTAGAACATTAAATACTTCTTTGACAACTTTATTAGTTTTATTTGCTATATTTTTATTCGGAGGTGAATCAATTCGTGGCTTCATGTTTGCCCTTATAGTGGGTGTAATAATAGGGACATATTCATCTGTATTTATTGCAACACCAGTAATGTTTGACACCCAAAAGAAAAAATTTAATGAAGTTTAATTTTTTCTGGTATTGATTGATCGAATTAAAACTATAATTCCTGACAACATTAATGGTATACTTAGCCACTGACCAGTAGAAAATAAGGGTAACATAGTCTCAAAACCACCTTGACTTTCTTTTATAAACTCAATTAAAAATCTGACACTAAATAAAATAAGCATAAAAATTCCGAGTAAAAATCCACTCTTATTTTTAAATTCAGTTTTATAAATCTGAGATAAAACAAAAAAAAGAATAAAATAACAAACAGCTTCGTACAACTGTGCTGGATGACGAGGCAATGTATCCCCACGATTGACAAAGATGACACCAAAATTATTCCCAGTATATTTTCCTACTATTTCTGAATTAAAAAAGTTTCCAATTCTTACAAAACCAGCGCCTAAAGTTGTTGGGATAATTAATCTATCTAGAATCCAGAGTAAAGTTTTTTCTTTGTATATTTTTTGATAAAGTATTATTCCGGTTAGAATACCTATTGCAGCCCCATGACTCGCTAAACCTCTAAAACCAGTAAAAGAGTATCCACTTGTAGTTTTTTCTATTGGTAAGAAAATTTCTAATAGGTGACTCTGATAGTATTCCCAATCATAAAAAACTACATGACCGAGTCGTGCACCAATTAAAGTTGAAAGGACAATATAAAACAGCATGGTTTCTAGTCTTTCTGTTGTAACGTTTTCACTTATATACATTCTCTTCATTATGTTGAATCCAAAAAGAAAGGCGATTATGAACATTAAACTATAATAATGGATACCGAAACTCCCAATTGAAAAAATTGTTGAACTAGGCTCCCAAATAATCTTATTTAATATAATCATGTGATTGTAATTTAAATGTGTAAAAATCTTTTCAAGGTATGGGGTCATATCCTCCTTTACTCCAAGGATTGCATCTTAAAATTCTTTTTATTGTTAAAAAACCACCTTTTAGTGGTCCGTATTTATTTATAGCTTCAATTCCGTATTTAGAACATGTTGGAGAAAATTTACAACTAGATGGAAAAAAAGGAGAAATAAATCTCTGGTATATCTTTATAATATTTATAAATATATATTTAAAAATATTAGGGATAAGGAGTTTAATATTCATAGGTGGTGCTGTTTTCACTATCATTTATCGTAATTCCTATTTTATTTAATTCATCTCTAATTTTATCTGAGGTTTCAAAATCTCTGTTTGTCCTCGATTTATTTCGAATCTTAATTAAAATATCCAGTGTTTTTTCTAGTAATTCATTAGAGCTAATATTTTTTTTATCACCAATTAAATTAAGCCCAAGCACTTCTGAGAAAAATATTGAAGTTTTGTTTAAAAGATGATTTTGATCTTTTTTTGAAATTTTTTCTTTGCCCATTAATACAGAATTAGAATAATGTATAGCATCAAATAGATTGGATATTAATGAAGGTGTGTTAAAATCATCATTCATAGCTTTGTAACAATTTTTTTCCCAATTTAAGATATCGAATCCAGAGGTTGACTTAGAGGTTTTAAGTTTTGAAATTTTTTTTATACCAACTTCAAGTTTTTTAAGACCCTTTTCTGACGCCATTAAAGCCTCTTCACTGAGGTCAAGGATGCTTCTGTAATGTGCCTGAAGGAAGAAAAAACGAAGGACGTTAGGAGAAAAAGATTTTGAAAAAATTTCATTATCACCATCAAATAGCTCTCTAGGGAGTATACTATTGCCGGTTGATTTTGACATTTTTTTTCCGTTTAGTGTCAACATATTGGCATGAAGCCAGTAATTGATTTTTGAATTTTGGTCTAGTGCCTCCGATTGTGCAATTTCACAATCATGATGAGGAAATTTCAAATCGATTCCACCACCATGTATATCAAATTTATTTCCCAAATACTTCATACTCATAGCACTACATTCGGTGTGCCACCCCGGAAAACCCTCTCCCCAAGGAGAATTCCACTTCATTATATGTTTGGAGTCAGCTTTTTTCCATAATGCAAAGTCCTGTGGATTTAATTTATCATTCTGACCATCAAGTGTTCTGGAATTGTGAACCAATTCATCCAAATTTCTTCTACTTAATTTGCCGTATTTAGAAGTATTATTAAATTTTAAAACATCAAAATAAACAGATCCATTTCTTACATATCCAAATCCATTTTTAATAATTTTTTCAATCAATTCAATTTGTTCTACAATATGACCAGTTGCTGTGGGTTCAATACTTGGAGGAAGAGTATTTAGTTTTCTTAAATTTTCATGAAAGTCTATGGTATATTTATGAACCACTTCCATTGGTTCGAGATTTTCTTTCTGAGCTTTTTTTACAATTGGATCATCTCCATCGTCAGAGTCGTTCTCTAAATGTCCAACATCAGTAATGTTTCTTACGTATTTAACCCTATATCCTAGGTGGAGTAAATATCTATAAATTACATCAAATGAAATAAATGTTCTACAGTTGCCTAAATGAACGTAGTTATAAACAGTTGGTCCACAAACATACATTTGGACCAAGTCTTTATTGAAAGGAACGAAACTTTCTTTTTTTCCTGTTAAAGAATTGAATACGGATAAATTACGCATTAAAACTCTGTTTCAATTTTAATGTAATCTAAAAATTCATTTTTTCTAGGCTCACTATTAAAAACACCTCCAAACTTAGATGTTATGGTGCTAGAATTTGGATCACAGACACCTCTTGAGTTGACACAGATGTGTTTAGCATCAATTACGCATGCGACATCATTTGTTTTCAATACATTTTGCATTTCCTCAACTATTTGTAGGGTTAACCTTTCTTGAACTTGGGGTCTTTGAGCATAGTATTGAACTATTCTATTCATTTTTGATAAACCAACAACAGTTCCATTTGAAATATATCCAACATGGGCTTTTCCAATGATTGGAAGCATATGATGTTCACAAGTTGAAAAAAGAGTAATATTTTTTTCTACAAGCATTTCACCGTATTTATACTTATTTTCAAAAGTTGACGCTTTGGGTTTATTTTTAGGATTTAATCCGCTGAAAA
>CACJRP010000022.1 GCA_902595825.1 uncultured Bacteroidota bacterium
TAGTGCTTCAGCCATGTTATTTAAATCAAATGGATTTACTAATACGGCTTGGAAAAGTTCTTTGGAAGCTCCGGCCATTTCACTTAAAATTAAAACACCATCTTTTTCAACTCTTGTAGAAATAAATTCCTTTGCAACCAGATTCATCCCATCTCTAACTGGCGTAATCATAGCAATATCTGAGGTAGTATAAAGATCGACAAGGTCTTCAAAATCCATATTCCGATAATAATACCATATCGGTGTCCAATTCACTGTTGCAAATTCTCCGTTTACTCTTCCAACAATTTCATCAGTTTCTCTTTTAAGTTTTTTATAATCCGAAACAGCTGCTCTAGAAGGTACAGTTAACATTACAAGTCTAACTTTTTCCAAATACATAGGATACCTTCTTAGAAAAATTTCAAATGCTTTTATTCTATTTACGACACCTTTGGTATAATCAAGACGGTCAATTGACAAAATGAGCTTTCCTCCGGATGAAGTCTTCTTGTGATAATCTAATTGCTTTTTTAATTCAGATTTCTTTGATTTTTTTTCAACTAAACGTTTTTTAGCAGCTGAATTAAATTTTTTGTAATCTATCCCCATTGAAAAGGTATCAACAACAACTTCTCGACTCCCCATTTCAATTCTATTAAACTTGACATCATATTTTAAAATTCTCTTTACAGAGCTTAAAAAATGACGTTCATAATCATAGGTGTGAAATCCAATTTGATCTGCCCCTAAAATACCTTGAAGTAGTTCTTCTCTCCAGGGAAAAATTCTAAAAATTTCGAAGGATGGAAAAGGAATATGTAAAAAAAAGCCAATTGTAACATTAGGTTTTCTATCTCTAATCATTTTAGGGCAAAGTAAAAGTTGATAATCATGTACCCATATAATATCGCCGTCTTCAACATTTTTAATTACTGCCTCTGAAAATTTTTTATTCACCTCAACATATGATTCCCATTGATTGATGTTGAAAACAGAATATTCTATAAAATAGTGAAAGAGAGGCCACAAGGCTTTATTTGACAATCCATAATAAAATTCATCTATTTCTTTTTTTTCTAAATTGACAGGATAATAGTTGTTTTTGTCAAGATATTTTCGAATGGATCCCCAGGATTTTTTATCAATTTCATCCAAACTAATACCTGGCCAACCAATCCATAAAAAATCCTTTTTTTTACGAATTGAGTTCATTCCAGTTGCTAATCCACCTGAAGATGAAGTATATTTGTAATTATTTTCTACTTTAGATATCTGAACAGGAAGTCTATTAGAAACGATAATAGTTTTACCCATATAATACTATTGTAATTCTAAAATTATGTAATTAAAAATTCATAAATGAAATCTAATACACTAAATTTCGGGATAATTGGGAATTGTCAATCTTCAGCATTAATAAATGAGAATTCTTCAATAGACTGGTGTTGTTTACCACAATTTGATTCGGCTTCAGTGTTCGCTAAAATTCTAGATGAACAAAAAGGAGGTAGTTTTAAGATTGAATGTGATGAAACTTATAACACTTCTCAAAATTATATTGAAAATACTTCTATTCTAGTTACCAAATTTGAGAATGAAGAAAACTCGTTTGAATTAATTGACTTCATGCCAAGATATCAAAAAGAGAATGGGTCTTTTTATTCACCTCCAGAAATAATAAGATTTATAAAGCTATTAAAAGGTAAACCCAAATTTAAAATTTTGTATGATCCTAAACTTGAATATGCTTTAGGAAATACCAATACATATATTAAAGATGAATTTATTGTGAGTGTTGTCGATGAAAAAAGATATGGAACTTTATATCTATATACTGACTTAAATAAAAAGGCTATAATAAATGGCCGTGATATTGAAATTGAAAAAGATTGTTTTTTATCTGTATCGTACAATGAAAAGATTGAGTCAGTTACTTTAAACCAGATATTCTTAGACTTTGAGAAAACAAAAATATATTGGATGAATTGGTGTCATAAGACCCCTAAATTTAAAAATTATAATTCTGAAATTTTAAGAAGTGCTATGACCTTAAAGCTTTTAACTTTTGAAAAAACTGGTGCTGTCCTTGCAGCTGCAACAACATCCCTGCCTGAAACAATTGGAGAGGTTAGAAATTGGGATTACAGATTTTGCTGGATCAGAGATGCTTCTATGGTAATTAAAATTATAACTAAGCTAGGACACAAAAAAATAGTAAAAAATTTTATAGATTTTATAGTTAATTTGATTCCAGATAAGAACGAAAAACTACAAATAATGTATGGCATAAGTGGAGAAAAAAATCTCACAGAAAAGATTTTAAGTCATTTTGCTGGTTATGAAAATTCCGAACCTGTAAGAATTGGAAATGCAGCATACTCACAAAAACAAAATGATATTTATGGAATTTTAATGGATGCTATACACTTTCAAATAGATAAATATAGGGAAGATAACGATAAGCACGAGGAGTTATGGTCAATTGTAAAATTGATAATTTGGGTTGTAGAAAAAAACTGGAAACTTCCTGATAGAGGCATATGGGAGTTCAGAAATGAAAATAAACACTTTACATTTTCAAAACTCTTGTGTTGGGTTGCAGTAGACAGGGCAATTAAAATTGCTAAAATCTTTAAAAGAAAAAAATCTGCTGAAAAATGGGATATGTTAAGAAAAGAAATAAAAACGGATATTTTTGAAAATGGTTGGAACAATAAGAAAAAAGCCTTTACTCAATTCTACGGAAGTAATGACCTTGACGCATCAGTACTACTAATGGAACAATACGAATTTATTGATGCAATGGACCCTAAGTACATAAGTACGGTAAAAGCAATTGAAAAGGAACTTTCCTTTGAAGGTCTCCTTTTCAGATATAAAAATATTGATGACTTTGGGAAGCCCAGCTCATCATTCACAGTTTGTTCATTTTGGTTTGCTTACAGTCTTTTTAAAATAGGAGAAAAAGAAAAATCTAAAAAATACTTTAATGAGCTTCTATCCTACAGTAATCATTTGGGCCTATTTAGCGAAGATTTAGATTTTAAATCAAAGAGATTATTAGGGAATTTTCCTCAGGCATATTCTCATTTAGCTTTAATTGAAACTGCAATGAATTTTAATTAAAATTGATTTACTTACAATTTATGTATCAAAAAATGAAAAAAATAATACTCATATGCTTTAGTTTAACATTATTTTTTTGTCAAAAATCAGGAGATCTAGAAATTGTTAAAAGACTCGATCCCATAAAAACTTCCGATTTGGCAAAAGGGGTTCTTTACGAAGTAAATATTCGACAATTTACAAGAGAAGGTACTTTTAACGCTCTTGCAAAAGAACTTCCTGAAATAAAAGATCTTGGAGTAAACATTTTATGGTTAATGCCAACCTATCCAATCTCAACAACAAAAAGTAAAGGACCTTTAGGAAGTTATTACGCAGTTTCAGATTATAAAGGTGTTAATCCAGAATATGGTACATTGGAAGAATTAAAATATCTAGTAAATAAAGCTCACCAACTTGGAATGTTTGTCATTTTTGATTGGGTACCGGGACATACAGGTTGGGATCATATATGGATTGAAGAACACCCAGAATTTTATTTAAAAAATTCCTTAGGGGAAATTATAGACCCAATTGACCCACGAACTGGTGAATCATTTGGTTGGACTGATGTTGCAGATCTTAACTACGATAATATTTCTATGCGTCAGGCAATGAAAGAGGCCATGTTATACTGGATTAATGAAGTTGATATAGATGGTTACCGTATTGACCAGGCTTATGCTGTACCAATGGATTTCTACGAAGAAGTCCTCCCAGAAATGAAAAAATTGAAACCAGTTTTTATTCTCGGAGAAACAGATGCCAATCACCCTGGAGGAATGAAGCATTTAAAAAATTTTAATGCTTCCTATGATTTTCCTGGACATCATTTGACTAAAGATATTGCTAAAGGACACAAAACAGTTGTTGATTACAGGAAACATCGTGAAAATTTTATTTTACAGCATGAATCTGAGCATTTATTACTCAATTTTGTTAGTTCGCATGATGAGAATGCTTGGGCAGGCACTGTGGATGAGTTGTATGGAGAAGCTGCACATGCAATGATGGCACTAAACTATATTTCCCCTGGGCTTCCGTTTTTATATAGTGGTGTAGAATATGATTTAAATAAACGCTTACTTTTCTTCGAAAAGGACAGTTTTCCAAAAGTAAAAGGGGAAACTTATAATTTGCTAAAAAAACTAGGAAAGCTTAAAAAAACACGTCCTGCTTTACATTCGGGCAGAGAAGCGGGCAAATATACTTCAATAAAAACATCTTTATTAGATAAAGTTCTTGCTTTCGAAAGATCTAAAGAGGGTGACACGATAGTTTTTATAGGTAATATGTCAGGAGAACATATAGGTTTTAGATCACCATATAATAGTAAATTTAAAAGATATGAGGACGATAAATTAAAAATATTGTCTTCCTCTTATGAATATCGAATGAAGCCATGGGAATTTTGGATTTTAAAAAATTAACTAGGTATATTTAAATTTTAAACTTTTAACGGGTTAAAATTTTAATTTGAATTAACGGAACTCTATCCAATTTTTTTTCAATACGTTTTATTCTTCTCCCTAGTCTATTTATGTAATCTTCACTTTGAAATGGTGAATCAGAGTCAAAATTCTTTTTTTTCTGATTAAGTTCTGAATTTAAACTTAGCATATTTTTTTTTAATTCTCTACTCTTTAAAATTCCATTTATACTACTGTCAATATAAACAGCTTTAACTCTATCAACAAAACTATTTATCCTTTCTTTGTTCGGCGTCTCCACATCACTATACCCATGATATGTTTTAAATAAATTTCTGTTTGTAAGTTTCGATGAATTAATAATTATTTCAGTTGGCCCCTTATGTATGAAACTAAAATTTTTATTTGAAATAAATTCCTGAAAATTTACTTCCATTTTAAAATTTGGATCGTAGAATCTAGAACTTAAAATTTCTTTTATTAGAGTGTTTCTTTGCCTAGCAGTATACTCCTTTCCAAATAAAAAAACAGTAGGTAATTTATGATCGCTTACATTCACATTCTTAAGTTTAATTTTGGATCCTTGCTGTGCTTCTAAGTCAAAACAAAAAATTATAAGTAGAAAAATTGGTATTATTAATTTCATATTGAAAGTAAAATTATCATAATGATTTTTAAATAATAAAGTTTTCTCTGTTTTGAATAAAAAAATCAAGACTTTTAGGATTTTTTAAAGATCCATAATTGATAACTTTAGCTGTTGCGTCCCCTAATAATATTTTTTTTATAGGTATTTCTAATTTTTTTCCACTTAATGTATAGGGTACTTCCCTAATTGAAATTATTTCATCTGGAATATATTGAGGCGAGCATTTAATTTTTAATTGATTTTTAATCTTATCAATTAATTTAGAGTTTAGTTTTTTCCTTGTAACAACAAATAAAAATAATTTTGAATGATCTTTTTTATTTGGTAGATCTACTATTATTGAGTCTAGAATTTCACCTAGCGAGTCTAAGACTCTGTATATTTCAGAAGTTCCAATTCTCACTCCTTTCCTATTTAAAGTAGAATCTGAACGTCCTAGAATTTTAATTCCTTTAGTTTCGCTTTTTTGTATCCAATCACCATGAGTCCAAACATCCTTAAATTTCATAAAATAACTCTCATTAAAAATCTTATTTTGGGGATCATCCCAAAAAAAAATTGGCATACAGGGCATTGGATTTGTAATTACTAGCTCCCCAGTTTCATTTTTTAGTTTTTCCCCTTTTTCATTCCAACATTCAATTGATGCTCCCAACATCTCACATTGCAAATAACCTGCATAAACAGGTAAATTTGGATTTCCACCTAAAAATGCAGAACAAACGTCGGTACCACCACTCAAGGAAATTATTTGGGTTCTAGGTAGTTTTTTTTGTAGCCAATAAAATACTTCTTCTGAAAGTGGTGATCCGGTAGAACCTATTGATTTTAATTTTGAAAGTCTATCTTCGTTAATATCTTGCAAATCGTTTTTCATACTTTCAATAAAAAAAGATGCACCATGTCCAAAATGAACAATAGATTTATCTGAAGCAAAACGCCATTGAACATTAAGATTAGGATAACTTGGAGATCCGTCATATATGCAAAGTACTCCCCCACAAAGTAAAGCTCCTAATGCATAATTCCACATCATCCAACCTGTTGTGGTATGCCAAAAAAAACGGTCTCCTTGTTTTAAATTTTGATGGAGTGCAATAGCTTTATAATGCTCCATAAGCATTCCTCCTGTGCGATGAGTTATTGATTTAGGTCTACCAGTAGTTCCTGAAGAGTACAAAACCCAAATTGGATGGTCGTATTCCACTTCAACTGAATCCAAAGAAATTACCCTTTCAGTATTTAAATTCCATGATTTAAAACCAGTTTCAAAATAAAGAATAGTTTTTATTGTTGGAATGGCCTTTTTTATTGATCCAACTCGTTCCGACAGGGAATATTTTTTTCCATTATATGAATATTCTCTAATTGCAATCAATACAGTTGGCTTAAGCTGACCTACTCTAGAGATAACACTTTCAATCCCAAAGTCGGGAGAACAACAACTCCATACAGCACCTATGGAATTTGTTGCTAAAAATGCAGCAATTGCAACCGGATGATTTGATAAATATCCAACTACACAATCTCCTTTTTTTACGCCTTCATTTAATAATTCATTTTTGATTTCACTTGCCTTTAAAAATAATGAATTCCATGTAATACACGTGTCTTCCTGCTTTTCATTTCTATATAGAATTACGTTTTCGTTAGTTTTAAAGTTTCTTTCAATGTGTTTTACATAACTGAGCATAGAATTTCCGAACCATTCAGCTTTATAAAAAGGTTTTTTCCTCCTTAAAATGTAATTGTATGGTTTAGAAAAATTTATTTTAAAAAACAAAGCAATACATTCCCAAAAATCTGACAACTCGTTTACTGACCAATAATGAAAAGCTTTATAATTTTCAAATTTATGACCAGTTTTATTGGTTACAAATTCTTGAAACGATGATAAATTACTAGAGAAAATATCCACAGATAAAGGGGTCCATATTGGGAGATTATTATCCATTGTTAGAAATTAAATTCTTTTACTAATGAAATAAAATTACGTTAAAAGTTTCTTTTTATATTTATCATAATATTTAAGTCAAAGTGTCAAAAGTTAAAAGTCTTTTTAATTCTGTTGAAAATTCGAGAAAAAGTTACATTAAAACAATTGGACAATTATCAAAGGAGATTACTAACCATAAACCAAATGAATCCTCGTGGAATATAGTTGAAATAACTGAACACCTTTACTGGGCTGAGTTCTTAGGAATAGCAGTTATGGCTAAAGTTCTAAATGAAATTTTAGAAGGTATTAGAGAGCTTAAGTATGAATCAAAAAATAAAGGGTTGACAATTGAAAAAGTTGTTGAATTAACCTGGAACCCAAAGGAACAAGTGCCAGACATTGCTGCTCCAAGGGTAGGTGGATCTATATCATTTTGGATAAATTCGTTAGTTAGTCTAAATTCTATTCTTAATGAATTTACAAATAATCTAACTGATGATATGTTAAGAGTGATTGCTCATGCTCACCCCATTTCAGGGGAATTAGACTTTCAACAAAGACTTGAATTTTTAAGATTTCATATCGATAGGCACCATTTACAAGCAAAAAGAAACATCAAAGACTTTAAACAATTAAATTAAACTTTATTCATAAACGGATAAAAAAGGTAATATTACATATATTATTATCATTTTTTTTTATTTTTTCTTCCTGTTCAAATTCTTTCAAAGCCTTCAGCTTAATGACTTACAACATTCGCCTTGACACTGAAGAAGATGGAATCAATCAATGGATTCATAGAAAAAAAGGTTTGGTTTCGTTGATTAAAAAATTAAATCCGGATATTCTTGGAATCCAAGAGGGTCTTCCTCATCAAATTTTATATTTATCAGAACATTTAGAAGGGTATAGTTTGATCGGCAATGGAAGGGATGGTGGAAATAATGGAGAATACTGTGCGATTTATTATAAGAATAAAAAGTTTAGGTTAGAGAAAGATGAAACTTTTTGGTTATCAGAAACCCCAGAAATACCCTCAATTGGTTGGGATGCGGCTTTGAAGAGAATTGTGACAGTTGGAGTTTTCAGAACTTTAAATTCCGATAAAAAATTAGTTGTGTACAATTCACATTTTGATCATAGAGGTAAAATTGCAAGAGAGAAATCCGTTGGCGTAATTATAAACCATATTAAAGTAAATGATTATTTTAAGAATGCAATTGTTGTTATGGGTGATCTTAATTCTATCCCCAGCGAAACCCCTATCAAATTGCTAAAAAATAATCTTGATGATACATTTGACATATTCCAGCATAAAAAACCATACGGGACTTTTAATGGGTTTGACTTAAAAAGTAAATTGACAAAAAGAATTGATTTTATCTTTACAAAAAATCTTAATACTATTAAGTATAAAAGGATTAATGAAAAATTACAAAACGGACTTTGGCCATCAGATCATTTACCAATTTTAGTTACAACAAAATAACTCAATATTTAAAAATTTAGTTTTTACTATTTTAGTAATAAATTATTTTGGAATTTGATTTCAGAAAAAAAACTTAAAAGCTTAATTTTATTTTTAATTATTTTGAATTTAAAAATAATAGCACAAGAAAATTATATTGAGCAGATCAAGGGAAATGATTACAAGTTGCCAATGCAATTTATTAAGGCTGGTCATTTCACAATGGGAAGTCCAAGGTCAGAGAAAGGACATTTTGGAGATGAAGGACCTCAGCACAAAGTTTATGTAGACGGATTTTGGATGGGTAAGTTTGAAATCACATGGGACCTTTATAATCTCTTTGTTAGTCGTAAGTTAGATAGTAATCAAATTGTAAAAGGAAAGGATTCAGAGGTAAGTATAAATGTTGATGGAGTTTCTGGCGCAACTACTCCATATGTAGACATGAGTTTTGGGATGGGAGTCGATAATTATCCAGCCATTTGCATGACTCAATTAGCTGCTGTTAAATTTTGCGAGTGGTTGTCAGCTATGACTGGACATTTTTATAGATTACCAACTGAAGCAGAATGGGAGTATGCATGCAGAGCAGGATCAAAGACTGCATTTAACTTCGGTGACGACATTAGTCAATTAGGAGATTACGCATGGTATGTGGAAAACAGTAATGAAAAATATCACGAGGTAGGAACTAAAAAACCCAATGCATGGGGTTTACATGATATGCACGGAAATATTGCAGAATGGACCTTGGACCAGTACATTCCAACTATTTACAAGCAAAGAAGGTCTGAAGTAAAAAATCCTTTAGAATACGGAGACAAAGTATATCCTAAAGTAGTTCGGGGGGGATCATGGATGAACAATTCAAACCGTCTAAGATCAGCTGCAAGGCGACCGTCTACGAAAAAATGGAAAGAACGAGACCCACAAATTCCAAAAAGTAAGTGGTGGCACACCGATGCTCCCTTTGTTGGGTTTAGGGTTGTACGTCCATTTAATACTCCGAGCGAAGAAGAACAAAGAAAGTATTGGAAATATGATTAAAAAAAATAATAAGTATGAAGAAAAGTAGAAAGAAAACTAGACGTGAATTTGTAAAAAAAACGGGTTTAGCAACTACGGCTCTATTATCTGCTCCATTGCCTCTTGAAGCTATGGCAAACGTCAATGGAGAAAAGAAATTGAAACTAGCAATAGTGGGATGTGGAGGAAGAGGTTCTGGCGCTGCTGTACAAGCACTTACCGCGGATGATAACGTCGATTTAGTTGCAATGGCTGATGCATTTGCCGACCGCATAGAAAAAAGTTTATTGGGTATCCAGGAACATTTTGAAGGTGAAAAAAAGATAAGAGTCAAAGAAAAAAATCGTTTTGTAGGCTTTGATGCATACAAAAAAGCGATTGATTTGGCAGATGTGGTTATTTTAACTACTCCACCTGGATTTCGACCTTATCATTTTGAATACGCTATTCAAAATGGAAAACATGTTTTTATGGAAAAACCTTTAGCTACTGATCCTGTGGGGATTCGTAAAGTTTTAGATACCGCCAAAATTGCTAAAGCCAAAAATCTGAATGTTGTTGTTGGATTGCAAAGACGCTATCAGTCAAGTTATATTGAATTGAAGAAAAAAATTGATCAAGGTGCGATAGGGAAAATAAGAAGTGGACAGGTATATTGGAATGATGCTGGTGTTTGGGTAAACAAACGACAGTCTGGTCAAACAGAATTAGAGTATCAAATGCGAAATTGGTACTACTTTAACTGGTTATGTGGAGATCATATTTTAGAACAACACATACATAATATTGACGTAGCCAACTGGTTTATTGGTGATTACCCAGTTTTTGCTCAAGGAATGGGTGGACGTCAAGTTAGGAACGGAAAAGATCATGGAGAGATATTTGATCATCATTTTGTTGAGTTTACTTATGCCAGCGGTGCTGTTATATCTAGTCAATGCAGACACATTCCTGGGACAATGAATAGAGTAGATGAAGTTTTTCAAGGCACTAAAGGTAGCCTTGAAATAGGTAAAGGTGAAATTACAGATCTTGAAGGAAAGAGTAAATATAAATATCCTAGCAAGTTGGGCGAAGATCCAAATCCATATCAAGTAGAGCATAATCTTTTATTTGAGTCGATTCGAGAAAGAAAAGTGATTTCAGATGCTGAAAACGGTGCTATGAGTACCTTAACAGCAATTTTAGGAAGGATGGCTACTTACACTGGAAAAAAAATAACTTTAGAGCAAGCTATGAACTCTAATCTTCAATTAATGCCAGAGGAAGTTACTTGGAATACAACTCCGCCATCCGTACCTGATTTAAACGGTAATTATACTATTCCAACTCCCGGGAAATCAAACTATTTGATATGAATAGGAGAAATTTTACTAAAGCTACAGTATTAGCGGGAATGGGAATTTCAAAATCATCTTTATTGTTCAACAAAGCTGAAATTAAACCTGCATTCAAATATAATTTACATTATGCGCCTCATTTAGGTATGTTTAAGAATCATGTAGGTAATGATCCTATTGATCAATTAAATTTCATGGCAGATCAAGGATTTACTGCATTTGAAGATAATGATATACGTAAACGAGAAACTAATCTTCAAGAAAAAATGGCTTCAACTATGATAAAAAGGGGTCTACGTATGGGAGTGTTTGTTGCTCATGAGATTTACTGGAAAAAACCAAACTTAACAAGTGGGGATATCTCTTTAAGAAAAGAATTTTTAGATTATATTAACAAAGCAGTATCTGTAGCTAAACGTGTTAACGCAAAATGGATGACAGTTGTTCCAGGGCATTTAGATTTAAGGCAAGATATATCTTATCAAACGGCAAATGTTGTAGAAACCTTGAAACAAGCAACAAATTTATTAGAGCCTCACGGCTTAGTGATGGTATTAGAACCATTGAATTTTAGAGATCATCCGGGTTTATTTTTGAAAGAAAGTCCACAGGCTTATGAAATTTGTAAATCCGTTGATTCGCCTTCTTGTAAAATTTTATTTGATATTTATCATCAGCAAATACAAGAGGGAAATTTGATTCCAAATATAGAAAGCTGCTGGGACGAAATTGAGTACTTTCAGATAGGAGACAACCCAGGGAGAAATGAGCCAACAACTGGTGAGATCAACTACATCAACGTGTTTAAGTATATTCATAGTAAGGGCTATGACGGTATTCTTGGGATGGAACATGGTAACTATAGGCAGGGCAAAAAAGGAGAATTAGATGTAATAAAAGCATATCAAAAAGTAGACAAATTTATATAATGCTATGGTATCCATAATTTGAATTAATAATAAGAGATAATAATGTCTCTGAGATAATGAAAAGTAATTCTTATCTTCCAAACCGATAATCTAAATACGGATTAAAACAGAGTCATTTACAAACTTATAAACATAACGCTTATTCTAATCCTTAAATGACATTGTAATAACATTATGAATTTAGGAATAAATGTTTGGAATAGGTTTATTAATTAATGTGATTTACTTAAAGTAGAGCGACTAAATATTAAAAAATGAAAATTTAAATGTAACTTAAATAAATAAATTGTCTCGTATGATTTAATAACCATAAAATGAAACGATCTACTGGATATTTGAATAAAATTTTGTTTTTGAGTCTATGTTTAGTTTTGTTTTACTGCTCTAAAGAGGGTACAAATAACAATGGATCTATTCCATTTTTAGATAATAATTTTAAAGATAAAATAATCATTGTAGCGGGGTCAACGCTTAGTGATGGTGCTGTTTTATGGATTAACGATAAAAAAATTAAGTTAATTGGTGATGCCTTGGAGGCAACTGGATTGTTTTATTATAATGAAAGGATATATGTTACAGGATGGCAATATGGTGGAAATGGAAGTGTCTGGACTATGAATAAAGATGGTTCTGATCAAACTCATATTGAGCTTGAAGGTAAATATTCAGAAGGACAAAGAATCCTTGTTCATAATGATGATGTCTATGTTGGAGGTTATTATGATCAAGGTTCATGTTATTGGAAAAATGGAAGCAAAACTAACCTTACAATTAATGCAGATTCTATGAGTTGGGGTATTGGGATAGATTCTGATAATAATATTTACAATGCTGGATATTATATGAAATCTCATTCTTTAATTCCTTCCTTTTGGAAAAATAATAAAAGGGCAAACCTAAGCAGACCAAGACACGGCGACGGTGAAGCAAAATACATCGAAATTATAGGTAATAAAAAGATAATAGCCGGTACTGTAATGATACCAAACAACTTTCTTGGATATATAACTAAACCAGCCTACTGGACAAATGGATCAAGATCTACTTGCCAGATAGGATCAGTAGACGCAGGATGGCAAAATAGCGAGGTATTTGATCTGTTTGTAGATAGTCAGGAAAATATTTTTTTAGCAGGATTCTCACAAGATATGGACTATGAGTACCCAACCTATTGGAAAAATTGCGAGAAAAAAATTCTTCAAAATGGTGAAGTTTCTGGTGTGATAAGAAGTATTGCTGTTGTCGACGGTAAAGTGATTTCAGCTGGGACTCAATCTTACTTTCCTGGGATACCTTGTATTTGGGTTGAAGATGAACAGTTTATTTACGATGAAAATTTAGAAGGCGAAGTTTGGGATATGTTGGTTATTGATAATTAATTTTTAGTCATGAGAAAATCCTCTTATTTATTAATTCTTTTAACATTTATAAATTGTAGATCTATCGAAGTTGAAAACAACTTTGAAAGTTGGAACGAATATTTAGGAGACAAATCAAGAAGCCATTATTCAAGTTTGGATCAGGTTAATACTAAAAATGTAACGGGCTTGAAGAAAATTTGGGAATATAAATCTGGAGGTATTCTTAATTCAAAAAATACAACTCAAATACAATGTAGCCCTATTGTAGTTGACACCATCTTATATGGTACAAACCCCTTAACTAAGCTTTTTGCAATTAATGCAATAACAGGGAAAAAGATATGGGAATTTGATCATGGAGAAAACTCCGGTCCTGGCTGGTGGGGTGTCAACAGAGGTCTAATTCATTGGGATGACAAGCAAGACGGAAGAATAGTTTACACCTCAGGCAGCTATATATATGCAATAGATGCTTTGACTGGAAAAATAGAAGAAACTTTTGGAGAAAATGGAAAAATAGATTTAAGAAAAAACTTAGGACGCCCCTACAAAGAAATGATTGTTATTGCTAATACACCTGGAGTTGTTTATAATGATATCTTAATTCAAGGTTCTAGGGTTCATGAGGGTCCAGGAGCATCTCCTGGACATATTCGTGCATATGACCTAAATACAGGCAAAATGGTATGGAGATTCAATACAATTCCACATCCCGGAGAATACGGTTATGAAACGTGGCCAAAAGATGCTTGGAAACATATGGGTGGTGCAAATTCTTGGGCTGGAATTACTCTTGATGAGTCGACTGGTATTGCTTACATTCCAACTGGCTCAGCATCATACGATTTTTGGGGTGGTAATAGATTAGGAAAAAATTTATTTGCTAATTGTTTAATTGCACTTAATGCAAAAAATGGAGAGCGAATATGGCATTTTCAATTCATTCATCATGACCTTTGGGATAGAGATTTACCAGCGCCACCAAATTTGGTTGAAATTAATCGAAATGGAAATGATATAAAAGCAGTAACACAAGTAACAAAATCTGGACACCTGTTTGTTTTTGATCGGTTGACTGGCGATCCGATATATCCTATAGAGGAAATTCCCGTTAATTTCTCAGACCTCGATGGAGAAAAATCCTGGCCTACCCAACCCTTACCAACTCACATACCTCCTTTTGCAAGACAAGAATTCTCCAAAGATCTAATTAATGATATGTTTCCAACTGCTCGAGCTATGCTTGCTTGGACTCCAAATCAAAAAGATAAAATACTTGAAAAAACAGTTAAAGAGGTATGGGAAACTTTAAATTCAAAAGGACAATTTATTCCACATAGCGAAAAAATTAAATCTGTAACTTTTCCAGGTTTAGATGGTGGCGCTGAGTGGGGTGGCGCCGCATATGACCCAAATAATAATTGGCTTTATGTAAATTCTAATGAAATGCCGTGGGTCTCAATTGCAAAAAAAGTAAATCTCTCTTCTGACAATGGAAATAAAATAAGGGATTATGGAAAAGTTATTTACAATCAACAGTGCTCTAGATGTCATGGTGCTGATTTAAATGGAATGTCTAATATACCTGGTTTAAAAAATCTTAAGGATCGATATAATACCATTAGTTTAGCATCTATAATTTCTAAAGGTAAAGGAGGCATGATGCCAATGCCTCAAATTTCAAAAACTCAGATCGATCTCTTAGCATCTTATCTATTAGAAGACTATAATATTAAAGTTGATATTGCATCATTGCAAGAAATCGATCCTAATTTTTCGCCTTATTCAGTAAATTATTTTGGACGGTTTATGGATGAGAACGGTTATCCTGCAATTAAGCCACCGTGGGGAACATTAAATGCAATTGATCTAAATGTCGGGGAGATAGTCTGGCAAGTTCCACTTGGCGAATATGATGAATTAACTAAGCTTGGTTTTCCGAAAACAGGTACAGAAAATTATGGTGGGCCAATAGTAACTTCGGGTGGACTAATTTTTATTGGTGCTACGAATGATGAATATTTTAGAGCATATGATAAAATCACAGGAAAAGAATTATGGAAGAGTAAATTACCCGCCGGCGGCTATGCAACCCCTATAACTTATGAATTGGATGGAAAACAATATATTGTTATTGCTTGTGGAGGTGGGAAAATGGGGACAAAGTCAGGGGACTCCTATGTAGCCTATTCTTTAAACTAATTTTATATAAAAAAACTAGCAGTAAGAAGGATTTTAGATTATAACCACCTCAAAATCTTAATTACATACAACTATAAAACTTTTACTTCAGGTAGAACTAATAATAACAAAAGAAAACTTACTCGAGTTGATATACCATCTTATTATTTGGGTATTAAAGATTGATATTTAGACTATCATTAATTTTTTTTAGAAAAAACTGTATTTCCCTAAAAATTATGGAATAAAATTAAATTTTGTTTATAATTTTTTTTTTTAAAAAGAAATAAATCGAAAAATTAATTTCTAATCGATAATTTAATGTGGTAATAAATTTTATTGTATGAATTTGTCAAGAACTGATTCTGGTTTTTTTAGACCTGGTAAATCAAATCTTTCCTCGATTCAAACTTTATTAGGAGATTTTATAAACGATAGAGACTCTCCCAGCCTGATTCGGAAATTACATGAATATAAAGTTGAAGGGTTGTCAAACTCCTCTTGGGGTAAAAGTGAACCTTTAGAAAAAGTAGTAATCAATAATGAGGACCTAGTTAAAATCTTAAATCATCCGAAAATGTTAAAAAACTCAATATGCATAATTGAGCCTGCTGAGCATGTGGGAACAAATTTATCTGGAGAAAACGTTAGAGCCTCATCTAACATAGCTTACTTGTCTCAATTTATCGCCGATTGTGACTCTATTCTGATTCCATTGTGGTGTTCAAAAGAATTAGATCATTCACTTATAATTGATCTGTTAAATGGATGTTTAGCTTATTTTATTGAAGGTGGATACCCGTCGGTAAAAGATCATAAAACATTTTATAACTTGAATTTTGGACTCAATGAATTACAAATTTTAACGGAGAAAATGCTAATTTCTAGGGAACTTAAAACAGCACCCGGAATTTTTATTTGTTTGGGACACCAACTCGCAGCACAAGCACATATTAAACTCCTAAAAAAAGCAACTAAAGAGGTTTTAAAAAAACTTAATCCAGATATTTTCTCCATAAGTTCACATTATCAAAATTTAATGGAAACATCTAAGAGGATAATCAAAGTTGGGGAAAATTTAAATGTATATAAAGACAATAACTTAGTCGCCAAAGGATGGAATGATCCACTTTTTGCAGTTGCTTTAAATGAGGTTCCAGAAGTTGGCCAAGTTGAACTTCAACATTATTCACATACAGGAGATCATCCAAGTTCAGATTTTCAAAAATTACTAATGTATCATGATCTTTCAAGTGAACTTGACATCGGGATTATAGAACAATCAATTACATATGAAAAAAATTTAAACATTGTAATGTTCCATAGTGATGAAGTCAATGAAGAGGCAATTTTGTTTTCTAATTGGGCTTATGGAGAATTAAGAAATGCTCTTTTCCCAGCTAGAAAGGAGTTATCAGTGTCAGAGAATGCATGGCTTTTAAAACTTCCTACTTCAATAGAAATAGTCTGTTCAACTTTTGCTGAAGGTAAAAAATGTACTGAGGTTGCAGCCACTTGTATTAACTATATGGACTACGAAACAAAAGACATCAGACGATCATTTAGTTTTCAATTCCATCCAGAGCTATTAAACGATTTAAGAGAATTTAGATTAGCGGGTGTTCCAAAATATGATAAATTAAAAAATGATGATGGAATAAGAATGCTTATAAGAGTAATCTACGAGTCTATTACTGATTAAAACCAACCTCTAATTTAGCACAGACTAAGATTTTGATATATAAAAATCATTTTGTCATAAACCTCCAATACACCCTATTGGTATACAATAGAGATAAATT
>CACJRP010000023.1 GCA_902595825.1 uncultured Bacteroidota bacterium
AGGCAAAATTTGGTTTCTAAGATACATGAGCATGATTCTACAAATGTTTTTAAACAATTTAAAGAACTTGAAGGAGAACTTTATACTGCTGAAGTTCACCATGTTAGAAACAGGGAGGTTATTTTATTGGATGATGACGGCAATGAATTAATTTTACCGAAAGACAGGCAGATTGGTTCTGATTTTTACAGGAAAGGTGACAGCGTTAGAGGAGTAATTGAGAGTGTTGAACTGAGGGGAAACAAACCTAGAATTATTTTTACAAGAACTTCACCTAAATTTTTGGAGAAATTGTTTGAACAGGAAATCCCAGAAGTTTTTGACGGCCTTATTAATATTAAAAAAGCAGTTAGAATTCCTGGAGATAAGGCAAAAGTTTCAGTAGACTCTTATGATGATAGAATTGACCCTGTAGGAGCATGTGTAGGAATGAAAGGTTCTAGAATTCATGGTATTGTACGTGAGTTGGGGAACGAAAATATTGATGTTATAAACTATACCAATAATTTGCAACTTTACATTACGCGCTCTTTGTCACCTGCTAAGGTTAATTCTTTGAAAATTGATGAAACAAACAAAAGAGTTCAAGTTTTTTTAAATCCAGAAGAGGTTTCAAAGGCAATTGGCAGAGGAGGTAATAATATTCGACTTGCAGGACAATTAACAGGTTACGAAATTGATGTATACAGAGAAGGAATGGAGGAAGATGTCGAATTAAGTGAATTCTCTGATGAGATTGATGATTGGGTTATTGAAGAATTTAAAAAGGTAGGACTTGATACGGCGAAAAGTATTTTGGAATTAGATCAATCAGAACTGATCAAAAGAACTGATCTAGAGGAAGAAACTATAAATGATGTAATTAGAATTTTGAAAGAAGAATTTGAAGAATAGTTTAATTAAAATATTAAAAAGATTTTAGTTTATGGCAGATAAAGCATTTACATTACGATTAAATAAAGTTTTAAGAGAGCTAAACATCTCACTTGATAGAGCTGTGGAGTATTTATCTAATGTTGGGTGTGAGATTGAGGCAAGACCTACGACAAAAATTTCCCAAGAAACATATGAATTGTTATTAGAAGGATTTAAAGTTGATAAATCAAAAAAGGATGAATCTGCCGAAATTAGTGAGGAAAAAAGAAAGGAAAAGGAGAATTTAAGAATTCAGCAAGAAAAAATAGAACAAGCAAAAATTAACATTACTGAAAAAAATAATGAAATTATAACCGCTCGTAGTTCCATAAGAAAATTTAAACCTATAGGGAAAATAGATTTAGATTCCAAGAAAAAAATTGAACCTAGGGAGGTTGAACGAAAAGATGCTTCAAAAGAAGTTTTTGAAAATAAACCAGCTGATAATTCAGAAAGCAATAAAAATAAAAACACTTTAGAGAACGAAAAATTCACTACTAATTATAAAAAAATTATTGCTCCTGTTAAGACAGGGGAGACGGTTGATTTGGAAAAAATTAAAGAGCAAGAAAAAAATGTTGAAGCCTCTAGAAAGAAAAAAAGAAAAAGAATTGTAACCAAGGAAACCAATCAAAAAAAATCGAATCTAGAAAACAATCAACCAAAAAAAAATCAGTCAAAAAAGAATGAATCGAGCAAGATTCAGAATTTAAAAGTCGAACCTACTGAGGAAGAGGTGCAAAAGCAAATTAGAGAGACTTTGGAAAAATTACAAGGTAAATCTTCAAAATCAAAAGGGGCAAAATATAGAAGAGATAAGAGAGTTCAACACAAGCAAAAAACCGAAGAGGAGCAAGCAATTCAAGAGGCACAAAGTAAAACTTTAAGGGTAACAGAGTTCATTACAGTGGGAGAAGTTGCAACGATGATGGAGGTTGCTGGAAATGAAATAATATCCGCTTGTATGTCCCTAGGTATAATGGTTACCATGAATCAAAGGTTAGATGCCGAAACCCTTTCAATAGTTGCAGAAGAATTTGGTTTTAAGGTTGAATTTGCTAAGGCCGACGTAGATGACAATTTTGAGTCACAAATTGAAGATAAAGAATTAAATCTTTCCCCTCGTGCACCAATTGTAACTGTTATGGGACACGTTGATCACGGCAAAACCTCTCTACTAGATTATATTAGAAAAGAAAATGTAATAGCTGGTGAATCGGGAGGTATCACTCAACATATAGGGGCATATTCAGTTACTCTTGAAAATAAAGAAAAAATCACTTTTCTTGATACTCCTGGACACGAAGCATTTACATCTATGAGAGCCAGAGGAGCTCAATTAACTGACATTGCAGTTATTGTAATTGCCGCTGATGACGATATAATGCCGCAGACAAAAGAAGCAATAAGTCATGCTCAAGCAGCCAGTGTACCAATAGTTTTTGCAATCAATAAGATAGACAAAGAAACTGCAAATCCAGATAAGATCAAAGAAGGTTTGGCCAACATGAATCTAATGGTAGAGGATTGGGGAGGGAAAATACAGTCCCAAGATATATCTGCGTTGGATGGCAAAGGAGTTAAAGAACTTTTAGAAAAAGTTTTATTAGAAGCTGAATTATTAGAGTTGACTGCAAATTTTGAAAAACCAGCAAAAGGAACCGTAGTTGAGGCCTATCTCGACAAAGGAAGAGGTTTTATATCTACTCTTTTAGTTCAAAGTGGTACATTAAAAATTGGAGATTTTATTTTAGCTGGAAAAAATAGTGGAAAAGTAAAAGCCCTTTTTGATGAAAGAGGCAAAAATTTAAAAATTGCTCCTCCTTCAACACCTATCTCTATTTTAGGGTTGGATGGAGCACCCCAAGCTGGTGACAACTTTCTTGTTTTGAAAGACGAAAAAGAGGCAAAACAAATTGCAGCTAAAAGAACTCAACTTCAGCGGGAACAGAATGTAAGGACACAGCGTCACATAACTTTAGATGAAATTGGAAGGAGAATCGCTCTTGGTGAATTTCAAGAATTAAATGTTATCTTAAAAGGGGACGTTGATGGTTCTGTTGAGGCACTTTCCAATTCCTTAGAAAATCTTTCAACTCAAGAAATTGAAGTCAAAATAATTCATAAAGGAGTTGGGGCAATAACTGAATCGGATATTATACTTGCTTCAGCTTCAGATGCAATTGTAATTGGATTTAATGTGAGACCAATGGGAAATGCTAGGTCATTATCTGAAAAAGAAAAAATTGATATCAGGACTTATTCCATAATTTATGATGCAATAAATGACGTAAAAGACGCAATGGAAGGCATGTTATCTCCTGAGGTTAAAGAGGAGGTTACTGGTAATGCGGAAATTAGAGAAACTTACAAAATTTCTAAAGTTGGAACCATTGCTGGTTGTATGGTTACCACAGGTAAAATTTTTAAAAATTCAGGGGTTAGATTGATAAGAGAGGGGGTTGTGATTTTTACTGGAAGTTTACTCTCACTGAAAAGATTTAAAGACGATGTAAAAGAAGTAGCTAAAGGTTACGATTGTGGAATTCAGATTAAAAGTTTTAACGACTTGAAAATTAATGATTTAATAGAAGCATTTCAGGAAGTAGAAGTAAGAAAAAAATTATAAATTATTAGGTTTTAACAAGAACGCGGAAGGGTATAACTTTCTAATAAAATCCAATTTTCTACTTGCTTCTATAAGCTCTTTAAAATTACCTACCCTAACCTTATAATTTGGCGTTTCAAAAGATAAGTTTGATTCCCATTCGGGAAATTTATTTTTAAATTCTATTTGAATTTTTTTGGCTTTTTCATAATTTCCGTTGTACAATTGTATAGCATAGTAGTTATTTTCATACTTATCTTTATTAACTAAAACCTTTAAAGAAAGAAGTTTCTTTATTTCTTCACTCATTTCAATATCTAAATTTTTAGATTGTCCAAATATTGTTGAACAACTCAAAAAAAGTATTGTTAGAAAAATATTACCTAATCCCCTATTAAAAAACATGTTTGCAATATTTTGTACATAAAAATAAAAATTTTAAAATTAAACAAAATAGTCTTTTATTTAGATTGATTATAAATTAAATTAAATGGCATTATTTGCTTTTCACAAATGCTGTTTATGTATTAATTTTACAACATAATTTGGTTTATAATTAATTAAATTTTATTTAAATTTGTCATAGGTTTCTTATAGTGGAGATTGAGCTTAATTTACAGAAGTTGCTGAGGAAAAATTTACTATTACTTTTTTTTATTTTTTGTGGAATTTCTTTTGGACAAGAATTAGATCCAATGGCAGGCAAAAAACTATTCAATGCTAATTGCGCAGCATGTCATAAATTGAATAAAAAAGCTGTTGGTCCTGCCCTCAAGGGAGTTACCGCCAAGTACGATAAAGAGTGGCTTTATAGTTGGATAAAAAACAGCTCTGCCATGATTAAATCCGGAGATGCTCAAGCCGTTGCGATATGGGAGGAATACAATAAATCGGTAATGAATAACTTTCCCCAATTGTCTAACCAAGACATTGATAATATTTTGGCTTACACAGATTATATTCCACCACCAACAGTCGCTGCTGTTTCAAACACTCCAATTCAACCTGTTCAAGATAATTCTGTTTCCAACCAATTAATATTGTTTGCTCTTGTCTTAATATTTACAATTTTACTCACAATGTTGGTTTTGGTCAACAGGACACTTAAAAAAATTGCGCTTGCTAATGGTGTTGTTCTTGTAGAGGAAAAAAGGAAAAAAAATGTAACACCAATTTGGGAGGCATTTGTAAAAAATCAATTTTTAGTTTTTGTTAGTGTTGTTTTTCTTCTCCTATCTAGCGCATACTTTGGGTATGGCTATTTAATGCAAATTGGAGTTGATCAAGGATACATGCCTGTCCAGCCAATCCACTATTCTCATAAGATTCATTCTGGAGCAAATCAAATTGATTGTAATTATTGTCATTCATCAGCTAGAGTTTCAAAACACTCTGGAATCCCCTCTTTGAATGTATGTATGAATTGTCATGTTAACATAGCTGAATACAACGGTGAAGAAGATTTAGAAAATGGATACACTAAGGATTTTTACACAAACGAAATTAAGAAACTATATGCTGCTGTTGGTTGGGATGATGACAACCAAAGATATACAGGGAAAACCGAACCTGTAAAGTGGGTTAGAATTCATAACCTTCCTGATTTTGCTTATTTTAATCATTCCCAACATGTTAGCGTAGGTAAGGTTGATTGCCAAAATTGCCATGGCCCTGTTGAAGAAATGGAAATTATGTATCAATATTCACCTCTAACGATGGGGTGGTGTATTGATTGTCATAGAAAGTCAAATCTGAAGCTTGAGGATAACGAGTATTATCAAAAAATACATGAATCCCTTTCGCAAAAGTATGGAGTTGAGAAGTTAACTGTTGCCCAAATGGGAGGACTAGAATGTGGAAAATGTCATTACTAAATAAATTATAGTGAATAAGAAAAAGACATATTGGAAAAACATTGAGCAGATTGACAAAAAATCAACCTTAATTAAAGATATTGAAAACAAAGAGTTTGCAAACCAACTTCCAGTAGATAAAATTTTGTTAGATCAAGAGGGTCTTGAGGCAGATAGAACAAGTAGAAGAGATTTTCTAAAATATGTTGGGTTTAGTACAACAGCTGCCGCATTGGCTGCTTGCGAAGGACCAGTAATTAAATCTGTCCCTTATGTCGTTCAACCAGAGCAAATTAGACCAGGTATTGCCAATTACTATGCAACAGCTATAGCTGACGGATTTGATTTTGCCAGTATTTTGGTAAAAACACGAGAAGGGAGGCCAATAAAAATTGAAAGTAACAAAGAAGCACCCGATTTTTGTAGCGCTAATGCAAGAGTGCAAGCATCTGTTTTGTCGTTGTACGACACTAAAAGAATACAAACCCCTAAAATTAAAGGGCAAGATTCTTCATGGGATGAATTAAAATCAGAGGTTTTGTTAGATCTAGACGCAGTATCGAAACAACAAGGGAAAGTTGTATTGTTAACCCAAACATTTGCTAGCCCTACCACGAACAAAATAATCAAAGACTTAGTAACTAAATTTCCTACTATAGAACATATAGTCTTAGATACAGTACCTTCAACTTATGCCGTAGAGTCATTCAAAGACGCATATGGTTTTGAAGGACTTGTGGACTACGATTTTAGTAAATCTGATTTTATTGTTTCTCTTGATGCAGACTTTCTTGGAGATTGGCAAGGTGGAGGCTATGATACAAAATATGTTAGCAATAGAGTACCAGACAGGAAAACTGGAAAAGGAAGAATGTCAAAACATGTCCAGTTTGAATCAAATATGACTCTAACTGGTGCCAACGCTGATATAAGAGTACCAGCGACACCAACTGAGCAAAAAAAGATTTTATCTTACATAAATTCTGAGGTAAAAGGATTGAACAGCAAAATTAAATTATCTCCAAAGCAGAAGGAATATGGAAAATTTGCTGTAGATGGAATTAAAAAATTTGGCTCCAAAGCTGTCATTGTTTCTGGTTTAGATGATAAGAATGTTCAAGATTTGATATTAGATTTAAATAATCATATTAGAAGTCTAGCAATTGAAAACTCTGCAAGACTAACAAAGACCCAAAGTGGCAACAAGTTAGGTGTTTTTATAAAAGAACTATTGGACGGAAAAATAAGTGGGTTAATAACTGTAGGGTTAAACCCGGTTTACAGTTTATCTGAAGGTGAAAAGATAAAAAAAGCAATAAGTGATTTGGACTTTTCTTTATCATTTTCAATGAAAGAAGATGAGACATCATCGGTTTGTAAATATATCGCTGCTGCACCACATTATTTAGAATCCTGGGGGGATTATGAGTTTAAAGAAGGTCAGTACTTTTTAGCGCAACCAACAATTAGGCCTCTTTTTAATACAATGCAATTTCAGGATTTTGTTTTATCACTTATAGGTTCAAGTAATGATTACTACGCAACAATCAAGGCATTTTGGAAGCAAAATATTTTAAATGGAAGATCATGGAATAAAGCTTTACATGACGGATTTTATAAAAAAAGTAAAAAAGAAAAACTAAAATTTAACCCTAAAAAAATTACAGTTCTCAATAAAGATTTTAATATCGACGATGAATTCGATATGGAACTTGTGCTGTATACCAAAACTGGTATGGGTGACGGGCAGCAGGCAAATAATCCATGGCTTCAAGAATTTCCAGATCCAATAACAAGAGTAACATGGGATAATTATATGACTATATCTTCTTTTGATGCGAATAGAATTGGCATGAAAAATATCAATGTTGCCGATGGTGCTTTAAATGGGAGTTTTGCTAAAATAAGCGACGGACAAAGTACCTTGAAAGTACCAGTAGTAATACAACCTGGTCAGGCAAAAGGTTCAGTTGGGTTAGCTTTAGGATATGGAAGAAAATTAGGAATTCAAGAAGAGATGCAAACTGGAGTAAATGCATTTGTTTTTTTCAAATCTTTTAAGAAAAACCAAAGAGTAAAAGTTGAGTTGACTGACGGTTTCCACGAGTTTGCTTGTACTCAACTTCAAAATACTTTAATGGGACGGGGTGATATTATTAAAGAAACTACTTTGGAGATTTTCAATACTAAAGACAAAGAGTATTGGAACCCTATTCCGAAGGTATCGAAGAATCACATAGAAACAGCAGTTACATCAAAAAAGGTTGATATTTGGGAGAGCTTCGATAGATCAATTGGTCATCATTTTAATTTGTCGATTGATTTAAATGCATGTACTGGTTGTGGAGCTTGCGTTATAGCTTGTCACGCTGAAAACAATGTACCTGTTGTTGGCAAAAGAGAAATTCGAAAATCTAGAGACATGCACTGGCTTAGGATTGATAGATATTATTCTTCCGAAGATTCCTTTGAAGAAGATGTGGATACCAAAGATGCAATATCTGGCATAGGAGATTCTTTAACAACCTTTGGTAAAATGGAGAAGGCTTCTGAAAACCCCCAGGTAGCTTTCCAGCCCGTTATGTGTCAGCACTGTAACCATGCTCCTTGCGAGACCGTTTGCCCTGTTGCAGCGTCTTCCCACGGACGTCAAGGTCAAAACCACATGGCTTATAACAGATGCGTTGGAACGAGGTATTGTGCGAATAATTGTCCTTACAAGGTTAGAAGATTTAATTGGTTCCTGTACAATAAAAATGATGAGTTTGATTATCATATGAACAATGATTTAGGAAGAATGGTTTTAAACCCTGATGTTGTTGTAAGATCGCGGGGTGTAATGGAGAAGTGTTCAATGTGTATACAAATGACTCAAAAAACAATTCTTGATGCCAAACTGGAGGGTAAACCCATAAAAGACGGAGATTTTAAAGTTGCATGTACTTCCGCTTGTACAACCGGTGCAATGGTATTTGGTGATATAAATGATAAGGAAAGTAAGGTCTCTAAACTCAAAGCTAATGACAGAATGTATCACCTTTTAGAAAGCGTAGGAACAAAACCTAATGTTATGTACCAAACCAAAATTAGAAATACTTAATACTTAACTATGGGATCACACTACGAAGCAGCAATTAGAAAACCACTAGTAACGGGTGGTAAGTCTTATCATGACGTTACTGTAGATATTGCAGCCCAAGTTGAAGGTAAAGCTAATACCCAGTGGTGGATTGTTTTTTCTATTGCTCTTGTTGGATTTCTTTGGGGAGTTGGATGTATTGTTTATACAATTTCTACAGGAATAGGAGTTTGGGGTTTAAATAAAACGGTCGGATGGGCCTGGGATATTACCAATTTTGTTTGGTGGGTAGGAATTGGCCATGCAGGTACTTTAATCTCTGCAGTACTTTTACTTTTCCGTCAAAAATGGAGAATGGCTATTAACAGGTCAGCAGAGGCTATGACTATTTTCTCAGTTATTCAAGCAGGACTTTTTCCAATTATACACATGGGACGCCCCTGGCTAGGATATTGGGTACTTCCAATCCCAAATACCTATGGTTCCTTATGGGTTAATTTTAACTCTCCACTTTTATGGGATGTTTTTGCGATATCAACATACTTATCGGTTTCTCTGGTTTTTTGGTGGACTGGCCTACTTCCAGATTTCGCTATGATACGAGATAGAGCAATCAAACCATTTCAGAAGAAAATGTATTCTATACTTAGTTTTGGATGGTCGGGAAGAGCGAAAGACTGGCAAAGGTTTGAAGAGGTTTCTCTTGTATTAGCTGGTCTCGCTACGCCGCTAGTTTTGTCAGTACACACAATTGTGTCATTTGACTTTGCAACATCTGTTATACCTGGATGGCATACAACAATATTTCCTCCTTATTTTGTAGCTGGAGCTGTATTTTCAGGATTTGCAATGGTTCAAACACTACTAATTATAACACGAAAGGTATGCAATTTGGAAAATTATATTACAGTACAGCACATAGAGCTCATGAATATAGTTATAATGATTACAGGATCAATAGTTGGTGTTGCATACATAACTGAATTATTTATTGCTTGGTACTCTGGAGTTGAGTATGAGCAATACGCATTTTTAAATAGAGCTACGGGACCCTACTGGTGGGCCTATTGGTCAATGATGACTTGTAATGTCTTCTCACCTCAATTCATGTGGTTTAAGAAATTAAGAACAAGTATTATTTTTTCATTTCTAATTTCAATAGTTGTAAACATTGGAATGTGGTTTGAGCGTTTTGTCATTATTGTAACTTCACTCCACAGAGATTATTTGCCTTCTTCGTGGACAATGTTCTCTCCAACATTTGTTGACATTGGTATATTTATTGGGACTATAGGTTTTTTCTTCGTATTATTTTTACTTTATGCGAGAACATTTCCAGTGATTGCTCAAGCCGAGGTGAAAACGATTTTAAAGTCTTCGGGAGATAATTATAAAAAATTAAGAGATGGTGTTAAGTAACAAATATATTCACGCTGTTTATGACGATGATGACACTCTTTTGAAAGCTGTTAAAACTCTTCGAGATAATAAGTTTGGAATTGACGAAGTTTACACACCATTTCCTGTTCACGGGTTAGATAAGGCTATGGGGATTAATGAAACAAGAATTTCCATAATGTCATTTATATATGGATGTGTTGGATTATCTATTGCTATTTTAATGATTAACTTTATTATGATTGAAGATTGGCCGCAAAATATAGGTGGAAAACCTAGTTTTACCTTTTTTGAAAACATGCCTTCTTTTGTGCCAGTTTTGTTTGAAATGACAGTTTACTTTGCTGCTCATTTAATGGTTATCACTTTCTATCTAAGAAGTAAATTATGGCCATTCAAAAAGTCTGAAAACCCTATCTCATCAACTACTGATGATAAATTTTTAATTGAGATTCATTCTAACGGTGAGGACAAAAAAATAAAAACACTTTTAAAGAAGACTGGGGCTTTGGAAATTAACATGTATGAAAAGGAAGATTAAATGAAAGATAGAAAAGTTTTATTTGTTGGTATATTTTTCTGTTTAACACTCGTGGGATGTTATGATTCGAGTCAGCCCAACTACCAATACTTTCCAAATATGTATGAGCCAGTAGGGTATGAAGCTTACGCGGAATCTAATGCTTTTCGTAATGGAATAGAAGCTCAAATCCCAGTAGATGGATCAATTTCAAGAGGATGGACTCCATATGATTATCCAAATTCAAATGAAGGATACGACACTGCAAAAATAAATCTTAAATCACCTATTGAATTTAATGAAGAAAACCTTAAGAAAGGAAAAGAATTATATGGTGTCTATTGTGCGGTCTGTCACGGTAACAAAGGGAACGGTCAAGGTATTTTAATGACTAGAGAAAAGTATTTAGGTGTGCCAAGTTATGCTGATAGAGAAATTACAGAGGGTAGTATTTATCATGTAATATTCTATGGAAGAAATGCAATGGGATCACATGCAAGCCAAGTTAATGAAGAAGAAAGATGGCAAATAACTCAATATGTAATGGAACTTAAAAGTAAATTAAAGTGATGGCAGAAGAAAGATATTTATTTAATCGTAAATTAAAATTAGTTTCATTTTCATTAATGATCCTGGGCCTTGTGGGTTTATCTTTTGGATTTATAACCGCTCCAAAAAATATTCAGGAGGCAAGAGAAATAATGTCTCATCACGGCCATGGAGAAAACCATTCTGATAATTCTAAAATTAAAAAAGAGAGCATTGATATCAACTCGTTAAGTATAATGTACAAATCTAAAAAGGAAAATGCCGAGCATGGCCCTTCCCATGATGAGCACGTTTTTCATCAACTTAGTAATAAGCCATGGGCTGCACTTTATGTAGCAGCTTTTTTCTTCTTTATGATTTCATTGGGGACTTTAGCCTTTTATGCTATTAATCGAGCTGCCCAAGTGGGATGGTCTCCTATCCTCTTTAGAGTAATGGAAGGAATAACTGCCTACATGTTGCCTGGAGGTTTGATTGTGATTTTCATATTATTTTTGTCAGGACTTCATTTAAATCATCTTTTTATTTGGATGGATCCTGAAGTAGTAGCACATGATAAAATAATTGCAGCTAAAAAGGGCTATTTGAATGTTCCTTTTGTGTTAGCTAGAGGATTGTTTTTCCTTGCTGGATGGAGCGTATATAGATATTTTTCTAGAAAATTTTCATTGGCCCAAGATTCAGCCAAGGATAATAAATATCACAAGAAGAACTTTAGAATTTCTGCAGGCTTTTTAGTTTTTTATATTGTTACTGAATCCATCATGTCATGGGATTGGATAATGTCAATTGATCCACATTGGTTTAGTACCCTATTTGGTTGGTATGTCTTTGCAAGCATGTTTGTTAGTGGTATTTCAACCATAGCGCTGGTAACAATTTATCTTAAATCAAATGGATATTTAAGAGAGGTTAATGATAGTCATATTCACGATTTAGGAAAATTCATGTTCGGAGTTAGTGTATTTTGGACCTACCTTTGGTTTTCTCAGTTTATGCTCATATGGTATTCAAATATACCAGAGGAAGTAACTTATTTTATAACTAGAATGGAAGATTACAAATTACCATTTTTTGGAATGGTTATTATGAATTTTATTTTCCCTTTTCTTATGCTAATGAATAGTGATTATAAGAGAATGAATGCGTTTATTGTGACTACAGGGATTGTCATTGTTTTAGGTCATTACATAGACGTGTTCAATATGATTATGCCCTCTGCAGTTGGAGATCAGTGGTTTATAGGGATAACTGAAATAGGTGGGTTTTTATTTTTTATGGGACTATTTATATATATAGTTTTCAATGAACTTACAAAGGCTCCATTAATAGCAAAAGGAGATCCGTTTTACGGAGAAAGCGAACGTTTTCACTATTAAATGATTTAGATAGCAAATGACAATATTATTAATATTCACGATTTTAATTTTGATATCCATATCGATGTGGCAAATATCAAAGATGTTTGAATTATCACAAACCAATGTTAATACCACAGAGATTGCAGATGACAAAGACAACGATTACCAAGGAAAGTTGATGTTTGCTTTTCTTGTATTTATATATTTACTAACACTTTTTTCCTTTTATCAATGGGGGGATGTTTTACTTCCTAAAGCAGCTTCAGATCATGGAGATTTGTATGACTCACTTATGTGGTCAACATTTGCAGTAATTTTCTTTGTTCAAACTGTTACCCAAGCCTTATTGCATTATTTTGCATATAAATATAGAGGTGAAAAAAATAAAAAAGCATTTTTCTTAGCCGATAACGACCGTTTGGAAGCGATTTGGACAATTATTCCCATGATTGTTCTAGCAGGGTTAATTTTGTTTGGACTGTATACTTGGACGGATATTATGACAGTAGAAGAAAATGAAGATGCAATGATAGTAGAACTCTATGCCCAGCAGTACAACTGGAAAGCTAGATATGCCGGCAACGACGGAGTTCTAGGGGATGCGAATGTGAGATTTTTAAATGATTTTGATGGCAAAAATCTTGTTGGTATTGACGCTACAGATCCCAATGGCTTAGATGATGTGGTTGTTCAAGAATTACATCTACCAGTAGGGAGAGAAATAATATTTAAAATGAGATCGCAAGATGTTTTACACTCTGCTTACATGCCACATTTTAGAGCGCAAATGAATTGTGTTCCCGGAATGATTACAGAGTTTGCATTCACACCAGTTATGACTACAGAACAAATGAGAGAAACTCCTAAGATGAAAGCCAAGGTTAAAAAAATAAATAAGATTCGAGCAAAAAATAGCGAAGAACTGGTTTTAAAAGGTGAAGAACCATTAGAACCTTATATATTTGACTATATTCTCCTATGTAACAAAATTTGTGGGGCTTCTCACTACAATATGCAAATGAAGATTATAGTTGAAACAGAAGATAAATTTAAAAAATGGATGAGCAATCAGCAGACGTTTGCTCAATTTATTCAATAACTAATAGTATTAAAAATATGTCAACAGCAGTTACAACAGAGGAAGAAGTTCACGAACATCACCACAAAGAAACGTTTATAACAAAATATATTTTCAGTCAAGACCATAAAATGATTGCAAAACAGTACCTCATAACAGGACTATTCATGGGAATAATCGGGATAGCTATGTCTTTACTTTTTAGAGTCCAGTTAGCCTGGCCAGAGGAATCTTTTAAGATTTTTGAAGTGTTTTTAGGGAAGTGGGCTCCTGAAGGAGTTATGGATCCAAATGTATACTTAGCATTGGTAACCATTCATGGGACAATAATGGTATTTTTTGTTCTTACAGCTGGTTTAAGTGGTACTTTTAGTAATTTACTTATTCCCTTACAAATTGGTGCACGTGATATGGCCTCTGGACTACTAAATATGATTGCTTATTGGCTATTCTTTCTCTCATCGGTTTTGATGATTGCATCGTTATTTGTTGAAGCCGGGCCAGCTGCTGCTGGGTGGACTATATATCCTCCTCTGTCAGCCTTACCTCAAGCTCAACCGGGTTCTGGTCTTGGTATGACACTTTGGTTGGTCTCTATGGCAATCTTTGTTGCCTCATCACTTCTTGGTTCATTAAACTACATAGTTACAGTTATAAACATGAGAACTAAAGGTATGAGTTTTTCCAGATTACCACTTACAATTTGGGCATTTTTCATAACTGCAATTATTGGTGTAGTTTCATTTCCTGTGTTGCTTTCGGCGGCATTGTTATTAATAATGGACAGGAGTTTTGGAACATCCTTTTTCCTTTCAGATATTTTTATTCAAGGAGAGGTGCTACATTATCAAGGAGGCTCGCCTGTATTATATGAGCATTTATTTTGGTTTTTAGGTCATCCAGAAGTATATATTGTTCTTCTTCCGGCTTTAGGAATTACCTCAGAGGTTATTGCTACAAATGCTAGAAAGCCAATTTTTGGTTATAGAGCTATGGTTGCATCAATACTTGCGATAGCTTTTCTTTCCACAATTGTGTGGGGGCATCATATGTTTATTAGTGGTATGAACCCTTTCTTGGGCTCGGTATTTACTTTTACCACTCTTTTAATAGCAATTCCTTCTGCTGTAAAAGCTTTTAATTATATAACAACTCTATGGAAGGGAAATTTGCAACTAAATCCTGCTATGCTATTTTCAATAGCCTTAGTTTCTACATTTATTTCAGGAGGATTGACAGGAATTATTTTAGGTGATAGCACCTTAGATATCAATGTCCACGATACTTATTTTGTCGTAGCTCATTTTCATCTAGTTATGGGAATATCTGCTCTATACGGTCTTTTTGCTGGAGTATACCATTGGTTCCCTAAAATGTTTAAAAGAATGATGAATAAAAACTTAGGATATATCCATTTCTGGGTAACTGCGGTGGGCGCCTATGGTGTTTTCTTTCCAATGCATTTTATCGGAATGGCTGGACTACCTAGAAGATATTATACCAACACTGCGTTTCCTTATTTTGATGACATTGCAGATATAAATATTGTTATTTCAGTTTTTGCATTTATCACTGGTGCAGCTCAAATTGTCTTTCTATACAATTTCATCCACAGTATTTATTATGGAAAAGAGACAGTCCAAAATCCATGGAAGTCCACTACATTGGAATGGACAGCACCAATTGAACATATGCATGGAAATTGGGATGGGGAGATTCCGCATGTTTATAGATGGGCGTATGATTATTCAAAACCTGGCAAAAAGGATGATTATGTTCCTCAAACTGTTCCATTAGAAAAGGGAGAAGAGGAACTTCAACATTAAAAATATCTAAATTTAAATATGAATCGAAAAAGAGGCATTAGTGCCTCTTTTTTCTTATATATTTGTTAGAATGAATGAAGCTCTTGACCCTCAAATAAATAATTTATCAAATGAAGAGAAGGAATTTGATCGTTCTTTAAGACCTTTAAAATTCTCTGATTTTGTAGGGCAAGAGTCCATTTTAGAAAATTTAAAAGTATTTGTAGAGGCTGCAAATAGAAGAGAAGAAGCCCTTGATCACACTTTATTTCATGGTCCCCCAGGATTAGGTAAAACAACTCTAGCAAATGTGCTTGCTCATGAATTAGAGGTAGGTATTAAAATAACCTCAGGACCTGTTTTGGATAAACCGGGAGATTTGGCCGGTCTTTTAACTAATCTAGAGCCTAGGGATATTCTCTTTATTGACGAAATACATAGACTTAGTCCAATAGTTGAAGAGTACCTATATTCGGCAATGGAGGACTACAAAATAGATATAATGATTGAGAGTGGTCCTAATGCTAGAACAGTCAATATATCACTTAACCCTTTCACCTTAGTTGGTGCTACAACAAGATCTGGTCTTTTAACTGCCCCAATGAGAGCTAGATTTGGAATTAGCAATAGGCTAAATTATTATTCAAATGATTTATTATCGTCAATTCTTAAAAGAAGTGCATCCATTTTAGAAATTGAAATTTCCAAAGATGCTGCAATTGAAATTGCAGGTAGGAGTAGAGGTACGCCTAGAATTGCAAATGGATTGCTTAGAAGAGTAAGAGATTTTGCCCAAATTAAGGGTGATGGAAGAATTGACTTGAAAATTACTAAGTATGCATTAAAAGCTTTAAAAGTAGATAATTATGGATTAGATGAAATGGATAACAAAATTTTAAATGCTTTGATTGACAAATTTAAAGGAGGACCAGTTGGAATTACAACTTTGGCTACCGCTGTTTCAGAAAACGGTGAAACCATTGAGGAGGTCTACGAACCATTTTTAATCCAACAAGGATTTATTGTAAGAACACCACGAGGAAGAGAAGTAACAGAGTTAGCATACAAGCATCTAGGTAAAATTAGAGGTAATCAAGAAAACCTTTTTTAAAAATGCCAGATAAATATAAATTATCAGAAATAATTAAATCAGAAGCTTTGTCAGTTGGATTTTTATCATGTGGTATTTCTAAAGCAGAATTTTTATCAGAAGAAGCAACTAAACTCGAGAATTGGCTCAAATCGGGTTTTAATGGAGAGATGAGTTATATGGAAAGAAACTTTGATAAAAGACTTGATCCTAGATTGCTAGTTCCAGGTTGTAAAAGTGTAATTAGTTTGCTGTTCAATTACTATACTAAAAAAAAACCTAAAAAAGATCATGAGCCCAAAATATCTTCATACGCTTACGGTAAAGATTATCACTTAGTGGTAAAAGATAAACTGAGAGAATTGCTCTTAAGAATTAAAAATTTAGTGGGTGATGTAAATGGAAGAGTTTTTGTGGACTCAGCTCCAGTTATGGATAGGGTATGGGCAAAAAAATCGGGTCTTGGATGGATTGGCAAAAACACCAATTTGATAAGTAAAAAAACCGGTTCTTTTTTTTTTATTGCTGAACTTATTTTGGATTTAGAATTAGAATATGATCACCCCACTACAGATCATTGTG
>CACJRP010000024.1 GCA_902595825.1 uncultured Bacteroidota bacterium
AACCACAACGAACCCTCTTTTAAGGATAAAAAAAATATTACAGATATGTCAAAATCTCAGTGGGAGGATTTAACAAAGGATGTATTTGACGAGGTTTTTAAAGATAGCCCTATTCAAAGGACAGGGTATAACGGCATAAAGAGAAACATTGATTTTGCTTTTTCTAATAAATAAAGATATATGACATCAAAAAAATCTCTCAACTTTTTTCAGATAATGACCATGAATTTTGGATTTTTTGGTGTCCAATTTAGTTTTGGGTTGCAGCAAAGCAATCTTAGTGCAATCTATAAATATTTAGGTGCAAATGAGTCTGAGCTTCCAATGCTATGGCTTGCTGGGCCAGTAACAGGACTAGTAGTTCAGCCAATTATTGGTGCGATTAGTGATAATACTTGGTCTCCCACTTTTGGTAGAAGAAAACCTTTTTTTTTAATTGGAGCAGTTATAGCAAGCATTGCATTGATTTTAATGCCCTATTCAAATTCATTATGGATGGCGGCCAGTTTACTTTGGATTTTAGATGCAGCTAATAATATTGCCTTGGAACCGTACAGAGCTTTTATATCAGACAAATTGCCTGAAAAACAATATTCGTTGGGTTTTTTAACGCAAAGTTTTTTCACAGGTCTAGGAACAACTATGGCAAATTTTACACCAGCAATTTTAGTTTCTTTTGGAGTTTTTGCATTAAGTGATAAAATGGAAAGTGGAATTCCGTTAACCACTCTCTGGGCTTTTTTGGTTGGGGCTATAGCTTCTACTTTAACGATTTTGATAACTGTTTTTACAACATCTGAATATCCACCAACTCAAGAGGAAATTATAAAAATTAAAAAATCGAAAAAGGCTGGAGTTATATCAAATACTGTTAAAGAAATTGTTATTGCTTTCAAAGAAATGCCCTCAACAATGAAACAACTTTTCCCAGTAATGTTTTTCCCGTGGTATGCAATGTTTTGCTACTGGCAATACCTTACTTCAGCATTGTCTCTATCGCTTTTTGATACTTTAGATCAGTCTACTGTTTCCTTTAATAAAGCTCAACTTTTAACTGGTAATATCAACGGAACATACAATATTATTTGCTTTTCAATCGCATTTCTATTGCTTCCATTTGCAAAGAAATTTGGGCCAAATAAACTTCATTTTTTTTCACTTTGCTTAGGCGGTATAGGACTTATAGGTTTACCCACACTAAGTGAAAATTCTATTTTATTTTCAATTCCAATTAATGACGGAATAACGATATCCAATATATATTTAATATCGTTTTCATTAGGGATAACTTGGGCTTCTATGATGTCAATGCCTTACCAAATATTGGCAAATTCTATACCATCTAATAAAACTGGAATTTATATGGGTATTTTTAATATGTTCATAGTTGTACCAATGATTATTCAAATTTTTTCAATGCAGTTTTTTGTTTACGACTACTTACTTGGTAAAAATCCAATCAGTGTTATTCAATTAGCAGGGATTTTTTTAATTATTGGAGGTATCTTTTCTTTATTAATCAAAACTAGCGACCAATCAAAAATCAAATAAATTTTTTTTTAATAATTAAGTAGTGAATCGAAATACTTAAATTACATTTATTTTAAAATTACAGAGCGAATGAGTGAAAAAAAAACCAGAAGAGAATCATTAGTTTACCATGCTAAACCTAAACCTGGGAAAATAGAAGTTATTCCTACTAAGAAATATAGTACACAAAGACATTTAGCCCTGGCTTACTCCCCTGGTGTCGCTTCACCCTGCCTCGAGATTTATAATGATATCAATAATATTTATAAATACACAAACAAGGGGAATTTAGTAGCGGTAATTTCAAACGGGACAGCAGTGCTTGGATTAGGTGATATTGGTCCAGAAGCATCTAAACCTGTGATGGAAGGCAAGGGGTTACTTTTTAAAATCTTTGCAGGTATTGATGTATTTGACATAGAAATAGATGCTAAAAACATAGACGATTTTATTTCTTCGGTTAAGTCAATTTCTCCAACTTTTGGAGGAATTAATCTTGAAGATATCAAAGCTCCTGAAGCCTTTGAGATTGAAAAGAGATTGGTAAATGATTTAGACATTCCAGTTATGCACGACGATCAGCACGGCACCGCAATTATTTCATGTGCGGCACTTCTAAACGCTCTTGAATTAGCAGAAAAAAAGATTGAAAACGTCAAAATTGTAGTTTCTGGAGCTGGAGCTTCAGCAATTTCATGTACCAAGCTCTACATTTCATTCGGAGCAAAACTTAAAAATATTAAAATGTTTGATAGCAAGGGGCTTCTTTGTAAGACAAGAATGAATCTCTCTGAGGAAAAAAAATATTTCGCAATTCACGAATCGGAATCAACATTAGAAAAAGAAATTTCTGGTTCAGATGTTTTTATAGGGTTATCCAAAGGGAATATTGTTTCCAAATCAATGTTAAAACAAATGAACGAAAATCCAATTGTTTTTGCAATGGCTAATCCTGACCCTGAAATCCCTTATGCAGATGCTCTTGAAACTAGAGATGATGTTATAATGGCTACCGGCAGATCAGATCACCCTAATCAAGTAAATAATGTTCTTGGATTTCCATTTATTTTCAGAGGAGCCCTTGACGTTAGGGCCTCAAAAATAAATGAGGAAATGAAAAAGGCAGCAGTTGTTGCTCTAGCTGATTTAGCCAAAAAACCTGTCCCTGAGCAGGTCAACTTAGCTTATAACAAAAGAAAACTAATGTTTGGAAAAGATTACATAATTCCAAAGCCATTTGATCCAAGATTGATAGTAGAGGTACCCGTTGCAGTCGCAAAGGCTGCAATGGATTCTGGTGTAGCAAGAGAACCAATTTCTAATTGGAAGAAGTATCGTGACCATTTAATGGATAGGACCGGTAGTGGAAGAAAAGTTTTAAGAGCACTTCACCATAGGGCAAAACAAAACCCTAAGAAGATTGTTTTTGCAGAAGCTGACCAACTATCTGTTTTGAAAGCCGCTCAAATTGTTAAAGAAGAAAAAATTGCTGAGCCAATACTTCTAGGGAGAAAGGATGTAATTGTAGATTTAATGAAATCTATTGATTTTGATGAACCAGTTGAAATTATAGATCCAAAGAGTAAACAGCATTTAGAAATGAAAAACAAGTATGCAAAATTATATTGGAAACTTCAAAAGAGAAAGGGTGTGAATCAGTATGAAGCAACATCACTTTTAAGGGAGAGAAACTATTTTGCTTGTATGATGGTAAAAAATAATGATGCTGATGCAATGGTATCTGGATATTCTAGAAATTATGCAGCGGTAATTAAACCAGTTTTAAAAATAATAGGCAAAAGCAAAAAAGGAACACGAGTTGCAGCAACAAATATGATGCTTACAGATTCAGGACCCCTTTTTCTGTCTGATACTACTTTAAATATAGATCCCTCAGACATCGAGCTAGCAAAAATAACTATTTTAAACGCTGAGTTAGTTAAACTTTTAGGTTTTAAAAGTGTTATAGCGCTTCTTTCATTTAGTAACTTTGGCACTTCAGATCATCCAAATGCGAAGAAGGTGAGTAAGGCTGTTTCATATTTGCATAAAAAACATCCTGAAATAGACGTAGACGGACCATTACAATCAGACTTTGCTTTAAACAGAAAAATGCTGAAAGAAAAATTTCCATTTTCTGAATTAATAAAAAAGAAGGTTAATACTTTAATTTTTCCCAATCTTGAATCTGCAAATATTACTTATAAAATATTAAAGGAATTAAACGGAGCCCAATCAATAGGACCCATTTTGTTAGGACTTGAACAATCCGTTCATATTTTGCAACTTGGTGCGACAGTTGACGAAATTGTAAATATGTCTGCTGTAGCTGTTGTTGATGCCCAGCACAAGGAAAAGTTAAGGAATAAGAAAAATAAATGATTACTCAATTAAAAGGTAGACTGATTGAAAAAAATCCCACATCGGTAGTGATTGATTGTAACGGGGTAGGATATGAAGTTAATATTTCTCTTAACACTTTCTCTCAAATAAAAGATGAAGAAGCAATAATGCTTTACACTCACCTACAAGTTAGAGAGGACGCACATATTCTTTATGGTTTTTTTAAACCAGTTGAGAGATCAATTTTTAGACTACTAATATCTGTTTCAGGAATAGGTCCAAACACAGCAAGGACAATGTTGTCATCTATGACTCCTATACAAATCAAGGATGCTATTTTTAATCAAAATCTTGAAGCAATCAAAAGTGTTAAAGGCATTGGCTTGAAAACGGCTCAGAGGCTATTAATTGAATTAAAAGATAAAATTTTAAAAATAATTGAAAAAGAGGATCAAATTGAGCTACCAAAAAACAATACAATTAAAGATGAAACGTTATCAGCATTAGAGGTTCTTGGTTATCCAAGACGTCAAGTTGAAAAAATAGTTGATAACATAATTCAAAGTTATCCAGAAAGTTCCGTAGAAGGACTCATCAAACTGGCTTTGAATAAATTATAGAACATCTTTGATTGAAAAATTAAGGTATTTTGTTGCTAATTATGGCCTTGCGTTTCGTGTAGTCATAATTTTTCTCTTTTCCGATATACAAATTTATGCTCAAAATTTAGGTTTGGTTGTGTCTGAGCACTCAAGAATTTATCCAAAAAGGCTTAAGTTGTCGGAAATTTACAATTATAATCCTTTAAAAAATGTTTTTATTCTTGATCTAGAAAAACAGTCTATAAGATTGGATTTACCTCTTATACTTTCTCCCAAAGAATACTCTCAATTAGTTTTAAAACAGGAAGTTGAATTATATTTTAAAAATAAGGTTCGTGCTATAGGATCAAATAAGAAGGAATTACAAGAAATTCAAAAGGATCTTTTACCAGACCTTTATGTGAATTCTAATTTCTTTTCATCAATTTTCGGAAGCAACAAATTAGATGTTAAACCACAAGGTTCTATTGGAGTTGACTTAGGTTTTAGATATCAAAAAACCGATAATCCTAGTTTTTCTCCCAGGAATAGAAGGAATTTTGGGTTTGATTTTGATCAAAGGATTAATCTTAGTTTAATTGGTAATATTGGTGACAGGTTACAAATAACTGCAAATTATGACACTGAGTCAACATTTGATTTTCAAAATTTAGTTAGGCTAGAGTTCAACCCTCCAAAAATCAGAGAAATATCTGATTATGTACCAAAAGATATTCAAGATAAAATGGATAGGGTGGATAATTTAATTACAGATTCAAAAAATACTGTTGATCAAGTAAGAGGTGAATTAAATAATCTCAGAAGTAATGCAAATAGTTTGGAAAACTTTACAGGTGCTTACCAAAATAAACTAAATAGTTTTTTAAATAAAAATGTCACAGAAGATGCGATACTACAGAATATTGACATTGGGAACATAAATATGCCCATAAATAGTACATTGATTAATGGTGCACAGAGCTTGATGGGTGTTAAGGCACAACTTAAATTTGGGCGAACAAGTATTACGGGAGTTTTTGCAGAACAAAGATCACAATCTCAATCTGTAGTTTCTCAAGGGGGTGGCACGCTCCAAGAATTTTCAATTTTTGCTTTAGATTATGAAGCAGATAGACACTTTTTTTTAGCTCACTATTTTAGAGATAATTATAATAAATTTTTAAATACATACCCTTTTATAAATTCTCCAATACAAATTACAAGAATTGAAGTTTGGATAACTAATCGTCAGGCTCAAACCAACAACATAAGAAATTTAATTGCACTTCAGGACATAGGCGAGAGTAATCCAGAAAATACGAGGTTGGCTCAATTGGATGACAACTTTATCAACTCAAACAGTCTGGAATTTTTACCGTCGAATGGGTCAAATAAGTTTGATCCAGAAAATATAGGTTCAGGTGCATACATAGATTCAAACATAAGAGATAAAGGAACTATTTCTCAATCCTTTGGTCAATTAAATTCAATAGTTCAAGAAGGGATTGATTACGCAGTTTTAGAAAGTGCGAGAAAACTTGATCCTTCTGAATATACCTTTCACCCTCAATTGGGTTATATCTCCTTAAATCAAAGATTAGGGAATGATGAGATTCTCGGTGCTTCTTTCCAATATACATATAGAGGAGAAGTTTTTCAGGTCGGAGAATTTGCCAATAGCGGACAAGCTGGGACTGACACTGCGATCTTCAAGACTGAGAAAGACGATACAGAAAATCTTATCATCAAATTATTAAAAAGTAGTTTAACAAATGTGAATCAGCCTGTTTGGGACTTAATGATGAAAAACATATACAATACGAGTGCTTTTCAACTTGAAAAGGAAGATTTTAGACTAAATATTCTTTATTCAGATCCCTCACCAATTAATTATTTATCACCTGTAGATGATCAAATATGGCCCAAAGATTTAAGTAGTAGTGTATTATTAAGAACCCTTGGATTAGATAAATTAAATATATACAATGATCCGGAACCTGAAGGAGATGGTTTTTTTGATTTTATACCCGGGATTACCGTTGATCAGAAATATGGAAGAATAATTTTCCCCACTATAGAACCATTTGGTGAAACAATATTTAATTTATTATCAATTGAAAAACATTCTTTCGAAGAATATGAAAATAGAGAAAGTTACAACCTAAATCAAAAAAAATATGTTTTCTGGGAAATGTATGAGCTTACACAGGCTGCGGCTCTTCAGTCAACGGAGAAAAATAAATTTCAATTAAAAGGAAGATATAAAACTGCTAATTCTGATGGAATTTCAATAGGTGCATTTAATATCCCAAGGGGTTCTGTACAAGTTACAGCTGGCGGAAGGGTCTTAAGGGAAGGTGTTGATTATACTGTAAATTATCAAATCGGAAGGGTTAAAATTCTTGATCCGGGTTTAAAAGCTTCAAATATTCCGATTAAAATATCCGTTGAGAATAATACATTTTTTGGACAGCAAAACAAGAGATTTTCAGGATTTGATTTAATTCATCAACTTAATGAAAATACCTCTATCGGTGGTACTTTGATTAACTTGAGTGAAAACCCACTTACTCAAAAAGCGAATTATGGGACAGAACCTGTGAATAATACTATGATTGGTTTGAATACCAATTTTTCTACAGAGGTTCCCTTTTTTACAAAGTTAGTTAACTACATTCCTACGATACGGACAAGCGAAAAATCAAATATAACTGTAAGAGCTGAGATTGCAAGTTTGTTAGCCAGAAACCCCAGGAATACTCAATTGCAAGGAGAAGCAAATGTTTATTTAGATGATTTTGAAGGAGCTCAAACAAATATAGATGTTAAAGGTTCTTTTGCATGGAGATTATCAAGTATACCAAGGCAAAAAAAATATGACAATAATTATGGTAAAGATAATATCAAGTCGGGTTATAAAAGGGCAAAATTGGCCTGGTATACAATTGATCCAGTGTTTTATTCGGGTCAATTTAGACCCGATAATATTTCCAATACAGATATTTCTTTAAATACAACCAGAAGAATTTTTATAAATGAAATTTTTCCTGAACAGGATTTAGTTCAGGGTCAATCTACTGTTCAAAACACTTTAGATTTATCATTTTTTCCAAGTGAAAAAGGACCATACAACAATCAAGAAAAATCTTTGTTTGAAGAAGACATAAAGTCAAATTGGGGAGGAATTATGAGAGCAATTAATTCAACAAATTTTGAACAAGCTAATGTTGAATTTATAGAATTTTGGTTATTGGACACTTTTAATGAAATTGATGGAGAAAGTAAGGACTTGGGTAACTTAATTTTTCATCTTGGGAATATTTCAGAAGATATTCTTCCAGACGGAAGAAAACAATTTGAAAATGGTCTCCCAGGTTCTGAGGCAACTTTATCTAAAACAACAAACTGGGGTAGAACGCCGACTTCTCAGTCCCTTTTGTATGCATTCAACTCAATTGAAAGTGACAGGAATCTTCAAGATGTTGGATTGGACGGGCTTAACGACGAAGAAGAAAAGATTTTTTATCCAAATGGACCAGATGAAGATCCAGCAGGAGATAATTATCAATTTTTTCTACAGGCTCAAGGTGGTATAATTGATAGGTATAAAAATTATAATGGTACGGATGGAAATTCACCTGTCTCCTTTTCTGATGAAAATAGGGGAAGTACTACTGAGCCAGATACAGAGGATGTAAATAGGGACCAGACTATGAACACAATAGACAGTTATTTTGAGTATAGAGTTCCCATAAGAAAAGAAATGAATGTTGGGAATCATCCATTTGTAACAGATGTGAGAGAAAATATTAGCGTGGCTCTACCTAATGGGAGATCAATAACTACGAGGTGGATTCAGTTTAAGGTACCCATCGACAAGAGTTATTACCTTGAAACCAATTTTAAAGACTATTATGAAAATATTAATGAAATACAGGATTTGAGATCAATTCGATTTATGAGGATGATTCTTAAAGATTTTGAAGTTCCAGTTATACTAAGATTTGGTACTCTAGATTTAGTTCGAGGTGACTGGAGAAGATATAATAAAAACCTTAATGAAAACTTAATCTATTCTCCTAATACAACTGTTGATATAAGTACTGTTAATATTTTGGAGAATGAGAACAGAATACCTGTTAACTATGTATTACCTCCTGATATTCAAAGGGAACAAATAAATAATAATAACACTATAGTCAGACAAAATGAACAATCTCTATCATTCAGATTTTGCAATCTTAAACCTATGGATTACCGAGGAGTTTTCAAGAATGTTGATGTTGACTTAAGACAATACAAAAAATTAAAGATGTACATACATGCTGAATCAATTCAGGGGAACAACCCTCTTCCTGGTGAAGGAAATTTTGATGAGTATGATAAAAGACTTGTTGCATTTTTGAGATTAGGTACAGATTACCAAGATAACTATTATCAAATTGAAGTCCCATTAAAACCAACTAAGTTCGGTGAAAATTTATCAAATAGAATTAGCGCGGAAGATGTTTGGAATCCAGATTTTAATTCAATTGATTTTCCAATCGAATTATTGTCCAAAATTAAGTCTAAATACTTGACTAGGAACTCTTTAACAAGGGCCTCGTTTTTTGATGAAGAAATGAACGAAGTAGACGAGTTTTCTCCAATTTCTAATTTATCTGGCAGTAAATATTACAGAATTTCAGTTAAAGGAAACCCATCGTTAGGATCAATTAGGACGATGATGATTGGGGTAAAAAATCCATCAACAATAATTGGCGACAATTTGTGTGGAGAGGTTTGGTTTAACGAACTTAGAATGGCTGGTATTGAAAATAAAGGTGGGTGGGCTTCCATAGGTTCAATTGATGGGAACATGGCAGACTTTTTAAATTTTTCAGGAAATACTCGATTTTCTTCAATTGGTTTTGGAAGCATTGACCAATCTCCAAATCAGAGGGCAAGAGAAGAATTGTTTCAATATGACTTTACAACTGCTGGTGATGCTGCTAAACTTTTACCAACTAGTTTCGGAATTCAAATACCAATTAATTATAGTATTGGTGAAGTAATAATTTCACCTGAATTTGATCCTTTTTACCAGGATATAAAACTTAAAGATCGAAAGGACGCTTCGGATTCAAATGAACAAAAAAGTAGAATTAGGGAACAAGCAATTGATTACACTAAAAGAAAAAATATTAGTGTTGTCGGAGTAAAAAAGATTAGTAACTCAAAGAAGAAAAAATTTTATAATATTGAAAATTTTGATTTTTCTTATTCATATAATGAAATATATCACCACGATTACGAGATTGAAAATCAAAAAAACAAAAATATTAGGCTACAAGGAAATTATGGATTTAATTTTCAAAGTTTGGAAATACTTCCGTTCTATAAAATTAAATTTTTAAATAATAAAAAATATTTAGATTGGTTAAAAAATTTAAATTTTAACCCTATACCATCAAGTTTTTCCTTTTCTGCTAATATAAATAGAACATTAAACTCTCAACAATTTAGGGATGTTTACGCAGACGTAGAAACCGAAAATTCATTACTAGCTCTCCCAATTCTTCAACAAAGAAACTTTTTGTTTGATAACACTTTTAATTTGCAATATAATTTAACAAGATCTGCTAGAATCAATTTCACTTCGTCGACGAGTAGAATTATTAGGGATTATTTAGACGAGGAAAACGAGGGTTATAAGAAAACACAGAGCATATGGTATAATATTTTCGATCAGGGGGACCCTAATAGACATTTTCAAAATTTAAATTTGTCTTATAAATTACCATTTAAGTACTTTAAATTACTAAGTTTTATTGATTCTGAACTAAATTATTCTGGAGATTTTAGTTGGATACGCGGGTCTGATATTTTATCTCAAGTAGAGAACGACCTGGGGCAAAAGCTAGGAATAGTTAATACTATCCAAAATGCGAATACAAAAACTATAAATGGCTCTATTCAAACTAATAAGCTTTACGAAATCTTTAGATTAAAAAACAAAAATAAAAGATTAACAAATAATAATCTATCCGAATCTAACGACTCAATTTCAAAGAAAATCAGGAAAAATAAATTACTCAAAACAACTGTAGATATTTTAAATTCATTTAAAAGATTACGATTTTCTTATTCAGAAAATAATGGGAAAGTTATACCTGGTTATTTACCCTCTATAGGATTTTTAGGATCTTTTGATCCAAGTTTAGCATTTACTTTTGGAAGTCAGTCAGATATAAGATATGAAATTGCCAAGAGAGGGATGTTGACTGATTTTGATGGATTTAACCAACCCTTTTCAGAAGTACGAAATAACCAACTCACTATAAATGGACAATTGAGGTTTGGAAAAAGTTTTTTAGTAGACCTCAACGCAGAACGAGATTATTCCGAGAACATAACTGAAAATTTTAATATCAATAACAGCACATATATACCTTTTAATAGTAATGTTTATGGTAATTACGGGACTTCTACGATTATGATAAGAACAGCATTTCGAAGATCTAGACGTGGTGGTTCTGATTTTAGTAGGTTTAGACAAAATAGAATAATTTTGGCAAATAGATTAGCCAAATCTAGAGGTATAGCAACTTCAGACAATATAAATAACTTTCCTTCTGGATTTTCTAAAAATCAACAAGATGTAATAATAGCTGCATTTTATTCGGCGTACACAGGTAGTGACCCCAGTAAAGTGTCTTTAAATCCAATTAAAAGTGTGCCAATTCCAAATTGGAATATAAGATATACTGGACTAATGAATAATAAGTCCATAAGAAAATCATTCAATAGATTTTCAATTTCTCACGGTTATAGGTCAAGTTATACTATAAACCAATTTCAATCAAATTTAGATTATATTAAAAGTCAGCCTGAACAAAAAAATCAATATGGAGATTATCTGTCCGAGATACTTTTTGGGAATATAAATTTGGTTGAGCAATTTAATCCTTTAATTAGATTGGATGTTGAATTAAAAAACTCTTTAAAAATTCTAACTGAGTTGAAGACAGACAGATCGCTATCATTAAGTTTAGATAATAATTTATTGACAGAAACCAGAGGTGACGAGTACATATTTGGGCTAGGGTATAGATTAAAAGATATACCATTTACAACAAATATTGGAGGTAGGCGAAAAACTATGAAGGGAGATTTGAATATTAAAGCAGACGTGTCTTACAGAGACAATATCACAGTTTTAAGAAGCCTCAATGTTGATAATAACCAAGTTACAGCAGGCCAAACCCTTTGGTCAATCAAAGTAACTGCTGATTATATGTTATCAAGAAATCTCACTGCACTATTTTTCTATGATCATAATTTTTCAAAATTTGCTATATCTACTGCTTTCCCACAAACCAGTATACGCTCTGGTATTTCAATACAATACAATTTTGGGAATTAAATTTTTTTTATTTTAAGTTAAATTTATATTTTTTTATTAATTTAAAATCATGAACATACCTGCAAATTTAAAGTATACTAAGGATCATGAATGGATATCTATAGATGGTGACACAGCCACAGTTGGAATAACTGATTTCGCTCAAGGAGAATTGGGTGATATTGTCTATGTTGAAATTGAAAAAATTGGGGAAAACTTTTTAAAGGAGGAAGTGTTTGGAACCGTTGAAGCTGTAAAAACTGTTTCAGATTTGTTTATGCCACTAAGTGGAGAAATTATTGATATAAATGAGATACTGAACGAAAAACCTGAGCTGGTAAATGACGACCCCTATGGTCAAGGATGGATGATTAAAATCAAATTGAATAGCTCTGAAACCACTGAACTTTTGAATTCTGAAGAATATAAAAAATTAATAGGTGCTTAAATACAAGTTCACCTATTTTACTTTTTTATTTTCATTTTTGATTATTTTTTTTTCAGTTATCCCCTTACAATTTAGGATAGTTGAGAGTTACAATTTATTGAGTCCGGATAAATTTCTACATTTTCTAACTTACCTTGCATACACAATCTCAATTTATTCATCTCTATTGACGGAGATAAAAATCAAGTACCCAAAACTAAGATCAACATTCATTTCTTTTTTTGTAGGTTTTTCACTAGAACTTATTCAAGGTTTTTTTTTAATTCACAGGTCATTTGAGATATTAGATTTATTTTCAAATTGCGCGGGAATTTTAACTTTTGTTTTGGTATCAAAAACTATCAAAAAAGTTATAGCTTAATGATGTAATTTTTTAAATTAGCATCAAATTTAAATATGCAGGTTAAAAAGAACCCTAAAGCCGACCTATCAAAAAATAGTAATTTATATTTTGCTATTGGTCTTGCTGTTATACTTTTTATGTCATGGAGGGCCATTGAATGGAAGACTTATGACCGGTCAGGATATGGCTATGAGGCTTTAAATATTGATGACGAAGATGATGAAGAAATTCCTATTACTGAACAGATTAAAACACCACCTCCACCACCTCCACCACCTCCTGCTCCGGAAATTATTGAAGTAGTTGAAGACGAGGAAGAAATTGAAGAAACAATTATTGAATCGACTGAAACTGATCAAGAGGAAATTGTTGAGATAGTCGAAGTTGAAGAAGAGTTTGAGGACGTAGACGTCCCTTTTGCTGTTATTGAGGATGTTCCAATTTATCCTGGATGTGAAAGAGTAGCAAAGTCAAAAAGAAGGGATTGTTTTCAAGAACAAATAAACAAACATATAAGAAAAAATTTCCGCTATCCAGAAATTGCCCAAGAAATGGGAATCCAAGGAAGGGTATATGTTAATTTTGTTATCGATAAGGATGGAAGTATTACTTCGATTAGAATGAGAGGTCCGGACAAAAATTTAGAGAAAGAGGCTCAAAGGATAATAGCTAAACTTCCTCGCATGACTCCCGGAAAACAAAGAGGTCGTGCGGTAAGGGTTCCTTTTAGTATACCTATCACCTTCCGATTACAATAAAAGTAAATTAGTTTAAAATAATAATTTTAAAGTTACCACATCTGATATGCTAGTTGGTAAAACAGAGCATTTAAACACTAAAATTTTCAAAGATTTCTTTGAAATAACAAAGAGTCGTTTATCAATAAGCGTAGTTTTTTCATCTATAACAGGTTATCTTTTAGCTACAGAAGCTGTTGACATTTTACATATTTTTTATTTGTTTCTTGGTGGTTTTTGTATGGTAGGAGCATCAAATGCACTTAACCAGGTTATTGAAAGGGATTATGATGCAGTGATGAAAAGAACCCAAAATCGACCTATTCCCAAGGGACGAATAAGTATTTCAAATGCACTAATTATTTCTTTATTAATGATAATGATTGGTTTTTTTCTTTTAAATAAGCTAAATTTTAAAACTGCATTTTTTAGTTTTTTTTCAATCTTGATCTATGTCTCTATTTATACTCCTTTGAAAACAATTACTCCCTTGTCAGTTTTTATTGGTGCATTTCCGGGAGCTATTCCATTTATGCTAGGTTGGGTTTCAGTCACAAACAAATTTGGGATAGAACCAGGTATACTCTTTATGCTCCAATTTTTTTGGCAATTTCCACACTTTTGGGCGATTAGCTGGGTAATGCATGAAGATTATCAAAAAGCTGGATTTCGAATGTTACCAACAGGAAAGAAAGATCGTAAAACGGCTTTTCAAATTACTTTTTACACTCTTTGGATGATCTTAATCTCAGTGATTCCATACACTCACTACTCAGGGAGACTAACCTTGACTCAAAATTCCGCTTTATTAATCCTAATATTAGGAATTACAATGTTATATTTTTCAATTGATTTAATGGTAAAAAAATCTAATAAAGCCGCGAGAAATCTTATCATAGTTAGTATATTTTATTTAAGTTTGGTCCAATTAATATTCATAATTGATAAACACTTTTTAGCATGAAGGGAAATGATACTATAAATAGTAAATCAAAGAAAATGATGTTATGGGCTGGGATGATTAGCATGACTATGACATTTGCCGGTCTAACAAGTGCATACATTGTTAGTAGTCAAAGGCCAGATTGGAATATTAAATTTAGCTTTCCTTCGTTATTCTATTGGAGCACCCTAGTCATTATTTTAAGTAGCTTTACATTTTGGATTTCTAAAAAAATGCTTAGAAAAGGAGATCTACAAAAAGTAAATTTAATGTTATTCTCAACATTAATTTTAGCAGTAATTTTTATTATACTTCAATTCAATGGATTTAGACAAATAATAAACCAAGGATATTATTTCACTGGTCCTGAAAGTTCAATATCAACTTCCTTTATTTATGTGCTTGTAATGCTTCATCTTGCTCACTTAATTTCAGGTATAATTGTTTTAATTGTTGTGTTATTTAATTCTTTTAATAAAAAGTATACCATTCATAAAACTCTCGGATTTGATCTCGCTGAAATGTTTTGGCATTTTCTTGGATTTTTGTGGTTATTTTTATTCTCAATTTTAATATTTAATTATTAAAATAAATTAAATTTGTAAATAAGAATATTGATTATTGAAGATGGAAATAACGAGTTCTGATTCTGAACTTAATTCTGAAATTTGGGAAGGTGGGAACAAGCCCCTCAACTCAAGTTACGGTAAGTTAATGATGTGGTTCTTCCTAGTTTCAGATGCTTTAACTTTTTCTGGTTTTATAGTTTCCTACGGTTTTTCAAGATTTAAAAATATAGATTCGTGGCCTATCGCTGATGAAGTTTTTACTCATTTCCCTTTTTTACACGGAATAGACGCACCTATGTATTATGTTGCATTAATGACCTTTATACTCATTTTTTCTTCGGTTACGATGGTTTTAGCTGTTGATGCTGGTCATCACATGAAAAAAAACAAGGTCGCATTTTATATGTTTTTAACTATAATTGGTGGAGCTGTTTTCGTTGGTTCTCAAGCATGGGAGTGGAAAAACTTCATAAAAGGTGAATATGGTGCATTGGAAACAAAAGGAGGACAGATATTGCAGTTTGTAGATGGATCATCTGGGAAAAGAGTCGCTTTGTCCT
>CACJRP010000025.1 GCA_902595825.1 uncultured Bacteroidota bacterium
TATTAAACTAATTCACTAAAGTCTTTGATTTTTCCTATGTGACTATATTCAAGGCTTTCTTCTTTTGTGTTTGTATACCCGTTAACAAAAACAAAATCAAATTTATACTCACTAGCCGTAAAATTATCGTATCGACTATCTCCAAAGAAAACAGTATCCCTGTCAAGCTTTAATTCTTTCAGGTGCTGGATTTTTGATTTTGGTCCACCTCCCAAATAGAATATGTAATCATTTAGATTTTTATCACTAACTAAAATTTTTACCTCCTCTTCGTCAGCCCCGGAAAGAATAAATATCTTTTTTGAATTATGAAATTTTACAATAAACTCTTTAACACCCTTTACAAGATTGCATTTAGGAAGAGTTGAAAGATTTAACTCATAGTATTCCTTTAAAACTTTATTTAAAACAAATTTGTCTTCAATAAATTTACCTAGCTTAACATTTCTCGAGACACCAGAATTTTTACAAAAATAATCATATGTAAGGGTAGATAATTCTTGATTTAGATTTTCATCTAAAACAAATTTCATATTTAATTTTCTCTGACTATTTGCATCAAGTATGACCCCGTCAAAGTCTAAAATTATATTTTTATATATAGATAAATCTATCATTTCAGGCAATACAAAAATATAAATACTTTTAAATTGAATCTTTGGTTATCTGTCCTTCAATAGGGTAAAAGAGTAGTTCATGACTTATAATTCCATCACAAATATTTACAAAATAAAGATTGCTGTTGTTGTTATCCTCTATGTAATCGTAGAATTTATTTTTTATAAGAATGTTAGTGGTCTCTGGAATAGTGTTGCTGTGACCAACAATTAAAACTTTTTTACCCTTATTTTTTTCCAAGAAGCTTTCGTAGTTTATTTCCTCTGTTCTGTATAGTTCAATTTTTATTTTTTTTTCCTTAGAAGTTGGGATAACGGTAGATATTGTTCGTTTGGTATCTGTAGAAAGTATTTTGTTAATTTCAATTTTTTCAAATATTTCAGACCATTTTTTGGCTCTTAGAAGACCACTTTTATTTAACAATGGGTCCCTTTCATTTTTGTCAGTCCTAATTTTCTCAGCGTGTCTTATAAGGTAAATACTTGTACATTTGTCGTTGTCAAAGGTATTGCACGTTATCAAGCTCATAAACAAAATGAGCTTAAATATTTTTTTTGGAGTTATGATTTGGTAATACTTAGAGTTGAGCCCATTACATTTGTTTCGTAACATTCTAAAACATCATCGGTTGTACCAGGCGTTGTACAATCGGACGGATACGAATTACTGTGGCTAGAGCACACAAATCTTTCCTGATTACTGTTATATGACCAAGCATTTCTTGAACCTTGATGAGGACAACTGTTTGTAAAGGCTCTATAGGACGTATCACTTAATTTTAACAATAACATATTTTGCTGCGTAAAATTCATCCACCCCCTGGATTGGAGAATACTAAAAGAGGGGTCGTCTAAATCAATTGAAACAACATTACCTTGAACAGTTACTCCTGTAATAGCTGAATCTGAACTTCCGCTATATCCGTCATCGTCGTCTCCCTTGGAACAAGCCTCAACCAAAGTTACACCGAACATAGCTAAAGCCACTTGAGGACAAACGTTTTCTAAAAATTCTCTCCTTTTATATCTATTATTCATAATTAAATTTATTGAGTCTCGGTTTTTAACAATTCTCTGATTATTTCACATTCTTCGTCTGTCCATTCAATGTAATCAACACCTGTAAAAAAATCTTCCACTTCTCTTTGAAATAAAGTATATTCTACAGAACGAACATTTGGCGCCATAAGACCTCCACCGTCATGAGAAGCATTAAACACATCATGACCAAATTCATGATACATTAAAAAAAGTTGCTCCCCCAAGGTTAGATTTCGAAAAACGGTTTCGTCAACTTGTATTTTAACATAATCGTGGCATGAACCCAATGCACGAGCTGCTGTACCGCCAGCTAAATCTGCTTCAGAAACAAATTCAACATCAGTTATGTTTGACAAATCCTTACCATATAGAGCTGCTGATTCTACAAAAATGTCCCAAAAAGTAGGTAAATTTTTAGCATTAGCTTTACTGTAAATTGGGTCGTTGTCGTAATCAGGAACAACACTTTCTTCTTGAAGATAGCCTTTAAGTTCTTCATCTCCATCTCCACCTGAACAGTTTATTAATGATAGGACAAAAAAAACAGATGTAAAAAGTTTAAATAACTGATTTGTCATATTTGTAAAATTAAAAAAAATAAAAAAAAGCATCCTAGGGAAAGGATGCTTATTCAAATAGTACTATAAAATAATCAAATGGCTCCTTTTACTGTTTTGATTATTCTACCCGCAATTTTGTATGGGTCACCATTTGAGGCTGGTCTTCTATCTTCTAGCCAACCTTTCCATCCATTTTCAACTGTCATAATAGGAATTCTAATTGATGCCCCTCTATCAGAAACACCATAGCTAAATTCAGTAATTGATTGGGTTTCATGCTCTCCTGTAAGACGCTGGTCATTATCAGCCCCATAAACATCAATATGCTCTTTTACTACTGGCCTAAATGCCTCACATATTTTCTCGTAAGTTTTTTGATCTCCGCATGTTCTTAAAGTGGAATTTGAGAAATTGGCGTGCATCCCAGATCCGTTCCAGTCAGTAGCTCCAAGTGGTTTGGGATGGTATTCAATCGCCAATCCATAACTCTCAGCTGTTCTTTCAAGCAGATATCTTGCGACCCACATTTCGTCTCCGGCTTGTTTTGCTCCTTTTGCAAATGTTTGAAATTCCCATTGCCCAGCTGCAACCTCCGCGTTGGTTCCTTCAACATTAATCCCAGCTTCCAAGCAAATGTCTAAATGCTCGTCCATAACATCTCTTCCGAAAGTATTTTTACCACCAACGGAACAATAAAATTGCCCTTGAGGAGTCTGGTCTTTCGGGAATCCAAGTGGCAAATTTGTTTCAGGATCCCATAAAAAATATTCTTGCTCAAAACCAAACCAGAAATCATTATCATCATCATCAATTGTTGCTCTTCCGTTTGATTCATGGGGTGAACCGTCTGCATTTAAAACCTCAGTCATTACAAGAAATGCATTTTTCCTAACTGGATCTGGATATACTGCCACAGGTTTGAGTAAGCAGTCAGAAGATCCACCTTCGGCTTGTTGTGTAGAACTACCATCAAATGACCACATCGGGCAGTCACTTAATTTTCCACCAAATTTTTCAACTATTTTTGTTTTACTTCTAAGGTTAGCGGTAGGTTTATAACCATCTAACCATATATATTCTAATTTTGTTTTACTCATAAGATTCGATTTTGATTTCCAAATGTATAATTTTGAAACTCATGTTGTTGTTAATAACTATTATAGATATTAACATGGGTGATTATTTATGAATCTTATAAAAATTAAAGATATTTTTTAAAATTTTATTAATAATTAAGATTAATTTTTGTTTTTATCCTAAAAAATAAATTAAAAAAAATGCCATACTTTTAGACAAAAGTCTTACAATTATAAAATGACAAAAAGCAGATATGAATCTAGAGGTGTTTCAGCTGATAAAACAGATGTTCATGACTCCATAAAAAAAATTGATAAGGGTTTATTTCCTAGAGCATTTTGTAAAATTGTTCCAGACTATATATCAAACAATAATGACTTCTGCCTTGTCATGCATTCAGATGGGGCTGGAACAAAATCTTCACTGGCGTATGCTTATTGGAAAGAAACAGGAAATTTAAATGTTTGGAAAGATATTGCTCAAGATGCTTTAGTAATGAACATAGACGATCTATTATGTGTGGGAGCTACTGATAACATAATGTATTCCTCTACCATTGGTAGAAATAAAAAATTAATACCAGGTGAGGTAATTTCCTCTATTATAAATGGAACAGAAGTGCTTATAAATGAGTTTAAAGAGTATGGTGTCAATATTTATAGTACTGGGGGAGAAACTGCAGATGTTGGGGATCTCGTAAAAACCATTATTGTAGACTCGACAGTGATAACTAGATTAAAAAAAACCGAAGTAATTGATAACGCCAATATCTGTAATGGAAATGTCATTGTTGGCCTTGCTTCTTTTGGAAAAAGTATATATGAAAAAAAATATAATAGTGGTATAGGGAGTAATGGTTTAACTTCTGCTAGACATGATGTTTTTCATTCATCTATTGGTAAAAAATTTCCTGAAACATATGACAACAATATTTCTAAAAATCTCATATATTCTGGTAGCAAAAAACTTCTTGACAAAATAGAAGGTCTTCCGTTGGACATGGGAAGTTTAGTTTTGTCACCCACCAGAACTTATTCCCCTGTCGTAAAAAAAATTTTTTCTGAAATTGGAAGATCTAAAATTAATGGTATGGTTCATTGCACTGGAGGTGGTCAAACTAAAATATTACACTTTATTGATAAACTACATGTTGTAAAAGATAATCTATTTCCTACCCCCCCGTTATTTAAATTGATTCAGAGTGAGTCAAAAACAGATTGGAGGGAAATGTATAAGGTATTCAATATGGGTCATAGGTTAGAAATATATACAAATAAAGATATTGCTGATAAAATTATAGAAATCTCAAATAAATTTAACATAGATGCTCAAATTATTGGTAGAGTTGAGAAAGCAAATAAGAGGTCTCTTACAATTAAAAGCATGGAAGGCAAATTTGTTTATTGAAATAAATTTAGATTGAAAAAAAATATATTTATATTAACTTTTTTTATATTTCACATCCTTCACGGGCAAGAAGAAAAAATCTTGTTAGAATCTCTTTTTGATAAGGAGGAAATCGAAGAGAGTGAAAAATTATTGCCTGAAAGAATGGTGTTTACACAATCCATTTTATGGGGTAAGAATGGAATATTTAGAAAAACTGGATTATCAAACCTCAACAAAGAGCAAAGAGTTAAAGAATTAAAAGTTAGAAAAGTCATGTTAAAATCACACCAAATTATAGGTTACTTAACCCTTGCTGGGATGATTGCTCAAGGTATATTAGGTGGTAAATTATACAGCAATTGGGAGAGAGACCTTTATAATACTCATAAAACGGTAGGCAATATTGTTACGGCCTCGTATTTTACTGGAGCTGGTTTATCTTTATTTGCACCGCCTCCTTTGGTTAATAGAAAAGTAGAAGGATTTAATTCAATAAAAGCTCACAAGATCTTAGCAACGATTCACTTTTCGGGCATGCTTGCCACCAATTATTTTTCAAACAAAAACACAGATTTTCATACATATTCAGCCTACACAACCTTTGCTAGCTATTTTGCTGCTGTCGTAGTCTTTAAATTTAAGTAATGAGACAATTTCTATTATTTTCGTTTTTTATAATTGCAAATCAAATTTATTCCCAGTCAGTTAAGTGGTCCTTAAATACTGATAAATCATTTATAAGTTATGATGGAGAACATTTTCTTCATAGTTGGTCAGGTAAAAACGACAAAATAAGAGGCGTGATTATAGAAAACACTGAAGAAGATAAGTTTAAACAAATTGCTTTAGCAATGTTCGCAAAAGATTTTGATAGTGGAAATGGAAATAGAGATTCAAACATGATGGAACTTTTGGAGGTCATCAATTTTCCTAAAATTGAATACTATTCTAACAAAATTTTGCTGGTCAAAGATAAAATTTCATTTTCGGGCAACCTCAATTTCCACGGTATATCAAAAGACTTGAGTATAAACTCTGAAATAAAAAAAACAGATAATAAAATAATTTTAAGTGGAGAATTTAAAGTTTCACTTGTGGACCACGATGTTCAATTACCAACCTTTATGATGAGAAGCATTGAAGAAGATATTTTGATTAAATATCAATTACTTTTCAATAAAATTGATAATTAGAATTTATAAGTAAATTTGCATTTATTCAATTTAAATTAAATGCTCGATAAATTCGACCTCATCAAAGACAGATTCAACGAAGTTTCCGAACTAATATCTCGTCCAGAGATTGTTTCGGATAGAAAAAAGTATATTGACTTAAGTAAGGAATATAAAGAGTTAAACAAAATTATTGAAAAGTTTAAAATATACGAGGTTACTCTTTCAAATGAATCAGAGGCACTAGAACTCATAAAAGATGGATCAGATTCTGAAATTCAGGAAATGGCCAAGAAACAACTTGATGAATCACGTAACTTAATACCAAAGTTAGAGGATGAACTAAAAATCCTTCTTATACCAAAAGATCCAGACGATTCTAAAAATGTTGTAATTGAAATAAGAGCTGGAACAGGAGGGGATGAAGCTAGTATTTTTGCAGGCGATTTGTTCAGAATGTATAGCAAATACTGCCTAGACAAAGGGTGGTCTACAAGCACTGTTGATATTAGTGAAGGAACAGCCGGAGGATTTAAAGAGATAATATTTGAAATTTCTGGTGAGGACGTTTATAGTTTTTTAAAATTTGAATCAGGTGTTCATAGAGTACAGCGTGTTCCTCAAACTGAAACTCAAGGTAGGGTTCATACCTCTGCTGCAACTGTCATGGTATTACCAGAAGCAGAGGAGTTTGATATAGAAATAGATATGAATGAGGTTAGGGTTGATTATTTTTGTTCATCTGGACCTGGTGGGCAATCGGTAAATACAACATACTCTGCAGTTCGATTAACTCACGAGCCCACAGGTATAATAGCTCAATGTCAGGACCAAAAATCACAACATAAAAATAAAGAAAAAGCGCTAAAAGTTCTAAGGTCAAGACTTTATGAATTGGAACTTTCGAAAAAAATGGACGCTGATTCTGAAAAAAGAAATAGTCTCGTTTCATCAGGTGACAGATCAGCTAAAATTAGAACATACAATTATCCACAAGGAAGAGTGACTGATCACAGAATAGGCCTTACTCTTTATGATTTACAAAATATAGTCAATGGTGGAATAGACAAACTAATTGAGGAATTAAAACTTTATCAAAATACCCAAAAGCTTAAAAAAGCGGGAGAGGTTTTTAAAACATGAAAATAAGTAACCTAATTGAGCAAATTAAATTAAAAAAATCATACCTATGTGTTGGTATTGATCCAGATTTGGATAAAATACCAGAGCATATTAAAAAACTAGAAGATCCACTTTATTTTTTCTCAAAAGCAATCATCGATTCGACTATTGAATTTTCTGTTGCGATAAAATTTAATATTGCATTTTTTGAGGTGTATGGTGTGAAAGGAATTTCTTCCTTAGAAAGATTAATTAACTATGTTAATAAAAAATATCCTAAAATTTTCACCATCGCGGATGCTAAAAGAGGAGATATAGGAAACTCATCTGACAGATATGCCAAAGCATATTTTGATAAATTTGGTTTTGATTCAATTACAGTATCTCCCTATATGGGAAAAGATTCAATAGAACCATTTTTAAGTTTTAAAGACAAGTATGCAATTATTTTGGCTCTTACATCTAATTCTGGCTCAAAAGACTTTCAATTAATCCCTTCAGAGGGCAAAAGAGTTTATGAGCGGGTTCTTATTGAATCTAGAAAATGGAAGGGAAGCGCAAATATTATGTATGTAGTTGGTGCCACTAAGGCTAGTCATCTTGCTGATATTAGGCGAATAATTCCAGATTCATTCCTTCTCATTCCAGGTATAGGAAGACAGGGGGGGAGTTTAAAAGAAGTTTCATTTCTTGGAATGAACAACAATATCGGAATTTTAGTTAACTCCTCAAGATCTATTATATATGCATCAAAAAATGAAGATTTCGCTGACATAGCTGGATTTGAAGCAAGTAAGCTTCAAGGTGAAATGGAGTTGATTTTAAAAGAAAAAAAATTTTTATAAAAAAACCCCTCCAGTAAATAAGTTTATTGGAGGGGAGTAAATTTAATTTATATAAATTTTTATAAAAATTGGCCCTTTTTAATTTTTATTAGTGCTAAAATCAGCATATGCATCCATTGAATGCTCAGAAATATCTAAACCTTTAAGCTCCTCTTCTTCGCTAACTCTAATACCAGCTATTGTTTTTATAGCGTATATGATAATGCCCGCGCAAATAACACTAAATGCCCCAATAACTCCTACACCAATAAGTTGATTGATAAATTGATCAACACTGGCCATTGCACCAAATACACCAACCGCAAGTGTACCCCAAATTCCGCAAATTAAATGTACAGCAATTGCACCAACAGGGTCATCTAATTTAAGTTTATCTATAAGAGACACCCCAAGTGGCAGAATTATACCTGCAATAATTCCAATTAAAGTTGCATCCATTGGGCTCATTTGATCTGCCCCAGCAGTGATACCAACCAAACCTCCTAAAACTCCGTTCATAAACATAGTTAAATCATATGTTTTGTAGAGTATATTTGAAAAAATAGCAGCAGAAACACCGCCTGCAGCTGCAGCAATACAAGTTGTAACCAAGGTAAGGGAAGTTAATTCAGGATCAGCAGAAAGAACAGAACCACCGTTAAAACCAAACCAACCTAACCAAAGAATTAAAACCCCTGCTGCTGAAAGTGGAAGATTATGTCCAGGAATCGCTCTAGGTTTCCCATCTTCTCCAAATTTACCAATTCTAGCACCTAAAAAATATACCACTACAAGTGCGCCCCACCCGCCTACAGAGTGTACGAGTGTTGAACCGGCGAAATCATAGAATCCAAGGGCATCTAAAAATCCACCTCCCCATTTCCAAGATCCTATAATTGGATAGACCAATCCAACATAAAAAATTGTAAATAACATAAACGCATTTAGTTTTATTCTCTCTGCTACTGCACCTGAAACAATTGTAGCTGCAGTGGCCGCAAACATTCCCTGAAAAAGAAAGTCTGTCCACCAAGTATACCCACCATCTGCATATCCAGGTGTCATCCCTCCCTCTGGAGCACCAATTCCAAAACCTGCAAATTTAAAAAAGCCTGCAGAGCCTTCTTCAAAGCCAGGATACATTAAATTGAACCCTCCTATCATATATAAAAGAAGACCAATTGTAATCACAAAAAAGTTTTTGAATAGTATATTAACTGTATTTTTTTGCCTTGTAAGTCCAATTTCTAAGAAAGAGAAACCTAAGTGCATAAAAAAGACTAAACCAGTACAGATCATCATCCATACGTTATTTGCTGTAAATAAAGCTGTATTTTCCATTTTTTTAATTTAAAGTTTTACCACCACGTTCCCCGGTTCTGATTCTTACTGCATCTTCAATTGGGAGAACAAATATTTTACCATCTCCAATTTTATCTGTTGCTCCAGATTTTACAATTGCATTAATGGTTTTTTCCACATAATCGTCGTTTACAACAATTGATAAAAAACGTCTTTGTATATCAGAGGTAGAATAACTTATTCCCCTATATACCTGCCCTTGTTTTTCATTTCCTATTCCAGTTACATCCCAGTAACTAAAAAAGTTCACATCTACTTCATGAAGAGCATCTCTTACTTCAGAAAATCTCGATTTTCTAATGATTGCTTCAATTTTTTTCATAATATTTTAATTTATGGTCGAAGCTAACATTATACATTGGCATATCAATATTTTGAAATAATAAAATATTAACTAATTCAAAGATTATTGTTGATAAACTCTTAGTATTATTCAATTAAATCAAATAAAACCCCCCCAAAGCAAAACAAAATGAATGCAAAGGAGGGGAAACCAAACAATTAATCAAACACTAAAATGCATAGATAGCCGCAAGAATAAATGAGGCTAAATTATCTGTTGTTCCAGTTAAAGATTTTTGATAGAATTCAGCTGACCCAGAGTCAACTCTAAATTCGGGTTTTATTGTTAAATTACCAGATGTGTAACTTCCTGTAATTGTAAAAGATGTATTATCTTGATCGGTACCACCTGCACCATCTAAAATACCAGTATCATCATTAAATATCTCTCCTCTAAGTCCTATTGAAAATGACTCACTTAGTGCCAATTGAGGATAAAGGGCTACTCCTGAAAATTTTCCAGCACCGTCTATATCAGCCGAAGTTGCATTTATTCCCAGAAAAAATGAATCACTTAAATCAAAACCACCTGTAAAGTCAATTTGTGTGTAACCATCACCAGCTAACAAATTTATATATTGCCCAGATATACCTAGCTGCGCTCCAAACATATAAGAATCAAAGGGTTCAGGAGAACCATTACTTGAGGGTGAATCAAATGTATCTGCAAGGCTATCAAAATTACCTTCAGTGAAATCAGTTTGATTCATTACGCCTAACATCAATGAAGTTTTTTCGCTTAAGGTGAAATCTGCTTTTATACCAGTATGGGAGAAAGGACCATAGGAAAACATGTAAGATGTTGAATAGTTAAAATTTGCAGTTGGCGAAATAACTTCATATCCTAGGAAAGTATTCCAGTTTCCTAAGGTAAGAGTGAAATTATCACTAACATTCAAATAGGCATACAATTGATTTACAATATTCGAGGATCCATTGGAGGCAAAAACAGCGTCCGTACCTCTTGGACCGTAGACTAAATCAGCAACAAACCCAGATTTCTCCCCTTCATAAGAAAGGATAACATTTGCCATACCAAGTGCGAAACCTGGTAGGTTAGCAAATGATGTCCCTGGAGCATAATCAGCACTTCTAAAGTAGGTGTCAATAGATCCAGCAACAGAAAATGTGGGCTCGTCTTCAGTTGTTTCTTCCTGTGCACTTATAGAAAAAGATATAAGTGTCAGAAATGAGTATAATAGATATTTAATATTTTTCATTTTATATAGTTTTAGTAATTATTTTATTTTTTATTTTCTTTAATCCAGGCTTCGAATCCGCCACCTTCAAATCCTCCAATTCCGTGTTCTTCTTCGTCAAGCCCATTAATCTCAACTTCTTCAGAAACTCTCAAACCAATTGTAGATTTTAAAATTCCAAATCCTATAAGTGCTGTAGCAGTAGCCCAAACACCATATGCCAAAACTCCTATAGCCTGTATTCCAAACTGAGAAGCTCCACCACCATTGAATAGACCAATACCAGCATCACCGTCTACACCCCATAATCCAATTACAAGAGTACCCCATGCACCAGCAACACCATGGGCAGAAGCAGCGCCAACTGCATCATCAATTTTCAAAACTTTATCAATAAACTCTATTGAAAAAACAACAATAATACCACCAATTAATCCTGCCATAAAACCTCCACCAAATGTCATATTACCACAGCCAGCTGTAATAGATACAAGCCCAGCGATAGCTCCGTTTAGCGTCATGCCTAGGTTTGGCTTACCATCTTTAATCCAGGTTGTAGCCATTGCACCCACAGCACCTGCTGCAGCAGCAATATTTGTGACCATTACAACAGCAGATGCGGCTGCGGAATCATCTCCACCCCATGCAAGTTGAGAACCGCCATTAAATCCAAACCACCCGAGCCAAAGTATGAAAACACCCAAGGCACCCAGTAGAAGATTATGTCCAGGAATAACATTTGATTTTCCGTCCACATATTTTCCAAGTCTTGGACCTACCATCCATGCACCAACCAAAGCTGCCCAACCTCCAACAGAATGAACAATTGAAGAACCAGCAAAATCTATGAAACCCAAGTTAGCTAACCATCCATCACCGTTCCATTGCCATCCGCCAGAAATTGGATATATGAGGGCGGTTAAAAAGACAGTAAAGAAAACGTAAGTTGTATATTTTGTTCTACCGGCAATTGCACCGGATACAATTGTTGCAGCAGTCGCACAAAACACTGTTTGAAAGAAAACATCATGTGCCCCATCTCCAGGATTAAAAAAGATATTTGATGTAGCAATATAGCCATTGGATGCACCATACATAAGTCCATATCCAATTATCCAATATGAAATTGTCCCAACAGAAATGTCGAGGATATTTTTCATAGAGATATTAACTGCATTTTTAGACCTTGTAAAACCTGATTCTACTAGTGTAAAACCAGCTTGCATAAAAAATACTAGAATACCCGACAA
>CACJRP010000026.1 GCA_902595825.1 uncultured Bacteroidota bacterium
TTGTACTCCTACTAATCTATCTTTAAGATCTAGGCCTCCGGGTTTAACAAATTCAATACTTTTATAATTTTTATACATAATTTAAAATTTAAGACCTCCTTCTCTAGCACCATCAGCAAGAGACTTTACTCTTCCATGATACAAGTATCCACCACGGTCAAATTTTACTTTACTTATTCCTTTTTTGGATGCTTTTTTGGCTAGTAGTTTTCCTACTTCTAGGGCAGCCAAAATTTTACTTTCAAATTTACCAAAATCTTTACTATTCGAAGATGCAGACGCTAGGGTATTTCCTTTGACATCATCAATTATTTGTGCATAAATATTTTTATTACTCCTAAACACTGATAAGCGAGGCATAACGTTGTTACCTCTAATAGTTTTTTTTAATTTGAGCCTAATTTTTGTTCTTCTCTTAATTCTTATAGTTTTCATCTTAACATATTATGCTGATTTACCTGCCTTTCTTCTAACTTGTTCTCCTACAAACCTTATACCTTTACCTTTATATGGTTCAGGTTTTCTAAAAGATCTAATTTTTGCTGCAACATATCCTAAAAGTTGTTTATCATGCGAGGATAACTTTATGATTGGATTTTTGCCTTTTTCAGAAGTTGTTTCAACTTTAACTTCTGGTGCTATTTCAAATAAAATATTATGTGAAAAACCTAAGGAAAGATCTAATTTCTGTCCTTGAACAGAAGCACGATAGCCAACACCAACAAGCTCAAGCTCTTTAGTGAATCCAGAGTTTACACCGATAACCATATTATTAATTAGCGATCTATAAAGCCCATGTTTAGATTTAATATCACTAGCCTCAGAATTTCTTTTTAAAGTTATTAAATTGTTCCTATAGTCGATATCTACATCATAAAAATTTAGCTCAAGTGAACCTTTATTTCCACTGACAATTATCTTGTTGTCTTGAAGTTTTATATTTACACCTTCAGGTACTTTAATTGGATTATTTCCTATTCTAGACATATTTAAAATTTAATATAAATAACAAATGACCTCCCCGCCTATATTTTTTTTCTTCGCTTCTTTCCCAGTCATAACTCCCATTGATGTTGATATGATTGATACTCCTAAACCATTTAAAATTCTAGGAATACTCTTGGCATTAGAATATTTCCTCAATCCTGGGGTAGAAATGCGGTCTATTTTTCTAATTATTGATTCACCTGTTTTGACATCATATTTCAAAGCAATTTTAATTTTTCCTTGTTTATTTGGAGTTTCTATAAATTTGTAGCTTAAAATAAAACCTTGGTCATACAATATTTTTGTGATTTCTCTTTTTGTGTTTGAGGCTGGGATTTCTACAATCTTATGCTTTGCTAAAGAGGCATTTCTAATCCTAGTAAGATAATCTGCTATAGTGTCTGTATTCATAATATAATTTTTACCAACTTGCTTTAGTTAAACCAGGGATTAATCCTTTATTAGCCATGTCTCTGAATGTAACTCTTGATAACCCAAATTGTCTTATGTAACCTTTAGGTCTTCCAGTTATTTTACAACGATTGTGTAGTCTAACTGGTGAGGCATTTCTTGGTAGCCTCTGAAGAGCTAAATAATCTTTTTGATCTTTCAGAGCTTTTCTTCTAGCTTCGTATTTTTTAACAATTTTTGCACGCTTTATTTCACGCGCTTTCATAGACTCTTTTGCCATACTATTTCTTTTTAAATGGTAAACCTATTAAATTTAATAAAGACTTTGCTTCATTATCTGTAAAAGCAGAAGTCACAAATGTTATATCCATACCAGATATTTTGTTCACTTTATCAATATCTATTTCAGGGAAAATTATTTGCTCGGTTATACCTAATGTATAATTACCTCTACCGTCAAAACCACTAGGTTTAATTCCGTGAAAGTCTCTAACTCTAGGTAATGCAATCGAAATTAATCTATCCAAAAATTCGAACATCTTATTACCTCTCAATGTGACTTTAGCACCTATCGGCATACCTTTTCTTAACTTGAAGGAAGCAACATCTTTTTTTGATAAGGTTGGAACTGCTTTTTGTCCTGTAATAAGGGTAAGTTCATCAACTGCCTGTTCAACAAGTTTCTTATCCGCTACTGCTGCGCCAACACCCCTGCTTAAAATGATTTTAACAACTCTAGGAACCTGCATAGTATTTTGATAACTAAATTCATCCATTAATGATTTAGATACAACTTTTTCAAACTCCTCCTTTAACCTAGGTGCGTAACTCATCCTGATACTTTTTTGATAGTTTTGTTAGCTTTTGATTTTTCATTTTTAGCATTCTCTTTTATTTCATTTTTTACAAGAGATACATTTGAAATGTGAATTGGAGATTCTTTTTCTTCAATTCCACCTTGAGGGTTTTTGGAATTTGGTTTAATATGTTTTTTTACCAAATTTAAACCTTCAATAACAACTTTTTCTCTTTTTTTAACAATGCTAACCACTTTACCTTCAGAACCTTTATTAGATCCTGCAATTATTTTAACATAATCCCCAACTTTAATTTTAAACTTTCTCATAACTTATAAAACTTCTGGGGCTAGTGAAACAATTTTCATAAATTTTTTATCTCTCAATTCTCTTGCAACTGGTCCAAAAACTCTTGTGCCAATCATCTCACCAGTAGGACTCAATAGGACGCATGCGTTGTCATCAAAACGAATATAAGAACCATCTTTTCTTCGAATTTCCTTTACTGTTCGAACAACAACAGCTTTAGTTACCTGTCCTTTTTTCATAGTCCCAGAAGGTGTAGACTCTTTAATTGTGACTACAATTTTGTCACCAATAGATGCATATCTTTTTTTAGTACCGCCTAAAACTCTTATTGTTAGTACTTCTTTTGCACCGGTATTGTCTGCAACTTTTAATTTTGATTCTTGATGTAACATTTATTTTGCTCTTTCAATAATTTGCATTAGCCTCCATGATTTTGTTTTGCTAATTGGTTTAACCTCCATTATGCGTACTTTGTCGCCTATTTTACAATCATTTTTTTGATCATGGGCAACATATTTTTTGGTTTTAAGCACAAACTTTCCATATTTTGGATGTTTTACGCGTCTTACCTCCGAAACAACAATAGAGTTTTTCATTTTGTTGCTCGTCACGACACCTATTCTCTCTTTTCTTAATTTTCTATCTCCCATATTAGCTAATCAAATCTTTACTTAATTTAGTTTTAGCAGTTTTCAATCTTGCTATAGTTCTCCTAGTATTTCTAATCTGTAACGGGTTTTCTAATTCTGAAACATAACTAGACATTTTTAAATCGAATAATTTTTTTTTCAATTCTATTATCCTAATCTCCAAATCCTTTAAATTTAGCTTCGATATTTCTGATTGTTTCATATTAAATTTCTTTATTATAATCGTTTGCTATTATAAACTTTGTTTTAACGGGTAATTTCTGAGCAGCTAGTCTCAATGCTTCTTTAGCAATAATTTGGCTTACACCCGCAACTTCAAAAAGAATTCTGCCAGGTCTCACAACAGCAACAAAATATTCAGGGGCACCTTTACCTTTTCCCATTCTAACTTCTAGAGGCTTCTTTGTAATAGGTTTATCAGGAAAAATTTTAATCCAAAGTTGACCTTCACGTTTCATATATCTTGTAGCAGCGATTCTAGCAGCCTCAATTTGTCTAGATGTTAGAAACTTAGAATCTAATGATTTTATACCAAACATACCATTTGAAAGTCGGTGTCCTCTTTGTGAAATACCTTTCATTCTTCCCTTTTGAGCTTTACGAAATTTTGTTTTTTTTGGTTGTAACATCTCTTAGTTTCTAACTTTTTTTCCTTGATTTGTGCCTTTTTTAAGCTGATTGTTTTTGTTATTCATGCCAATTAGTGGTGAAAGCTCTCGTTTACCATAAACTTCACCCTTCATAATCCAGACTTTTATTCCGATTCTACCGTACGTCGTATGTGCTTCCTGGATGGCGTAATCAATATCTGCCCTGAAAGTTGAAAGAGGTATTCTTCCCTCTTTGTAAGATTCTGATCTTGCCATTTCTGCGCCATTTAATCTTCCCGAAATCTGAACTTTAATACCTTCAGAATTCATTCTCATAGACGCAGCAATTGCCATTTTAATGGCCCTTCTGTAGGAAATTCTTGCTTCAATCTGTCTAGCTATACTAGCGCCTACTAATTTAGCGTCTAATTCAGGTCTTTTAATTTCAAAAATATTAATTTGTACTTCTTTGCCAGTTATTTTTTTTAATTCCTCTTTCAACTTGTCAACTTCCTGCCCCGCTTTTCCTATAATTATACCTGGTCTAGCAGTGGTTATCGTTATTGTAATTATCTTTAAAGTCCTCTCGATTATAACATTAGAGACACTGGCTTTGTTTAGTCTTACAAATATGTACTTTCTGATCTTCTCATCCTCAGCCAGTTTGTCACCATAATCCTTTCCACCATACCAATTAGAATCCCAACCTCTAATTATGCCTAAACGATTACCTATTGGGTTTGTTTTTTGTCCCATATTAATTTATTTCATTATTAGATTTAAGTACCACTGTAACATGATTTGATCTCTTTCTTATTCGGTGTGCACGTCCCTGCGGAGCAGGTCGAAGTCTTTTAAGCATTCTTCCGCCGTCTACCTTAATTTCATTGACAATAATATTTGTATTTTCTATACTTTTGTCTTCATTTTTTGATTGCCAATTAGACATCGCAGAGATAAGAAGTTTTTCTAGAAATTTTGATGCGTGCCTTGGATTAAATTTTAATATATTTAAAGCGTGTCCAACCTCCTTGCCACGCAATAAATCCGCAACCAATCTCATTTTTCTTGGAGATATAGGACAATTTCTTAGCTTCGCAATGGCGAGCTTCTTTTTTTGTTCTTTTAAAATATTTGCCTTATTTCGTTTTCTTATTCCCATTTCAAAATTTATTTCTTACCTCCCGAATGACCTCTGAATGATCTTGTAGGAGAAAATTCTCCAAGTTTGTGTCCAACCATATTTTCAGTTATATAAACAGGAATAAATTGTCTCCCATTATGAACTCCAATAGTTTGACCAACGAAATCAGGTGTAATTAATGACGCTCTAGACCATGTTTTAATTACTTCTTTTTTACCAGATTCAATGTTATTTGAAACTTTTTTCTCTAAACTATATCTTACAAATGGTCCTTTTTTAAGTGATCTTGGCATAACTTATTTCTTTTTTCTTTCTATTATAAATCGGTTACTTTTTTTAGTTCTAGATCGTGTTTTAAAACCTTTTGCAGGGACACCATTTTTGTTTCTAGGGTGTCCTCCGGAGGCTCTACCTTCACCACCTCCCATTGGATGGTCAACAGGATTCATAGCAACAGGTCTTGTTCTGGGCCTCCTACCTAACCATCTTGATCTTCCAGCTTTACCAGAAACAACCAGTTGGTGGTCAGAGTTTGACACAGCACCGATTGTGGCAAAACATTTGGATAAAATCATTCGAGTTTCGCCGGATGGTAATTTCACTGTCGCATACTTATTCTCCCTTGCCATAAGTTGTGCAAAAGAACCGGCACTTCGAGCAATGTTAGCTCCTTTACCAGGAACCAGTTCCATACAAGAGATTATTGTTCCCAAAGGGATTAAAGATAGAGGCATAGCATTTCCCAATTCAGGACTAATATTACTAACTCCTGACACAACCTTTTGTCCTACCTTAAGACCTGTTTGAGCAACTATATATCTTTTTTCACCATCAGGATACTTAGTAAGCGCTATAAATGATGATCGATTTGGATCATATTCGATCGAAACTATTTCGGCAGGGGTGTCGTATTTATCTCTTTTAAAATCAATTATTCTATATTTCCTTTTGTGACCTCCACCAACATGCCTTATTGTCATTCTTCCTTTGTTATTTCTTCCACCGGATTTTTTATTAGGGGAAACCAAAGTTTTTTCTGGTTTGGAAACTGTAACCATACCAAAATCGTTTACGACTCTAAATCTTTGTGCATTTGATATTGGTTTGAGTTTTTTGACTGACATAATAAATTATTAAATATTTGAATAAAAATCAATATTATCTTCTTCTGCTAGTTGAACCATAGCTTTTTTGAAAGAAACACTCTTGCTTTTTTGCAAACCAGTTTTAGTGTATTTAGTCTTTCTTACAGGCGCATATATCATAGTTCGTACATTTTTTACAGTTACATTATACATGTCTTCCACTGCTTTTTTAATTTGAATCTTATTGGCTCTAGAATCCACAATAAAAGAGACACAATTGGCCAACTCGTTCATACTTGTTGCTTTTTCAGAGACAATGGGTTTTTTAATAATATCCATAATTTCAAATTAAAATTCTTTCTAGTTTGGAAATCGAATCTTCAAAAAATACTAAATTTTGTGCCTTTGATATTAAATAAGTATTTAATTCACAGGCATTTACAGTTTCAGCTTTTTTTAAATTTCGCGACGACAAATATACGTTTTTATTTTCCTCAGCAAATATCACAAGTGAATTTTTTGAATCTATTTTTAATTTTTCTAAGAATTGAATTAAACCCTTTGTACTAGGCTTATCAAAAGAAAACTGTTCGACTACAAAAATTGAGTTTGATCTAGCTTTGATACTAAGCGCTGATTTCCTTGCAATACATTTTAATTTTTTGTTAATTTTCTGAGAATAATCTCTTACTCGAGGTCCAAAAATACGACCACCTCCCCTATAAATGGGGTTTTTAATAGAACCAGCCCTCGCTGAACCTGTTCCTTTTTGTTTCTTTATTTTCCTGTTACTACCAATAATTTCTGATCTCTCTTTTGTCTTATGTGTGCCCTGCCTTTTGTTTGCCATTTGTGCTTTAATATCTAAATAGATAGCTTGATTATTGGGCTCAAAATCAAATATTTTTTTTGGGAGAGAAATTTTCCTTCCAGTATCCTTGCCTTTTATATCAATCACTTTGAGCTTCATTATTTCTCAATTTTTAAATAAGAATTATTATGACCGGGAACTGCTCCCTTAACTATCAAAATATTTTTCTCAGGTAAAATTTTAAAAACTTTAAGATTTAAAATTTTTGTCTTCTTTCCCCCCATTCTTCCAGCCATTTTCATTCCTTTAAAAACTCTCGCTGGGTATGAAGCAGCTCCAATTGACCCTGGAGCTCTTAATCTATTGTGTTGACCGTGGGTAGCTTGTCCAACACCACTGAATCCGTGACGCTTCACTACTCCCTGAAAACCTTTCCCTTTAGAAATACTTGACACATCCACGAATTCTCCCTCTTTGAATAAATCTACGTTAACCGTATCACCTAAATTGAAATCTGCATCGAATCCTTTAAATTCCATAGATTTTTTCTTTGGAGAGGTTTTAGACTTTTCAAAATGGCCTGAAAGAGATTTGTTAGTTTTTATCTTCTTTTTATCATCAAAAGATAGTTGGAGAGACTCATAACCATCTTTCTGATTATTTTTAATTTGAGTAACAATACATGGGCCTGCCTGAATTATTGTACATGGAATATTCTTTCCTTTATCATCAAAAAGACTTGTCATACCAATTTTTTTTCCTATTAAACCTGACATAATTAAACTTTAATTTCTACTTCAACACCGCTTGGCAATTCTAGTTTCATAAGTGCATCAATAGTTTTTGATGAAGAACTATAAATATCCATTAACCTTTTATAAGAGCTTAATTTAAACTGTTCTCTAGATTTTTTATTTACATGAGGTGACCTTAAAACAGTAAATATTTTTTTGTGAGTTGGTAATGGAATTGGTCCAGTTACAACAGCTCCAGTAGTCTTAACTGTTTTAACGATTTTGTCTGCAGATTTGTCAACCAGATTATAATCGTACGATTTTAATTTTATTCTTATTTTTTGACTCATAGTTTATTTTATTCGGATTGACCTTTAATTTCAGAAATTACCGTTTCAGAGACGCTTGTGGGAGTTTCAGCATAATGTGAGAATTCCATAGTTGAAGTTGCTCTACCAGATGATAGGGTTCTTAAAGAAGTAACATACCCAAACATTTCAGAAAGAGGGACTTCAGCTTTAACTACTTTAGATCCGGCTCTGTCATCCATTGAGTTTACTTGTCCTCTTCTTCTGTTCAAATCACCAACAATATCCCCCATATTTTCTTCGGGAGTAATTACTTCAAGTTTCATTATAGGCTCCATAATAACAGCTTTTGCAGATTTTGAAGCTTCCTTAAAGCCTAATTTAGCAGCTAATTCAAAAGATAGGGAATCGGAATCTACTGGATGGAAAGAACCATCTTTCAAGGTTATTTTCATAGAATCAATTTCAAAACCAGCAAGAGGCCCGTTAAGCATAGAATCTTTAAATCCTTTTTCAACTGAAGGAATATATTCTTTTGGAACATTTCCCCCTTTAATCTCATTGACAAATTCCAAACCAGTTTTAGATTCATCACCTGGTTCAATTGTAAAAATTATATCAGCAAATTTTCCTCTACCGCCTGTTTGTTTTTTATAAACTTCTCGGTGATCAGCCAATGCCGTTAAAGCCTCCTTGTACTGAACTTGTGGCTTTCCTTGATTAACTTCAACTTTAAATTCACGTTTAAGTCTATCTACTATAATATCCAAATGTAATTCTCCCATACCTGATATAACGGTTTGCCCCGAAGCCTCATCAGTTTTAACCTGAAATGTTGGGTCTTCTTCAGCAAGCTTTGCTAATGACATTCCAAGTTTATCAACATCTGCCTTAGTCTTAGGTTCTACTGCAATCCCAATAACTGGATCGGGAAAATCCATGCTTTCAAGTATTATTGGGGATTTCTCATCTGTGAGAGTGTCACCAGTTTTAATATCTTTAAAACCAACAGCAGCACCAATATCACCAGCCTCTATGAAATCAATTGAATTTTGTTTATTAGAATGCATTTGGTAGATTCTTGAAATCCTTTCTTTGTTTCCTGTTCGATTATTTAGAATATATGAACCAGCATCCAGTCTTCCAGAATAAGCTCTAAAAAATGCAAGCCTACCAACGTAAGGATCGGTTGCGATTTTAAATGCTAAAGCAGCAAAAGGTTCATTTTTAGATGGCTTTCTTAAAGACTCGTTATCTGTTTGGGGATCAATTCCAGAAATTGCCTTTTTGTCTTCTGGGGAGGGTAAATATCGACAAACCGCATCCAAAAGAAATTGGACACCCTTGTTTTTAAAAGACGAACCACAAATCATTGGTATAATTTTCATTTCTTGAGTTGCGGCTCTTAGTGCTTTGTGCACTTCATCTTCAGAGATTGAATTTGGGTCTTCAAAATATTTTTCGAGAAGGTCTTCGTCATATTCCGCAACAGCTTCTATTAATTCACCTCTAAGTTTTTCTGCTTCATCTTTTAAGTTGTCTGGAATATCAACAATATCAAAGGTTGATCCATAGTTTTCGTCATGCCAAACAATAGCTCTATTTTTTACAAGGTCAATGATACCTTTAAAATCTTCCTCGTCTCCGATATTTAATACAATTGGAACGGCATTTGATTTGAGCATATCCTTAACCTGCTGACAAACACCTAAAAAATTCGAACCTTGCCTGTCCATTTTGTTCACAAATCCAATCCTAGGAACTTTGTAATTATCAGCAAGCCTCCAGTTAGTCTCTGACTGGGGCTCAACACCGTCAACAGCCGAGAATAGGAAAACTAGCCCATCTAAAACTCTAAGGGATCTATTTACCTCAACAGTAAAATCAACGTGGCCTGGAGTATCAATGATATTGAAATGAAAATCTTTGGAATCAGGTAAACTTTTACCTTGTTCAGTAGGAAATTTCCAATTACAAGTGGTTGCAGCAGATGTAATTGTAATACCTCTCTCTTGTTCTTGTTCCATCCAATCCATAGTTGCGGCACCGTCATGGACTTCTCCAATTTTGTGACTTACTCCTGTATAAAAAAGTATTCTTTCAGTAGTAGTGGTTTTGCCAGCATCGATATGAGCTGCTATCCCAATATTACGTGTATGTTTTAAATCTCTTGACATTGTAAGTTAAAATCTAAAATGTGAAAATGCTTTATTTGCCTCAGCCATTTTGTGCGTATCAACCCTTTTTTTTACAGCTGCACCCTCTTCCTTAAATGCAGAAAGGATTTCATTTGCTAATTTCTCTGACATTGACTTTTCATTTCTTTTTCTAGCAAATCCGATTAACCATTTTATAGCCAGAGAAACTTTACGATCGGGTCTTATTTGCATTGGTATTTGAAAAGTTGCACCACCTATACGTCTACTCCTTACTTCAACATGCGGCATTACGTTTGATAAAGCATCTTTCCATATCTCGATAGCGGTTTTTTCCTCATTTTGTTTTCTTTTTTCAACTATTTCTATTGCATTATAAAATAAATTATATGCAGTCGATTTTTTCCCATGGAGCATTAAATTATTGACAAAACGAGTTACTAATTGATCATTAAATTTTGGATCAGCAAGTATTGGTCTTTTTTTTGATTGCTTCTTTCTCATTTAATATCTTATTTTTTTGGCTTTTTAGCTCCATACTTGGACCTTCTTTGAAGACGCCCTTCAACACCAGCAGTATCCAAAGCACCCCTAACTATATGATAACGAACACCTGGAAGATCTTTTACTCTTCCTCCTCTAACTAGTACTATCGAATGTTCTTGTAAATTGTGACCTTCACCAGGAATATATGCATTGACTTCTTTTCCGTTGGTTAATCTTACCCTAGCAACTTTTCGCATAGCCGAGTTTGGTTTTTTTGGTGTAGTAGTGTAAACTCTTGTGCAAACACCCCTCTTTTGTGGAGACGAATCAAGAGCAGCAGATTTACTTTTCTTAGAAATATTTAATCTGCCTTTTCTTACTAATTGAGCGATGGTTGGCATATATACTTAATTTTTTTAGGCCTGCAAATTTAATATTATTTTTTATAG
>CACJRP010000027.1 GCA_902595825.1 uncultured Bacteroidota bacterium
ATGCCATTAGGAAATGAAATTTATTGGGTAGGTGCTACGTATGACAATTCAGATAAAAAAAACAGACCAACTCAATTAAAAAAACAATGGTTAATTGAAAAACTTGAGAGTATAATTATGGAATCTTATCAAATTATTGAACATAAGGCTAGCATAAGACCCTCAACAATAGACAGAAGGCCAATAATTGGCCCCCATCCAAATTATAAAAACATATACCTTTTAAATGGAATGGGTTCTCGTGGAATTCTTCTTTCTCCAACTTTGTCTTGTTGGTTGTATAATAATATTTATAAGGGCACACCAATCCCTAAAGAAGCAGATATAAAACGATTTAATAATGACAATATTTAGCTATTTTGTTGAAAATCAAATAATTTAGCATTATTAATATATAAAAAGGTATTGATGAAGATTAAATTGAACATTCACATTGTTTTTCTTCTACTGATAATTTCAATAAACAAGACTTACTCACAATTAAGCGATCTTCACTACATTCCACCACTAACCAGTGGGCAATCAAATGCTGTTATTGTTAGACAATATCTATATATTTCCACTCCTGAATCGTCTAACGTAGATGTCCAAATAACACCGATTGGTGGGATACCATTTAATATTACAGTATCCAATTCTAGTCCATACAGATTTGACATTGATAATGATGGTTCTGATCAGGATGGAGGACAGCTTTATCTTGCAAGTCCCACACTTACTGCTGGATCGATAATAAATAATAAAGGATATATAATTCAATCATCAAAAGAAGTTTATGCAGGAGTTAGAGTTTTTGGAGACAGTAGAGGCACTTCTTCAAATTTTGCTCAAGCTGGAGCAATGACTTCCAAGGGTAAATCGGCACTTGGAACTTCTTTTAAAGCTGGGATGCCATTGATTCCAAATACAGGTCTTGGGCAAGTTCAATTCATTTCTATCATGGCAACTATAGATAATACAAATATCACTTTTGAAAATTTAGATCCATCTGTCACATATGCAGGAACCGTAACATCCTCTATTTCTTCACTAACTATAAATTTAAATAGGGGAGAGTCTTATATTCTTGCAGCTTCTATTGATCAAGCTGGTGTTACATCTAGCACCTTAATTGGGACTTCGATAGTTTCAAATAAGGAAATTGTAGTCAATTCTGGTGCTGCAAATAGTACTTTTGGTTCTGGACCAGGTAGAGATTTCGGATTTGATCAAATTGTCCCTGTAGAAAAAGTTGGGAAAGAATACGTATTTACTAGAGGGGCAGGTGGAGATTCTTGGGAAAATGCCCTTTTAGTTGCAACGGAAGATAACACAGAAATCTATTTGAATGGAAACTTAATTCCTACAGTAACACTCAACAAAAACGAGTTTTATATTGTAGAAGGAAATTTTTATAATCCTGTTACCGTTCCAACAATTTATGTTAGAGCAACTGAAAAAATATATGCTTTTCAAGGTATAGGAGGAACAACTTCTGAAGTTAATCAAGGTATGTTTTTTGTTCCACCATTGTCATGTCTTGCAGCAAAAAGTGTTGATAACATTCCTGATTTAGATAAAATTGGGAACATTAATATGTCAGATAGTGTAATATATGTAATAGCACGATCTACTTCAATAGTTAGAGTTACAGATAATAACAATACGAATATAAATATTTCAGCTCTCCCTGGAGTAAGTCAAACTGGTGTGCAGGGGAATGCAAATTATATTGTTTACAAAGTAACTGGTCTTGAGGGTAATGTTAGTGTTTTAGCAGACGATGAACTTTACGTTTCTTATGTAAATCAAAGTAACGCGTCGGCTTCAGGTGCTTTTTACTCAGGATTTACAAAAAATCCAGAAATTAATCTTGACAAAATAAATACTTCCGAGGATTTTTGTCTACCAAATGTGAATTTGGTTGTTGATGGAATTGGTTCTTATGATAGTTTTTCTTGGTGGTACGATGATAAAACCGGGGGAGGTTTTTCTAACACAGGAGTTACGACCAGTCCATATTCTCCATCCTTACCCGGAAAATACAAGGTCATTGCTCAAAAGCAGTGTGGTACAGATCCCATTCAGCAGTTTGAGTCTAAGGAGGTAACTGTATCAGTTTGTCCTACAGACTTTGATTCAGACGGAGTTGCTGACAATATTGACTTGGATGTTGATAATGACGGAATATTTAATATTACAGAGTCATTAGGTATTGTTTCTTTTGATTTATTAGATATAATAAACCCTATAATTAACTTTTCCACTGGTTCTTCAACAACAGCTTCAGTTTCTACTGTCTTATCTTTAAGTTCCTCAATCACAAACTTAGTAGGTAATAATTCAGGCAACGTGACATCGACTGTAGGACCAGGGGGGTCGGAAAATACAGACTATCAATTAACTTTTTCCGATGAATTCAACTTTATTCTTACAAATAGTGATAATAATACCCATACAATTGTTTCAGATGAATCATTTAGAATATCAGTAGGTCCAAATACTAAAACTCTAACTCTATTGGATTTGGATAATCGACTTCTTGTTGACACGAATTTTGATGGAATTTTTGAAAGTGGGGTTACCTCGTTTACAGCGAATGAATTTTTATTCAAATATAACCCCTCTTCTTTAGGAAATCCGGGTTTCTCCTTTAGTGCCAGAGAAGTTAGAGAAGTAAATATCACTCATTTGAATGAAAGTATTTTGTCCACCTCCACTTTTGGATTTAAAATTTCTCTAAAAGATTTTCCAATAGACACTGATGGTGATTTGTTCTACGATTATAAGGATTTAGACAGTGATGATGATAGTTGTTATGACACTTTCGAAGCTGGATTTAGTGATCCAGATAATAATGGTAGGTTAGGAAGTGATCCAATAACACTAGATTATTTGGGAAGAGTTGTTGGGCAAGGTGGGTATTTAATACCCTTAGACGCTGATTCTAACTCTATTTTCGATTTCCAGGAGGCAACAACACTTGTTTCAATAACCAGTCATCCAATAAGCAAAACTATATGCGTTAGTGATACCAGTTCTTTTTCTGTGGTTACGTCAGATCCAATTAATTCTATTTACCAATGGCAAATATTTAATGGCTCGTCCTGGGACAACATTGGATGTACTCCCGATAGCATACTATCAACAGTGACAATTAGTGGCGATTTTACAAGCTCTAGCAATGCAGTATCAACTAACACAATTTTATCCCCAATTATGAATATAAGTGGTAATTCTGGAACTGGTACAATCAGCTGGGACATAGATGTAGGGATTGATTTAGCGGTGGGAGAAGAGATTGAAAAGTGTGAATTAGTTATGAGTTTGAATCCAGCTACTGGTAAATACATTGATGATGGTCTTATATTTATAGTTGACGGGGTAACAATCATTGACTTTTCTCAAAATCACTATGATAACAGACTCCCAGCAAACCCAAGTGTGGTTGCTTTTAATTATGATGCCTCCTCTGTTGACCCTAATAATGGAATTTTTGATATTAATATGAATGGATATTGGGAATCTTGGGCAGGTGAGGGAAACCCCTCTTTAGAGATTTCATCAGGAACTATTAAATTAATGTTAGACACAAGAAGTGGAGAAAGGGAGGATGCGCTTCCATATATGGACCAGACAGTGCCAGGATTTGTAATAAATCCCGGTTTTCAATACGATTGTAAAAATGGATTTAATTTAATTTTTGGTAATCAAAATGGCGATGGTACTGGAGGTATTAATGCTGATTTACAAGTAAAATATACATTTAAGCAGTGCGGGTATGATCCGTCAGAAGCAAACTACACAGGAGTAAACTCCTCTTCATTAACAGTTCAGCCACTAAACACTTCACTTAATGGTAAAAAATACAGGGTTAAGACAAGAAAGCTCAATACCCAATGTGAGACCATCTCTGACGAGGCCACAATAAATGTTTTTTCTCCATCCATTGTGGTTTCCCCAACAGCATTTTCCAAAAGAGAAGATGACCCTAACATGCCTTTGGAGATAAGTTTAACTGGAACACCCTCCTCCGATGTTTATCTTGATTTTGTAAACATTGATACCACAGAGATTGCAGTAAATTCTAGTACTTTAACTTTTACACCTTTAAATTGGAATGTTACTCAGACAATTTTAATTGATCCCCAACTTGATTTCATTGTAGATGGAGATCAAAATTTTAATTTAGGTTTGTCAGTTAACACAACCAGTACATTAAACTGCTACAACAGTCTTTCAGATGTTTCAATTCCTTCTGAAATAATTGACATAGATCAGCCTGGTTTTACTTTAGTTACTATTGATAATCTTACAGATGAGAGTGGGGATGAAGGATCCTTTTCTATAGTAATGAATTCAAAACCAAGTAATTTTGTCGATTTGGTTTTAACTTCGTCTGATCTAACAGAGGGTTCTGTACAGGCAACAGTTACATTTTCTCCCTTAAATTGGAATATTCCTCAAATTATCACTGTAACTGGTCTTCCCGATCCAATACCGATTCAAGATGGCTCTATAAATTACCAAATTATTACAGGAGCTGTAAGTTCTACAGATGCAGTCTATAATGCAATAGACCCTACGACGATAGACGATGTTGCCATGATAAATCAAGATCTAAATGGAGTAGGAGTCGAATTGACAGTATTACCTGATGGAGGGATGACGTACATAACATCTAAGAAAAAAAAGTCAGACAATTCAACTAGCGAAGATGGCAATACACTAGTTGTAGAATTTAATTTAACAACATTACCGCTTTTCTCAGCTGATGTTACGATTCCACTTTCTATTTCTGGAGGTACAGACGAGGTGAGTTTAAGCACCTCCTCTGTAACTATATTAAATGCGAACTGGAACACCCCTTCTTTAAACAAGGTAATTATAACAGGATTGGATGATGATATCATAGACGGTGACATACCTTTAATACTTGTAACAGGTGATCCCCAGTCTTCCGATTCCGCGTATGATAATCTAAATGCGACTGATGTTGCTGATGTAGATTTTATAAATGTTGACAACGATAACCCAGGTTTTTTAGTTGGTCCTATATCAAATGATCTAGATGAGAGTGGTAATCAAGCATACTTTTTTGTTATGCTTAGCTCAAGACCTAACACCACTGTTGTATTTAACATATCAACCAATGATTCAACTGAGGCAGAAGTAGATGCCTCTTATCAAACTATAGCATTTAACCCAGCAGAGTGGAATATACCACAAAATGTGTATTTAAATAGTGTAAATGATGACATTATAGATGGAGATAAGACAAGTACTGTTTTAGTATCTGTTGATGGATCTTCAGATCCTAATTTTGTGGGACTTGACAATCAGTCTATAAATGTTGTAACCATAGATGACGATGAGTCTAATATTCTAATAACAGAAATAGATTTATTAACTAGTGAGGATGGAGATCAAGGTTTTTTTGAAGTTCGTTTAACTTCTAGGCCAGATTCTCCTGTTACAGTTAGCTTTTCTTCTTCAAACTTGAATGAAGGAAACGTAATTCCAGAAATAACTTTTAACTCTTCTAACTGGGATCAGCCTCAGCTTGTCCATGTAACAGGTATTGATGATTTTCCTCCAGTTACTGACGGTCCTCAAGATTATGATATCAGTGTTTCCAATGTATTTTCTTTAGATCTGAATTACGGTACAATCGACCCAAATGCCTTTAATCCTATAACTTTTACAAATCAAGACAATGATTCACCTGCTGTAATTGTGAAAGTTATGAATGATGACTATACAACCTCTGAGGACTTAGAGTCTGTTGTTATTGGTTTTAAGTTAACATCCGAGCCCCTTAGTTGGGTCGATATCCCTGTATCAATCGGAATCAACTCTGATGAGGTTGTGTTGGCAGATAGTGTAGTTAGAATAGAAAAAGAGAATTGGGACGATTTTTCTTTAAACCAAGTTGTAATTACAGGAGCTGATGACCTCATAATTGATGGCAACCAAACTTTTGAGTTTATTACTGGAAATCCCACATCATTAGATCTTTTTTATGGAGTTTTAAATGCAGATGATATTGCTGACGTAAATTTGGTTAACCAAGACAATGATTTTCCATTTTTAAATATTTCTGAACCTGAGATTCTTTCTGAGGACAAAAATTCAACCAACATATCGATTTCCCTTGGTAATCAACCTACAGGTAAAGTGAAAATTGTTTTTGAATTAACAGATGTGACAGAAGTAACAATCAACAAACTAGAAATAGAATTTGATGAATTTAATTGGAATTTTTCTCAAGAAATAATCCTTTATGGAGTTGATGACCCTTTTTTAGATGGAGATATACAATCAAATATAATTTTAAAGGTTCACTCAGATACCGAAGATATTAACTATTTAAATATGGAATCAGTATCCGTTGAATTAGTTACTCTTGATAATGAAAAGGACAGTGACTCTGACGGTACAGGTGATGATTTTGATAACTGTCCAGATACACCAAATCCAGACCAAAAAGATTTTGATGGAGATGGGATAGGTGATACTTGTGATGATGACATTGATGGTGATGGCGTTCTAAATATAACAGAGATTATTGATAATACATCCAGTTACAACGCATGTAGTTTTTTACCTATAAGTATTACATTGCCTATTACTGTTCTGGTTGATTGCGATTTAGATGATGTATATGATAAGGATGATATTGATGATGATAACGATGGTATTTTAGATATTTTGGAAGGTGACGAAGATATTGACGGAGATGGTCTACCTAACTCGGTTGATATTGATTCTGACAACGACGGCTGTTTTGACACCGTTGAGGCAGGATTTAGTGATGACGACAACGATGGGGTTTTAGGTACTGGGCCTGTTGTTTTTGATAGTGTAGGTAGAGTACTAAACCAAGGTGGATACACTCAACCTATAGACAGGTCTGGAGACGGTATTCCTGAGTTTAAACAATATGGTGAAGAATTATTATTTACAGTTCAACCAACTTCTAAAAGAATCAATGATAATTTTTTAGAAATTGAGTCACAACTAAATATAAGTGGATATTCAGAGTTTAGATGGCAAGAAAACACGGGCACTGACGAAAATCCCTCATGGAAAAATATCTCAAATGACCCAAATTATTCTGGTTGGGATACCAATATCTTGCGAATAAATAATTTGAGGATATTACCTTCGGGAAGAAAGTTTAGGGTTATTGTAGGGAACTTATTTAACGCTTGTTACCCTGATTTGATATCGGATGTCGTAACATTTGGTAAAGTAGATCTTTTCATACCAAATGCATTCTCTCCGGACGGTGATGGCGTAAATGACACATGGGAGATAACCGGTATCGAAAACGCAGTTGGATATAAATTGATTATTTTCAACAGGTGGGGAATCAAGGTGTTTGAAACTAATAATTATAAAAATGATTGGGCCGGAGCATCTCAAACTGATTCGTTTATTTCTAAAGACAATATGTTACCGGAAGGCACTTACTTTTATTCAATAATATGGGGAGATCAAACAGAACCTACAAGGGGATATGTTTATATTAAAAGAAGAAATAATTAAATGAAAAATTCAATTTTATATTTTATTTTGATAATGTTATCCATGATTTGTAGATCTCAGCAAGAGTCGAATTTCAGTTACTATATGTTTAATCACCAAGCTATAAATCCTGCATACACAGGCTCAAGAGGAATAACTAATTTAACATCTGTAATTCGTTCTCAATGGGTTGGTCTAGAAGGAGCTCCTGAAACACAGACCATAACATTTGGAAAATCGGTAAATTCAAAGAATTTAGGATACGGGATAAGTATTCTTAATGACAAAATAGGCCCCACTAACAGCACCTCTTTCGATATTGACCTTGCATATCATTTAAAATTAAACGAAAAAGGAAACCGTCTTTCCCTTGGATTAAAAGGTGGAATTCATAATTATTCATTGAATTCAAATTTAATTCAAACTTTAACCCCAGGGGACAATGCATTTGTTTTAGAAAATGACAGAAAAATTCTACCTAACATCGGTTTTGGAATTTATTATTTTACTCAATCTTTTTACACTGGATTTGCAATTCCAAAAATATTATCGAACAAGGAATACAATTTAGAACCTCACTATTATTTTATAACAGGTGGACTGATAAAAATATCTGAGACACTTATGCTAAAACCAAGTTTCTTACTTAAACAAACTAAGAGTATTGGTGGTTATGATTTTTCAATTTTAGGAATCATAAATCAAAATATTTGGATTGGTGGACAAATCAGAAGTAGTTTTAATAATTATGGTTTTACAAATTTTCAAGGAACTGGAGTTAGTGCACTTGCAGGGTTTCAAATTCTTGAAAATTTGTCTGTTGGTTATTCTTATGGTATTCCTTCAAATGAAATTAGTAATGGCCTTAGTATACCAACCCATGAAATATTTTTAAGATTAGATATTTTTTCAAAAGGAGAGGCATTTTTATTTTCACCTAGATTTTTTTAATTATGAAAAGAAAGTTAGTTTTTTTAGTTTTTAATTTTTGCAACCTTATTGTTTTCTCTCAAACCAAAGATTCTCAAAAAGATAGTTTAAGTTACGTCTGGGGCGATTACTATTTTTTAAATTCAATGTATGAGAAGTCTATTCTTAAATATAAAACAAATGAGGATAATTTGTCAATCGATCGTCTAAGGAATCTAGCCAATTCTTATGTCTTGACAAATAATCTAAAAGAGGCATTAGATACTTATGAAAAAATCACAAAATCTAACAAAGTTAATGTTCTTGATTATTACAATTATGCGAATCTCTTACCAGCAGAAAGCAAGTTAGCTAAAGAGTATAAGCAAAAAGCGATTAAATTACCCTTAATAAATACAAATAATTTAGTTAAGGGTAATAATATTTTACCTGACGAATATGATTTAGAAAATTTGAAAGGCAATAGTAGTAAAGGAGACCATGGTCTAATCTTTGTTAATAATAACATCAACAGTAAAGTTCTGTTTTTAAGCGAACAATCAAATTCTCGAGATTTTAAAACAAGATCTAGAAAAGTCAAATCAAAATTTCCAATATACAACTTCTATGAAGGTAATTTTAATTCAGAAACATTTCTTATTGAACGTACAAATAATAAACTTAAAAATTTAAATTCTAAATTTCAAGAGGGATATGGAAGTTATGATCAATTAAATAAAACTCTTTATTTCACAAGAAGTGAGTCGAGAATAGATTCTAACGATAGCATACAATTAAATATTTACAGTACTATATTAAATAAAAGAAATAACATTAAACTAATTCTAGAAAAGACAGATAAATATTCTAATCTTCATCCAAGTATAAACCCAAAATCAAATCGTTTATATTTTTCAAGTAATAGACCAGGTGGTTATGGAGGAATGGATATTTATTATTTAGATTTAATGGATGATAAATTTTCTGAACCCACGAATTTGGGCCCTGACATAAACTCACAGTATAATGAATCTTTTCCGTATTCATATAATGATTCAACGTTATTCTATTCTTCAGATAAGGATTCTAAGGGAGGTAAGTTCAATATTTATATCGCTACCAAAGTAATTTCTAATCGTTGGGAAATAGAGTCCTTAAAAGAGAACATAAATTCTAAAAGTGATGACTTTTCATTCGGGGTTAATCAAAAATTAAAAATTGGCTTTTTCTCATCTGATAGACAAGGAGGTAATGGGGAGGATGATATTTATGCATTTAAGTTTAATCCTAGACTAGCTGGAGTTGAAGATTTTTATGATTACAATTTTTCAGATACTTTAATTGTTGGAAAAAATAGTGTCTTATTTAATGACTTAGAATTAATTCATTC
>CACJRP010000028.1 GCA_902595825.1 uncultured Bacteroidota bacterium
ATTTATTTGCTTTCTTTAAAGCAATAAAAACAAAAAAATAGTATTTTCTAATTATTTGTTACATAAAAAATAATCTTACACTTACTATCTTTTTTTGAAAGCTTATGATCATAATTTTCAAAAGAGATTTATAAAGAAAATTACAAGAGTTCCCCACTTACGTTTCGTGTTTGTTTTAATAAAGTGATTGAGAAAACACAAATCATTTAAAAGGTTAAAAAGAATTTACTTCAAATAACTTCCATTTGGTGTTAACTCGTTTGTAAGAATAAAGCCCCCTACCAAAAAAGATTTTTTTATATTTAGAGTTGTATCTACTATAATGCGCATCAAGAATAACAAAATCGTCACTTAGTTGAATGAAATTGTATTTATTTAAAATTGAATATTTATAATCTTCCTGAATATTTTCCTCTCTAATTATTTTATATTTTTCTATCAACTGTTTTTTATTAATAATTTTTTCAGGTTTATTTAAGGCATCAAAAACAACTGGAAATGAAAAATAGTTTGCTAACATTTCGTAATCTTTGTATTCAAAAGCCTTGCTATACTTTATCCATAGGTTTACAATGGTATTCTCCAATTGACTTTTTTTATTTCCAATAAGTGATCTGATTCCCGCCCCAAAAGGAGTTTGGTCTGCCATATTTCCTAAAACATTTGGAAGTTTTTTAAGTAATAGTTTTTCAATATCACTTTCTTGCTGTGCATAAGGAATATAATGAACCAATAAAAATAAAAAACATAATTTTTTCACATTAATTTTTTAACTAATATAGAATTTTAATCAATGATCTATAATATTATCTTATGGATAATTAAAATATCTATATAAAAAACAATATCTATAAATTAAATTTTGTTGAAATTTGTGAGGTGAAAAGATTTGCGTTCCTATTGCTTCTAATTTTTAATTATTCTTATTCTCAAGAATGGCTAGTTGTAAGTATAATTAACCAGAACAGCAAAGGAATTAAGTATGAAGTTGACAATGGTGAAAAGATTTCAAAAAAAACCACCAAAAATCCTTCATTAGTCAAGTTAATACATAGTTTCAAGGAGATGGGATACGATTTAAACAACATTACTCAAATTAATCAAATTGATTTAAACGGAGTTTTTCCTTTATTTAATAATAATGCTAACTTTAATTTTCAAACCACAAATCTTAACTTGAATAATAATTTAAGAACCAACCTATGGTTTAGAAAAGAAAATAAAGAAGAATAATTATGAGAAAAAGAGACATTACAATTTTAATTTCAGCCTTTCTGAGCTTTTTGCTGTCAGTTTACCTTTGGTTTTCTGGAGAAAAAGAAATGGGACAGTATGTTTCTATTTGGGTTCCAACAATTTTGATATATGGAATTTTTTTTAATACCCTCCCAAAAAAATGACGGATATACAATTATTTATTGCGGGCTGTGTCTTATTCTCACCTGTTCTTATTGTCCTATACAGTTCTTTTCAAGAGCTTATAGGTGAACACAGTAATAAAAGCATAAACAAACCTGTTTATAAATATTTGTCTCAAATTGGTTTTTCTATTTTAGTTATTTCTGTTTGCTTCCTTATGGGGATTGTAATTTTTTTTTAAAAAATTATCTTTAGTTTTATTTTAATTTATGTCACACGAAATTGATAAATATATTTTATTTCATTGTAAATATGGAGGAACTGGTAAAAAGTTTAAGTTCAAATTCATTGACTATAAAAAAAATAATTTAAAACTGGAGGGTCAATTTTCTGACGATATGATAAATCCTGGCCCTGACGGTTTTGTTCAAGGAGGTCAAATTACTTCCATGTTAGATGATGTTACTAGTATTTTGTTAATTTTTGAGTCCAAAGGATATATATACCCCTCTTCAACAAATCTTCACACTGTTTTTCATCGTCCCATTACCACTGGAAAGTACTTGTGTGAAGCCAAAATAATTAGTAAGGGAAAAAATATAGCTACAATCAAAGGAGAAATTTATAATCAAAGTGGAAAAATTGCAGCTACTTTGATACATAACGCTTTTTTGATTTCAACTAAATTGAAATTAACCAAATAACTTGAATGTACAGTGTTTCCTCCAATATCGAATTAAAGATTCAGGTCGAAGATATTTGGAAGACTATTTCTTTTCATGGGAATTTAAACTTTTATCATCCTTTTTGCTATACGAATAAAGTAATTGAAGGAGATAAGAATTCAATTAAAAAAGATATTTTAATTTATTTAAATGGTGTTATTTATGAAAGAGAATTTTTCTATTGGGATGAAATGAACGGTTATGAACTTATGATTGGAAAAAAAAACGGTAAAAAGTCAAAAGTAGTATGGAAAATATTTAAAAATAAGAATAAAACTTTTCTAAGGATTGAAGTATTCCCTTACAAAACTGATAAGATAAATTCATTACTGTACCCGTTTGTCTTTTATTTCTATATAAGACCTAAATTAAAAAGCTACTTGAATAGTGTTTTAAAAGGATTGAAATTTTATTTATATAATAATCAAAAGGTAGTGAAAAACCAGTTCGGCACGCATAGTTGGTTTTCTTAAATTTAAATTGCTCTGTTTTTAGGTTTTTTGTCAGGAATTCTCCCATAGTTACCTCCACCATCGTAGTCTGTTATGTCAGTTTCAATTTTACCTAATTTATCATCATTTTTTTCTTCATTACTGTAAAAGATACCAATAATAAATAGTAGACCTACGAAAACACCAAATCCAAAAATTAGTAAAAGACTCATTATTTATTGTTTTGTTTGATATATGCTCCAGCAGCTAGAATTGATGGAACCCACAAGCCAACATATAAACCTTCATCTTGTTGACCACTAAACCATAGATAGATTGAAAGAACAAAACTTAAAAAGGCAGACGTTAGAATAAAATAATCAGATTTCTTCATTATTATCTCTTTAAAACAAATACAAAAATACACAATGAATTTAATTCTTTAAAAATTTAAGTGAAGTAGCATTAAATTTTTCTGGATCTTCAATGTTTACTACATGGCCACAATTTTTAAAAATTTTTAAAATTGCATTGGGCTGTGTTTTAACAATTTTTTTTATTGAAGATAAAAACATATAATCTTTGTTTCCCATTATATAAAGTATTGGTATATCTGTCTTTATATTTTTAAAAAATTTTAAAAGTGGTAGTACTCTTGGTGTAAGCTTGAACCATCTTTCTACTTCCTTTTGATTCATTCTTTTCGCTTCTTTAATAAAAAGTTTTCTTGACTCCCTATCGGTTTTAGATGGCATCACAATAAACGCATAAAGTCGATAAAGCCACATGTAAGGAACTACAGATTTCGTTGCGTAAGCAAAATACATCATCAATCTTGACATAAAATTGAGTTCCAATGTTGCTCCACCAAGTACCATTTTTAAAATTCGATTTGGTTCCTTTAATACTAATTGGTTGATTACTATAGTTCCCAGTGAAATTCCTACAAAATGTGATTTTTTAATATTTAATTTATCCAAAACCTCCAATACATCGTTAAGAATTGATTCAAATGAAATTTTATCATAAGTTTTTTTGGTTGAATCTAGTACTGAGTTTCCATGTCCACTTAAATCTACTAGTAGTAAATTAAATGCTTTTGAGAAATATGGAACTTGTTTTTTCCAAATGGCACTACTGCCCCCTGCACCATGAACAAAAGTAATCCACTGTCTTTTTGAATTCTTATTAGAATATTCTTTATAATGAATCATTTAAATAAACTCTATGAGCAAATATATATACCTAAGGTCTACTAAGTTAAAATTTTATATAAAATAGTTGATATTTTAACAAGTTAGCAAAAATGAAGTGTAAACTTTGAGTTCTCCCTATTTTATATGATTTATGAATATGTTTTGTAAGAGGGGTTCAGTGGAGATATCACCTCAAAAATTGTAGAATTTTTGTTACAGAATATTTCAAAACTATCTGTTTGGGAAATAGTTAAAAATGTTCCTTTAAAAATATTTTTATTTTTTATTTCAATTCCACCATTCAAAACAAAGATGGAATGAATTTTCTCTTTGGAAGTTTCAGCAAAAAACGATCCTTTTTTTAGATCATGAATGTTAATCCTCACTCCTTCTGTTTCCATCTGCATGGGAGACCCTTCACCTTTAATAATAGTAGTTGAAGAGGTTTTGTTTTCCTTTACTTTAAACTGAGAAGAGTTATAATCATCATACGAAGCATTTTTTTTTAATGAATTTTCCAAATTAGGATCAAACCAAATTTGAAAAATTGCAGAATTATTCTCAAGTTCCTCCGCATGTGAAATGCCATTCCCTGCACGAATTATTTGGACATCTCCCTTGGATAATGAAATCCATTTGTTTTGTTTTGTGTCAAAATGATTTATTTTTCCACATAAAACAAAACTACAAATTTCAAATCCTTGGTGTGGATGCAAACCAATTGTACTTTTTTTGTTGATTGTCCATGCATGAGCCCAATAAAACAAATTCGAATATGGTTTTAGCTTTCCTCCATCTTGAGGAAAGCCAATTGGCTTGTTTTCAAGAATTTCTCCATTATTGAAACTGCCCTTTGCTTGGTCAGAAATATTGTAAATTTTTAAATTCACATTCAATTATAGTATAATTAAATGATTAATAACAAAAACCTTAGATGTTAATTCCTTTACATTAATAGTTTTTGCTAATATTATAAATAAAAATTGATTGAACATTTTTTTCAGTGCCCTTATTGTTGGCAGCAAATTTCTATGTTGATCGAACCTTCAAATGAAATTACTTCATATATTGAAGATTGCGAAATTTGTTGTAGGCCGATTAATATTGAATTTGTGTTTTCAAATTTGGAGCTTTTAAATTTTAATGCATTTTCATCTGACGAAAATTTCTAATGTTAAGATTTTTTATTTAATTTTAAAAAATATTTAATGATGTTTGATTTATGTTAGGTTTGCACGATATACAGTATCTATATGAATTTCTTTTTTGGGTTTTTATTTACCTATCTCTGCGTTTAGTATGGCATTTACCTAGAGTTCGTCTTGCATATGGCATTGCTGTTGCGATATTCAATTTTGCAGCAATTGTAATGTATACTATTTCCTCTTTGTCAGGACAAATGGGTGCTCTAGATGCGTTTGCGTTTGCTTTTCTTCACTCCATGGTATCGGTTGTAATGTTAACCTTAATCTATAAGGAAAATAAAATAGATAAAGAAAAGAGAGATTTAAAAGAGGAAAAAATATTAAAATAAAAAAAGCTCCTTAACGAAGCTTTTAATATTATCTCTCAGCGGCAATAAGAGTTAAAATGTGTGTATTATGTATAGTCCGCAGGCTTTCATACTTTTTAAAGGTTGCCATTTGATTTTTTGAAAGTTTATTTGTTGCCATTCTTGCGTTCATAATTTCATCCATCGAATTATAAAAATCGAATGTTAAATATTGGGCATTATGTGATGATCCAAACCGGTTTAAAATTTTTCCAAATCCCCACGCAGCTCTACCATTTTGTCTATAACTTTTTCCTGCATTTTTTTCCATTTGCTCATATTCATAATTTTTTAAAAAATCTACATTCATATAATTAATGACCAAATTTTTCGGTGGCATATCTCCTGGTTTAATTCCATATGAAGCCTTCACTCCCAACACTAAAACTCCCTCTTTTACAACTCTACTCTGATATCCTTTACGATGGGTTTCTATTTCATGAGCACTGAAAATAGAACTCGGGGTCTCATTATTTGCATCGGGATTATTAAAATGTACATACAAAAATGTTGTAGTGGGCTCTCCGTAACTGTTACTTGAAATTCTCCACATATCCCAACCTGTTTTGTTCCCCTTATCAATTTGTTCCTTATGTAATCTGGAGTGAACCCTTTTTTCAGCCTCTATATGCTCGTTTACGTCTGAATTTTTAACGGTCACGTAATGCATATACGCAGTTTGCGAATAAGTGTAATTAAAAATCACACTTAATAAAAAGATGTATAATATTTTTTTCATTTTAAATTAAGTTTATGGTTAATAGATAAAAATAGGCACTTTAATTCTAAATTAAAAGCTACAGATATTTAATTTTAAATTTGAGACCTGCATTTTTTTCAAGACGACCTAATAATGCAGACCCTAAAGCTGTAGAGGGAGTCAATACGCCATTTTGAGGGGGTAATTCATCTAGGGCTAAGCAAATAGAACTTTCAGCCAGCATTTTAGAGGTTGAACCATATCCTGGACATCCAGTCCCACTGACAGAAACTATTGCTTTTAATTTATTATCAAAAAGATAAAATCTAAATTTAAAATGACCATTTTTTCTGCTATTAAATGTTGGACCTTCACCTGGTTTTGGCAAGACAAATTTTACCAATGATTTGAATACTGTGTTTTTAATTTTACTTATTAGATAAATTGGAATGAGTTTAAAATATCCTAAAAATTTACTTAAAATATTTTTCCCAAAAACTAATGCCTCATTATAGATAAAAGTTCTACCATATTTAAAACCCAATAAAAAGTTACTTCTTCTTACAATTCTTGTGTTTATAGATGCCATCACAAAGGGCCCGATCCATTTTTTGGATGTACTATCAAAAATAATTTTTTTTAAATCTTTTTCGTCATCTTCAAATGAGTCTTGATTTGGACTAAGGCCGTTAGGGTTGTTAAGTATTTTTTTAATATTTTGATTTTTTCTTGATTCCTCTATGATATTTAGAAAACTATAAAATGTTCCTCCACTAATTCCACCTTTCATAGAAATTACTCTCATATTGATTTTACTCGCATATTTTCCAGTATTTTCCTTCATCTTGTTCTGCGCAAAGAATACGCTAAGGTCTGAGGGTATGGAGTCAAATCCACAGGCATGTACAATCTTAACTTTACTTTTTATGGCTTTTGTATGAAATTTATCAATAATTTCTCTTATCCAATGAGTTTCACCGCTTATATCGCAGTAATTAGTTTTGCTCTCTATACATGCTTCAACCAATAAAGTTCCATATTTAGCATAAGGTCCAACCGTCGAACAAATTGTTTTAGTCATTTTAGTCATTTTCAAAAGACTATTTTTATCATTACAGTCAGCAATAAAATACGGAATACTATTCAATTTAAGTGAGGAAATTAATTTTTTAATTTTTGATTTGTTTCTACCACCAAGCGCCCATTTTAGATTGGTATCTTTATATCTACCTACTATATATTCACACACCAATTTTCCCGTGTAACCTGTTGAACCCCATATAATTAGGTCAAACTTTTTGTTTTTTTTATTTACGTTACTCATTTGTTATAGACTAAGTTTCTAATCATAAATAAAAATTCTGTCGTAATTTGAAGAATTAACAATGTACCTATAAAAACAATAATTATTGAAATGAAAATAATAAGCTTTCTCGGCAAAAAATTATTTTTTAATGTTAATAATTCCTATACCATCCTTATACTCAATCTTGGTACCAAATGGTTTTGAGCGTTGAATTAGATCGTTGATTATTTTCCTACTTAAAACCTTATTTGCGAACATGGGCCTTCCTCTTATTGTTCTTTTCTTTCCAAACCCTAGACTTATAGGGTAAAGTTCTATTTTAAAAAGACTTTTTTTATCCCATATAGGATAAGCAATAACAGATTCCCAAATTTCTCTTTCAGTTGGAAAACCTCTTGTGTCATTTGCATATCGTTTAGAATTCCAATCGTTTATCTGTGCGTCATTTCCTAAGTTATATCTTGCATAGTTTTCTTCAGGTACCCTTAAAAGAGTTTCATTTTGAAACATGAAATTTGCTAAACTATAAAAAATAGGCTTCCCCTTATAAATTTCGATACCTCTTAACACATGTGGTCCGTGGCCAACTACCACATCAGCTCCAGCATCGATCATTTTTCTTGAAAACTCAATTAAAAATTTTGCAGGGACTGATTTTTTTCCATCTGATTCGTGTGCGTGAATTGTAACAATTGTGTAATCTGCCATATGCACGCTACTTCCAACAACTCTTTCAATTTCTTTTAGGTCTTTTTGATTCGTTTTAGTTATTATTATATTTTCTTTTCCAACCTTATAATTACGACCAGAAAAATTTATTTCAGTTAAAGAATTTTTATCTTCTTTTGAAAATTTGCTTGGCTCTATGTCATTCTTTAATTTTTTGATATTGTCAAAATGTGCTTTAGTAACAGTAAATTCTGTGTTAAATCTTAAGGGACTCAGTCCTGGTCTAGAACTAGTGTCTCCTCTTGATGTCCCAGCCCTTGAGTGATCGGGAAATGTAGATGCACAAGAAATTAATGCAACCCTTGCTTTTGATGTTTCAATAAATTTTGCTTCTCTTGCCTCTTCTAGACTTTCTCCAGCACCTGCATTTACAAGACCATAATCATTTAAATATTTCAATGTAAGTCTCATGCCCTCAGATCCGTAATCACCAGTGTGGTTATTAGCCGTTGAGACGATATCAAATCCAGCCCATATAAGTTCCTTAGCCATTGACGGCTTCGCTCTCATGTAAGTACCACCACTTTTATGCATTGGGTAGGGTTCATAATCGTGCAAAAGCATTTCAAAATTTGTAAATGCAACGTCTGCTGACCTAATTAGTTTAATCATTTCCAAAAAAGGGGGTTCATTATAAACGCTCAATTTTCTTGTAATAATTGCGTCACCGGTTAGGGCCATGGTGAATATTTCATTATTAACCTGTGCATTTGGTTTGTAAATTGAAGTAAAGGCTATGTATATGGTAAAAAAGGATAATGTAAATTTATTCATCATTTAATAATTCAATAATCGTTAAATTTATTAAAAGGATGGTTAATATCGAAATTTGTTGCACATCAATTGATGCGGCTTTAAAAGCTCAAAAGTATGGAGCTACCAGAATTGAGCTTTGTTCTGAATTATTTTTAGGTGGTATCACTCCATCGATTGGTTTAATTGAATCTTGCTTGATGGAGCTTAAAATCCCAATCAGGGTTCTTGTAAGACCTAGAAGTGGAGATTTTAATTATACTGACTCTGAAATTAAAGTCATAAGTAATGATATATTTAGATTAAAAGAATTGGGTGTAGAAGGAGTTGTTTTGGGATTTACTGACGAAAACGGATCGATTCCAATAAAAAAATTGGAAAAAATATTAAACATAATTGATGGTAAATTGAAATTAACATTTCATAAAGCTTTTGATTTACTTAAAAGTCCTTTCCAAGACTTGAAAACTTTAACTGATTTTGGCTTTGATACTATTTTGACTTCTGGGAGGGAAAAAACAGCTTTTGAGGGAATAAATTTTATAAATACACTTAGAAATATTTCGAATGGGGACATTTCAATTATGCCTGGTGGTTCCATAAATTCAGAGAATTTTAAATTTTTTAAAATTAATAAGTTTGAATGGATTCATCTCTCTGCTAAAAAACAGTTAAATTCTGATAATCAAAGGCAAATTAAAATTCGGTTTACTGAACAGCCGATTTACAATATCGATGTAAATATCTTGAATAAAATAAATCATCAAAACAAACCATAATTTCCGGCGAAAGGACACTTCAATATTAAATTCGAGTTCAGCCCATAAAAGAATAAGAAGTATAATTAAAAATGAGATAATAATTACCCTTTTACGGGAATCCTTGATTTTATAAATTAATTCATAAATAATAATTCGAGATGACCATAAAGTCGTTGCAATTATGAGGAAGTCATAAAATAGACACTTAACTATACATGACAACTTC
>CACJRP010000029.1 GCA_902595825.1 uncultured Bacteroidota bacterium
GGAAATGGTACTTCCATTTCACTAGACGCTGGTCCCACTTTCAACTCCTCCACAGGGGGTTCCGCTGCTGGGTCACTTCAAACCGGAGAAAGTGCCACTTACACTGCAAGTTACACTGTTGATGCCACCGATGTAGCCACAACGAGGGTTCAAAATCAGGTTACTGTCTCAGCTCAAACATTAGATGGAAATTTAACTAGAACAGACGTTAGTGATGATGGTGATGATTTAGATGGTAATACACAAAATGACCCAACGGAAGTCAGATTAAATTTCAACCCCATATTAGAGGCAACAAAAACAGTCTCTATGTCTTCAAATGCTAATCCTGTCATTGGAGATATAGCAGAGTACACCATAACAATTCAAAATAAAGGAAACGTAGATGTTAGTAATCTCAATCTGAATGATACATTTGTAGGTCTTGCTGGAGCGTCTATTCAGCTAAACGGTGGCCCAACATTTCAAAGTGCAACGGCTGGATCAAGTGCAGCTACAGTCAAAAGAGATGGTACTGTTACATACACGGCATCCTTTACAGTTAATCAAGCATCAGTTGATTCAGGTGGTTTTAGAAATACCGTTGTTGTTCAGGGAAGTAATCCTGGGAGTTCAGCTGTAGATGTAACTGAGGCAAGTGATGATGGAATTGACGATGATGGAAATTTAGCCAATGATCCTACCGATGTTGTGATAACTGAAGTGCCAGAAATTGAAGTTACTAAAACAGCTACTTTCACTGACAACGACTCAAGTGGTGCTATTTCATTGGGTGACAGAATCGATTATACAATTTTAGTACAGAACCTGAGTAATGTAACGTTAGATAATATTTCTGTATCAGATGATTTACAGGATATAACACTCACTACAACGAAAACATTAGATTCTGGACCTAGTTTTGTAAGTTCAAATCAGGGATCATCTTTTGGAATATTAAAGCCCAATGAGATTGCTACTTTTCAAGGAACTTATATCATTCGGCAAGTTGATGTAGATGCTGGAGGGCTTTCAAATCAGGCATCTGTTACAGCTCAAACACCATCAGATGTAACTATTACAGATGCCAGTGACGACGGAAACGATTTTGATCAAAACACGGTTGATGATAGGACTGAAACAATTATACCAAGGACCCCTGGTATAGAGGTTACAAAAACCTCCACTATCACAGATAACAATGGAGATAATTCGTACGGGGTTGGAGACACCGTCGTATATACAATAACGGTCGCAAATACAGGAAATTTGGATTTTACATCTGTGGTTTTAGACGATGTATTATCAAAGAAAAATGGTGGGACAATAGCTTTAACGGTTACACCTACTTTTCAATCCTCAACTCTAGGTTCGGATGCAGGTTCTTTAAAAGTTAGCGAAACGGCCACTTACGTAGCTAGCTACACCATTGCTCAAGAAGCCGTTGACGGCGGTGGTTTATCTAACCAAGCCTCAGTAACAGCAGCTTCTTTAACAGCTACTGTAACTGATTTGAGCGATGACGGGATTGACAATGATGGAAATACGGTTGATGATCCAACCGAAAATGTACTATTTGGAACACTTAGTTTAGAGGCTACCAAAACTGCAACTGTAACTGATGTAGACGGTGATGGAGAAGACAGTCTAGGAGACATTATAAATTATATTATTTCAGTTGAAAACAAAGGAACCGAATCACTACAAAACTTTACGGTTACAGACACTTTCGTGGATGCCAATGGAAATACGCTAACCCTAAATGCTACGCCTACATCCAGTCACCCAGACCTTCTCGCACCTGGAGCAGTAAAAACCTATGTTGCAAGTTATACTATTGCTCAAAATGCTCTTGATAATGGTGGTGTTCGAAACAGTGCTCTAGTTAGAGCAAGTAATGTTGCAGGAACCATTTATGTTGAAGATATAAGTGATGATGGTAATGATGCAGACGGAAATACGGTGACCGATACAACCGATACGCTTATCACTCCCAATCCGTCGCTAAATCTTACCAAAACCTATGTAAATAAAGACAACGACGGAGACGGAAAAATATCTGTCGGGGACAACATTGTCTATACTTTTTCTCTTTTAAATGATGGAAATGTAACACAGCGATTTATTTATATTACAGATAAAATTACCGATTTTAATGGCAATGTTCGTCAGTTGGATGCCTTTGCCTCACCCAACAGACTTAATTTTGTTTCCGCCTCTCAAGGATCTTCGAATGGAACTTTAATTTCAGGAGAAATCGCTACCTACACTGCTACTTATACCGTTCAAAATATAGATACGGCAAGTGGTGGTATTTCAAATACGGCGTCTGCCACAAGTTATGTTTATGTTGGTGGTGATCCACAAGTTCATGCAATAGATCAAAGTGATGATGGAGATGACAACGATGGTAACACAGAAAACGACCCAACCCTTTCCTATCTTGGTGATTTACCTCAATTAGAGGTAACCAAAACAGCCACCTACACTGGATATGCCAATGGTGCTGACCCTGGAGATGTTGCCGTATTTACCATAACTGTTGAAAATAAATCTACTCATCCAAGGGATATTATAAAAGACCTTACTTTTTCTGATGATTTGAAAGATGCGTTTTTAAGAGACAAAACGATGACAAATACAGTCACCTTTAACTCTGCTAGCGTTTCATCTGCCCAAGGAACACTTACCCTCGGAGAGACGGCCACTTATACAGCATCTTATACTATCACCCAAAGTGATATCGACACAGGAGGACTTAGAAACCAGATTACATTTGAAGGTAATACCCTAAGAAATCCAGTTCCTGCTGAAAAAGACGCTAAAGATGTAAGTGATAATGGTATTGATACAGACGGAAATACAGAAGATGATCCTACCTTTTTGGTGTTAGGTACTGACTCCGATGGAGATAATATTCCAGATACAACGGATATCGATGACGATAACGATGGAATTTTAGACAGAGACGAGCAGTGCTTGACTTTTTTACTGGATGGTAATTCATTTGAATCTTACTCAGGTTCGTTCCCACCTGGCTCTCCAGCAAATAGGAATACTGCTTATCCCAATACGACAGTTGCTCCACCGTTTACGTCCATTAATGGAGATGGTGAGGTATGGTCGAACAGTCAAGGTCCACAAGGGACCAATTTCTCTCCTCAGCAAGGATTTTATTTTATTGAACTTTTAAGTAACTCTGCTGGGGGTAACGATGCGTCGTACTGGGATAAAACAGCCTATGGATCCAATGCTAATTACGATAGAATACTTGTTATAGAAAATGTGTATCCAAACAGATCTTATGGAATTTCTTTTTACCACAAAGCGGGAGGAAGGTTTGTTGCTACCCATGCCGGTGGTGGAAATACGCTTTTACAGATACAATCCATGCAGACCAATTACGCGATAAGCGATATTACCTCAACTACCTCTAACTGGCAGTCTAAGACCGTCACCTTTACAACCGATGCGCAAACCACAAGAGTAGCTATAATGTTTTCTGCCTATGCTCCTGGAATCAACTCATCGGTTCAACTTGATGCAATTTCTGTAACCGCCTCCAAGAGTTGTATTACAGACATAGACGGAGACGGGGTTCCAAATGGACTTGATTTAGATTCCGATAACGATGGTATTTATGATGTTGTCGAATCTGGAAATGAAGCTTTGGATACCAACTTTGACGGGGTAATTAATGGTTTGGACACAGGTTTTGCCGACACCGATAACGATGGTGCATCTGATCAGGCAGAATTAAATACAGCTAAGGACAGTGATTCCGATAGTATTTTAGATGCTTTTGAACTGGATTCAGATGGTGATGGATGTAACGATACCGAAGAGGCAGGATATACCGACCCGAATTCCGATGGCCTACTTGGCCCAAATCCAGTGAATCAAAATAGCAAGGGTAAAGTAACAAGTGGATCGGATGGATATACTACACCTCAAGATTTAAATGCTGATAATACTTTTGATTTTAGAGATGAGAATTACGATGTAGGATGTTACAATCCATCGTTACAGGTAGTAAAATCAGCTGTAGTTTCCGATACCAATTCAAATGGATTAACAGATGTAGGAGATGTTATTAACTATACGGTAGTGGTTACCAACACAGGGGAAATTCCGATTTTACTGACCAGTTTAGAGGATAAACTCATCTATGGAAGCACTGTACAAACTCTAACACTAGACTGGAGTTCTAGTTCTACAGAAACTTTTTTGGCACCTAATACGAATTTGTATACCTACTCAAACAATATTGACGATGGATCTACAAATAATGCTAGTATAGGTGTTTGGGCGAGGAGTAATAATAACATGCAAGGTCGCCCAGGTCCAGGTCGGAGCGACCAAGACGGGTATCCGCCTGGTATTCCTTATTATTTTAGTACAGATAGTGGAGGTACCGCTTATAGTGCTGTGGATTCTGTTTTCCCAACAGACGGTTTTGGCACTACTACTCCTACATATGTATATCAAAATACAGATTATAAGGTTAGTAGGTGGTCAAGGTTGAGCAATCAAAATGTTGCTAATAATTACATTTATCAAAATGTTGCATTATCAGCCAACACAACCTACACTGTATCGATTTACGCCGCTGCGCATAATAACAATTATATCAACACTAACAATAATTATGAAAAATTAAGATTTGTTCACAGACCCCCATCAATGTCAGAAAATTGGGGAGATTACCAATTTGTAAGTGGAAGTGTAAATGATCAAAATTCTGACAACAATACAGGTTGGAAAAGGTATCACCACACATTTACAACTGGCGCAGCAGGAACATACCGTGTTGGTTTTTCACCTCCTTATTTCAGTAATTATTGGACAAGGGTTTGGGGAGCACAATTAGAGGTAGGAACAGAGCCAACTCGATATATTTATACAAATTCTAGTATTACAACTCAGCCATCTAGTACCCTAGAACAAGATCCATTGAAGACAGCCATGCCACAGGGAACAAGCGCTATCTACACGGCTCAGGTTTCCATAACGCAGGCTATGATGGACGCAGCCACTGAAATTTCAAATCAAGTGACAATTACAGGAGCGTTTACCTCTCCAGGTGGAATATCTGGGACAACATTTGATGTGAGCGCTGATGATGATAACAGCGATGGAAACACCGAAAACGATCCAACTATTACCCCACTTAGTGTTACCAATCAAATAGAGGTAACCAAAACTGCTACCACTACCGATGTCAATGGAAATGGTCTTATTGATGCTGGCGATACAATAAATTATGAAATTACCATTGAAAATAAAGGAAATACTACGCTTAAGAACTTCACTGTAACCGACACTTTGGCACGTTCAAGTGGGGTTACAATTACCCAATTTTCGGGTACGAGCTCCTTTACCTTAAAAGAGATTAAGAACTTATTTTATTATTCAAACTATATGGATGATAATAATAGTGGTAATTATTGGTACGATACTGATTATGGTATTGACGCCGACCCAATTAGTCAATATGGCTATCCTTTGGATGTACCCTATTATTGGTCCACTGATAGTGGAATTGGTTGGGGTAGTGTAGATTATAATTTTCCAAACCAAGGAAAAGGTCAAACACAATCTCCTAGGCTGGGAAATAGTGATACTCACAGTGGTGCATCTAGTAGACTTGATAATAATGATAATATAGGAAATTATCTATATCAAAATGTAACTTTAGAAGCCGGTACCCAGTATACGATTTCTGTTTATGCTAGAGCCCACAGCGGAAGTTATGATGATGCAGTTCAGGCCCATCAGTTTCGATTTGCATATCGCCCTCCAGGAGGGTCAGACACTTTTTCTTCTTTCAATACAATGCCTACCTATGTGGACAATTGGACTTTCCAGCGATACAGTTTTACTTTTACAGCAAATACAGCAGGTGTTTATAGAGTAGGAATTGCCCCTCCATATGCTGGTAACAATGGAGGTAGGTTTTGGGGAGCACAATTAGAGAAGGGATCTATAGCAACAAGATATATATATACAAATTCTGGGTTGGCTACATTAAAGTCAGATGCATTACCTATTTCATCTAATACAACAACAACATATATTGAATGGGAAGGCGGTTATCCAAATAACAATAACCTAGCTGGTTTGTTAATCCAAAATAGTAATGGGACTAAATATGCTAGAGATATCAATCTTGGAAATGGTTATCGTTCAATACTTGAGGTTGAACCCCAAAATTTCGGTTCATATAATAGTCGTCCTACTAGTAGCCATTTTGATAACGGTTATTTGGGAGAATTCAATGGACATAGATACTATTTAGAACACACAGGGTGGAACTGGAGTAACCATAACACTTACGCTACCAACGCAGGTGGATATCTTTTTGTACCCAACAGTAAAGAAGAATGGGATTTTATGATGACAGCCATTCGTAATAACTCCAATGGACAATGGCACTGGACAGGAATATATCAGACAAATAATTCTGGTTATCAGTCTGATAATAGAAACGATGGATGGATCGCAAGGGATGGTTCATATTTCCTTAAACCTGGTGAGACAGCAGAGATGATACCTGGAGGAAAAGCAGAATATGAGTTTACCCATACCATAACACAAGATGATGTGAATGATGGTACATTAATAAACCAGGTTTTTGTTTCAGCCGAGGGCACTTCACTGGTTACAGAAACTTCCGATGATGGTATTGACGACGATGGCAATACAACCGATGACCCAACGGTTACTGAGATTAGTAAACTAGCTTCTGTAACGATTGCAAAAACAGCAACCGTAAGTGATGTAAATGGAGATGGTCTCAACGGAGTTGGAGATATTATTGAATATACCATAGTGGTTACCAACACAGGAAATACTCAATTAACTACCACGACAATTTTAGATAGTCTAACAGACGGATTAGGTAACCCGAGATCTCTAAATACTACGGTGACTTATGTTTCTACTACCGCCACTATAGTAACGCAAGAGCCAAAACAAAACCTCTTTACCTATTCAAATCATATTGGTGGGACTAATTGGAATAGAGCGAATAATCTTAGTAATAGCAATCAGTATACTAACCACTGGGACGGATATCCACCAGGTATAGAATATTACTTTGAGGACGGTCAAGGGGGTACATCATACAGTGAGGTGAATAGTGTTTTTACAACAAATGGACTTGGAACTACAAGATCACCTTTTTATGATTTCAATACTGATGATAAGGCATTTCACTTCAGTATGTTGCAAAACCAAAATTATGCAAACCGGTATTATTACCAAAATGTTAGCTTAGAGGCAAATACAACTTATACGGTATCTGTGTATGCAGCTGCATATAGTAGTAATTATGTAAATTCTTCATTAAATGCCGACCGTTCTTTACGATTTGTTTTTCGTCCTCCAGGGGGATCGGACACGTTCTCAAATTATATGCAACTCACTGGTTGGGTACGAGACAGTAATAACAATCATGATAATGGATGGGATAGGTATTCCTATACTTTTACAACAGGTGCTGCAGGGACCTATCGCGTGGGATGGTCTCCCCCTTATAATGGTAACAACAGAAGTCATTATTGGGGAGCACAATTAGAGAAAGGCAATGCAGCAACCAGATACATCTTTACTTATTCGAATAATCTTCCCAGTTATGACGCACCGGCTGACACTGTTACCACGACCATAGTTAATAACAGAATACTGGAGGCAAGAAGTGTTGATACCTACACCGCAAGTTATACTATTACCCAGGATGATGTAGATAGTAAATTCCTATCAAATACCGCTACATTTACAGGTATTGATCCCGATGGAACGACGGTGGTTTCTAAAACATCGGACGATGGAGACCCGTCTAATGGAGGAGAGGACCCAACCATTATAAGTCTGGCATCGACATCAACTCTGGATGTATTTAAGTCAGCAATTGTCCAAGATGTAAATGGTAGTCAGGTAAACGATTTAGGGGATATTATTGTCTATACCATTGTGGTTTCAAATACAGGATATACCACTATATCGTCTTTAACATGCTCCGATACCCTTACTGATTTTAGTGGTACAGCTCTAAGCTATAATGCTCCAATTAGTACGGTGAGTGCTACTTCAGGCTCTACCTCCTCTTCTTTGGCGGTAGCTGGGGTAACGACTTTTACAGCTTCCTATACCATTACCCAATCTGATTTAAATTCAGGAGGCGTATCTAATACCATCTTAATACTGGGTAGTAGCTCAGGCCTTACCGATAACGTAACGGCAACCTATGAGATCGCAACTCCACTTGAAACTGCAAGTCCGGTGCTTGAACTTACAAAAACCTTTACCACCACTGATAATAATAGCAATGGTCAGGTGGATCTTGGAGATACCATCAATTATACTATCACTGCAGAAAACAAAGGGAATGTAATCCTAACAGGACTTACCCTCACAGATACCTTCACGGATTTACTAAGCAATACCCTTACCCTAACCTCAGGACCTACCTATTCCAGTTCTACAGATGGTAGTACCTCTCAGGGAACTATAACCATGGGTGAGACAGAAACTTACCTGGCCTCATTTGTGATTTCCCAAGCGGCGATGGACGCTGGAGCAGTTTTCAATACTGTCTCAGCAGTAGCTTCTTCTCCTGCAAATTCCAATAACGTTACAGATACCTCCGATAACGGACAAGATGGAGATGGAAATACAATCGATGATCAAACAAAGACAGAATTTAATATCATTTCCAAATTAAGAGTATCTAAAACTGCACAAGTCCAGGACGTTAATTCCAACACCATAAATGACGTTGGAGATATCATTGTTTACTCCATAGTTGTAACCAACACT
>CACJRP010000030.1 GCA_902595825.1 uncultured Bacteroidota bacterium
GTGATCATCATTTACCAGAAAGCAAAATACCAAATGCATTTGCAACTCTTAATCCTAAAAGAGATGATTGTGGATATCCATTTAAAGACCTATGTGGTTGTGGAATTGGATTTAAGTTAATTCAAGCTCTCTGTTTAGGGTGGGGAATTGATAATCAGCAGCTTACCAATTATTTAGATTTAGTTTCTCTTGCAACTGTAGCTGATCAGGTACCTCTAAATAACGAAAACAGAATCATTACTTATCTAGGGCTCAGACAAATTAATGAAAACCCTCGACCTGGGATAAAAGCCCTTTTGCATGATTTTAAAGAGAATGAGATTTGTTCTTCGACATTAGTTTTCAAACTATCTCCTAAAGTAAATGCTGCCGGGAGGATGAGACACGCAAATATGGCACTTGAATTATTGTTATGTGATAAACTTGAAGATGCAATTAACCTATCAGAAAATATAACAAAAATCAATGTAGAGAGACAAGAGCAAGATAAAAAAACCACAGAGGAGGCTCTTATTCAAATAAAACACAGAGGAGAAGAATTACTTTCTTCTACTATAGTCCATCATCATAGTTGGCACCCCGGAATAATAGGAATTGTTGCATCAAGATTAATAGACAAATATCACAGGCCAACAATTGTTTTAACTAAAAAGGATGAATATTATATTGGCTCAGCAAGGTCTATAAAAGGATTTGATATTTACAAAGCTTTAAAAAATTGTAGTGGTCTTTTAGAGCAGTTTGGAGGTCATAAATATGCAGCCGGATTAAAATTACATGAATCAAAACTCCAATTATTTAAGGATGAATTTGAAAAATTTTCAAAAAAAAATATATCTAGAGAGCAAAAAACCAAGAGCTACATGTATGATTTAGAAATATCTTTAAGTGATATAAGTATTAAAAATTTTAAAATTATAAAACAAATGGGGCCTTTTGGGCCACACAATTTGATGCCTATTTTTTGCACTAGAGGGTGTATAAGTACATCTCAAACTAGGTCCGTAGGCTATGAAAATAAACACCTACAGATATTCTTAAAATCAGAAAATAAAATTTATAAAGGAATTGCATTTGGTTGGGGTAAATATGAAAACAAAATAAAAGAAAGTAAAGGTTTCGACATATTATATTCCATAGAAAAAAACAGTTGGAACGGCAATACCGAATTACAATTAGTTATTGTAGATATAAAAGTTAAATGATAAAGATATATTTTAGGAAAACAAATAACTTTCTAAAGATAAAGAATTGTTTTGATTCTTTTTTTTAAGGATTGTGTTAGCTAATTCTTTACCCAATTCAACTCCCCACTGGTCGTAACTAAAAATATTCCAAACTATCCCTTGGACAAAAATTTTATGTTCATAAATAGCGATCAGACGGCCTATATTTTTAGGTGTAATTTTATCAAAAATTATCGTATTTGACGGTTTATTCCCTTCAAATACTTTGTAAGGAGTTAAAAAATTAATTTCATCTTTAGTCATTTGAGTTGATGCCAATTCTTTTTCAACTTCATATTTGTTCTTTCCTTTCATTAGAGCATTAACTTGACCAATTAAGTTTGCAAGTAGCTTTTTGTGGTGTTCAATATTTTTAAATAAAGGATTTTTAAAACCAATAAAATCAACAGGTATTAACTTTGTCCCTTGATGAATGTGCTGAAAAAATGCGTGTTGAGAGTTGGTTCCACTTGCTCCCCAAATTATTGGACTTGTTTGATAATTTGTTTTTTCACCCTTTCTGTTTACGCTCTTACCATTGCTTTCCATTACGCTCTGCTGTAAATATGCGGGAAGACTTCTCAAATACTCTGTATAGGGAACAATAGCCTCTGTTTCTGCGTTCCAAAAATTTGTATACCAAATGCCAATCATGGCTAGAATCTTTGGGATATTATTTTTAAACTCTGCCGTTTTAAAATGATTATCTATTTCTAGAGCACCATTAAGAAGTTCTTGAAAGTTATCAGGACCAATAGCAAGAGTAATTGTAATTCCGGCGGAACTCCATAAAGAAAACCTCCCACCTACCCAATCATTTATAGGAAAAATTTTATCACTAGAAATCCCAAAATCTTTTGTTTTTTTTAAATTATTTGAAACTGCCACAAAATGTTTTGAAACAGCTTGTTTATTTGTTTTTTCTATAAACCACTTTTTAATTGTTTCGCCATTTGTTAATGTTTCTTGTGTTGTAAAACTTTTTGATACAATGACAAAAACTGTTGTTTCAGGATCTAAAACCTCTAATAAATCGAGAACATGATCACCATCTACATTTGATATGAATTTAATATTTAGGTGATTTCTGTAAAATCGAAGTGATTCTGTAATCATTTTTGGTCCAAGATCTGAACCTCCAATTCCAACATTCACTATAGTTGATATTTTTTTCCCAGAAAAACCGAGATAATTTCCATTGATAATCTCATTCGAGAATTTAAAAACTCTTTGTCTTTCGATTTTTATTTTTTCTATAATGTTAATGCCGTCATGGATTAATTTTTCATTATTTTGATTTCTAATCGCAGTGTGTAAGACTGCCCTTTTTTCGGTTTCATTGATTTTTTCACCATTAAAATACGATTTAACTGCATCCTCAAGTTTTATTTCTTCTGTAAGTTTCTCAAAAATTTCTAATGTTTCGTTATTGATCCTATTTTTAGAGTAATCCAAAAGTATGTCATCAAATTTTATGGAAAAGTTTTCAAATCTATTTGAGTCATTAGCAAAAAAATGTGAAATAGGTTGACTTTGGATTTTGTTAAAGTGATTTATTAGTTCCCCCCAACTTTTTGTCTTTAATGGATTAATTTTAGGTAAAGTCATTTTAATTCATTGCTAGTTTTATTTCCTGAAACTCATCCTCAAAGTAAAGACAACTTAATTTTGTTTTTAAAGGTTCAATTTTTTTAAAAAATTCAGCTTTTAAAGATTTCGTAATAGGCTTTGCCTCTGGTAATTTTTGTTTATATGGGTCTACTTGTCTGCCATTTTTCCAAAATCTATAGCATACATGTGGACCTGAAGTATAACCAGTCATCCCAACCCAACCAATGATATCGCCTTGCTTAACATATTGTCCAACTCTCACTTTCCTTCTTTTCATGTGCAAGTACTGTGTAGAATATTTATTGTTATGTCTTATTTTAACATAGTTTCCGTTACCCTTTGCATATTTGGATTCAGTTACTCTTCCGTTTGCTGTAGCCATTATAGGAGTCCCAACAGGTGCCGCATAGTCTGTTCCTTTGTGAGGTTTAACACGTCCGTAGTAAGCAATTTTCCTTTTTAAATTATATCTTGAAGAGATTCTACTAAATTTAACTGGTGATTTTAAGAAAGCTCTTCTCAGATTTTTGGCTTTATCATCAAAATAATCTATAATACCCTTATTTTTATCTGAAATAAATTCAAAAGCATAAAGACCCTTACCTCTATGCTCAAAGTAAGCAGCTTTAATCTTTTCAATACCAATTGATATGCTATCGTCAACAAACTTTTCATCATAAATAACTTTAAACCGATCACCTTTGTCAAGTCTCGTAAAGTCAATTGTCCAAGCATAGACATCAGCCAAGAAATATGTTAGCATACTATTGTAACCGCTATTTATCATTGTTTCATACAAAGAACTTTTTATAGTTCCGGTCGCTTGCAACTCTACAACTCTTACAGGTTTTTCAATTTTTTCCCCATAAACACTGTCTCTTAAGTGCACAACGGTGTAGCTTAGGGGTCCTGGGTGATAAATAAAATATTTGGGAGTACTGATACTATCTTTAGTAAAAAGAAGAGTATAGGGTTTCCCAATTTGTAGTTTTTTAATACTTACTGAACCCTTTATTTTTTGTAGTACATGGTAAACCTCGGGATAATCGATTCCATTGTTTTCTAATATATCTCCAAACGTGTCTCCCCTTTTGATTTTGTATTCTTTAGAGAAAAAATTGTTAAAATCGAGCCCAAACTGGATATTAGGTTTTTCAACTATCACTTCACTTATCTCCACAGTATTGGGTATTTTTTTTTCATTTTTACAACTCAGTATTGTTATAATAAAAAAAAGGGGCAATGTTTTGAAAAAATCAGTTTCCATTTCATTACAAATTTCGGGAAATTTAGACTTTTTTTTGTCATAGCAGTAATGACTTATCAAAAAAGTTAACAACAATTAATTTGTAATAATATTAAAAGGATGATTTAAATTCTTAAAGTTTTCAAGATCACATTCTATGGAGCCAATTTTTAATTCAGCTTTCATTTTTAAAGGAATTTTATTTTTGTCATTGCTTATCCATAAAGATACACTTTCTTGTTCTTTAAATACTCTTCCGCTCTGAACATATGGACGAAACCTCATGCATTCAACGTTACCAAACTTAGTGTCTAGAACATCGTAACCTAAGAATCTAAGTTTAAATAAATAGTTTTCTTCGTCGAAAAACATATTTATATTTATTTCCTCTCCAATTTCTAAGTTGTTAGTATTATAAAAATTTCTTAGATAGTAGAATGCCGAGATCAAGTCTTGAGAGTTTGGATTAATATCAAAATTTAAAATCCTATTGTTTTTTTTATCATTCAATTTGACAGTTTTTAAGTCGTGATTGAAAAACATCTCTAGATTTTTGGTATATCCACCTTCGTAAATATCTCTAATAAACCAAAGGGGTAAACCATCGGATTCTTTAAAATATGATTCATAATAGTCTTCAACTTTAAAAAAAAGTCTCAAAAGTCCAGTAGACCTCCCATATCCTTTGGCATGAAAAACAGATATACTGTCTAACTTTTTTTTCTCTAGTTTGATTTCAATTTCACTTGCATTGAAAAAACCGTAATGAACCCTAAATTGTAGCCATTCACCATTCTTAAATGAATTAATTGAATTTGAAACGCTCCTTTTTATATCCGTTTGTGAGTAAGAAAATGAAAAAGTAAAAATGATAATGGCTATAATTAGTTTTTTCATTTATTTATCAGTTTAAACAAATTTTTACCTCTTTTCACTCCAAATAAACCAATGAATTCCTCAACACTAGACTCTCTTATTCTTTTTACACTTTTAAATTCTTTCAAAAGAATTTCTCTAGTTTTTGGTCCTATTCCTATTAATTCGTCTAAATATGAATCAAAGCTAGTCTTCATCCTTTTTTTCCTATGAAAATTAATTCCAAAGCGATGAGCTTCATTTCTTAATTGTTGAATAATTTTTAATGTCTCAGATCTTTTATCAAGATAAATCGGAATAGGGTCTTCGGGGCAAAAAATTTCTTCAAGTCGTTTTGCAATTCCAATTAATGACACTTGCTTTTCAATCCCCAAAGATTTAATGGATTTCATTGCTGATGAAAGTTGACCTTTTCCTCCATCTACAACAACCAATTGAGGCAAATTATGTCCTTGTGTAATTAATCTTTTATACCTTCTATAAACTACTTCTTTCATCGAAGCAAAATCATCGATTCCCTTTACCTCTTTGATATTGTAAAGTCTGTATTCACTTTTAGAAGGTTTCCCATTTTTAAAAACAACACATGCTGCGACTGGATTTGTACCTTGTAAATTCGAATTATCAAAACATTCAATATGTTCAGGTTTAACTTTGAGCCGTAGATCTAATTTCATTTGCTCCAATATTCTATTTTTATGTTTTTCAGGGTTTGTAATTTTCATTTGATTGATTTTTTCAATCCTATAAAATTTTGCATTCCTACTAGAAAGTTCAAGTAGTTTTTTCTTATCTCCTAATTTTGGTACATGAACCTTTATCTCTTCGCCTAGATTAACTTTAAATGGTACGTAAACCTCCCTTGTATTTAAACTAAAAAGATTTCTTATCTCAATTATAGCTAAAGTCAAAAGGTCTTTTTTATTTTCATTTAACTTTTTTTTAATTTCTAAGGAGTGAGATCTAATTACTGAGCCAAAAGAAATTTGAAGGAAATTTACATAAGAATGAGAATCGCCATCGAGAATTGAGAACACATCAACATTATTAATTTTAGGATTTACAATTGTTGATTTTGATTGATATTTTTCTAGAGATATAATTTTATTTTTTAAAAGTTCAGCTTCTTCGTATTTCTCCTCTCTTGAAAGATTCATCATTCCTTCTTTCAAGTGATTTAAACAAAATTTCAGATTACCTTTAATTAGCTCTTTTATTGAGTCTTTATTTTTATCAAACAATTTAATTGATTGTTTATCACTCCTAATTTTTAGTAAGTGATTCAGCTCATGGTTTAAGAAGGGATAAATTTCCTTAATTAAATCTAAAAGTATTTTTAAATGTTTTACACTCGTATATGGACCAAAATATTCTGCATTTTTAATATTTTTATTCCTAGTATAAAATATTTTTGGAGGAAATTTTTGGAGACATATCCAGGGATATGTTTTATCATCCTTTAATAAAATATTATATCTGGGTTTGTATTCTTTTATTAAACTATTTTCAAGTAGAAGAGCATCAGTTTCAGTTTCTACGATAATATGTTTTACTGAAAAAATATTTTTTACCAACACCCGAGTTCTATTGTTATCATGATTTTTAGTAAAATAGGATCTAACCCTTTTTTTTAGATTTTTTGCTTTTCCAATGTATAAAATTTCACCTTTTGCATTGTAAAATTGATAGACCCCTGGGTTTTCAGGCATGGTTTCAAGCTGAATGGATATTGTTTTATCTTTAATCATAAACTTTAAGTAAACAAAATTAATTCTTTTATTTGTTGAGATATATTAAACATTGGATAAAAAAACCTTAAGATTATTATATAAGAAAAAAAGAGCGGAACTAGACTACACAAAAATTGAAAAATTAAGTGTTGAAATAGCAAATCAAATTCTCACTTTACCTATATGGAGTTTCGATAACTTTCATATATTCATGGGAGTGGAAAAATTAAAAGAAATTAATACAAATTACATTATTTCAGTTCTTCAAGGGAGAGATAAAAACATCATTATTCCTAAAGTTATTTCAAAATCACAATTGACTCATTATTTGTTAACGGATGCAACTAAACTTAAATTAAATCAATGGAATTTATTAGAACCAATAAATGGTATTGAAATAAAACCAAAAAAAATCCAGGTTGTTTTCGTTCCTTTACTCGCGTATGATTTTTATGGTAACAGGGTGGGTTACGGCAAGGGATATTATGACAAATTTTTAGCTAAATGTGGAGAAAAATGCTTAAAAATAGGGTTGTCATTTTTCACTCCAGAAAAAAAAATACTCGTTTCTCCCATAGATATTAAGATTGATCTATGCGTGACTCCAAAAAAAATTTACAATTTTAATTAGTTAGAAGTTTCCTGTCGAAAAAGATTATAATTGCTATTCCCAAACTGATTGATGAGTCGGCAAAATTAAAAACGTATTCAAAAAAAGTATAGGTTTCTCCTCCAATAATAGGAATCCATTTTGGCCAT
>CACJRP010000031.1 GCA_902595825.1 uncultured Bacteroidota bacterium
ATTTGCCATGGTAATGAACAATATACGCGCATTGTTCTGCCTGTTCTTGTGTTTGATCACAAATGTCTATTAGACAAGAAATAACATGGTCGAAGGTATTTACGTCATCGTTGTGAAGTATAATCTGATGCTCCTTTGAAGTTTTTATATTGGTTTCTTCTATAACTTCTAATTCTGGTTTTTCACTCATAGTTTTTCAAAAATTAACAAGGACCATTTATTTTTTCTTTTTTTTCTCTTTAATTTAAAACCTAGATTTTCAAATTTTTTTTTGATAGAACCCTCATCTACGGTATAAAAACCGCTTAAATGAATAGTTCCATGCAAAGCTAATTTTTTAAAATATGACTTTGCTTCTTTGATTATTTCATTTTTGTTAATATTAACTAAAATATTATCATAATTTTTGAAATTAAATAAATCTATAGTCCCATGGTGCAAACTAATTTTGTCACATCGGTTTATTTTAAAATTTTCCTTAGCAGAATTCATAGAAAATTCGCACTTGTCAATTGAATCAATTTTATTAGCACCTAATTTTTCAGCTAAAATAGAAAGTATACCTGTGCCACAGCCAATATCTAAGACATTTTTTTTTAATGGAGGGTTTTTAATAAGATCTTCAACGATAAGCTTAGTAGTCTCGTGGTGACCTGTGCCAAAGCTCATCTTTGGTTGAATTATTATTTCATGATTAATGTTAGTTTTCTTGTGAAAATTAGATCTTATAACACATGAATTTCCAATAAAAACTGGGGAATAATTTTGCTCCCATAGTGAATTCCAGTTTTTATCTTCGACTGTATCAATAAACCAATCAACATCAATTCCTTCCTGCTCTAATGGATAAAAAACATCTAAAACCCTTTTCTCCCAGTTATTAGCAGAGATATAACATTCTAATCCATCTGTCTTTTCAACGAATCCTTCGAATTTCAGTTGATCCAATTTTGCAATCAAAATTTCTTTGCCTGGATTTAAGGGTGAAATTTTTAAGGATAATTTTATATAAATTTTATTACTAATCAATAGATTTTATTATTGAATAAAAATCCTTAAAACTAAGTGATGCACCTCCTACTAGCCCACCATCTATGTCAGGTTTAGAAAAAATTTCTTTTGAATTATTTGGCTTTAAACTCCCTCCATAAATAATTGGTACAGAATTAGCCAAATTTTTGTTATATGCGATGGCTATTTTATTCCTCACATATTTATGAATTTCTTGAGCTTGTTCGGGTGTAGCATTTACCCCAGTTCCAATAGCCCAAACAGGCTCGTACGCTAAAATAATCTGATTCCATTGATTTTTAGTTAAGCTGTGCATCACTACATCAAGTTGTTCGCTAATAATTTCGTAATGTTTATTCTCATTTCGATTCTCTGATGATTCTCCGAAACAAAAAATTACGTGCATTTTATTATTTAATGCAGTAACAATTTTTCTTTTTATAATATCATCATTTTCACTAAAAATCGTCCTTCTTTCAGAATGCCCTATAATTACTGAGTTTATATTTATACTTTTAAGCATTTTATAAGATATCTCTCCTGTATAGGCACCCTCATTTTCATAATGCATGTTTTGAGCTACAACCTCTATGGGACTATTTTTTAAAATTTTTTCTGCGTTTTCTAAATTTACAAATGAAGGTGAAACTTTTACATTTATTTCTTTTTTCCATGTTTCTTTTAAAAGACTTAGTAATAAATCTGCTGTTTCTTTTTTATCGTTATTCATTTTCCAATTTCCAATAATTACTTTCTTTCTCATTTTTATTTTTTTAATTTAAAGATTAGCAGATTTATTTTTGTTTAAGTTCAAATGAATTAGAGAAAAAATACCATAATTAATCATATCTAAATAATTTGCGTCTATACCCTCGCTAATTATTGTTTTTCCGTGATTATCCTCTATTTGTTTAATTCTCAAAATTTTTTGTAAAATCAAATCAGTTAAAGATGAAACCCTCATATCTTTCCATGCTTCACCGTAATCATGGTTTTTACTCAACATTAAGTTTTTTGCAATGGAAAAATATTTATCGTAAAGATCTAACGCTTCCTTTGTTGGCATCTCAGGGTTACTTGCAATCCCTTTATCAATTTGGATAAGAGCAATTATTGAATAATTAATTATTCCAATGAACTCAGAATATTCTCCCTCGTCAACCTTTTTGTGTTTTAATTCTTGAATGCTCCTTATTCTTTGTGCCTTAATGAAAATTTGGTCAGTTAAGGACGATAATCTTAAAATTCTCCAAGCAGAACCATAATCAGACATTTTTTTTTCAAATATCATTCTACATTCTTCCTTAATTTTGTCGTAAAAAAGATCAGTTGAATCCATTTAGATTTTTTTTTTCAATATCAAATATTATATTGTACAATTATATTTTCTGAAAGTTATTGAATTATAATGACATTAAATTGTAATGGTAAAATTTTAGATTTAAAAATTCCGAAAGTAATGGGGATTTTAAATCTAACTCCTGACTCTTTTTATGATGGTGGAAAATATCAGTCTATTAAACTAGCTATAAACAAATGTAATCAGATGTTAAGTCAAGGTGCTGATATAATTGACATTGGTGCTGTAAGTTCAAGACCAGGATCTAAAATAATAAGTGAAAAGGATGAATTCAATAGGTTGATTCCAATTTTAAAGGTTTTGGTAAAAGAATTTAATGAAGCAATCTTTTCTGTAGACACGTATAGATCTCAAATAGCAAAAGCTTCTTTAGACGTGGGAGCTTCTATCATTAATGATATAACAGCTGGAAAATTTGATTCCAACATGCTTCCTTTAGTAGGAAAATACAATGCCGTTTATATAGCTATGCATATGGAAGGACATCCTCACAATATGAAAGAAAATCTTAGTTGTGAAGATGTGACCTCTGAATTATTAAGTTTTTTTTTGGACAGAATAGAGTCTTGCAATTTAAACAGGATTAATGATGTGATAATCGACCCTGGATTTGGGTTTGGTAAAGAACTAAATCAGAATTTTGAGATTCTAAAAAATTTAGAGATATTTCAAGAGTTAAATGTTCCAATACTAGTTGGGTTCTCTAGAAAATCAATGATTTATAAATCTCTGAAAATTGAATCTGCTGAGGCTTTAAATGGTACTTCAGTATTAAATACAGTTGCTTTATTAAAAAAAGCAAGTATTTTAAGAGTACACGATGTTAAGGAAGCGAAAGAATCAATTGAACTATGCAAAAAACTAGTTTAGTTTTTTAATTTTATTAAAATTTTAAATGGATAATCTAAGTTTTTTAAAATTTAATTTTGTGGATGCACTTGACATTATTTTAGTTGGGCTTCTTCTATTTTATTTTTACAAACTAGTAAAGGGTACGGTAGCGATAAATATCTTTTTAGGAATTGTAATAGTTTATTTGATTTTCCAGTTAACAGTCACACTTGAGATGAATGTTTTGAGTAATATTTTAGGAAATTTTATAAGTGTTGGTTTCTTTGCGCTGATTGTTGTGTTTCAACAAGAAATTAGAAAGTTTCTTCTTATGATTGGTTCTACAAACTACACTAGCAGAAAAAGTTTTCTTAAATACTTTAATTTTTTGAATTACGAGGTAGAAAAAGAAATAGTTTTAGAAACTTTATTACTTGTAGACTCATGTTTTAATATGAGTAAAGATAAAACAGGCGCAATAATTGTTATAGAGCAAAGTAATAGTCTTGAATTTATTAGGTCTACTGGAGATGAAGCTAACATTGATGTAAGTCCTCAAATAATTGAATCAATTTTTCAAAAAAATGGACCATTGCATGATGGAGCAATAATAATCAAGGGCAACACAATAATTTCAACAAGAATTATACTTCCTGTTTCAGACTCAACTTCTATTCCAAAAAGATATGGTTTAAGGCATAAAGCAGGAATAGGAATATCAGAAAAAACTGATGCAATAGTGATTGTTGTTTCTGAGCAAAGGGGAGATGTAACTTACATTAAAGACGGAAATTTCGATAAAATTTCATCTAGTAAAAAATTACTCGAAATACTTACAAGAGATCTTTCCTCCTAACTTATTTTTTCTTCTTTGAATTGAAACTCATGTAGTTTATTGTAGTATCCTCCTTGAATTTTAAGAAGTTCCGTGTGTGTTCCTGTCTCAACAACTTCACCCCTTTCTAAAACAATTATTTTATCAGCTTTTTTTATTGTGGTAAGTCTATGAGCAATAATAATTGAAGTTTTATTATTAATTATTCTGTCCGTAGCAATCTGGATAAGTTCTTCTGTAAAAGAATCAACTGAAGAAGTTGCTTCATCTAGGATTAAGATTTTTGGATTTGAAACGTATGCCCTCAAAAAAGATATTAGCTGTCTTTGTCCTGAAGAAAGAATTGTTCCACCCTCATTAACTATTTGTTCAAATCCATTGGGCAGTTTTTTAATAAATTTATCTATACCTATTTCTGTAGCCGCTTTTTCAACATCATTTAGTGTAATATTGGGATTATATAATGTTACGTTATTGTAAATACTATCTGCAAATAAAAATATGTCTTGAGAAACACTTGCAATTTTTGATCTTAAATTATTTTTTGAAATTTTATTTATAGAAACTCCATCTAATTTTATGTCACCTTTTTTATATTCATAAAGTAGGAGCATGAGATTAATCAAAGTTGACTTACCAGAACCAGTGGAACCAACCAACGCAACTTTCTCACCTGGATCAATATGAATATTTAAGTTTTTTAAAACATCTTGCCCAGTTTCATATGAAAAGCTCAAGTCCTCAACAATTATCTCACCCTTTAAATCGTCCGGTAATTTGATTAACCTGTTGTCGCTTTGTTCTTGTTTATCTATTATTTCAAAAACTCTATCCGCTGCAACCATTCCCATTTGGAGTGTATTAAATTTATCCGCAATTTGTCTTAACGGACGAAATAGATTTTGAGACAGTTGGATAAATAAGAATAATACACCTAATGAGAAATTATCGTCAGCATAAGCCCTTAATCCTCCATACCATACTAAAAGGCCTAGAGTAACAGATGTTGATAATTCTGCAATTGGAAAAAAAATAGAGTTGTACCATACCGTTTTTAACCATGCCTTTTTATGTCTTTCATTAATTAACTTAAATGCTTGTAACTCTTTGTTTTCTCTATTAAAAATTTGTACTATTCTCATCCCGGTTATTCTTTCTTGAAGAAAAGTATTCATATTAGAAATTTCAATCCTAACTTGTTCAAAGGCTTTTTTCATCGAACTTTGAAATATTCTAGTCGCATAAATTATTAGTGGAAGAATTGAAAAAACAACTACAGAGAGTTCGAAGTTGACAACTAACATAATAATTATCACTATACCCATCTTTAAAAAATCAGCTAGTATCATGAATAATCCCTGACTGAAGATGTTTGCAATTGATTCAATATCACTAACAGAACGCGTCACCAGTCTTCCAACCGCTGATTTATCAAAGAACATCATCTTGAAACTTACCAATTTTTTAAATAAGGAAACTCTAATATCTTTTATTACCATTTGCCCTAACCAATTTGCATAAAACACAAAAACATATTGAAAAGTGACTTCAAATAGAAGGACAATTAACATTATTAAAATAAAAGTCATCAGCCCGCTATAGTTCTTTGGAGTTATGTAGTCATCCACAGTTATTTTTAATAAATATGGATTTAACGTAGAAAATATGGAGAGTAAGATTGCAGATATTAGAACAACATAATAAGTTTTAATGTAAGGTTTTGCATAATCCATTACTTTCTTAAATAGTCTTAAATCAAAATATGAAATTTTATTTTTTTTCATTTACAAAAAAATGTGTTCAGGATATTCAACATTTACGAGATACAACCCACATGCAGGTACTGAAAATCCAGCTTTTTTTCTATCTCTTTGAATTATAATATTGTTAAAATTATCGATTGAAATTTTATTTTTACCAACTTCAATAAGTGTACCAACAATTGCTCTAACCATATTTCTTAAAAACCTGTTTGCGGTAATGGTAAATATAGCTCGACCATTTTTAAACTTCCAGTCTACTTTATAAATATCACATAAATAATTTTTAACGTCTGATCTTGACTTAGAAAATGATTTAAAATCATTATGAAATAGCAGTCTCTCGGATGCTATTTTAATTTTATCGAAATTTAAGTCATTTCTTATCTCAAAATATCTTTCGTTTTTAAACGGGTCTTTAAAAAATAAAATTTTGTATTTGTAAGTCCTTGAGATTGCATCAAAACGGGCATGAGCATTTTGAACAACTTTGATGATTTTTTTAATACTAATGCTATAATCTAAAAAACTGTTAAGATGGCTTACCAATTTTGATTCAATTTCAATATTAATATTTGCATCAAAGTGAGCATACATATTAGTCGCATGTACACCGGCATCAGTCCTACCTGCAGCAACTAATGAAATTTTTTGCTTTAAAATTGTTGAAATTGCCTCTTCTATTATTTGCTGAATTGTTAAAGAGTTTGGTTGTCTCTGCCATCCATGATAATTAGTTCCACAATAACTAAAAACTAAAAAATATCTCATACTACAAATATATTAGAATGACAATTCTTAAATTGAATTCAGTTTATTATTTATTAAAATTTGAAAAAAATTCTTGTTCTTTCAGACACTCATGGGTACATTGATGATAGAATTGAAGGGTATGCAAAAAGTTCTGACGAGGTTTGGCATGCTGGAGATTTTGGCTCATTAGAAGTTTTAAATAAATTAGAAAAAATATCTTTCTTCAGAGGAGTATATGGAAATATAGACGATCATAATTTAAGAAGAAGACTCTCTGAGTATGAAATTTTTAAGATTGGTAAATTAAAAGTTTTATTAATACACATTGCAGGAAATTCAAAAAATTTATCATCTAAAGTTGAAAGGTTAATCAGTTCGCATAAGCCTAATATTTTGGCCTGTGGTCACTCCCATATTTTAAAAATTGAATATTTAAAATCAAAAAATATTTTATACTTAAATCCTGGAGCGGCAGGAAAATATGGATTTCACAAAATTAGAACGATGATAAAATTTGAGATTGTCAACGAAACAATTGAAAACATGAATATTATTGAGTTAGGAAATAGATTTACAACTTAACGAATTCTATTTATTGAATCAATTAATTTTT
>CACJRP010000032.1 GCA_902595825.1 uncultured Bacteroidota bacterium
TACTATTTAAGAATCTCCTTTAGGTTCTCTCTTATAATGGCAATCAAATCATCTACAATTACGTGATTAGTCGGTCTCTGATTCTTATTTATTTGATAATAATTATTTCTTTTTTGACCAGCTTGTTTAATACCGAAAACATCTAATATTTTTTTATCTATGTTGTAATCTTCAAGCCATTCTTCTTGGCAGAGACGATCAATGAAATAAACTGCTAAAACATCCGTTTTAAGCCACTTTAATTTAGTAGGTGGCACCAATATCTTTTCTCCAGAAAAAGCTAAAACAAACTCCTCTATTGTGTTGTCAAAAAGATGTTTTCCTTTATCAATTATTGTAGCTAATACAATGTCTCTACCTTTTTGATTTCTGAGTCTGAAATAGTACTTCTTTGGGATTTTGTTATGTTTTAAAGATTCAATTTCATCCATCATCTCCCTGAATAAATCAACAGAGCCTTTTTGGACATCATTGGTTAATTTTAAAGCTTCAGCAAATACTTCTTTTTGTGTATCAACATTTTCTGCCATTTTAAGAATAGCCTTCCATATTAATTTTTGATCCTTTTGTAATTGATCAAACTTCTCAGAGAATTCATTTCTAAGGTATCGGATTTGTTTATCTAGTTCCTTTTGATTCACAGACTAAAGATATATAATCCGTGTCAGTTGGAGAATATCTTTTGTATGTAAAGAAGGGTATTTTAGAGTAGAGTAGTGGGTTTGGGGAGAGTGGATAAAATTAAGGAGGACAAGTACCCCATACAGGTTTATTTGCATCAGTTAACGCACCATTTGAAAACCCAGTTGGTTCAGAAGTAATATTAGTTACACACCACCCAGAGAGATCCTGATTGAATACATCTGCATTAAAAAACATAATACCCATTTGAGTCACTTTGGAAGTATCCCAATCTCCTATATCCTGATTAAAAACTTTAGCATTGGAAAACATACCACCCATATCAGTCACTTTGGAAGTGTCCCAGTTACTTATATCTTGATTAAACTTGCGAGCCTCTTGAAACATTGCATTCATATCAATTACACTAGAAGTATCCCAATTTCCAATGTCTTGATTAAATGAACTAGCCATTAGAAACAATCCGAGTGCATTGTTAACATTAGAAATATTCCAACCACCTATGTCTTGGTTAAATGAATTAGCTTCATTAAACATATAACTCATATCAATTACATTTGATGTGTTCCAATTTCCAATATCTTGATTAAAAGATATCGCTTTAGCAAACATTGATTTCATATCAGTTACATTCGAAGTGTCCCAGCCTCCGATATCTTGATTAAATGAATCCGTAGAAGAAAACATATGTCTCATATCAGTAACTTTCGATGTATTCCATTTAGTAATGTCTTGATCAAATAATCTAGCGAGACTAAACATATTACTCATATCGGTAACATTTGAAGTATCCCAAGAACCTATATTTTGATTAAATTGAATTTTTCCATAAAACATAGCTCTCATATTAGTAATCTTAGAGATGCATATATTGGTAACATCTTCATCATTAAGAATCTTATTTCTCAATGTAAGTTCATCAACCACAGTGTATGTTACTCCATTAATTTCTTTTGTGTCCCCAATATTTGCGTTAGGACATTTACAAGTTCCGTTTTCGAAATAAATTTTTGCATTTGTATCAGGACAAGTACCCCAAACAGGTAAATAACTATTTGGTAAACAGCAACTAAAAAAATCAGGAGCTACAGGAATCTTGGTTACACACCATTTTGATAGATCTTGATAAAACGAATCAGTTTGAAACATATAAAACATTTCCGTAACATTTGAAACATCCCATTTTCCGATATCTTGGTTAAAGGAAGATGCACCATTAAACATATTTCCCATTTTTTCAACACTTGAGACATCCCAAGCTCCAATATCTTGATTAAATGATGTTGCTCCAGTAAACATTCTAAACATATCTGTTACTAAAGAAACATCCCATCTACCTATATCCTGATTAAATTTTTCTGCACCAGCAAACATACTCTCCATATTAGTAACTTTCGATACATCCCAGTTACTGATATCTTGATTGAATACTGTAGCAAAAGAAAACATTGAATCCATATTTGTAACATTTGAAACATCCCAATTACCGATCGGTTGATTAAAAGAACTACCGTTGCTTGCGAACATTCCGTGCATATTGCTTACTTGGGAAACGTCCCAAAATGAAATATCCTGATTAAAAGCCTTAGCATACCAAAACATATCTTTCATAGATGTAACATTTGAAACGTCCCAGCTTTTAATGTCTTGATTAAAGTCTTCTTTGTTAAAAAATAACCTATACATATTTGTGACTTTTGAAGTACATACACAACTGACATCTTCATTATTTTCTACCTTCAACCTTAATTCCTGTTCGCTTACAACAGTGTAAACTTTGCCACCTATACTATTTTTGTCCCCAATATTCGCATCTTCACACTTAACTGTAATGCCGTTAGTGTCTAGGTAGATTAGATTTGTGAAATCTTTACTAGGGCAATATCCCCATAGTGGTTTATTCTGGAGTGTTAGTGGAGAGTTTTCTGAAAAGTCAATAGGCTCTGTTTTTATATTTTCAACGCACCATCTAGAAAGATCTTGATTAAAGGACTGTGCATCATTAAACATTTCATTCATATCAGTAACTTTTGAAACATTCCAGTTTCCAATATCCTGATTAAAAGATTTGTTTCTAGTAAATAAATTTCTCATATCTTCAACATTACTCGTATCCCATTTACTTATATCTTGATTGAATGATATCTGAGAAAATGCATTACTAAGGTCTTTTACTTTGGATACATCCCATTTGGAGATATCCTTATTAAACTCATATGCATTAAGGAATATCATTGCCATATCTGTAACACTAGAAGTATCCCAATTTCCAATGTCTTGATTAAATTCCCAAGCTCCAGAAAACATACCCCTCATACTTTCAACTGAAGAGGTATCCCAATTTCCAATATCCTGATTGAATATATGTGCATTGATAAACATACCCCCCATATTTGTCACAGAGGACGTGTCCCAATTACTAATATCGGAGTTAAAATTTACCGCAAAAGTAAATGCATATTCCATATTTGTAACATTCGATGTATCCCAATCATTTAAATCCTGATTGAAAGATTCAGCAGTACCAAACATATAATACATATTAGTAACACTAGATATGTCCCAAGCACCTATATCTTGGTTAAAACTTTTGGCCTCGTAAAACATTACAGCCATAGATGTTACATTTGATGTATCCCAATTTGATATGTCCTGATTGAATAAACTTTTATCCCTAAACAAATTTGCCATATTTGTAACTTTTGTCGTACATACACAAGTAACATCTTCGTCTTTTGAAACCATATCTCTTAATGTTGAATTATCAACAACAGTATAATCTTTTCCATCAACCGAAGCTACATCTCCAACATCTGCGTTTGGGCATTTAATAGTTACTCCATTGTAATCAAGAAATATTTTAGGTGCATTTGGGTCATCGTTTGGATCATAATCATCGTCTTTATCTCCGTCTAAATTCCCATCACAATTATTATCAAGTGTTATGGTAAAGCTCATATAACTGTTTGTAATCACTATGTTGGTTATAATTCCTAGAGCGGTTCGATTTTGTTTTAAGGATACAGTTGTATTATTGTCCACAGAATATACACCTGTAATGGTTGAATTAGTTGTGTTAATAGTAAATGAACCATCTGATCTAAAGATGATATCAATTATATCACATTGAACTGACTTTCCACTTCCTTTTACTCCCTCTTTAGGTCTTCTGATTTTCCATCTTCCTGTACCAATGAAAACATTATCCTCATTAACTAATTCAGGTATTTGCTGTTCAAATAATGGAGTTAGAGATTTATTACTATCCATAGTTATCTCAATTTCGCTAAAGGTAGAGGTAGAGGCACCTGACCAACCAATAAAAACATATCCCTCACTTGGAGTAGCTATTACTGAGACATTTGTGCCACTTTCGTATGATCCAGCAGAATCATTTACAGTTCCACCTTCAGCAGAAGTTATGCTTAGAGAGTAATTAATAACAACCTCTTCTTCTACATCCTTGTCTTTAGAACAAGAGAAGATTACAAGAAATAATATCAGAGTTATTTTTCTCACATAATAAAGATAGGAATAAATGATATCTATCACTTGGAGAATACCTCCTCTGTGGAATGGGGTTTGTTTAATGGCAAGTAAACCTAATTAGGCAGAGTTTCTGGTTGTGGCTACAATCTTTTCGAAGAAATGATAGTCTTCTAGAAAAAATGGAAAATAAGTGGAAAATAAGTGGCTAAAAATTCGTAAATTGTAGTAATAAGTTCTTTGTAAAAAATGTTTCTATTTTTTCTAGACGCAGCTGGGTAGAGCCCATAAAAAAAGGGAGAACTACTCTCCCCTACTTGGGTGGAAGATCGGTCTCGAACCGACGACCTCCTGAACCACAATCAGGCGCTCTAACCAACTGAGCTACAACCACCATATTTGAGTAAATTTAAGGTAATTTAAAATCCCTTCAAAATAAAGATTTATATATTATAGAATGCCCTTAAAATCTTTTATGACGGGTGGTCTTTCGACTGTAAAACCTTCTGCGGCAACTACTCCTGAAATTCTTCCAAAGTTCAGGTCTCTTTGTCTAATACTTTCTAAAAAAATACTTGAGCTAATTGGCGTATTTGGTTCGTTACTTTTAGGATCGTAAAATTGAGATTTATAAGCCTTTATAGCTTTCAGTTTTTTTTCTTGAAAGTCACTTATGTCGACTAGTAAATCAGGTTCTAAGTCAAACCACTGCATATAGTGATATATCTTTTTTGGTGTCCAAGCTAATTGATTTCTAGAATTTTTGTAATTGGTTTTAATTTTAGAGAGTCCTGAAAGAAAACATGAATCACTAACAAGCTTACTGCCTTTAGGATGATCAATATGTCTGTCTCTAATTGCATTACAAAAAACAATAGAAGGTCTGTGTTCTCTTAATAATTCTACAACTTTTAATTGATGTTTTTTGTCATTAACAAAAAAACTATCTTTAAAACCTAAGTTTTTTCTAAAACTAACTCCAAGAATCTTAGATGCTTTATTAGATTCTTTTTCTCTTATTTCTGGTGTTCCCCTAGTACCTAGTTCCCCTTTCGTTAAATCAACAATTCCAACTTTTAAACCTTGAGAAATTGCTGAAGAAATACTTCCACCACAGCCCAACTCAACATCATCAGGATGAGCTCCAAATGCAATTATATCAACTTTCATCACTTGCTTTTTTAAGAGCTTGATTAAGATCATATTTCAAATCATCAACATCTTCAATGCCAACAGAAAATCTGACCAGATTTGAGGTTATCCCTTGTTTTCTTTTTTCCTCTTTAGGAAGCCATTTGTGTGAAGTTAGGTAGGGGACATTAATTGTACTTTCAACTCCTGCTAGACTTATCGCAGGTTGTATTAGATTTAAACTATTTTCGAAAATTTCTCTACTTATGTTTTCATAAATTTCGAATGAAAGCATACCAGTGAAATTCTTCATTTGTTTTTTTGCAAGATTATGATACGGGCTATTTTCTAGACCAGGATAATAAACTTTTTTTATACATTCATTGTTTTGTAAATAGTAAGCCAACTCTTTAGCATTTTTATTTTGTTTTTCCACCCTCACAAACAATGTTTTTAGGCTTCTTTCCAGCAACCAAACAGTATAATCACTTAAATTACCACCGAGGCTTTTCCCAACAGAAAAAACAGATTCAATGTTTTTTTTTGAAGATGATACTGACCCTGCTAAAATATCGCTATGCCCTCCCAAATATTTTGTTGCACTTTGAATAACAATATCTATACCTAATGATATTGGATTTTGATTTACAGGAGAAGCAAACGTGTTGTCAATCATTGTAATTATCTTGTTATCCTTCGCAAGCTCAGATATACCTTTTAAATCTATAATTTTCATTAAAGGATTACTGGGTGTTTCCACATAAATGACCTTTGTATTATCTCTAATTTGTGAGGTAAAATCATTTAAATTAGTACTATCAGCAAAATTGTATTCTATTCCATAGTTCTTTAGATGTTCAGTTGCAAAATTTCTAGTTCCACCGTATAAATCAGGCTGAAAAATGACGTGATCACCAGATGATAAAAATGAAAGTAAAGATGTAGAAATTGCAGCCATACCAGAACCAAACACAAGGGTTTCCTCAGCACTTTCTAAAGATGATATTTTTTTAGATAACCCTACTTGATTTGGAGTGTTAAAATATCTAGGGTACATATCACCTTTTTTGTACGAATAGGCTGTGGCCATATACAAGGGAGAAACTGCACCATTATAGATTGGGTCTTCAATTTGCCCTTCATGAACACACAATGTTTCAGGTCTATTTTTTTTCATCAATTGTTTATAATCCAATTTACAATTTTTTCATTCTCTGGAGATGTCCTAGGGGAAACAACCATTTCCAGTAATCCCTTTTCGTTTATTAAATATTTTTGAAAATTCCACGTAACTTTGGAATCGATATATCCATTTTTACTTTTATCTGTCAAAAAACTGTATATCGGGTGTATATTTTTTCCTTTCACATCAATCTTGGACATGATTGGGAATGTAACACCATAATTCTTTTTACAAAATTCACTTATTTGCTTGTTTGTTCCAGGTTCTTGAAATAAAAAGTTATTCGCAGGAAAACCAACAATAATAAAATTTTGGTTTTTGTATTTATTGTATAATGTTTGTAATCCTTTGTATTGATATGTGAGACCACATCTTGAAGCAGTGTTAACAATCATGATTTTTTTCCCCTCTAGGCATGAAAAATCGAATGATTCACCATCAATGTCTTCAACAGTAAATTGATATATGCTGTTATCCA
>CACJRP010000033.1 GCA_902595825.1 uncultured Bacteroidota bacterium
ATCTGTTATATATAGCTGCAGCAAAAGTGATGATGACCCTGAAGAGGTAAACGAACAAGAAGTGATAAACCGAGTTAGTATTGTTCTCTCTGACGGATCTACCAGTCAAACTGTAACTTGGAACGAAGGTTCTACGCCGCCGGCAATTACCCTTGATGTTGATAAAACTTATACTGCAAGCATTTACTTTTATGACGCTTCAGACCCAACAGATGTTGAAGATATAACCGAAGAGGTAATTGAGGAAGTAGATGAACATTTTGTTCTATGGGAGATAGCAGGGCTATCTGACTTTTTGATCACTTCGGCCCCAACCGATTATGCTGGTTCAGATGGCATTCCAATAAATTTAATTACAGAGTGGGGCACTGGAGGTGCTGAGTCAGGAAATATTAAAGTTACTTTAATACACGAGCCAGCCAATAAGGCAGGAACAACTAGATCTTCTATTGGTGGTGAAACGGATATAGAACTTACATTTCCAACAACAGTTCAGTAAAAATTTTACTGAATTATTTGGCCATTGTAAAATTTGGGAAAAACTGGTCTTTTTTTTCAATTTAATTACAGATATAAGGTGAGATATTTATTTATAATTATTTCGTTTTGTTCGTCAAGTTTTTTGTCTTCACAGGATTGTGGCTACACTTTTTATGGAGAAGTAATAGATCTTCATTTAAACGAAGCACTCGGTGGGGCAAAAATTTCAATTGACAACGAAAATGAAATTATTTCGAATCAAAAAGGAGAATTTATAATTGATGGAATTTGCAAAGGTGAACACGAGCTAACAATAAGTCATCCCAACTGCAAAGTAATCAATGTAAAAATTGATATTCCACACTCAGGTTTAAAAAAAATTTATTTAGAACATCATATCACAGAGCTCGAAGAAATTATAGTATCTTCCAATTCAAATAGAAAGGAAAGTATAACCTCAATAGAGGATGTAATTGACAGGCAAAAAATATTTGACTTCAAGTCAAAAAACTTCGGGGAAGTTCTGGAGCAACTTTCAGGAGTATCTTCATATAAAATGGGGAATTCAATTGTTAAACCTTTACTTCATGGGGTTACAGGCAGTAGAGTTGGGATAATAAAAAATGGAATCCGTTTGCAGGATAATGAATGGGGCGCGGACCATGCACCAAGTTTAGATTTGTCTAGCATTGAAAACATTCAATTGATTAAAGGAGCTGGAGCGCTTAAATATGCAGGAGATGCAGTTGGAGGAATAATCAAAACAAATTTTAGCAGAAGTTTATTGATGGACTCCCTGTATGGATATGGAAGTATTGGATACATAGACAATGGAAGGGGTAACTATGTGATTTCAAAAATTAGCAAATCCTTTTCAAGTGGTTTAAATTACGGAGGGACCATTTCTTTAAAATCCAATGGAGACTATAACAGTCCAGATTACTCTTTATCAAATAGTGCTGGAAAAAAAATTGCCTCCACACTGTTTTTTTCAAAAAATAGAATAACAAAAGAATGGGGGATAAGATATAGTTTTTTTAGACAAGACATTGGGATACTAAAATCAGCTCATGTTGGAAGTTTAGGAGATTTAGCCAGGTCGGTTAAATCAGATATACCGCTAACAATTTATCCTTATTCGAGAGAGATTGACAATCCCAAACAAGAAAATGAACACCACACGCTTTCATTGTATTATAAAAGTAGAGGTCTGCGGAATTTAAAATGGGACCTGAATTATTCTTATCAATCAAATGGCAGAAAAGAATATGATTTAAGAAGAGGTGAATATAGAAACATAGAATCCTTAAATATTCTACTTCAAACCCATGATTTACTTTTTGACACATTCTTTTCATCAAATGAAAATTTTGCTTTTAAAAGCGGGCTATCATTGCAATATCAGGATAATTTTTCTAATCCAAGAACAGGAATTAGAAGATTAATACCCGACCATAACAGATACAAATTTGGAGTTTATGGCATTACAGAATTCAATTATTCTGATAATCTAAAATTTGAACTTGGATCAAGATTAGATGTTGACAGAATAAATGCAAAAAAATACTATTGGCGAGATGATTGGGATAATAATAATTATGGTGATGACTATGCGTCCACGATAATTAGAGTTACTGAATCTGGTAAAATATTATCAAACCAGGTTCGTTCTTTCTCCAACTTTTCATCATCTTTTGGGGCTAAGAAAATCTTCAAAAATGAAACGAGCGCAGCTATTAATTTGGCTTATTCATCAAGATCACCTAATCCTGCAGAATTATTTAGTGACGGTCTTCACCACGCTTTAGCAACAATTGAAACCGGAAATTTAAGACTGGTCCCAGAGAAATCCTTAAAAACTCTAATTTCAGTTGAAAACAACTATAGCAAGGTTAAATATACTCTTACATTTTATAATTCAAACATTAAAGATTTTATAATTCTTCAGCCTTCAGAAGATGGGTTTGATTTAACAAGAAGAGGCGCATTTCTAAAAAGAGATTATAGGCAAATATCTAGAGTGGTAATGAGAGGGATTGATCTAGACATTGGGTTTGATATTTTAAAAAATTTAAAGTTTAACACTTCAGGTTCTTACTTGAGAGCTTTTGAAAAAAACAATACTCCTTTAGTAGATATGCCACCTTTTAATTTAAGAAATCATATAGAGTTTTCAGTATTTAAAAAATCACCTGTTTTTGTTCGAATAAGTAGCGAATATGTTGCTCAGCAGAATCATTATCCCGATTTAAATTTTAATTATGACTTTTTGGAAAATGGCGTAATTTACAGTGACCTTGTTGATGTAAGTACTCCTCCAAGTTCTTATAATCTTTGGAATATAGAAATAAAGAAAAATTTTCTTCAAAAATTCGAGACAAGATTATATATTGAAAATGTTTTGAATACTGAATACAGAAACTATTTAAATAGACTTAGGTTTTTTGCTTCAGAACCTGGAAGGCTTATTGGTATAGAATTAAGCTATAGATTTTAATTATGTCTTTGTATGTCTATCTAGCTATAGGGGTTTTATTAGGCGCTGCGGGTTCTTATATTGCAGAGCGAAGAGGAAGAAGCCATGTAGAGGGTTTTATTTTAGGGTTTCTATTTGGTGTGATCGGTCTTTTAATTGAATCTTTTTTGCCAAAAAAAAACAATTAGTTTTTTTTAAAGAACCTCATCAATTTTGGAGTTGTAACAAATGCTAAAGTAAATCCACTTAAAACTGTAATCAAGCCTAACAATGAAAACGCCCTTAAGGTTATGGTATTGAAATTATCTCTCCCCTCGTAGTCCATGGTGTGAGTCATCCATAAAAAATCAAACCACCTCCAACTTCTGTGTCTGACAGACTGAAATTTAGCATCGGTTATAGATACATAGGCTTTTAAATTGTCATTTGACTTATATGATATGACATATGCAGGCAAAAGTTTTTTTCTGTATTCGTGGTGTTTACCCACTTTGGTGATTTTTTCTATGGACTTAACTTCCAGTCCTTTTTTCATGTGTTTTTCTGCAATATATAATGCCTCAGTTTCCGTAAGCTCATTTTTTCTTTCACCGCTTACTGCACTAAAAAGCCACTTCTTATTTACAAAATAATAGGGATTTTTATTTATATCTCTAATCTCCAAAGTGTTTATTGCTTCTTTAATATTAATCAATGAAGGGCTAATTAAATTTTCAAAAGATAAGGACTTATATTCAAGATTTTTATAGTGATCCCCATGAATTTCATCAAGGTTAGTCCAACTGAAATAAAGACCACTAATTGTCCAAAATAAAAACTGAACACCTAAAAATATGCCTAAATATCTGTGGGCCTTTCTAATTCTCAATGATATTTTTCTCTTTGTTTTCATAATAACTTAAATTATAGTAAAAGGGAAGCTTATCTTAACTCTTTCCCAAATAAGATTGATCTCTCCTTTTTTATTTTCAGTTTTTTTTACTTCATATCTGAGTTCCTCCACTAAATTATTTAAATATATTGGATCAACTATAAATCTAATAACGTCATCTTTTGGATCATATTCGTCCTTCCCGTGTTGTTGCCAATTTTTATTGATAATAACAGTCCAATTTTTTTTGGAAGGAATTGTAAAGATTGCATATTTTCCCTCATTTAAAATTTGATTATTAATCATTAACTTTTTATTTGTCTCTATTGATGTTGCCATATGAGCGCCAGATTGCCATACCTCGTTAAAAGGTAAAAGCCCTCCAAAAATTATTCTACCCCTAACTTTTGGAGAAGAATAATCTACATGTATGTGTGCATCTCCAATCATTGACATCGCATAGGTTTTTTTACTTAATCCCTTTTTATTTAAGTTAGCTTGTTTGGACTGTGTATGGTTAATATGCATATTACTTTTTTCGTTCTTACAAGAAAAAAAATTGCCAGCTAAAATGAATAGTAAAATTTTAATTTTCACCATGTTGTGTAACTTGATAGCATAAAAATAGACATAAATATCATTATTACGTTTTCTATTAAAGTTGCTTCTGTCATGGGTAACTTTAATACTGATCCAAGACAAGCACATTGGATGGATTTTTTTGAAATAAGAATTTTAATTACACCTATGGTAGTTAATCCAAGAACACAAATAGAAAGAATTAAAGCATTAAATACTTCGATTTCCATTAAAAACATTAAACCAAGTGCTGTTTCAATAAAAGGATACAACACTCCGTAAAAAGATACTTTTTTGGCCAATGGGTCATAAATTTTAAATGACTCACTGAAACCTTTAAGATCAAGCATTTTAAAAAAACTAAAAGAAATAAAAAAAAGTCCCATAAAATCCAACATAAATTCATTTAAGTTCCAGTTTTGATAGTTTATTAGCAGACTAGTGGAAGTGATATAAAACAGAATTAAAAAAAGTGGTTTTAATTGCTCTATTTTAGATTTCTTATTTGTTGAATCAGATTTAATTTCACTAAGCCTATCCGAGGAAGAAATTTCTTCATTGATAAAATATTTTTTAGGTATTGAATTTTGTAATGATTTTAAATCAATGTCATTATTTAAGATTAACGTTAATTCGCCTAGTTTAATATTAGCATTACAGCTTTTAACTTGGTCTAAATGATTCAAACTACTTTCAATCGATGCTTTACAACTGCTACAAGTCATCCCTGTAATTTTGTATTTTCTGTTAATTGTGTTCAGCATCTTATTAAGCAAACCGTTTGTAAAATAGTCTAAAAATTAAAAAAAGTAGCAGCCCAAATGGACCTGCAAACAGTGTAAAAATTAAAGGGATAATGAAAATAAAATATGGAATACCTTTTTTAATTGAATGATTAACTATCCAGCATCCTACAAAATAGTCAAATGCTAAATAATGAATCCATCCTGCTGCAGCTGACTCCTCTGTAGAGCTTTTAAACAAATCAAGTATTCCACCAAGGGATGAAAAGTCTGCAGAAAAGAGACCATTTGTTTGAAATAAAAAATAAATATAGAAGGAACATAAAATAAAGGGGAGGTAAAGACCATCTATTAATTTTTTTGTAAATCTCGAATACGGGAATATAAACAATGGTATCCAGCCTAACAACACAAGTAAGTTGAGACTATTAAAAATATTTTCAGTTGAAATCATTTTATAAAAATAGAATATTTAAAAGAAAAAGCAGGTCCATCGACCTGCTTCGCAATCATAGTAAGAAGGAATGCTAAATAACTAAAAAAGCGTCATTTAGTCCATTCCAACTTAAATATTTTGTATTAGACATATGACACCTCCTTTATGATTAAATTTGTATTAGCTGTTGTCCAGCTCGATTAACTCAATTGTAAAATTAATAAAAAACATCTTTTATATTAAATAAAAAATTGTTAAAAAATTTTATTTAACAATTTTTTTGAGGGTAAGTCCTTGAACCAGTATTGTAAATAAAACAACCGCATAAGTAAGAAAAAGAATCAATGACTTTCCTTCTCCAATTGAATCTGGAAGATTTAGTGCAAGAGCAATACTTAGCCCACCTCGTAGTCCACCCCAACTAATTATAAGGGCTGTATTTTTTTCAAATTTATTTTTAATTGATAGTAATTTAATTGCTGCAGAGACTCCAAACATCCTAGACAAGACGACAAGAGCAACTGTAATTATTGAAATTAAAATAAAACTAGACTGAAAGTCCTTAAAAATTGCTAATATTTCAAGACCAATTAATATAAACAGGATAGCATTTAATGTTTCATCAAGTAAGTGCCAAAATTTATAAACATAGTCTCCCATCGCTCTTTGAAGACCCTCTTCATTTTTATCTGTATCTATGTTTTGATTCAAAAATAGCCCCATAACTACAACTCCTAAAACAGCTGAGAAATGGAAGTAATGCGAAATAATTGGCAATAGAAGCACAAGAGACAGTGTTACTAATACTTCTAATTCGATATGTTCATTTTCTATGTATTTTAAAAGTCTAAGCCCAAGAAATCCCATCAATGCACCTAAAGCGACCCCTCCAGCAACTTCAGTTAAAAATAGTCCACCTACACTTGAAATGGTTACATTTTCCACACCATCAACTTTAATGTTTAAAAGAGTTAAAAAAACTACAACTCCAATACCATCGTTAAATAGTGATTCTCCCGCAATTCTAGTTTCAGTTATCGATGGTAGATTCATTTTTTTTACCATTGCTAAAACGGCAATAGGATCTGTAGGGGCAATTAATGCTCCAAAAAGAAGACAATCCACATAGCTTAACCCTAAAGGATTAAGTCCCAAAAATTCTTGGGATACCAGCCAATGAAGACCAGTACCCACAGCAAAAGTAGAAAATACTACCCCAAAACTTGCAAGCAAGATTATGGTCCATTTGTCTTTTAGAAGTTCATGGACATTAACACTCATCGCTCCAGCAAACAGAAGAAAAGGTAGCATTACGTTGACCAGTAATTCA
>CACJRP010000034.1 GCA_902595825.1 uncultured Bacteroidota bacterium
TAAATCAGTTTCAGTTAAAATATTGTTGTTTGATTTTTCGTCATAATTATTGATAATTTGACCATTTAAAAATTGATACCAAAACTCAGACTTTTTTAGTTGATTTTCTTCGACAAATTTTTTAGCTTTTCCAATTTCTGAAAAACGTTCTATGGAAACTCTGTAAAATCCATTCTTACGATTTAGTGAAATTGCATTTTTAAATCCTTTTTTTCTTAAATCTCTCTCAAGGTATATAGCGTTATATTGATTCTTAAAGGATCCCACAATCACATAAATTGAGTCAGAATTTAGACTATTCTGAGAGTATGTATTCTGTGCTAAAAAGATTAACCCCAAGATGAGTAGAATTGATCGTTTTGTATGTTTATATATATACATTTAAAAAAATCTTGGAGTTAAAATTTTCCTATTCGTTCCAAAGTCAATTCTGATAAACACCTCAAAACTTCCAGAACTATAATCTTCAATTTCTGTAGTAGTAAAGTCATATGAAAGACCAATCATTAGAGCGTCTGAAACTTGAATTCCAGCAAGACCTGTTATCGCCGAATCCAATCGATTAGCAATACCAAAAGTAAAATTGTTATTTAATAAAAAGTTTAGTGATAAATCCCATTGCAGTGGGGTACCTCTTACAGCTTTAACCAGTGTTGCAGGTTTAAATTTTAATGACGGTAGTAGGTCAAAAACATAACCCCCAATCAGATAAAAGTGAATGTTATCCGAGACTCTTGAGAAAAAACTAGAACTACTTTCTGCCAATTCAAAGAATCTTTTTTCCAAAAGATTTGGAGCAGACAATCCTAAATAGTAATTTTCAGAATTAAAGAATATACCGACCCCAACTTGAGGTTGAAACTTATTGTCTATGACATAGTTGATATAGGGGTCGGTATTGTCATATATATTTAGTTTTGAAAAACTGATATCCATGCTGTTCAAGCCAGCTTTTAAACCAAAAGTTAGTTTTGAAAACATGAAATTTATTGAGTATGCATAATCTACAGAAAAGTTAGTTTCATCTACGGGACCGATTTGGTCGTTAAAAACTGACAGTCCTAATCCCATATTTTCAGTTTTGCCAATTGGTGTGTCAAACGCAAGTATACTTGTTTTAGGAGATCCCTCAATATCTAACCATTGAGATCGTCCTAAAAACTTTAAACTCATTATTCCTCTGTTACCTGAATATGCTGGATTGAAAATTTGGGTTGCATACATATACTGTGTGAATTGAGCTTCTTGCTGAGCATAGTTTGAAAATGAGATTAAGACCAGTAAGATGGACAAAATAATTTGCGATATTTTTAACTTTCTCTTAATCATTATATAAGAATAAATATCCTACATACTCTGTCTTCCCAGGGTTATCTTCTTCAGGGAATGTAAGAACATAATAATAAGTTCCTGATGGAAGCTTAACATTTTGATCAATCGTAATTCTACCTCTAGAAAATCCATTAAATGCGTCTGAATTAACTCTTCCTGGATAGTTTTTGACCTCAAAGACCAAGACTCCCCATCTGTTAAATATTCTGAGTAGATTGTTTGGATAATCTTCGATACCTCTAATATAAAGTATGTCGTTCTTCCCATCGTTATTTGGTGTTACAAGTGTAAATACCTCGATTTTAGATTCAAATTGATTATCTAGTTCAGTAACCGTTGGATCATCCGTTGTATTTCCATCATCATCATCTCCATCATCACTGATATCAAAAATTGGTAAATTATAATTTGGAACTGTACCCGATACCTGAACAACATTTTCAATGAATCCTGTGTAAGCATCAGCTTGTGTAATGTTATAAATTGCTTCGTAAATCACCAAACCACCTGGTAATATTGAATTTTGATCTGATCCTGTACTGGAGAAAACAAAATAAGGATTTGTACTCAGGTAAATTCTACCTCCATTACCATCATACATTGTGTCTTCGATTGTCAAATCATTGATTTTTACATTACCAGTATTTTTAATTGAAATAGTATAAGTTATAACATCTCCAGCCCCAATAAATTCATCTCTAGAAGTAACCGATGCAGTTTTAGTAACTTCCAATTCTGGCCTTGGGGTAATTTGAATTTCCGTTGGATCATCTACAACATTGCCGTCAGTATCATCCCCATCATCAGAAATATCTGAAACTTGTTTAGTGCCATCTAAATTTTCTGCTGAAGCATTTGCTGAGTTAATAATAAGACCTGTTTCAGCAGCTACAGATTCAATACTATAGAATGCTATATAAGTTGCAGTTTCTCCAATTTTTAAATTTCCTTCGGTAGATCCTTTATCTGCTCCAGTGAAAAATGGACCATTCGATAGTTTCAGATTATTACCTAACGCATCACTTAAATTGTCTTCAATAACCAAATTCTTTAATGGGGTATTACCTGTATTTTCAACTGTAATAGTGTAGGTTATTAAATCCCCTGAATCAATTATTTGATCTTCAGAACTTACCGTAGCTGTCTTCGTAACTTCGATCATTGGAGATTCCTCTAATAAAACTACTGTAGGATCATCAACAGAATTACCATCAGTATCGTCTCCGTCGTCACTAACATCAGAAATTCTATAACTTAAGTTTGGTCCCGTTGCAGATACCTCCGCTGTATTTATAATTTTACCCGTCGGTATGACCTTTTCCTCAATAATATAGAATGCTATATATGTTGCAATTTCACCACCAACTAATATTCCTTCTCCAGATTGTTCACTAGCACCAGAGAAAAATGGTCCATTACTAAGAGATAAATTGTTCCCTTGCCCATCAGTTAATGTATCTACTAATAAGATATCGCTAAGGGTTGAATTACCTTTATTTTCAACAGTTATTTTGTACTCAACAATATCTCCAGCACCAATTTTATTGTCACCATTATCGGTTACTTTTGCAGTTTTTGTTACCTCTAAACCGACGTTTGATACTGTAAATATTTCGGTTTGGTCATCGCTTGTGTTTCCATCTGTATCGTCACCATCATCACTTATGTCGGTTACATCTCCGACTTTACCTGGACTATTACCTGTAAATACAATGCTGTTTCTTATAACTCCAGTATCAGAGGCTCGCTGACCAATTATGTAGTTTGCAACATATGTAGCAGTCTCTCCCGGTAATATTATACCTCTGACAGATCCTTGGCTAGATGAAATAAATGTGGGTGGAGTTGTTAAAACTAAATCTTTTCCATTTCCATCGGTAAGCTTATCTACAAATGAAAGACCTGAAATCACAATGTTCCCTTTATTTTCTACTGTGATTGTATAGGATATAGTATCACTTGTATCATTAATCCCATTGTTATTACTATCTGTTATTGTGGCTGTTTTAGTTACCTCTATTGCTGGAATTGATTGAATTTCAATTTCGGTAGGGTCATTCGATGAATTACCATCTGTATCATCTCCATCATCACTTATATCAGATATGTTATTTACATTTCCGGGACTGGATCCAGTTGCAGTAACACTATTAATCACTTTCCCAGTTGCAGAGTCGTTATCGGTAATTAGGTATGTCGCAGAGTAAGTTGCTGTTTCCCCAACTACAAGTGATCTATTTAAAGAATTCTGCGTGGAAGAAACAAATGCAGGTCCAGAAGAAAGTTGTAGTGTTCGATTATTACCATCTTTCAAATTATCAACAAGAGTTATTGAACTTACTACCGTATTTCCATTATTATTTACGGTAATCGTGTAAACTATAGTGTCCCCTGAATTAGTTGTGCCATCGCCATTATCAATAACATAGGCTGTTTTGGTAACTTCAATTGAACTATTTAAATTGAATTCTACCACAGTAGCATCATTTGTAGTGTTACCGTCGGTATCGTCACCATCATCACTTACATCTGAAACATCATTAGTATTTCCAGGACTACTACCAGTAACTGTAACAGTATTATTAATCCTTCCAGTGTCTGCATTAGCTTGAGTAACTAAATAAGAAGCATTGTAAGTCGATGTTTCATTAGGTGCAATAGCGCCTTGTGGACTATTGTTAGAATTTGAAGCAAAAGTTGGTCCAGAAGTTAATGTTAAATTAGTACCATTTCCATCGGTGATTATATCATTTAGAATTAGTCCTGTAATTTGAACATTACCCTTATTTTCAACAGTTATAACATAATTTATTGTATCCCCAGCTCCATTTACTCCATCTCCATTATCTGAAACTGTCGCTCTTTTAGTCACCTCGATTACTTTTGAAGGAGCAATAATTACCTCCGTTGGATCATTTGTAGTATTTCCATCAGTATCATCACCATCGTCACTAACATCAGAAACATCATTATTAGCTCCTGGTGAGCTTCCTGTTGCAGTAACGGTATTATTTATTTTTGAAGTTAATGCAGCTGCATTAGATATTAAATAACTTGCAGAATATGTGGAAGTCTCACCAATTATCAAAGTGCCTTGATTAGACCCGAGAGAATTAGAGGTAAATACTGGACCTGAAGTAAGATTTAAAGCTCCATTATTTCCATCGGTTAAAGTATCAACTAAACTTAGTCCAGATATATTTACATTACCAGTATTTATTACAGTGATTGAATAATTAACTGTATCTCCAGCACCATTAATCCCATCTCCATTATCAACAACATTTGCTATTTTTGTGACTTCTATTGAGGGCACTAGAGATGTATAAACAATAGTTGGATCATTAGTTGTATTTCCATCTGAATCATCACCATCATCACTAACATCTGTAAGGTCATTAGTATTGCCTGGACTGCTAGCTGTAACGGTAACTCTATTTACAATGGCACCACTATCTGAAGGCCCTTGAGCAATAATATATGTTGCAGAATATGTTGCTGTTTCTCCTGCAGTTAAGGTCCCTTGAGAAGAACCAGCAGTTGAACTCACAAAAGTAGGTCCAGAAGAAAGATTTAATGAAACACCATTATTATCAGTTAGTGTATCAACCAGGGTAACCCCAGTAATTGTTTGACCTCCCTTATTTTCAACAGTAATTGTATAATTAATTGTATCACCTACCCCGTTAGAATTATCTCCGTTGTTATCTGTAACAGAGGCTGTTTTAGTCACTTCAACGGCACCTTGAGAAACGGTCAAAACAACAGTTGGATCGTTGGTCGAATTTCCATCTGTATCGTCGCCGTCGTCTGAAATATCTATTACATTATTATTATTATTTGGACTACTAGCTGTTGCTTGTAATGTGTTATTTACACTTCCTGAATTTGCTGCCTGAAGACTTATGGTATATGTAGCTGTGTAAGTTGCTATTTCTCCAACAAGAAGTCTAGTTTGATTTGACCCTTGGGTAGCTGAATTAAATGTAGGTCCTGAATTTAAAGAAAGGGCTAAACCATCACCATCTGTTAGAGTATCATTTAATGTAATTCCCGAAAGAGTAACACTTCCTGTATTTGCAACAGTTATTGTGTAAACAATTTTATCTCCTTGATCGTTAGAATTGCTATTATTTACATCTACAACATTAGCTGTTTTAGTTACCTCTAGTTTTGGGTTTTGAGCTAAAACAACTTCTGTTGGATCGTCTATGGTATTTCCATCGGTATCATCTCCATCATCACTTTTATCTGAAGTTCCAGATGAATTGAGTGGATCACTTGCCCTAGCTGTAACTGAATTTAAAACTTTTCCTGCATCAACATCTGCTTGTGTTATGGTATAAGTAGCTGTGTAAGTTGAAACCTCATTAACTTTTAGATTTCCTATACTAGACCCAAGAGAATTTGTTTTGAAAGTCAAAGGCTGAGTATAAGTTAAAACAGTATTATTTGAATTCGTTATTTGATCTTCAAGAGTTAGATTTTTAACTGCCACATTACCATTATTTAGTACTTGAATGGTATAAATAATTTTATCTCCAACATCGTTTTGGGAGCTGTTATTTAAATCTAAAACAGATGCTGTTTTGGTTACCTCTAATGAAGGAATCATTTCAAATCGTGTAATTGTCGGGTCATCTACAGTATTACCATCTGCATCGTTACCATTGTCAGAAACATCACTCACATTGTTATTCCCCGTAGAACTTGCAATAGCAGTAACTGTATTTGAAACAAGTCCGGTATCTACATGGTTTTGATTAACTATCAAATAGGCATTATAGGTTGCAATCTCATTCGGTTTTAAAATTCCATTAATTGAGTTCATTGATGACCCACCGTAGGTCGGTCCATTTGAAAGATTTAAAACATTACCTAACCCGTCTTTTAAAGTGTCAGTTATAGAAACATTATTTAAAGTTATATTTCCAGTATTCTTTACAGTAATTGAATAATTTATTACATCCCCAACACCATTAACTCCGTCACCGTTGTCAGTAATTTGTGCTATTTTAACCGCTTTTAGAGATGGTGATGCAGTAATTGATGTTTCTGTGGGGTCATTTGTTGTGTTTCCATCCGTATCATCTCCATCATCACTTACATCACTCACATTAGCACCTCCAGAAGTTTGTGCAGAAACCAAAACTTGATTAGTAAACCCACCTGCATCAACAGCAGATTGTTCAATAATATAGAATGCAATATAATTTGCCGTCTCACTTGCCTTTATTGTTCCAGCTGGTGAACCTAAATTAGAACCTGAAAAAGATGGTCCAGAATTTAGATTCAAAGTAGCACCGGCATTATTTCTGAATAAGTCATTTAATGACAAGTTGCTTAGCGTTATATTTCCAATGTTTTCAATTGTTATATCATATCTAACAATGTCACCCTTTCCTACAACTCCATCACCATTGTCCGTAATAGTAGCCGTT
>CACJRP010000035.1 GCA_902595825.1 uncultured Bacteroidota bacterium
AGTGAATATGCAGAAAATGTTCCAGAGCGCTACTTCTTTTATTGGAACATCAACTTTATCGTCTGACGTTTTATCTTACTGGGATACCTCAAGTGTGAATGATATGTCGTACATGTTCTCTTTTGCTGCATCATTTACAGGACAATTAAGCAATTGGGACACGTCTAATGTTTCAGCTACGAATGAGATGTTTAGATCTGCCCACTCATTTAATGGAAATATTAGGACATGGGATGTTTCTAAGGTGACAAATATGTATTACATGTTCCAAGATGCTAAAATTTTTAATGATGGAGAAATTAGAACTTGGACAACTTCTTCGGTAATCAATATGGAGGGAATGTTTTATGGAGCAAGAGCATTTAATCCTGAGTTAGATTTTGTTTGGAGAACAGAAAATGTCACAAATATGAAGGACATGTTTCGAGAAGCAGTTGCATTAGGAAGCAATACTATTGTAAGCTTGAATTTCTTTGATGTGTCAAACGTAACTAATATGGCAAATATGTTTAGAGGAGCCACATCATTTAATCAGGGAATTAATAGTTGGGATACTTCTAGTGTTACCGATATGAGGTCTATGTTCCAAGATGCAAGTTCATTTAACATAGATATTGGAAACTGGGATACCTCTAATGTGACTAGAATGGAGGGAATGTTTAACAACGCCGACGCCTTTAATCAAGACATCGGAAATTGGAATACTTCCAAAGTAACCAATATGTATTCTATGTTTAGATTAAATTCAGGCTTTAACAAGGATATTGGAAACTGGGATACTTCTAGTGTAACAAATTTCTCCTATATGTTTAATAGCGCTACTGCTTTCAACCAAGATATTGGTAGATGGAACACAGCTAATGCTACAAACATGACAAAAATGTTTAGAACAGCTAGTGCATTCAATCAAGACCTATCAGGATGGTGCGTTCCAAATATTTCTTCTTTGCCAGATAATTTTAAAACTCAATCTCCTCTAAGCGATGATAATACACCAGTATGGGGAACATGTCCAAGCCCTTCTGTTTCACTAACGCACGACCTACCACCAGCAAGAACAAGCACTGCGAACAGCTCTGAGTCCTTTATCATTACAGCTCAGTTTTCTGCATCAATGTCTCCAACACCAACTATTTCAATAAGTGGTGTAGTCTCAAATGTGGCGATGACAATGAGTTCTTCATCTACTTGGTACTATACAATGAATACAAATGTTGTTACCACAACACTTTCATCCATAACAGCTACAGTGTCAGGAACCAGCAGCTTAGGTAGAACCTATGTCGGAACCGATACCCTTGTGATTTATATCGATAGAAGTCCTCCATCATTTGATAACTTTGAATTGCTATCAAATGGAATCTTTGCTGTTACATTTACCGAACCAATATACAGCTCTGTCGTATCTAGAGTTGCAACTGGAACTTTATCGGCTCAAAATATATCTCTTTCTTTAGCTGGTGGCACCGCTTCGCTCGCATCTCAAACGCCAACATCTGTTGCAGCAAGTGGTACAAACCGATATTTGATTGGCTATTCGACCTCAGGTAGTATTTCTGGTTCGGAAAAATTGATTGTAAAAAGATCATCATCCAACCCACTTTATGACAAAGTAGGGAACGAATTATCAGCTACAAATACTTTTGTGATCAATCTTCTTGACGATCAAGCTCCATTTATTACCTCTGCGCAACTTAATAGAGAAAACTCAAATGTGGGAATTGTTTACAATGAAAATATTTTTGGAGGAGCCAACACTCAATTTAATTCCTCTACCTCTAGTTACACGACCTATACTGTTCCAACAAAAAGAACAAATACAGGGAGTTGGGCACCTTGGACCTATGATTTTGATCTTAATGTGCCTTCGGGTTACATCGTAACAAAAGTTCAATTCACTTTTGATGCAGTAGATCAAGGTTGGGGCGGAACAAATGGAGCTGCAAATATTAAATTAAACAGTACTCAAATAGGGAGGGCAACGCTTACTCATTCAGTACAAAGTTTTGATGTTTCCAATGCAAGGACATATCCTGACTTTAATTACAATGGTACAAATTCACTTAAATTTTATTTCATTGGTTATCCAGGGTGGAGTTCCACAACAACCAATGGTATTCTTAAAATTTTCTATACTCCTATTTCGGTGAGTGCTGGAAATTATCAATTAACAATTTCTGGAGGAAATGCAACACTTTCAGCTAACAGACCTTCATCTTTTAGTCTAGTAAACAACGTTGTAAATCTAGGTTTACCTATCCAAGGTACTCCAAATGGACAAGAAATTTTGTCTATTAATATTCCTGGAAACTCTGTTTATGACTCCACTGGTAATGCTGCAACTTCTACCCTAGCCAGTTTTACACTCTATAATAAAGAGGTTTCACAAATTAGTACCACAACTCTTTCGAACACAAATTCAAAAGTACTTGTAACCTTTAGCAAAGACATTGGAACTTTTGGAATCTTTGAAGGTGACGAACCAAACAACACAAATGGAGATGAAAGTAAAGGCCAAATTTTCCCTGGTGGAATTGTTAATGACCACAACTCTACATTTGATAAATCGCATCACTTAATAGAATTTAACTTCTTAAAGAGAACTGAAAATGGGTATTCCTATATTGGAGACTTTGAAGGGCACAGTTATTTTATAAGTAACGGAATCTCAACTTGGGACGCTGCAAATACGTCTCGCAATAATACGCAAGGATATTTAACTGTAATTAAGTCTCAAGCAGAGAAAGACTTTATTTTTCAAAATGTTGGAAACAGATTAACCGGTGAAGGAGGCTGGATTGGTCTTTATCAAGACCAAAACGATGCAAATTACTCTGAACCAGCTGGTGGTTGGAAATGGGTAACAGGTGGTTATGCAAATGTTCGAAGTGGATTTAATGAAAATGCTATTTCGCTTTCTATTAGTGGTGGAACAGCAAGTCTAACGGCATCCGTTCCTGTTTCAGTCGTACAAAATGATGCTAGAAATTTCCTTATGGAACTACCAATTTCTGGAGATGTCTCAGGCCAAGAGTCTGTGACTATAAATATCATGGGAAATTCACTTTTTGATGTTGATGGAAATTCACTTATAGTTACACAGACTAACAATTCTGTACGCCTTAGAGATACCAAAAAACCAGTGATTGTTTTAACACATAACAAAACAGGACAAAATGTTCTTTTAAAAGGCGCAGACAATGTTAATTTAACTGCTCAATCCGATGAGCCTCTTGGGGCACTACCTATTTTAACTTTCTCTGGGCTGTCAACCACAACTATGTCAGCAGGTAACAACAACACCTGGGGATACTCTTGGGATGTTCCAATGAATTTTAATGGAACCGTAACTGCAAGTGTAGAAGGTATTGATGTGAATGGAAATAGGTCTTTAGCAACAAGTCAAACTGAAATTTATTATACAATAGATAATATAGCGCCATACATTGAAGAAATAAAACTAGTTAATGATTCAATTGTTAGGTTAACATTTAATGAAAAAATATATAAATCAAATAATTCAACTGCTACCCTGGATAATGCAAATTACTTCCAACTAAGTACTTCTCAAGGATCTTTGACTCTATCAAGTGCTACACCAAGAAATCTAAACCAAAATAATCGAGAAGTAGAGTTAGAATTTGGATCCACCGGAACTCCTTCTAGAGGGCAAATGCTTATAGTCAGTCTGAATAACACAATTTTTGATTTAGCTGGTAATTATGCATCTAGTCTTGCATCCAATACTAGGGTTGAACTTAAAGTAGATTCTGATGGAGATGGAGTTAAGGATGAACTTGACAAGTGCCCAGATACCCCTGCAGGAGAAAAAGTAGATGCAAGTGGGTGTTCTCAAAGTCAGTTCGATGCGGATAATGATGGTGTTCCAGATTATTTAGATCAGTGTCCTGGGACACCCTCTAATGAATCAGCAGACGCAAATGGCTGTTCACCTAGTCAAAAAGATGACGACGACGACGGTGTAACCAATGATAAAGATATTTGTCCTAGCACTCCTAAGGGAGAAAAAGTCGATGGATATGGATGTACTAGAGAAGAATCAGACCCAGACAAGGATGGTGTTCACAAAGCAGAAGATTTGTGTCCTGATACACCAAAGGGAAGGATTGTTGACGATACAGGCTGTGCCATAAAGAATAATGATGAAGATTTTGATGGAGTGCCAAATGAGGATGATAGATGTCCTGATACAGCTCCCGGAGCTAAAGTTGACGATAAAGGATGTGCACTAAATCCTGACGACGAAGATTTAGATGGTGTACTAAATGAGTTTGACGAATGCCCAGATACACCAATTGGGGTACCAGTTGATGATAAAGGTTGTAGTAAAAAGCAAAGGAAAGAATTAGAAGATTTACTTGATGATGACGGAGACGGAGTTCCGAATCCTCTCGATAGATGTCCAGATACACCACCGGGAACTATTGTTGATATTTCAGGTTGTTCGCAAGTTAAAGTTGACCAAATAATTAGTACGGATTCTGACTTAGACGGAGTTCCAAACGAAGAAGATCTCTGCCCAGACACCGAAAGAGGAGTTCAGGTTGACGCCTTCGGTTGTAGAATTGATCAAAAAGATTCTGATTTTGACAAAGTCCCAGACGAAATTGATTTTTGTCCAAATACTCCAATTGGTGAACCAGTTGACTCAAATGGATGCGCTAAGAGTCAAAAAATAAAAGACTTGGATTTAGATGGCGTTCTAAATGAGAATGACAGGTGCCCAGATACTCCCTTTGGACAAGCTGTAAACCAGTACGGATGCTCTCCAAAGCAGGTAAGTCTAGACAGAGATATGGATGGAGTTCTAGATGAGTTTGATCTTTGTCCAAAAACGAACTTGGAAGATACAGTTGATAGTAGTGGATGTGCTAAAGGTCAATTGGATGATGACAAAGACGGAGTTATTAATGACCTTGATAGATGTCCCGACACTCCCGAAAAAGCAAATGTTGATGAATTTGGCTGTGAATTATCTCAATTAATTGAGGATGACGATGGAGACGGCGTTAGAAATAAATTTGATTTGTGTCCTGAAACTCCTCCTGGTGCAGTTGTGGATAAAAATGGTTGTAGATTTAAAGCACCAAAAATATTTGCACATACTTTCAATCAACTTGAAAACAAAAGAGATGATGATGTTTCAAATCTAAAAATTAAACTTGGAGAAATTTTGGTTGAAGATACCAATAAAGAGACCAATCCTTTGGAAAACGACGTTCAGCTTAGAATTGTTGATGGTGAAGATTCTAAAATGTTTAGATTAGAGGGTAGAAATTTATATCTGGTTTCAGGATTAGATTACGAAACAAGAACAATTCATACAGTGATTATAGAAGCTACAAATAATTTAGGAATCAGTAGTCAAAGTGGAATAATTTTATTGGTTGATGACATTCCAAATTCATTTACAAGATCATTCTTTAATATTTTAGTATTTAATGTAGCAAATGAAGTTGCCGGTCCAAAGGTAGATCATAATAGATACTATAATCCTAAAGCTGCTAGAGGTGGTGTTGGTAGGTGGAAAATCAAAAAACAAATTTCTGGTGGAAACGATGCGCACCTTTTCGAAGTTAAAAGTAGAACCAAAGGAGGTGGTAAATCAGAAGATTCTGATGACTATCTAGCATTTATAAACCCTCCTGATTTTGAAAATCCACAGGATCATAACAGAGACGGTATATACGAGGTTGAAGTAATAAATATAAACACTGCTGACGGGGAAGCAACAATGCCAATTGTAGTTACTCAAAGTAATATTGTTGTTCCTGAAAATGACCCAACTGCAATACAACTTCAAGCTGTTCCTGCCTCGGCTTCAGATGACTCTGATGGTGACGGAATAATCGATATTCTTGACAATAGTCCTTTTGTTGCAAATCCAGACCAAAGTGATGAGGACGGTGATGGTGTTGGTGATGCCACTGATGATGCAGACCACGACGGAGTTTGGAATCCCTACGATACGTGTGAAGATACACCATATGATACTATTGTTGACGCAGAGGGTTGTGCAATATTCTATTTAGCCCCTAATAGCTTCACAGTCAATAAGTCTGAAAAATGCGAAGATCAAAACTCAATTAGAGTTGGTTTCAATGATAATACATACCAGTACAATATTAGTGTTAATGGTGTGGAACAAAATGATAAACCAATAGTTGGCTCTTCTTGGGAAATGGATAATCTTGTTTCTGGTAATTACGAAATTTGTATAACTGTAGAGGGTCAACCAAAAGCAAGTTTTGAAAGATGTTATAATGTTAATGTAAACAATCTTAACCCCTTAAATGTATTTAGCAAGAATCCAAGTTCTTCTAAGACTCTGAAATATTCATTATCTGGTTCAGGGAAGTATATCGTAACCCATAACGGAAATACCCTTGAAACTACAAATTCAGAAATTGAAATTGTCATGGATAAAGGATTAAATAACGTCAAAATTACAACAGGAGTAGAATGTCAGGGTGTTTTTGAAAAGAACTACTTCAACTCAGAGACAATTTTCGTAAGTCCAGTTCCATTTAATAATGAAATAAATGTATTTGTTGGAGGTATTGACAGGGAAGTCCTCTTGGAATTATTTAATGCAAACGGAAGACTTTTAATTTCTGAAACTTATTCACTAGATGAAAATCTTAGAAATATAAATCTTGACACTTCAGGATTACC
>CACJRP010000036.1 GCA_902595825.1 uncultured Bacteroidota bacterium
CGTAAAGATAGATGTAGCTATCCCTTGGGTATATTTTCGAGTAGCATCTTGTATTGCTATAATTATACAAGTACCTGGACCCTTTATTACAATTTCATTTCCAATCACCTCTGCAACCAATGGATTGCTGCTTTCATATCTTATTACACCAGGTCTATTTGATGTGGGACCTGTAAAGGTAAAGTTTGAATCATCAAACATTTTGTCTGGAACATCAAAATCCGTAAGGATAGTATTTCCAGGTAAGATTCTAATTAAAAATTTATATGTAGGAGCCTGGTTATATTGTGCATTTCCTGGCTGATCAGCATCAACTGTTACGGTTCCAACATCACTTATACTTAAGACGTTTGAACTAAGCGTTGCCGCAGCTTGGGAAATTGGATTTAAAGCGAAGCTTACAGGAAGACCAGAATCCGATGAGGCATTTAATGTATAGGTCAGATTTTCCGAATAGTTTAAATATACAATAGGTGAAGATGGGGAAGAAATATTTTGATTTAATTTGACTACATCCATAACAAATGTCTCTGTTACTACATTAAAATTAGGATGATCAACAAGCTTGGTGAAAAAGGTGAGTGTAACTAGCCCAGTACTGCCAATATTAGACAAAGTGAAATTATTACTAATTCCTGTAATTGTTGCAGCAGAACCAGGATCCATTGATACATAAACATTATGACTAGAGGGTAAAGTATATGCATTAATAGAAAACGTACTAAAGTCTCTAAGTGGTTTGGTTGTTGGTAGGTTTTGTACATAAATTCCTTGAGATGCTTTTAAAATATTTATTGTCACTGAAACAGTAGTGGCTAAATAATTTCCGTCCGAAGGTAAAGTAGCTGTAAAAATGGCACTACCAACATCTCCAATCGTTACAAAACCTGTTGCAGCGTCAATTGCTGCGACCGAAGAGTCTGAAGATGAGTAGGTAATTGAAGCTACTCCTTTATAATCACCATTGTAGGTAGGTGAACTGACATAAAATTGTGGATCACCGTAAACCCTTGTTATTGATGTGGGTGTCCATGAAACGGACTGTGTACCTTGACCAACTGTTATGGTAAAGGTCACGGTTTTGGAGTTATAATTGATATCCTGTATCTGTGTGGCAGATACAATAATGGAACCAGCACCGATAATAGACACATCCCCAGTACTGGTTAAAGATACAACCCCAGAGGATAAAGTGGAATAGGTAAATGAAGCGGTACTGCTAGAGGCAAGAGATATGGAAAAATCTGAATCTGTAAAAAGTTTTGTTATATCAGGTGCTGAAATTACAGGATCAGCCTTTTCAATTGTAATGGTAAAACTCGTTGTGGATGATTCATAATTTCCATCTGCAAATTGGGTAACTGATACCGTGGTAGTTCCTGCTCTATTAATAGTTGTATTGCTAGTCGTATTGTTGATAGAGACAATACCAGCAGGATTTGTTGTGAAAGCGTAACTGCCTGAGCTATTTGTTGTAGCATTATCTAATACAAAATTTAGATCACCGAAGGTCTTTGTAACATTACCAGCAATTAAATTATTGTATGCTTTTAGTATGGTTAAAGATGTAGTAATAAATTCTGGACCATAACAGGGAGTTTGATTCTGGAGAATTGTAATTGTGCCTACTCCAGAACCAGTTAAAGTAATTTCTCCAGAAGAATTATCAATGGTAAAAATACTTGATGAACCAAGAAAATTGAACGTACCTGAACTGCTTGTTGTAACACTATTAATTATTGAAAATGGTGGATCTCCATATCGAACAGTATAATTTGGTGACGAAAGATTAGGAGAGAGGGGATCTACATCAATCCTAATTGTAGCTGTGGCAGATCCATAATTTGCTGTGGCTGCCTGGTTGATCGTAATAACGGAAACACCTCGTTTATCAATTGTTACTTTGCTACCTGTCACAGATACACTGTCACCTGATGCTAGAGAGAAGGTAAAAGCACCTGAACTGACGGAGGTGGGATTTAAGAAAAGTGGAGAATCATTACATGTAACTCCAGTTATATTAGATATAGATATAGTGTGAGTTAAATCTTTATTAACTACAACAGTAAAAGTTTTGGTAAGGGGTAAATGATTTGCATCTCCGGGTTGGGTTACAGAAACCGTGGTAGTCCCTGCAGCACTAATTGTAGCTGTATTTCCGGATATGGAGATGACACTTGTATCGGGTACCGAAAAAGTAAAACTGGATGTATTACTTGAGGTTGGTGTGGCAATAAGGGTAAATGTTCCACCCGGCGAGTAATCCACTACTATTGGGTCGATTACATCAAATGTTGTAGGTGCTTTTGCAACGTTTACAGTAATTAAATTTGTAGCACTAACATAATTTGAACCAGGAGCCTCAATTTGCGTAACTGTAACAATAGCTGTTCCTACTCCAGTTATTGAAGCTTGGTCTGAAGTTATTGAAATCACAGATGAGTCCGCAACCGTAAAGCTAAAATTATTTGAACCACCAGTTGATGAGTAACCAAAGTTAAAAGGTGGATCTCCAAATATTTTGTTAACCGGGCTAGTAACATTTACAGTTGGAGTAGCAGGATTTATTACTAATTGGAAGGTTGTTGAACCGGCAGAGAAAAACTCATTTTCTTCCTGGTTAACTAAAATAGTTGTAGTTCCTACGCTTATATAATCTGCATTACTTGAGTCTCCCGTACCATTGATAGTAATTATTCCACTTCCGAGAGAATCAACAAGAGAATAAGTTGCATTACTAGTTAATGTTCTACCAGTAGTTAGTGAAAAGTTACCACCATCCACATAAGTCGTTGTTATATCAGGAAAACTAAGCGACGGATTAGCTCTATTCACTATTATTGTAAAGGTGACTGTTTTTGATAAAAATCCTCCACTAGATGCGATGGTAGCCGAAACTATAGAGGTTCCTGCTCTGTTTATAGTTGTATTGCTTCCTGTAATTGAGATAACTGTTGGACTGGTAAGAACACTATATGATATTGCGCCTGGACTATCATTGGTTAAAGGCACAAGATCAAAGGCTGCGTCTCCATAAGTTCTAATAATTGGGTCTTCAAATGTAATATTTGGTGTTTTTTCAATTGTAAAAGTAATACTGTCAACCCCGGTTTCATTTCCATCTACAATTCCAGCTAATGGATCATAAGTATATCCACCAATTACACAGGTTCCTGTAACAGTGAAAGTAAATTGACCTGGTGCAAGGGGGGTTGGATCTAATAAAAATGTCCAAATTTTGGGATCTCCAGTAGGAGTAAGATTTAAATAAGCACCTCCATTTAAAGTATACTGGGGGCTGTTATTCATATCCCTGTCAAACGTGGCTGTGATAATGGCCGTTTCTGTATCGGTTAATATGTTATCACCATCTGAGTCAGTTAAAATAACCCGAGCACCACAAGGTTCTCCCCACAATGGTCTATATTCTGGTCTTATCATAAACCCTGCTGCATTAAATTGAATTGGGTCTGGAGAAATATGCTCAACACACCAAGTTGATATATCTCTATCAAATCTCATTATACCAGGACCCGGTGGGCCACCCTGTTTGAACATTAGGTTAAAGTTAGTAACGTTTGATACATCCCACTCACCGATGTCTTGATTAAAACTACCAGCACGAAAAAACATTCCATACATATTTGTAACATTTGAGGTATCCCACGAGTTAAGTGTTGCGGTTGATTGACCAGCGGGTTGTCCATTATTAAATACATAATTTCTATCAAACATATTACTCATATTCTTAATATTTGAAGTATTCCAGCTTGAAATATCTTGATTAAAACTATACCCTGTATCCCTAAAAATCCTGGAAAGGTTAGCATCATTTCCAAAACCGTCATCCCAATTAAGAGCAACTCCTCCGTTGTTGAAAGACGATTCTTCAAACATTGCCACCATATTAATAACATTGGATGTATTCCAGCAGGACAAGTCTTGGTTTATTGCATTGTTATTTTCAAACATTCTTTCCATAGTGGCATTTGGTCCAAAACCATCGTCCCAACACATTGAAACCGAGCCATTATTAAATGAGTTAGCGCCTTTAAACATTTGAGTCATAGTAACAATATTTGAAGTATCCCAACAAGATAGATCTTCATTTATAGCTGTGGCTTGATAAAACATTCCAGATGCAGTGGTACTGACAGCAAAACCATCATCCCAACACATAGCAACCCCACCATTATTAAAAGAATTATTTTGATAGAACATATGGGTTACATCTTCTACTTTGGATGTATTCCAGCATGAAATATCCGAATTGAACAGATCAGCATTACTAAACATTTGTGCCATCGTAGTTACTTTTTCTGTATTCCAACATAAACTACCATTTCCTCCATTACTAAATGCCGATGCATTTTTAAATGCTTCCTCCATGTCACGGACATTTGATACGTCCCAGCTTGATAAATCTTGATTAAAATTTGTAGCCAAACGAAACATTCTGAACATCTGTGTGTTTTTTCCTGTATTCCATGACCTTATATCTGCATTAAAGTCTCTATTATCATTGAACATTGCACCCATATTGGTGACTTTAGAAACATCCCAATTCAGAGAACTCGTAAAACTTCCAGCAGTCTCACCATTGTTAAATACCTTAATACTAAAAAACATTCTAGACATATTTGTCACTTTTGAAGTATCCCAATTACCAACAAATTGGTTGAAGTCATCTGCATTACAAAACATATACGACATGTCCTCCACTTTTGAGGTATTCCAATTACCAACGGGCCTATCAAAAGTTGTGGCTTTAAAAAACATTTCATGCATATCCTCAACATTTGAGACATCCCAGTTGTTAAGATTCTGGTTGAATTGATGTGCATTTCTAAACATTTTTCGCATTGTTGTAGCACTTGCAGTATCCCATCCTCCTATGTTTTTATTAAAACTGTTTCTGGCACTAAATAATTCACTCATATCGGTTATTCCAGAGGTACAGCAAAATTGTACATTTGCCCCTGCAGTAATACTTGCCACCAATGATGCTCGATCGACTTTTACATATGTGTCACTTCCAACTACTCCTGTGTCTCCAACATTTGCAAGTGGACATTTTATCGTAACTCCGTTGCTATCCAAATAAAAAGCCTGACCATGAGAGAAAAATGCCCATAATGCAAATACAATAAATAGTAAATACCTACTGTTCATTGTTTTGCTCTTCGTTACTGGTTTCTTCCTCTGGCTGAATCTTCTTACCAAGAGGTACCTTTATCATGATCTCATGAGTTGGGTTGGTTATTACATCGCTGATTTCTCCTTGTGTAAATTCATACCCATATCCTAATTCAAATCCTCCTTTGGTTTTGATAGAAAAATAAACAGCAGCATTATCGTTATTTGAGAATCCTCCTCCTATTGAAAACCTGTCTTTGTAAACAAAATCTGCAGTACCTACAAAGTGGTTGGGCATATTGGGTAAAGATCTATAAACCACAACTGGATTTAAACTCAAATTCTCTTGAACCTTTAAATTTATCCCTCCTGTAAAGTGAACATAGGAGTAGTCAACAGCGCTTGTTTTCCAATCTTGTGTATCGTCAAAACGTTCACTTTGAAAAAGTGTGGGCATTCCAATTCCAAAAAAGTAGTTTGGTGCTCTGTAGTGAAACCCAACTCCTAAAACGGGTGTAAAGTAATTTTTCACTGCAGACAAAGCTGGATTGTAATCGGTGTAGATACGGTCTATATCGTTTACATCTATATTGTTGAAGTTACCACCTGCTTTGATTCCTAGGTAAAGGAAACGATCGTTATTTAGTTGAAGTCTATAGTTGTAATCTAAGGAAACAAAGGTTCTGTTTTCAATAAATACTCTATCGTTTTGAACAGCCAGACCAAGATTTACATTCTTTTTTCTTGGAAGATGAAGTATCAAAGAGTTAATCCTTGGTGCTCCTTCTACCCCAGCCCACTGGCTTCTCGAATTAAAAGAAAGCATTCGACCGTCGACCCCAGAAAAAGAAGGGTTAAATAAACTAAAG
>CACJRP010000037.1 GCA_902595825.1 uncultured Bacteroidota bacterium
TCTATGTTGCTGCTATAGGGCAACCCTTCCAACCAAATGAAGAAAGAGGATTATATAAATCTTTAGATGGAGGAAAAACGTGGGAAAATATTCTTTTTATTTCTAACAAAATAGGTATTGTTGATATTGAAATATCACCTGATAATCCAAATATAATATACGCAGCTTCTTGGAGAGGAGAGAGAAAACCATGGACAATAATTAGCGGATCAAAAGAAGGTGGCATTTACAAATCTTTAGATGCGGGCAAAACTTGGAAGAAGTTAAAAAAGGGACTTCCCAAAGGATTAGTTGGTAAAATAGATCTTGCAACGACTGCTGCCGACCCTGACAGACTTTATGCTCTAATTGAGGCTGAAAACGGGAAAGGTGGTGTTTACACATCATATGATAGAGGAAAAAACTTCTCAGCCATGAGCTACAGAAAAGAACTGGTTAATAGACCTTTTTATTATTGTAATCTAGAGGCTGATCCAAAAAATGCAGATATTATTTTTTCCAATGCAAATAGATTTATGAAGTCCAATGATGCAGGTAAAACTTGGAAAATAATGGGAACTCCCCATGGTGACAATCATGACATGTGGATTAATCCTAACAATACTAACATATGGATACAGTCTAACGATGGAGGAGCTAATATCACTTTTAATGGTGGTAAAAGTTGGACCACTCAATTTAACCAACCAACAGCAGAAATTTACCAAGTTGAAGTTGATAATCAGTATCCATACTGGCTCTATGGTGGTCAACAAGATAATTCAACTACTATTTCAGTCCCCAGTCTTCCCCCATATCCAATGCAAGCAGGACCTAATGCTTGGATCATGCAAACTGGAGGCTGTGAAACAGGACCTGCTGTTCCAAATCCAATAAACCCAAACATAGTTTATTCAAATTGCAAAGGAAAATTTGGAGTTTACAATAAAGAAACAGGACAAGAAAAGCAGTTTTATGTTGGAGCAGCTAATATGTATGGACACAACCCAAAAGATCTTAAGTTTAGATTCCAAAGAGTCTCTCCAATTCATATTTCACCTCACGATGAAAAGGTTATTTATCATGGATCCCAGTTTGTTCACAAAACTGTAGACCAAGGAATTACATGGGAAAAAATTTCCCCCGATCTCACTGAGTTTGATCCAAGTAAGCAAGTAATTTCAGGTTCGCCAATTACAAGAGATGTGACCGGAGAAGAATTCTATAGTACTATTTATTCTATTAGAGAATCTAACATTGAAAAAGGGCAGATTTGGGTTGGATCCAATGATGGACTAATACATATTACAAGAGATGGTGGTGAAAGTTGGAAAAATGTTACGCCAAAGAGTTTAAAAAAAGGAGGTAGAGTAGACTCTGTTGAACCATCAAAACACGAACAAAGTACTGCATTTGTGACTGTTTTGAGATATCAGCTTGGAGACTGGTCTCCTTACATATATAAAACAAACAACTATGGGGAGACCTGGAAATTAATAACAAACGGTATTCCCTCAGACTTTCCTGTAAGAGTGGTTAGAGAAGATCCAAACAAAAAAGGATTATTATATGCTGGTACGGAGTTTGGAATATTTATTTCAAGAAATGGAGGAGAAAATTGGGAGTCATTTCAACAAAATCTTCCAATTACTCCCATAACTGATCTTAAAGTTCACAGAGATGATATTGTTCTTTCAACTATGGGTAGATCGTTTTGGATCTTAGACAGAATTAATTTTTTACACCACGATTATGAAGTTGATAAACCCTATCTAGTTAAACCCTCAGAAACTTTCAGATATAGGTATAGAGCATCAAGGAATTCAAATAATTTTTACCCTCAATCTAGTGTGGTTTTGGATTATTATCTAGAAAGTGATGCATACGAGAATATAAATCTCTCATTTTATGACAAAGACAATAATCTAATAAATTCGTTTTCAAATTCATCGGGTGAAGATATAATTGACACATCTTATAATATGGAATTGAGTCAATACGAGTCTATTACTACAAAAAGTTTGAAAATTCAATCTGGTTTAAACAGATTTAGGTGGGATATGAGGCACCGAGGGTCTTGGGATAAAGATGAGAATAAATCTTTTAAAAATGGACCTCTTGTTTGCCCTGGAAAATATAAAGCTGTTTTGTCTTTAGGTGAGAAAAAGTTAGTTACAGAATTTATTATAAGCAAGGATCCAAAATTATCTGTTTCAAATCAGGATCTTAGAAATTTAGAATTATTTCAGCTTAAAGTTGTTGAGAAGATTAGCGAAGCTAAGAATTTGGAAAATAAAATTGAAAAAATCCTTTCGGAAAGAAAATTGAACAAAAGGGAGAAAAGTTTAGTCTTAAAAGCTCAAGAGGATATGACAACCAAGGAAGGGACTTACATGCAGCCAATGCTAGTAGCACAATACAACTACTTATATAGCATGTTATCTAGATCCGATCAAGAAATTGGTAATGATGCTCACTTAAGATTAAAAGAATTGAATGAAAGGCTTGAAAAAAACAAAAAATTAATTAATTCTGTTTCACCATAAAAATACTTAAAGATCTTTTGGCATAGTGTTAAGGTAGTTTTTTTTCCAAATTTTCCTTCTTGTCTTATCATCTACATTGCCTCCAGATAGAATAATAAGAATTTCTTTTTTTTTCGATTGTTTTTTCAACCATTTAGAGGCCGCTTCCATTGTCATTGCGCAAGTAGGTTCGATTTGTATTTTTAGCATGTGATTTAACCACTGCGTCCAATAGATAATTTTATCTTCTTCAATCTCATAGAATTCGTCTAATGTTTTTAGAAATTCAAAAGTTATATCACCTATTGACATCGTCATTGCACCGTCGGCTATTGTATCGGGAATTCCTTTTAGTCTTTGAATTGAATTCAATCTAACGGACTGAACAGCGTCATTTGCATTTAAAGGTTCTGCACCAATTACTTTTGCAGAAGGACACAGCTGTCTAGCAGTAATAAGAGCTCCAGATAAAAGTCCACCACCACCACAAGGTGCAAAAACTGCATCGACAGACTTTAGTTTTCTAAGTGCCTCAAGAGTCGCTGTACCCTGCCCAGCAATTACTTGCTTATTGTTAAAAGGTGGTAACCAATAAACACCTTCATCTCTTGACGCATTAAGTACTTTGGCATCAGATTCATCTCTGGTAGGTGAAAGTACAACTTCAGCACCGTACGATCTAGTTGCTTGAATTTTAATTTTGGATGCATATTCAGGCATAAAAATAGTTGACGGTATTCCAAATTGACGTGAAGCCCAAGCGACAGCTTGAGCATGATTACCAGAACTGTTTGCAACTATTTTTTTTGGTTTTTTATCCTCTTCTACAAGCCATGAAATAGCATTACTCGCCCCTCTAGACTTAAATGCTCCAATTTTTTGAAAACTATCTGCCTTGAAATATATATTGTGACCTAACCAATCATTTAATATTGAAGATGAAATAATTGGTGTATCAACAATAAACTTACTTATTCTGTTTTTTGCGTCAACTATATCTTTAAAAGATGGTTTAGTTTTCAAGTCTAGAGAACATTATTTCTTCTTGAAGGTAAATAAAAAATTGTATGGTGGTCAAATATTCAATTTTTTTTTTAAATTAAAAAATATTAACTATAAATCAATTTAAAATGAAAAAAACTATTTTATTAATTTGTTTGTTTGTTTTATCTATTTTAAACACACAAGCACAGGAAATATGGATGTCTTATGATTTAAAAGTAAAAAAAGGAATGTCTGAGAAATTTGAGCAAGCAGCTGCAAAAAAAACAAGAATGTTTAATAAAACTGCTGAAGACGCCATTTTTACTTTTCAGTACAGAGATGGTGAAAAACAAGGTCAATATCAAAGAGTTGTTGGATATAAAGACTGGGATTTTATGAACAATCAAAATCCAAATGGTAAACAGCAAAAATATTGGAGAGACAATGTTTCTCAGTATATTGAGAAACAAACTGGATGGAAAGTTTGGAGTAGATTGGTTGAAGTATCTCATAATTGGAATCCTGAAACTACTTTCAAACACATGTATGTTTCTAGAAGATTTATAAAACCTGGCCATGATCAAGATGTTTATAATTTTTTACAGAGAATGAAAATGGTAAGAGAAAAAAACAACTTCACAGGAATTACAGGAATATTTAAAGTTATGTCGGGTGGTAATACCAATGAATTTATAATATGTAGAGGTTTTGATAAGTTTGGAGAAATGGGAGAATTTCAAGGCACAGATAAAAATCTTGAAGACTTATACAATGAAATGTTTGGATGGAATGCGTATCGAAAAGACGCTAGAGTTTATAACGATGCCCTTGAGATGTATAGCAGAACGACTGAAAGGCTCACATTCATGGAAGAAATAAGCACCAAATTATAAAGGCAATATTAATTTAAAGAGACACTCTATATAGAGGGTTTTTTTAATACCCTGGATTTTGTACAATTTCTGAATTACTGTCCATTTCACTTTGTGGAATGGGCAGTAATAATTTTGGGTCATTAGATTGAAGGTTTCCAACATTTTTATCAAGTCTTTTGTGATCATGTATAAGGTGACCTTCAAAGGCAAGCTCAAGTTGCCTTTCATTAAAAATTGTGTCAATACTAAGATCTGACAAAGGTTTAGCATTAGATCTAGCTCTTAAAGTATTTATTTCAGAAAGGGGAGTCATACCTTTAGAACTGGAAAGTCTAAAATTTGATTCGGCTCTAATAAGGTGCATCTCCGCCATTCTAAGAACAGGTACATTACCATACTGATTTGTGAATTTTGAAGTAAGGGTTCCTCCATTATCGGGGCTAATATAGTTGAAAGAATACCTCGCATCATTTAAATCATCTCCAAATAGTTCAAAATATGCAGGTTGTAAAGTAATATCACCCTGCCTTCCTCCATTTGACTGAGAAGCATAAAATATAATACACTGGTTTGTTCCTCCTTGACTAGTAACTTGAAATGCAAAAATATCTTCAACTCCGTCGACATCATTGTTAAAAGCGCCAGCGAAAGTATCAGCTAACTCGTGACCACTATTTACAATTACGTCATGAGCTGCATCTAAAGCATTGCTATACTCTGAAAGTTGAAGGTATACTCTTGCAAGTAATGCTTTTGCAGCATATTTATCTGCAAAAAAATCATTTGATGGAGGTAGTAAGTTGTATGAGTCATTTAAATCTGAAATAATTTGATTATAGATTTCTTCTTCAGTACTTCTTTGTATATTAAGATCAGAGCTGTAATCCACGATCCCCTCTGTTCGTAAAGGTACTCCTCCAAAATGTCTTACAAGATCAAAATAAGCAAGTCCCCTTAGAAACTTGGCCTCACCTTCAACTCTGTTACTTTCATTTGTTTGATTTATTACAGTTATGTTATCTATAACTAAGTTTGCCTGATTTATCACTTCATATGAGTTTTGCCATAATCCTTCAACAAACGAATTATCAACTAAAATATTTTTTGTGAAAATTTGTCTTGGCTCTAAAAATGTTCCTTCCCACGATATCTGACCGGTGGCACCAAGCAAATCAGATATAACATGATTTCGCCCACCAAAAGATGCACTTTGACCAGCTTCTTCATAAGTACCAATTAATATATTTTTTATAGTGTTTTCTTCCGAAAGAGCTTTATCTACAGATATACTTTGTGCTGGCTCTATGTCTAACTTTTGATCGCAAGAAAATAAGGTCAAACAAATAATTACTTTTAAAATTTCTTTTATTTTTCTCATAATTTAAAAACCTAAGTTTAAACCGATTGATATTGTCCTTGCTGCAGG
>CACJRP010000038.1 GCA_902595825.1 uncultured Bacteroidota bacterium
AAGCCAAGATTTACTGAGGGTAAAGGTGCCGGTTGAATACTCAAATGAAAACTTAGAGGCATTTTCAATTACAATTAAAGGAAAGGATTCGGGTGCTTTTCTTCACTTGGGATGGGATAATCTAAGAGTTAATCTTCCAATGAGTTTTTGAATTTTAAAGTCGCCTATCACGTATTTAAGCCACCGAAATGTGGGAATTTTTTTTGAGCCATGAATAGATTAACATTTATAAAAAAAGCAAGTTTAATCTCAACTTTTCCTTTAATATCTGGTGCTCACTCTTTATCAAATTTTCCTAAGTATAAAATTGGACTTCAGCTATTTTCAGTTAGAGATGCTATGGAAAAGGATCCAATTAATACTCTAAAATCTCTCAAGAAAATGGGATATCAAGATTTTGAAACCTATGGATACGACACAAAAAGAAAAAAATACTATGGGTTTTCTCCAATTGAGTTTAAGACAATTTTAAATGATTTAGGGTTAACGACTTCAAGCGGTCACTATGGTCTAAATGGTCTAATGGAATTATCCGATTATAAATTATTTAATTACTTAGATAGTTGCATAAATGCATCTTTAGCTCTTGGGGATAAATATATAGTATACCCAATTTTAAACAAAAAATACCATTCTTATGATGGATATAAATTATTGGTTAAAAAATTAAATCAAATGGGAGAAAAGATCAAAAAATCAGGTTTGAATTTTGCTTATCATAATTTTGGTTATGATTTTAATCTCTACGATAGCAAAATGGGTTTAGAATGGATTATTGAAGAAACAAATCCTGATTGGGTAAAGTTACAAGTTGACTTTTATTGGGTTATGAGAGCAAACAAAATAATGCCTAAAGATTTAATTGATCTCGCACAGGGTAGATTTAAACTTTGGCACATAAAAGACATGGATAAAATTACAAAAGACTATACCGAACTAGGCTATGGATCCATAGACTATTCCAAAGTTTTACCAAATCCTAATATCTCTGGATTGGAATATTACTATTTAGAACAAGGTGGAAATTATAAAATTAACTCTATGGATAGTGCTAAAAAAAGTATTGATTTTTTTAAAAAGAAAATTCAAAAATTGATATAAATTCTAATTTGCTTACTTAGTACAGCAATTTTCGTCTTTACAACCACAAAATTTTAAATTGTAAACATGAATTCCAGCAAGGTTCAAAGCGGATAAGTATGATACTAATTCAGGTAATTCAATAAACTTTACTTCCTCATTAAAGAGAACAAAAAACAAGAAACCCCAAGAGAACCAAAAAATAGGTTTTATAATTTTACTTGTGGTTTTTTTTGTTGATCGATTTACGGCTATTAGCGAAAAAACAATAAAAATTAGATTAATTCCTTTCCAAGAAAAAGATAAAAATTCATTTTGATTAAAAAGACTTGCAAAAGACATATAGATAAAGGGTGTTGCTAAACAATGGATAAAACAAAGACTGCTCGATATAATTCCTAAGTTGTCTGAATTTTTAAATACTATTCTCATTTGAATCAAAAACGCAAATATATGTAATTAAAAATTATTGAAGCTCATTAGATAAAGTCCAAATTGGTCAGATGTGTTTATTGCCAATAGTCGTAAACCACAAAGTCTTCTACATTATCTCCCCAGTATTTTTTAGCAAACGAAAGATGTTTCGAATGTGGTAAATAGACTGAATCTCGCTCAAATTCAGAATTAAACTGCATAACCAACGCATGAGTAAAACCTTTACTTTTGCCCTCCGGAGGTATATTTTTTGAGAACAAAAAATTATTTATACCCTCTATAGTTGACAAGTATTTATAAGACTCATTTCCAAATAAATCGATATCGGCTTTATCTTTAAATTTTAATAAAACAACATGAACCATTACTTTTTTTTTTTTCATTTCTTGAGAAAACAAGAAAACAGGAATAAGAAATAACAATAAAAAAAATCTTTTCATTTTAAAAAATGTATTATGGTTCCAGCTTCAGCTTCCTTAGCATTTCAATTGTTGTCATCATTTTAATTTTATGAACAGAATCAATGAAATTCTTATTTGATATCTTTTTTTCAAACATCAAAATAACTTCTTCTAAAGTGTACTTTTTTTCCATGAGATTTAAATTTAAAAAATATTATCAACAAGAGTTGACCAATTTAAAATTTTTGCCAAGTTCAATTATTTACTCCATATATCCGGGAAACACACCTTCTTTGCTTATAGAAGTACCTACTGAACCTACTAAGACTTTTTTTGAATCTAATCCCATAAATTCCCTAATTGAATAAGTTGAATTGATACCAGTGCAGTGTGCACCTACAAAAACTTCAACTCCAGATTCTAACATTTTTTTTGCAGTCCATTCTAACTTTTTATCACTTAATTTGAGTAAATGAAATCCTCCAATTACCTTTCTAATGGGTCTGTTAGGAATAATTTTTTTTATATAATCAATCGTGTTTACTATTCCTGCGTGTCCACATCCACTAACAATAACAATTCCATCTTCAGTATCAAAAAAAAGGGATTGATCTTCAGGAATAGTATCCTCCTCTGTTTCGCCTAAATGGTTAACTACTTTCCCGAGTCTACTCCAATTTTTCTCGTCATATTTCCTTGGAACTTGACCAGTAGTCCATACCCCTGGGAAAATCTGAGTTGCACTTTTATATGATGAAAAAATTACACCCATATCTTTGATTTTTTCCTTATTTAATAAAATATAATTTTTGTCTGCTTTTTTAGAAGGTCTAGAATAAAAAATTCCTTCTCCAACATGAGCTACTGAAAAAGAATTTGGATATTTTTTTTTAAGATTAATTAAACCACCTGTATGATCTTTATGGTTATGACTTAAATACACATTTTCAATCCCGTTTAAATCTATGTTTAACTCCTTCGCATTATTTAAAACAGTATTTTCTCTTGAACCAGTATCAAAAAGTATTTTTTTACCATCTAATTCAATTAATGCGCTAAATCCCCATTCACCAATATAAAAGTCAGAGAGCATAGTTGAAAGGATAGTGATTTTATAATCACTAACCTTAAGGTTTTGTCCAAATAAAAAAATTGGACACACTATAATTGTAACAAAAAAACTTTTCATTTAAAATAATTATAATTCAAAATTAAGTTTTTTAGCATTTCAAATGTGATAATTAAGTAAATTCTATATTCCTAAGTTATTAATCTTTATCTAAAAAAATTGAAGATTAAAATAACATCACTTATTATCTTTTTCTATTTTATGCAATTATAAAACCTCTTTATAATATCTTAACCAGTTCAACCCAAGTATTTTTTCTATATCATTGAGTTTGTAGCCTCTTTTTTTTAACCCTTCAGCAACATTTAAATATCTAGTAGGAGAATCTAACTCTGGTATCCACGGTGGCCACTGTACTTTATAAGAGGGTTTAAAAATCTTTAGTCTAGGCAGATACCAATTCTCCTTAGTTGCTCCATTTGCCTTAATACCCTGTATGGCAAAATCTGCAGCAACACCTACATGGTCAGTACCTGCAACATTAATTGCATGTTCAATGTGATCCAAATATGTTTGAAATGTTGTTTCAATACCTAATTTAGGTCCTATCATATATCCCAAGCAAATTATTCCAATAACTCCACCTTTTTCAGACATAGATCTAAGTTGTTTGTCAGTTTTAGCTCGAGGATGGTTTTTATGAAGGGCTTCACACATTGAGTGGTTGATAGAAACCCCTTTTTCGCTATATTTTATTGCATCATCCGTTGTTTTTCTTCCGCAATGAGATACGTCCACCATAATGCCAATATTGTTCATCTTTTTCACAACCTCAATTCCAAAGTCAGACAATCCGGAGTTTGTTCTTTCGGTACACCCATCACCTAACAGATTTCGTTGATTGTATGTTAATTGAATCCACCTAGTTCCAGCTTTGTAAAGAGATCCTATATTTTCAATTGAATTTTCAATCATGGTTGCATTTTGAAAACCTAAAAGAACTCCTGTTTTACCTTGTTCCTTAGCACTATAAAAATCATTTGAAGATTTAGCCAACATTAATTTATTTGAATTTGATTTAATTTTTTTCTCCCATTTCAACAAAGAGGACATTGCTATTTTAAAGTTCTTTGAAGGTAGGGATGCACTAAAACCGGTATATCCCGACTGATCCAATGCTTTAAATGAATCTTGATTCCAACCTCTTGGAATTACTAATCCGTCTATCACAATCGAATTTTTATAAAACACTTTCAATTTGGAGTCATTTAAATTTGAAAAGGGGTGCCAGTCAAACGTATTTTGTGGTAAAAGGGCACCCGCGGACAAATATTTAATAAAATTCCTTCTTTTAATTTTCATTTTTAATTGATAAAACTCTTCATTTATTTTATGAAAGAAAAGTAGTTTGTAGGTTTGTTATTAATTAAATATAACTATGAGTAAAAGTTATGACTTAAATCCTTGATTATAATGGAAAAAATAAATATTCTTTCAAAATTTAAAAAATTCAACTC
>CACJRP010000039.1 GCA_902595825.1 uncultured Bacteroidota bacterium
CTCTGACCACATCACTTACCTACCAATCTACTACCAAAACCATAACTGCTAATCTTGGAATAGGGGCCGTTGATTTTACAAGTACAGGAAATGGGAAGTGGGGTTTTATGGAACCAAGCAGTTTAGCTGATTACAATTACGGTCAATATCAGAGAAATGGATTTTATAGATCTAGACAAGACGGTCAAGTTCAGCGTGGTCTTTTAGAATTTAATGATGGTAGGTCAGCCCAGGCCGGATACACCTATGTAGGTGCCTACAATGGACATAGTTACCTTAGAAGTAATAACTCGGTCACATGGGAAAATCAAAGAAATCTAGCTATTTCTTTAGGAGGATACCTAGCTAATATTACATCTGCTGGAGAAAGAGAATATTTAGACACACAACTTGACAACAATTGGCATTGGGTAGGACTGTATCAAGACATAACAGACCCTGATTACTCTGAGCCCGCAGGAGGATGGAAATGGCTTGATGGTAAAAAAGAAGAAAAATTAGGAGTAAATATCTGGCATACAAGTCGACCCAACGACACAGGAAATCCAAATTCTAGAGCTTTTGTATACAATCAATCGAATAATTTTAGAGTTGATGACGAACCAAATACTGGACCATACAAATATATAGTTGAATTTAATGATGGAAGAACAACCCAAGCTGGATTTACAAGACTAAATGGTGTATTTGAGGGACATACTTATTTTTCTTCTAATGCACAGGTAACGTGGGAAGTTGCCAAATCAACAGCTGAATCATTAGGAGGATACCTTTTAGTTGTAAATTCAACCCATGAATGGGGGTGGATTCAAGATCAAGAGCCAGACTGGGATGGTTTCATAAATTCAAAGCATTGGATAGGCCTTTCTCAAGATCCAAATACGTATGATTTTGCAGAACCACAAGGTGGTTGGAGATGGATTACTGGAGTGCCACTGCAAGGTCCACTGACCACCTACACAGTAACCGATACCATCGATAGTGATAATGTGATTGGAAGAGATAACATAGATAGGTATACAGCGAAATATGTTATAACCCAATCCGATTATGATTCTGGTTCGATTTCAAATGTAGTGTCCCTAACAGGAAGTAGTCCAGGAAGAACAAACGATGCCTTTGATAAGTCTGACGACGGAGATGATGCAGATGGGAATACTACTGATGATCCAACAGAAACGTCCTTTACCGCCTCTCCATCAATGGAAGTTACCAAAGTAGCTACGGTGACAGATGTAAATAATAATGGGTCAAACGACTTAAACGATATAATTGAGTACACGATATATATTGAAAATACAGGTAATGTTAATTTAACCACTCCAACGCTGGTAGATTTATTAACTGATGGTATTGGAACAAATCTTAATGCACAATTAAATGGTCCTAGTTACCTATCTCAAACTCTAAGTCCTACAAGAATTAATCTAAATATAACCGTAGCTCAAGTGGGAGGAGTAAATAAGTACTTTATTGATGGTGTGGCTCAAAAAGAACTCGTGCTTCAAAAAGGATATACTTACAGGTTTAACCAGTCTAATGCGAGCAACTCGTCTCATCCATTCAGACTAAGCTCTACGATCGATGGAACTCACGGAGGAGGCACATCTTACACCACCAGCGTAACATTTGCCGGTACGCCTGGAAATGCAGGAGCCTACACCGAAATTTTTGTTACAGCTGGTGCTCCAAAATTATACTACTACTGTTCAACTCATAGCGCAATGGGAGGTAATACCTACAGTCTTGGTACCGCTAGTGGTCAACAGGGAATTATAAGACCAAATGAAGTCGTTACCTACACGGCATCCTACACAATTTCTGGGGCGTCAGCCGCTACCGCGTTTATAAGCAATATCGTTACAGTTACAACTTCAAGCCCTGGCAATAACGGAGATATCGTTGATCTTGCCGACGATGGTATTGATGACGACGGGAATACCACAAACGACCCAACAATTATAGAACTTGTCCCTGATCCTAAGTTTGAGGTTACTAAAACAGGAACCCAAACGTTTGACAATGGAGACGGCGTGTTATCGCCAGGTGATAAAATCACTTACACCATATCAATTCGAAATACAGGTAACTTATTAATTAACGATATAACCTTAACTGACACTATGGTTGATGGTAACGGTGTTTCACTAAATCTTGATTCTGGATTATCTTTTGTAACCTCATCTTTAGGTTCTGCAAGTAGTACACTTCAGCTCACAGAAGTAGCAACTTATACAGCAACATACACCATTACCAATGCGACTGCAAATAGTGGTCTGGTTTCAAATTCTATTTACGCAGTAGGTAGTGCAGGAGGACTCACAAATAATGTAACGGATACTTCCGATGATGGAGATGATACCGATGGAAATACTGTGGATGATGGAACAGAAATTGTTATCCCTGAGCTTCCATCAATAGAGGTAACCAAAACATATACAACCACAGATTTAAACGGAAATGGAAGGGTAGATTTAGGAGATAGAATTAATTATACCATTACTGTCTCTAACACAGGTAATCAAGACTTAACGGGACTTAGTCTAACTGAAGATTTTACCAATTTAACAACGGATACTCTTTCCTTATCTACAGGCCCTACATATTCAACATCTACTCATGGTAACGCCCAGGGGCTTCTGGTTTTTGGAGAGATGGAAACTTACGTAGCCACCTTTATTATTAATCAATTGGCTGTCGATGGAGCTGGAGTCCGAAATTCGGTTCTTGCAACGATATCATCACCTGGTAAAACAAATAATGTTTCAGACACTTCGGATGATGGAGACGACACAGATGGAAACACTACAGATGATGCAACCATTACTGAGGTTTCAGCAAATCCATCAATTGAAGTTACAAAAACAGCAACTGTAAACGATACGAATTCAAATAATAAAACCGATACCAATGACATAATTACTTATACAATTACAGTAGAAAATACTGGTGATACAGAGGTTAATACCATTACTTTTAATGATATTATTACCACTTCTAATGGAAATCAACTCTCCTTAACAGCTAATCCCGCTCGAATTAGTACCTCGCTAGGCTCACCAATTGGAACATTAAAGGTTAGTGAAACTGCCATTTATACAGCACAATTTATCATCAATGCAACAGCTTATAATTCAGAGTTCATCGCTAATACAGTAACTGTAACGGCCGATGCAATAGGTTTTTCTGGAAATGTATCAGACACCTCTGATGATGGAGATGATACAGATGGGAATACAGAAAATGATCCAACTATTACAATTATGACTCCTCAGGCTGCCGTTGAGGTTACCAAGACATTTTCAGTAATTGACGATGGGAACGGAGAAATAAATGTAGGAGACATAATTAGATTTAATATAGCAGTTGAAAATATAGGAAATGCTCCCCTTTCTGGACTTACTATAACCGATGTACTCAAGGATGGAAATGGAAATGTTCTTCCTATGACGGATGGTCCATATTACGTTTCTGGAACACTGAGTTCAACAATGGGGAATCTTAAAATTGGAGAGGTAGGAACTTATGTTGCTTTTTTCACAATAAATCAGCAGGCATACGATTCCTCAAAAATTTCCAATGTAGCAACTGCTACTGGCAGTAGTGCTTATGGAACAAATGATGCTGTAGATGTAAGCGATGACGGAAACGATTTGGATGGAAATACAACTAATGATCCAACAGAGGTAATCATTACATCTCAAGCAAGAGTTAACGTTGAAAAAACTGCATCTGTATTTGACAATGGAGATGGATTTACAAACACGGGAGATACAATTAATTACACAATAAGAGTAATCAATAATGGTATAACTCAGTTGTCTTCTGTTACGTTAACAGATGTATTAACAGATAATGCGTCTAATACCCTTACTCTAACCAATGGTCCAAATTTTGTTTCCGCATCTCAAGGCTCTGTATCTGGTACACTTAAAGTTGGAGAAATTGCGACATATTCAGCCAGCTATAATATCCAGACGGCTGCTGCGAATACAGGTGCTATTTTTAATACTGTGGACGTAGTGGCATCTAGTCCAGGACAGAGTTTTGATGTTTCTGATAAGTCAGATGACGGGGATGATACCGATGGAAATATAACCAATGACCCAACGGAAGTAAAAATGGATTTCTCGGCTGTTTTAGATATTTCAAAGACAGTTACTATTACTGATTCTAATAATAATAATATTAACGACCTTGGTGATTACGCAATTTATACTATTAGAGCTAGAAATGCTGGCAATGTTACCTTAAATTCTCTTACTATTACTGATACTCTATCGGATGGAACTTCTACCACTTTAAATTTATCCTCAGGGCCTACTTTAGTTTCCTCTTCAAGTGGATCAGCAACTGGAACACTTGTTGTAGGCGAAACAGCTACATACTCAGCGACATTCTTAATAAATCAGTCAGCTCTTGATAGTGGAGGTTTGTTTAATAGTGTGTTCGGAGCAGCCAGTAGCCCTGGAAAAACAAATAATGCAA
>CACJRP010000040.1 GCA_902595825.1 uncultured Bacteroidota bacterium
ACTTACATTGATCAAAAGGTGGGGAGTTGATTCATAGTCAATAGCTGAATTTAAAAATAGCTGTGTCCCCGAAACTAAAAAACTCCCATTATCTCTACCTATGTTACCTGCTCCATCAACTAAAGTTATGGTATGAGTATTACTATCTGGGTCTGAAACAGAAAACTCTGTTACTAATGTATTTGTTGAAGCATTTTCATCAACTGATCCTTTTGCATTAGAAGCAAAAGTACTTGTCCCTGTATTTGTAAAAGTATGAATCGTATATCCCCCTAATTGAGAAATTGTACCTCCTGTAGCTGCAGGAGCCCCTGAATATCTAATAATTACTATTCCTGACCCCCCTGCATTGGCTGTAGTAGACTCAGGATCTGTTCCACCACCACCGCCTCCAGTATTTGCAGTACCAGCAGTTCCGTTATTATAACTTCCATTTCCGTATCCTAGTGAACTTCCGTTTCCACCTCCACCTTGGCCACCTTGTCCGCCACCACTAGCAACTGAACAACCACAGTTATGATTTACACCACCGCCACCGCCACCGGCGTAGTAGGTAGCTGTTCCTGATATGGAAGACTGAATTCCGATACCGCCAGGGCCTCCACGGTGTTGTGCAGGAGCATTAGATCCAACAGCTCCAGCGCCACCGCCACCGCCACCTGCTCCATATCCACCACGATCACTTCTCCCACCTCGATTTCCTTGTCCAGAAACACCAGATGAGTATGCTACACTTGGTCTATCATAAGATCCCCCTCCTCCCGAACCGCCGTCGGCACCTTTACCGGAGTTAACTTGAGAGTTACCGCCGCCGCCGCCGCCAATAGCAACTAAACTATTTATAAAGGAATTCTGTCCGTTCCCTCCAATGTTTGCACCAGAACTACCAGACCCACCTGATCCGGCAGAACCACCAGATCCAACAAAAACAGTAGCAGGATTATCCATATTCAAGGAATAATTTGAGGCTTGTAAAACACCACCTCCACCGCCTCCGCCTGAGGCGCCTCCACCGCCCCCAGCTACAATGAGGTAGTCGATATTTCCTATTCCAGAAGAAGCTGTAATTGCCGAAGGTGCTTCGTTTATATCGTTGACAGATAAAGTAAAAGCTTTAGCATAGTTATCTGTCCCGTCATTTGTATTTATATAAACATTATATGATGATTTGGTTTCAAAATCAAATGTTCCACTTGTTTTAAGCGATGTCCCTTGAATTGTAAAATGATTATTGTCTGCATCGTTAGTTCCATTACCAGAGGCTAGAGTAAAAGTGTGGCTATCTCCATTGTCCGAGTCGGTTGCAGTTAGAGATGCAACGTGTGTTCCAGTAGGTAAGTTTTCATTAAAAGCAGTTGCAGACAAAGTAATATTTGTAGGAGCACTATTGAGGCTATAGCTAGTTAGTGCAGCATAATTTTGCGAGGCCTCGCTTGCTGAAAGAGTTCTATTGTAAACCCTTACAAAACTAATTTGTCCATCAAAATACTCGCTGTTACTAGATAGCTTATATCCTATGGATAATCCAGCGTTTCCAACATTTAATGCCCCTCCATTAGCAAATGACCCATTGTAAACAAGATTCCCGTTTCTATACATTTTTAAATTACTTGGAGCATTAACTGCAATAACCCAGTGTTCCCAGGCATTTGTAGCGTAAGGAATATGGTCATGCCTGTCGTTACTTTGGCCATTAAATCCACCATCTCCGTCACTTATAAGAATCATACAACCGCGTTTATGAGTTTGTGAATTAGATGTATTTTGCTCTACAATAACTTGAGTTTTTCTAGTATCAGGGTTGAAATATGCCTCCAGAGTGTAGGTGTCATCTCCAGCTGCTAAGGGAGCACTAAAATTAACTCTATCATTAGAACCGTCGAAATTGAACCAACCAGAGTTATTAAATGATATTCCACCAGCTATTGTTCCGTTATATCCTTGTCCACTCAAATCAAACCACGTATTACCATTGCCGGGATAAGAGGTCGAATTTCTTGCATCTACATAAAGAACCAATCCATTAGTTACAATTTGAGCATTTACAAAAAATGAAAATAAAGTAACCATTATGAATAAAATCTTCCTCATCTAGTTAAATATATATAGCCATCCTGTTACGGGTTCTTGTCCTTTTACATAAATCACCTCATACAAATAAGGTCCTGTTGGTAATGGTCTACCTGTCTTGTAATGCGTTCCTCTCCAATCGTTCTTGTAATTGGTCTTTTTAAACACCACTGATCCATCTGGACTGTATACCGTTACAATCGTGAAGTTGTCCTCATCGATATTGATTACCTTCCATGTGCTCTCCAGTCCAGTACTACCTGGTGTTAATACTCCCGATACAAATATCTTATCATCTGGGAACCCGTCATTGTTCTTGTCTGGATCCTTGTTGTCTCCTATACCATCTCCATCGGTGTCTTTCCACTCGGTTGGATCAAATGGGAAGGCATCTTTTGAATCTGGTACACCATCATTGTCTGAGTCCCAATCTGCGTTGTCTCCTATACCGTCTCCATCTGTGTCTTTACACTCTTTTGGATTTAGTGGGAAGGCATCCTCTGTATCTGGACATCCATCATTATCGTCATCTGGATCTATACAGTCTGGTAGCTTGTCTCTGTCAAAATCCTTAGGACGACTCTTGGTATCCAATGGATCACTATCACAAGCAATCTCGTCTTCATCTAAGTAACCATCTCCATCGTCATCAGTGTCAATACAATCTGGTTCTCCATCCTTGTCTGTATCTAGTGGTGTGTTAGACACATCTAATGGATCAGAGTTGCAATCTAGCTCTAGCTCATCTAAGAAGCCATCTCCATCGTCGTCAGGATCTACATTGTTACCTATCCCATCTTTATCGGTATCCAACCACTCAGTTGGATCAAATGGGAAGGCATCGTTCCAGTTAAAATATCCGTCTCCATCTATGTCCGTATCACATACATCTCCCCTTCCGTCTCCGTCAAAATCTAATTGCTCAAAGTTTGAACTGGATGGACAATTATCGGCATCATTAAGAATCCCATCTCCATCAACGTCTGGATCACAGGCATCGCCTATACCATCTCCATCGGTGTCTTGCTGGCTTGGATTGGCCGTGGTAGGACAGTTGTCATTAAGACCTGTTACTCCATCATTATCTGGATCCTTCTGACTCTCTGCACAACCATCGGCATCTACTTGTGCTCCTTGTGGAGTATCGGGACATAGGTCTACTGGATCATTTACACCATCTCCATCGGCATCACCATTTAAGTTAATTGTGTTACTGGTCTGCGTGGTACTTGCTGTAGCTGCGCCTGCATCGTAAATAGAATTGGTAGCCGCTGGTAGTACCGTTAAAACTTCCGATCCATTTATGTTCCCTGTAATAGGGATACCCAGTCCGTAGGTATTGCCTTGGTTGGATATACTCGATGGTGTTGAGGAAGACAGCGAGGCAGTTCCTCCTACTATAGTTAAACTAAAGTCATTGGCTTGTAGTGCACCTGAGCCTCCGTTGCTGTTAAATACCGGTTCACTAAAAGTTACAGAGACAACCGAGTTGTCGGTAGCTAGCTCGGTGGATACAATCACAGGAGGCTCATTGATATCGTTGACCTCTACCGTTAATGCCTTCGAATACGTAGACTGTCCATCCGTGGCTTGGATGCGTATACTTAGCGATGGCGTCTGCTCATAATCTATGAATCCGTTTACCAAGAGGTTCGTGCCCGAGATACTAAATAATCCGTTATGAGCATCGCCATTTCCGCTAACTAATGTGAATGTATGGGTGGTGGAATCCGCATCAGTGGCAACCAAACTGCCCACTACTGTACCTATATCAACCTCCTCATCTACACTCACTGTTGAAGTGGAGGTGCCGCCTGTTATCGTTGTTGAGCTGGTAAAATTACTGGCAACTTCTGCATCTGTAAGTGCTCGGTTGTAGACTTTAACAGAATACAGTCTAGCACTAACAGCATGATCAGAAGTGTTATTATTATACATAAAACCACCTAGAGTCACAGGAGTATTTTTGAAATTATTTGTGGAGGTGTTATTACCTCCTGAATTTAAAATTGAAGTTCCGTTTAAAATGACTTCTCTCTTAGGGTTTGTACTTGGCCTAGATCTAAAAATTATATGTATCTTTTGACCAACTATATTTCTTGCTCCGCTAATTCTGTCTCCTCCGCCACAACACCCTCCAACATCATAATAAATATTGTTATTTGACCACGGAACATGGACATTTATAGCATAATCATGTGAGTCACCTCTAAAATTAATAATTGATCCTCTGGCTGCAGTAGCCGTCATGACTAATTCAATAGTATGATTTGTTTGAGATAAACCAAATGAATTTGAAGGAGGTCCGATCATTCCTGTACCACCAACCAAGGTATTATTAAATAAAAAATATCCGTCATTATTATG
>CACJRP010000041.1 GCA_902595825.1 uncultured Bacteroidota bacterium
GGTAATTGCATTAATAGAAATCATACACGTTTGACCTGGGAATATTATTGGTTTTACTAATAATGTGTCTTCATCCATATTTAAACTAATTGTAAAGTTTGCATTTTGGAGTTCATCGATTTTAAATGAATTTTTTATTGCTTTCAATTTAAAAGAAGTTAAAATTTTAGAAATTTCATCAATTGAGAGCTTATTTGCTTTCAAAATGACTGGAATAAAAAGTCCATTTCCTATATCTAGAGTGACTCCAATGTTAGGGTACAAACTTTTTTTGAAAAACTGATTATCCATAATTTCTCCAAAAAAGAACGGATATTCTTCATGGAATTTAGAAATCGTAAAGACCATTATTTCAGCAATACCTAAAACTAATTTATTTTTTTCTGAGTAACTCTGCATTTTTTTTAAAGCAAGACTCATATTAACTTTTTTAATTTGAAATGCATCAGGAATTTCTAACTTAGATGACATTACTGTATTGCCTATAGCCACTTGTCTAGGGCTAATCTTTACTAACATGTCATCCTTTGAATTTCTATTTAAATGCTCTATATCCTTCTTCTTAACTATTGACAAGCCTAATTTTAAAACATCCTTCTCAGAAATATTATTAAATTCCATATACTCTCTAGCAGGCTTTGTAATAATTACCTTTTGGTCTTTGATTTTTGGCTTTTCAAACTTATGATTTTTTAAATCTTTTTCGTTGTCAAACACCATGGCAATAGTCTCCCCAAAAGGATAATCATTGCCCGGAATAGCAATAATTTTTATAATGCCTTCAAATTCACTTTCCAAATCTATATCGGCTTTTGTTGTTTCAATACTGCCAATTATGTCACCTTTCTTAACCAAAGATTCATCATCGACATCCCAAGAAACTAATTTTGCTTCTGTTTCATTATTATTTATAAAAGGGACTAAAATTTTGTTCATGCTGTTGTTTTTTTAACTATATAATCATAAATCTTTTCTTTATTAACTAATACATTTTCCTCTAAATGTTTTGAACTTGGTATTATCTCATCCAGTGAACATATACTATTACAAACTATTTTTTCATTAAAAGCTGAATGAATTAAAGATGATATTTCTGAAAACCATGTCCCACCTATAGTACTTTCCTCTATAATAAAAATAGGAGTTTGTGTATTTATAAATTGACTTATTGATTTTAAATCAAAAGGATAAATTTTGAATGGATTTATTATATGGACACTTATTTCAGATTCAAAAAATAATTTTTCAGCAACATCTAAACAATCATAAACTTGTCCTCCGGCGCATATAATTAATGCATCTATATCTTCCTCAATAAAAATATGAGAAGTTAGTTGATTGAGTTTTTCGTGACGAAAAATATTGTTGTATTTTTCAGCATTAAACATTTTCTGGGGATATAATATTTTTGATTCGAATAGCATACTTGGATTTCCATTTTCCATGATTTTTGGTAAAATTTTCGTTAAATCGTGTAGTGGAGACAGCTCATACAAATCAAGATTTGGTATACCTATAAAAAACTTTTGGATAGACTGACTATGTGTAGCTCCGTAGCCTCTATGACCTCCAACTGGACATCTAAATAGTATTGAATGGTCTATTAATTTTCCATACATCGTCCTTGTTTTGGCAGCAAAATTTATTATTTGATCAAATGCTAGAAAAGTAAAATCAGCGAACATGAATTCAACTATTACTTTATTACCACGAAGTGCTAAACCATTACCCACTCCGGCTATACCTAATTCACTAATTGGAGTTGATATTGTCCTTTTAGGAAAGCTTGTTGACAGTCCCTTTGAAACTTTAAATGCTCCACCATACGGATCATTAATATCCTCGCCTACGAAGTATGAGTTATTATCACTTTTCATAAATAAGTGTAAAGCTCTATTTAAATTGTCCAATACTTTTTCATCCATTTGAGTGTTGTTAAAAATATTTTTAATTGACAGGCTTCTAGTTTTTAACTCAATTCTTCTTGTGTTATCCCTGTCTAAAATATCTTTTATCAAAATATCAACCTCGCTTTTAATTTTTTTTTCAATATTTTGTAATTGAATTGAATTAATATTATTTAACTTATAGTACCAATCATTTAGGTGTAATTTTTCAATTTCAATCTTTGATCGAGTGTCATCGCCTTTACTATGGGCTGCTAACCTGTTAGTTTGAAATTCAACAATTAAAGGTTTACATGAATTTCTAACTTTTTCAAATTTGGGTTTTAAAGTTTTATTAATCTCAGACACTGTGGAACCAATCTTTATTAAACAATAATCTATTTGGAAAGCATTAGCTCTTTGTTTTATGTTAGATGACAAGTTTAGTCTTGAAGGGGTTGTTTGAGAAATATAATTATTTTCACAAATTAGAACCAAGGGCACCTCCCAAAGCGATGCCATGTTTAGGGCCTCATAAACTGCTCCTTGACCCCAAGTTCCGTCCCCTATAAATGCGACCGCCAAATTCTTGGTTTTCTTTTGTTTTAAATCATAAGCTACGCCTGTTGCAACTGGAACACTTTCACCTTGAATTCCAGTTGAAAAATAATTTTCTCTTTTGATATGTTGGCTGCCTCCTACCCCGTTGCATACAGCTCCCACTTTACCAATTATTTCACAAAATAACCCCTCCATATCATCAAATCTTGCCAAATAATGACCGTGACCTCTATGGTTTGAAAAGATGAAGTCATCATCGTTAATATTTTTAACAACTGAGAGGGCAACCTCTTCTTGACCTATACAGGTATGAGTAGTTCCATTAATTTTACCATCATTAAACAGTTCAAGTAATTTTTTCTCAAAAATTCTTATTTTCAGTAGTTCTCTAATTGTACTTATGTCATTTTCAAAATCATACATGATTAAAAAGCGTTTTTTGGTATTGGCTTATTTTTTGAAATATTTTTTTTCAACCTTTTATTATAAACAGATTTTATATCGTAAATAACTTTACTTTCTGATGTCCTTTTTAAACATACATCTTCTGGTTTAATAATATTTCCTTTGGTCAATTCCCTTGTTGTAACAACATGCCTTCTGATATTCTTTCTGTATTTTTTTTCAGATTTACTCATATTAAAATCATTCGAAGTCTCATTGGAGAGCCCCAGGGAAGATGTACACTCTCTAATTATATGAACAAATTCTTTAAACTCATCTGGGTTAAGAGCAGATTCGTAATCCTCCATTTCCATAATTTTTCCGAGTGTTAAGTGTTTTTCAAGTACTTCGTAACCAGCTCCGACAGCTGTACAGGCAATTGCAAATTTCATTTGATTATTTGGATTAGCATGATCTGCAAATCCAATTCTGAAATTTTTGTGAATTTTTAGTGCTAAGCTTGATACCTTACTGAACCTAAAAATATGGTTGTCGCAATTCTCTGTAGGGTAAGACTGAAACCCTAAAAGTAAGTCTACTTTTTTATTTTTTAAAATAATTAGAGCCTTTTCAATCTCATCAATGTTAGCTCCTCCAATACCCAAAATTACTTTTTTTATTTTTGATTTAGAAACACTTTTAAGAAGAGATATATTCGTTATATCTGTGGGATGAAGTTTTACAGTTTTAACACCTATTTTTTGACACAGATTTAAACCCTTGTTTCCAAAAATATCAAGGTATAATTGAATTTTGTTTTTCTCAGAATACTTATTAATAGAATTCCAATCTTCATCGCTCATCTCTAATGATTTAAATAGATTATAGTGCAAATAATCATTTGTGGCTAATTCATCAGCGTAAACCAATTGAAATTTTACAGCATTTGCGCCAGCACTTGCTGCAGCTTTTACTAAGAGCTTAGCTTGATTAAAACTTCCCTCAAAGCCTTGGGCCATTTCGGCTATAATTTCAACTTTCATATTATTAGAAATTAAATAATTTTCATTTTTTTAATGTTTAGTAAACTTTCTACCAATTTGTAGGATTTAAAAGTTTTTGATCAAAGGAAAAGTCTAAGGTACAGTCATCTACTATTTTTAATTTTTTGCTTTTATGAAAGAAATCATTTATTTGTACTAATTGTTCTAAATTTTCTACACCCATGACTGCAAAGTCAATATTGTTATTTTTTAAAACAAAAGAAAGACAAAGTTCTAACATTGAAAATGAATTAACTTTACAAATGCTATTGATTTTTTTAAGAGGTTTTTTTAAAGGCTTAAGGGCTACAGGTAATTTATTTAACTCCAAAAAATATAACCCCTGTAAAAAAACGGATC
>CACJRP010000042.1 GCA_902595825.1 uncultured Bacteroidota bacterium
AATAGATATATCAAAACCTATCCTTCTAAAGAGAAAATGGGAACGCTTAACTTCAAAATTCATAGTATATCTTTAATTACATCATCTGTCGCACAACTTATTGGACAATTCTTTCTATCGTATCCAAAAAGTGAAGTTTCAGGATACTTTACATTGATATTAATAAAATCAAAAGGAGAGTGGTTGATTTTGAGTGACCATACTTCAAGAAGTGAATAAAATGACTCTATCAAATGAATTTTAGAAACTATCTATCCTGCATTTAAAAGTAGACGATGCATCTATGAATAGATATTTTCTAGTGCATTTGCAAATATTTTTGTTTCCTCTAAAGTGCCAATGCTTATTCTGCACCAATCATAAAAAGGTGGAAAAGGTCTTCCGATTTTAACACCCTGTTCAAGCATTTGTTTGCCTAAATCATCTATGTGCCTATTGGAATGAAAGAAAACAAAATTAGTGTTTGATGGAGTATACTTTAATCCAATTTTGTCGAGTGTTGTGGTTATAATTTTTCTTCCCTGAATGATTTTGTTTAACGAAAAGTTGTAAAACTCTTTATCGTCTAGTGCTTTGTCAGCAGCAGCGATAGCAAGAACATTTGTCATTGCCACTATATTCTTTCTTATTAATCTAGATAAGTGAGAAGGGGCTATCAAATAACCAATTCTGAAACCCGCAAGACCATATACTTTTGAAAATGTTTTGGAAACAATTACATTTTTACCATCTCGAACTAGAGAGTCCATTGAGGGATAATTTGGAGTTTGGATAAAATCATAATATGCTTCATCACTAAAAATAATAGTTTTCTTACTTGCAGAAGAACAGAAATCAATCAAAGATTCTTTTCCAACTACAGTCCCAGTAGGATTATTTGGGTTGCACAAAAAAACAATCTTTGTGTTAGTATTAATTCTATTATTGATCGCGCTAAGGTCGTAGGCTTTGTCTTTTCCAACTGGAACCCAGCTAATTTTTGCTCCCCATCTTTTGGCAAAATTCATCATTGCTAAAAATGTTGGTTTCGCAGCAATAATTTCTCCACCTCCATTTGCAAAGGTCAACCCAGTTACTTTTAAACCTTCTGTTGAACCGCCAGTTATAATTATATTTTCTGAACTAACTCCATGTATTTTTGCTAATTTTTCAGCAAGAGCTTTTGAATATGTTCGAGGATATCTACAAGCATTTTCAAAAGCTTTGATTACAGCCTTTTGAACTTTTTCTGATGGACCGTAGGGATTTTCATTAGAGCTAAGTTTTATTGTTTTAGAAAGTGGTCTAGGATTAAATTTTCTTATTTCTTCCTTTGAAAGGGCTAATTCAGGTGCAAGCAAAAGCCCTCCTAAACCAATTGATGAGCGAATCCAGTTTCTCCTAGTTTGCATTTTTAAGTTTTAAAGTGCAATTAAAAATAAAAATTATTTATAAATCAACTGGAAAAATTATCGAAAAAATAGTTGAAAAAGGTTGAGGAGATCTAATGGATTATTCGAGAGTTACGTTTCTAATCGAAGGATTAAAAGGGCTATCGATTAATTCCCCTTCGGAATTTACAAGTTCTAGTCTTATTTTTATATCACCTTTTGGAAGTCCTTGAAGATAGTAAGGTGCCCACTCTGTTATAATGAATTCTGTATCATTAATTGTTGCTTTTACTTTATTTCCTTCCGGGGAAATTGTGGTATTAATTAGGTAAAAATCTAAAAGTAATTTTTCGGTATCTTTTCCTTTGTATGTTCCTTTAGGTCTACTATAAAAAAGAAATTCATTGTTTAAATCTACTTTTTCATCACCGATTTGAGTTAAAACAAAAGCATTTGGATTTTTTACAGATTCATGATAAGATCTTGATAAGAAGGCAAGTATGACATTATTGCCATTTTTTAGTTTTTTCTTAAAATTATTTGTGTAATGTGCAGAATAAGGTCCATTATTTATTATAAAATGTATATGTTGTCCTTTACCTGAATTTGCCAGTTGATTTTCAACAGTATTGATAGTTTTCGCTCCTAGCTCATAGTCACTTACATCAAAAGAAAAAGCGTATTCGTTATCATCGTCAAGGGTTATCGATGCGGTACTTATTTTAGCATTCAAATAGGGTGGTGAACCTTCAAGCTTTGAAAGTGTTATTTTTTTGGAATTATCGCAAGAGGAAATAGTAACTATAAATAGAGTTAAGGCTAAAATTTTTTTCATATTGTAAAATTATAATTTTTTAGAAATATACTTCAAACAAACAATATCAAAAAAAGAAATCAGAGACATTTTTTATTATTTAAGAGCTTTTTATTAGTTTTGACCTCTTAAAACAAGAAATGGCAAATCATAAATCTGCAATTAAAAGAATTCGTTCCTCTCAAGCAAAGAGGACTGCAAACAAACTCCAGCACAAAACCGCTAGAAATGCTATTCGGAATTTAAGAAACAACTCTAACAAAAAAGATGCGAAAAAACAGCTTCCAAAAGTTATTTCCTTGCTAGATAAATTGGTAAAGAAAAATATAATTCACCTAAACAAAGCTTCTAATCTTAAATCAAAGTTAGAAAAACATGTTGCTTCTCTTTAAAAAGTAAATTTTAGGAATTCATTGAAATCAAAAATTCCTCATTGTTTACTGTTTTAGTAAATCTATCATTCATTGATTCCATTGCCTCCACGGGATTCATGTCAGCAAGATATTTTCTTAACACCCACATTCTCTGGATTGTATTTTCATCCAATAAAAGATCATCTCTTCTTGTACTTGATGATATTAAATCTATGGCTGGGAATATGCGTCTATTGGATATCTTTCTATCAAGTTGCAGTTCCATATTACCTGTCCCTTTAAACTCTTCAAAAATAACCTCGTCCATTTTTGATCCTGTTTCTGTTAGGGCCGTAGCTATTATAGACAGAGAACCTCCATTTTCAATATTTCTAGCCGCTCCAAAAAATCTTTTTGGTTTGTGTAATGCATTTGCATCGACACCACCACTAAGTATTTTTCCTGATGCAGGTTGAACTGTATTGTAAGCTCTTGCGAGTCTAGTGATCGAGTCCAAAAGAATCACAACATCGTGACCGCACTCGACTAATCTTTTGGCTTTTTCTAAAACTATATTAGCAACCTTTACATGTCTATCTGCAGGCTCGTCAAACGTTGAAGCAACTACTTCACCCTTTACATTTCTTTGCATATCTGTGACTTCCTCTGGTCTTTCATCTATGAGTAAGATTATTTGATAGACTTCTGGATGGTTTGCGGCTATAGCGTTTGCAATGTCTTTCAGGAGCATTGTTTTACCTGTTTTTGGTTGAGAAACAATCATGCCCCTTTGTCCTTTTCCAATTGGAGAAAAAAGATCAATTATCCGTGTAGAAATTGTATTTTGTTTTTCTGCCAACTTAAATTTTTCTTGAGGGAATAAAGGAGTTAAATGCTCAAACGAAACTCTATCCCTAACAACTTTTGGTTCTTGACCATTAATGCTAACAACTTTGATTAAAGGAAAATATTTTTCACCCTCTTTTGGAGGTCTTACTGTCCCTAAGACAGTATCACCTGTTTTTAATCCGAAAAGTCTAATTTGGGATTGAGAAACGTAAACATCATCAGGTGAAGATAAGTAATGATAATCCGATGACCTTAAAAAACCGTATCCCTCATTCATTATATCCAAAACACCTTCGGAATTTATTATTCCATCAAACTCGTAATCAGGTTCTTTATACCTATTTCTGTTGTCCCTGTTATGGAAGTTGTCGTAGTTTTTGTGACTATGCTGACTTTTGTTTTTGGAAGTAGGTTTATTAAAGGATTTGTTTGGAACTTTGTCGTTTTTATGGAAGCTTTTTTTATCAGTTGATATTTCATTTTTTTCGTTATTCTTTTTCAAAACCATCTTGTTATCTTTTTCAATGGACTTATTTTCTTTTAATGTTTGGGAACTAGAATTGGATTCAGGATTGGTTGACAAAAAATCGATGATTTGATAAATCAATTCTTGTTTTTTTAGGCTTGTTGTTTTTTTGATTTTTAATGACTTAGCAATATCTTGAAGTTCAGATATTTTTTTTTCTTTTAATGTGGA
>CACJRP010000043.1 GCA_902595825.1 uncultured Bacteroidota bacterium
TGGATTTTTATGCCAGTTTGGATTCTTCTTTATTTTCTTATGGGAATTGCCTTTGGAATTTTCTTCTCATATAGTTATGAAAAAAAAACACAAAGGTTAGGAACCATTGCCTTTTTTTTACAACTTTTCTTTAATGGATTGTGGTCCTTTGTTTTTTTTGGATTAAAAAATATATTTCTTGGATTAGCTACGATATTAATTTTAATAGCTTCCATCATTTCTTGCATTAGGGAATTTAAAAAAGTGAATATATTTTCCTCTTATTTAATGATTCCGTATTTATTTTGGGTTTGCTTTGCATTAATTTTGAATATTTCAATATTAGTAATGAATTAAGAAAATCATAAGTCTAGCCAATAAGAAAGTTTAAAAGAAATGGACCTTAGACTTGGAATTAGGGAATCTTCATATAAGTAATTGTCGTTAAAAACAATGTACAGATCTGAAAGTGCAGCAAATCTCCATTGAAGTCTTGAATTAATTCCAAAATTTTTTGAAACATTTGAATACTGTAGATAATTCATCCAAAAGAGACTTTTATTGAATGTTAAATTGAATTTTGAAGTAGCCAGTATTAGTTTTCCATCCCCATAAAATTCTGGAAGGGAAATTTTGTTAATTGAAAGGTTAAAACTTGATTGGAATATTGGCTCAAATCTATAATTAAATTGAGTTCTGAGTGACATTCGTTTACCATTATAAAAATCACCGTTGTTAGCCTCTAACCTATAACTCATTTTTTTCCTCTGATCATTATTGTATCTAATTTCAAGATAAGAATAGTTATAATTTGAATTGGCAGGTAGTGGGTTAGTGGCAAAAGATCTCAAGGGATTAAAACTATCTTCAAGATGAGTGTAGTTTTTTCTTAAACTAGCCTCGATACTCGCCATAGAATTAAAGTCAAATTGTAAGCCTATTCGGTAATTTCTATCAGTAATCAATGATTCGTTTTCAGGTTTATCTGTATATGATAAGCTAGAGACGAAATTTATAGAACGAATTTTTTTATCTTCAATCCAGAATCGTCTCTCATACCTAAAATAATTTTTAAATATTCCTTTCCTTCTAATAAAACCTAGATCAGATTCAAATCCTTCGCCTAACCTTATTACTTTCGAGTAAATTGAATTGTTTCTCGTATTATGGCTCAAAGTAAATCCAGTCGAAAAAGGATTGATTTTGTTTAATGTGCTAAATGAGTTATGAAAGTAAAATTTTCCGTCCCAAACAGCGTCTTTTGAAAGTAAATTGTAATCAAGACCAATCACCCTATTGTAATCTAACTCATTTTTAGCTGTATTTTGACGATTAATAAATAGAAAACTTAGGTTTGATCTGCTAAATAATTTTTGTTGCAATGCAATAACTGAATTTGTATTCGCCTTAATATTGTTTTTGGGATCTTCATTTGTATACATATTTAAAACCCCAAGTCTCGTGTTCTTTGATATTTTTCCGCTAAGTCTTAACCCAGCACTTATTTTATTTTCAATTGTATTTCCATTTTCGTCTCTAGCTACACCAATTCTTCTTGAAAAAAAAGCTCTTGAGTCTCTGCTATCACCAAAGCTTGAAAATAAATCACTATTTTGAATAAAAAATTGTCTTTTCTCTGGGAGATTAATTTCAAATCGAGTTATATTAATAATCTGGTCATCTACTTCAACTTGAGAAAAATCTGGATTGAATGTTAAATCTAAATTCATTCCATTTCCAATGGTGACTTTCGCATCACCACCAAAAGAAATATTATTATAATTAATATTTGAATTAAAACCATTGCTATGAATACCACTTGTATAAGGAATTACTGTTATTTGTGTTTTGGATTTTCCTAGAGGAACATCAAAAACAAGATTTCCAAAAAATGCTAAATCAAAAGCACTTTGATTTATTGGGACTTTATTCCACAAAGAAAATTCACCTGTGAATATATCTGCTCTAAAAACTTGAAATCTCCAATTTTTAGAACCATCAGGAAATTTTAAAGATTTTAACGGAATTTTAAATTCACATTGATAAAACCCGTCACCGATATAGGTCTCAACTTCCCACTTGATGTCCCAGGTCATGTCTATATCATCACCTCCCTCTGAAATTAGCGCATCCTTTTTTAATCCAACTGGATTAGACTCAAACCAAAACGCATTGTTTCCATCCTTGTAGGTATCAAATAAAAGAATTACTGCGTCATTTCCTGGCACCGAACTATCTCTTTCAAGCGATGGAATACCATACTTATTAGAGCTATTAAATGACTTAATAAAGGCATATATATAAGTATCGTTGTGGACAACTTTCACTTCTGTTTTTTGGGAAGCTAATGAGTCGGAAGGAAAATTTTGCCAAAATTCTCTACCAGCTAAGGTCTCGCTCCAAAACTCTTCATCGTCTTTTCCGTCTAACTCAATTGATTCATTAGTATAAATACTATTTAAAGTTTTAAATTCTTGAGCATTTACAAGGGTATTTAAAAAAAAGTGGAATAGGTAAGTAAAAAAGCAAAAAAAAATATTCTTTAAGATCATTGACAGCTTAATTTTTATTCTATTCCCAGCGAAATGAAATACAAAATAGTTGGAATGTATAGAAATGAACAAAAAATATTAAAAGGGCGACTTGAATTTTCCTCTGCGTGCCAATAGGCAATCACCATCAAGGGTAATTGAAATGGAAGTCTAATTAAAGCATCGTTTTGAGTTATAGAAAGAGCTTTTTGAGCCACTTCCGACAAATAAAGATGGATATTAGCAGGAAAAATAAAAACTAAAAGATAAATTAAACCTATCCCGGCGAATTTCCTTGTTTTCTTAAATAGTAATAAAAATCCAAATAAAATTTCAAAAAATCCTGACAAATAAATAAAGAACTCATGAAAAGGGATGTAGGGTGGCATAATCGAAGCAAAAAAATTCACATCAGTAAAATGCTTTATACCCACAACAAAATAAAATAATGAAAACGTGTATATAGTTACACCTTTAAAATACCCTACCATTAATTTAAAATAAAAATCCCTCCAAATGCTAATCAGGAGGGAAGTCGAAATTTATTCTTCATTAATAGCCATAGCCGCATTCATGACACCAGAGGCATCGAAAAAATCTCCGATTTCATGTATTTGACCTGCACTATTGAAATCAAAATAGTGATAAGCTCTTACTTTTATAGTTTTACCGTTGGCCAAACTTTTTGCTGACCATGTACCGTAAGTACGCACACTACCATTTTTAACTCCTAATGAGTCTGTACCTGGTAACCAAACTCTAGCATCATATGTGATATCATCAAAGTTATCCATCCAAGCTTTATTTCCAGATACAAACCCGTCGTATTTAACTGGTTCAGATCCATAAAAAGGTGGATAATGGGTCACACCAGGACAAATAAGAGGTTTTTGAGCTTCTGTATCTTCTGTTTTGAACAATTCAAAAAACTTTTTTGCTGTAGTTAAATTTTTAGCATAA
>CACJRP010000044.1 GCA_902595825.1 uncultured Bacteroidota bacterium
TTTCTTAATGAAGAGTTTTGGTCTTTAGCTGCCAAAATTCCTTTTGATATTGAATTTAGTCCTGCAAATAATGAGCCATCTAGGATAAAAACATTTGGATACATTTCTTACTCGAAAGAATTCATTTATGTTGGGATTGACGCAAAAGTAGATCCTAAAAATATTCGTGTCTCAGTTAGACAAAGAGATGATATGAATATGTTAAATGATGATTTTATTGCTCTACGTTTCGATACTTTCAGGGATGCCAGGAATAATATTGTTTTAGGTGTAAATGCACTTGGGAGTCAACTGGATGCTAGGCAAATAAATGAAATTTCTGAAGATAAACGATATGACGTTTCTTTTAACATTAATTTTCAATCCTTCGGAAATATAACAGAAGATGGGTATCAAATTGAGATGAAAATTCCCTTCTCTGAGATTGAATTTCCAAATGGCAATGACCAAACTTGGCACTTTAACTTTTACCGCAGATATTTTGAAGATGGGAATGTAATCGAGTTAAGCAGCCAGATTAGAGACAGAGACAATCCTTGTCTAGTCTGTCAGACAACCGATGTTATAAAATTTAATGATATAAATATTAAAAAAAGGTTTGAACTACTACCATATTTATATAGCAATGTATTAGGAACTAGAAGTAGCAATGATCAAAAAATCAGTTTTAACAAGCCCAGTGGGAATCTAGGCATAGGACTTAATTTAGATATCAATAAAAATACCAGTTTAGAAGTCACACTCAATCCTGACTTTTCACAAGTTGAAGCAGATGTAACGCAGATTGATGCCAATTCCTCCTTTTCTTTAAGGTACCCAGAAAGACGTCCTTTTTTTAACCGAGGCACCGATTTGGTAGACTTTGTTAGTGGCACATTTTATTCAAGATCAATTGTAAATCCCGTTTTTGCCTCCAAACTTTTTAGTCAATTTAATAAGTCAAGGGTCTTTCTTCTTAACGCGATAGATGAGAATTCACCTTATTTGGTAGGTGGTGAAGATCGCTCCTATGAAGGTTTTGGTGGTAGAAGCTTTGTAAATATATTAAGATATCAATACCTACTTGATCCTAAATCTAGATTGGGTGCTTTTACAACTAACAGACTATATAACGGAGGTGGTTATGGTCATTCAACTGGCCTAGATGGTTTATTTCTTTTTAGAAATAATTGGCGATTTAATTTTGAATATACTAAAAGCTTCACCCGAGAGCCAAATCAAGATTGGATTGATTCAGATGCCAAAATTTATGGGAAAACAGTAAGATTGGATGGAGATAATCTGGATGGGTACAGCCTTTATATGAGACTTTATAGAAATACTGAGCATTGGAGAAGCTACTTTTATTACAGAGATATTTCTCCGCAATTTCGAGCTGATGTTGGTTTTGTAGTTCAAAACAACAGAAGATGGACTACTTTTTTTCATGAATACATAAATATCTTAAATAAACCCGCGCTTCAAAAATTTGGATTTGGAACTAAAATTGATAGGATTTTCACTTTTGATGCCTTTTATAAAGCCTTTAGTGCCGATTTCTTTACTGGATTTACAACTTTTGGTCGAACTGAATTGAAATATACATTGGACTATGATGCGGTAAAAACTTTTTTAAGAAGAACATATTATCACCTTCAATCCCATACATTTTTGTTAAGAGGAGCCCCGTACGAACAACTTAACTTTGAGCTAGAGTATACACTAGGGAAAGAATTATCCGTTAACGAGGAAATTCCAGAAGTGGGTAGGATACATAAAGCAGATATGAGCGTAAATTTTCAAATCAATGACAACTTTAATATAACCCCCCTTTTGAGGTATTCTCGCCTGGAAAATTTGTCAAAAAATGAAAATTATTTTGAGGGGTCAATACTTAGACTAAATTTTAAATATCAGTTTTCAAATTATTTAAATATAAGGCTAGTAGCTGAAAACAATTCATTTATAGATCAATTTTACATTCAACCCTTGATTCAGTGGAACCCTAATCCTTCAACTATTTTTTATTTAGGAGCAAATCAAAATACACTAGAAGAAATTGACGACATAACATTTAGTTTGTTTCAATTTAATAGGTCACAGATTTTTTTCAAATTTCAATATTTGATAGGTTTATAAGGTTTAACCGAATAAATTATTTTCTAAAATGCCAAATTTCGTGCAATGTACCACCTTTACTATTTAATCCTTTGTGATACCAATCTTCTCCTCTACGATCATATTCAAAAGGTAATACTAAACCAACCTTGTTATTGTCCCTAGAAAAGAATTGAATTTTTTCGGTATATCCTCCTTTTTGAGGATTATTTTCGTATTCAGTGTTATAGCTTCCTCCACCAGAGCCAAAAAAACGAAAATTGGATGTGTCAAAGGCTATCCATTGAAAAAACCCATCAATTAAAATTTTCATTGTTTTTCTTGAACGGTTTAAATCTCTTCTTTTTTCTCCTTCATCCGTTACTCTTCCTGCCATCAGCCATTTCCCCTGAAGTTTTTGTTTTGGTGAAGAAACTTTTTTCCATTTTTTGGTATTGGTATATAGCATTTTCTTAATGCTGTCATTTTTAAAATTGGAATTGAATTCAAAATCAACATCCAAGTTTTTTTTACCAGAGTAAAATCCTCCTCTTGTAAATTTAAATTCTCCAGTTGAGGTATTAAATACCGTTTCCACCACGTAGGTTTTGTCTTTTATAATTCGGTGTGTATCTGTCTGAACTGCGAATTCATATACCTGCCCGTTTAAATTTGAAAAAGTTAGTATGATTATTATTAAAGTTTTATTGTATGCTTTTTTCATTTTTTTAAGAGATTAAAGATAAATTAATAAAAAAACAGTGACTTATTAGTTATATTTGCGGTTTAAAATAATATGAAAAAGTCGATTTCTCTTTTTCTTGTAATTACACTACTGTTACCAAGTTTAGCTCAAGCTTTTCATGTCTTTGATAAACATGAACATGAACATTTTTGCATTGAGAAAAAAGTACACATTCATGAAAAAGAAAAAACATGTATTTTAAAATTCACATTCACTAATCCTTTTGTCGACACTTATAAAAAAATTAATTTTCAAGAGAAACAACAAATATTACTTGAAAAT
>CACJRP010000045.1 GCA_902595825.1 uncultured Bacteroidota bacterium
CTACAATATACTGTTTGCCATTTATCACTGCTGTATCGGACACGTTGGCTGTAGGGCATTTTACGGTTACTCCGTTAGAATCTAAATAGATAGGGGAAATTTTAAATGTTATAGATGTATTTTGTGAAACTATATTTCTAGACCGATCTGTACCTGAAACGGTTGCCGAAATTTGTAGTCCTGTTTGAGAACTATTTACTGTCCATGGAAAGATCCAAGTATTGGTTGACACGTAGAGTCCTGGAACAGCCCCAATAAATGCGCTGGTAGGTGAGGAGGTTAAAAGAAGAGTAGGACTTGGACTAGCTGACATCACTTCAGAAAACTGGGCTGTGATTGTTACAAGTTCGCTGTATTCCACCATGTTATCCTGCATATCACCAAAAGTAAATTCTAGTCTTAGAGCATACTCTCCAGTTCCAGTATTTCTGATAACATTACTTCCATATGTAGAGCTGGCAATTGCAGAGAACGAAGTGGGTACCTCATATATGCCCCATCCATTATAGCCTCCGGATTTATATTTAACCGGTCCATCATAAATATCCGCATATTGGATGTTAGTGAGATCTTCTGGTTTTACACCTTGGCTAGAAAACTCTCTATGGTCTATATATAACCTACTTCTTCCAGCTCCATAACCATCCTGAACGAAATAGGTCCATTCAACAGATCCTGGAGTAGTAAATGCTTTTTTGGTAGTCTTTTGAGTTAGGGTTACTGTGGGGACCGTTGTGTCTGCAACTAAATTTATACTTAGAAATTTATTTGCTTGTACTGGATCACCACCACTATAAATAGTGGCTGTACTTAGTGCTGTAGATGATGAATTTGTGCCTGAGTAAGCTGGACCAATTCTAAGCTGTTCGTTTCCTGAAGGAACACCAACTGGAGAACATCCAAACATAAATGATTTGTTGTCACTTGAGACCTGAAAGTTTAAGGGATTTGAGCTGGTTAGAGACATTGTGCCATCAGGATCATAAATACTAACCAATACATCGGAGGCTTGTAAGGACTGTGTTCCAGTTCCACTGTAAAGAGGTGTTGTAAAAGTAAGAGAGCCGATAGAGCTATCTTGAATAAAAGTTAAATCAAGCAAATCCATTTCGTTATTTCCTTTTATGAATGGGAAACCTTCATTAACATTTCCTGAGAATATCCAAAGATTAACGAAATCCCATACACTAGTGTCAGAGTAAGTAGATGGACTTTTTAACTGCTGTCTAGTTTTACCAAAATCGATATTATTCCCTCCTGAAATTGTGTAGGAAGCTACTGATGAATCCCAGAAATTTGCATAGCCATTAAACGAGCCAGCGTGAGTTCCAGCAATCGGACCAATTAACGAACCCGTAGTAGAAGAAACTGTTGTTGATGTGAAATTTTTCGCTCTTGTAGCTCCAGAAGCACTGTTTCCAACAATTCCTCCAGCAAATCTGTAATAGGCAAATATATACCCTTTACTGTATGATTCTGAAATTTCAGCTGAGGTGTCTCCAATAAGTCCTCCTACGTTTTCATGACCTGTAACTGTACCTTCAAAATAACTTTTTCTTAGCTTAGAACCACCTTGTGATCTACCAATTATACCTCCGGTTTTCGATGCGTCTCCGTTACCTGTATATGATCCGCTTCCATCATTAATGTTACCAGTAACAGATCCTGTGTAAGAGAGATATTCAACTATCATATTTTGTGCGAGCCTACCAATTATACCTCCTACGGTAGTATTTCCTGTTACTTTACCTCCTCTTACGTGGTTATTATTAAAATTTGTAGCTGAAGTATTACTACCTTGAACCTGACCAGCTATCGCTCCAACTCTCGTATCACCAGTAATATCAGGACCGTAAAGCCTCACGTTTTTAATAGTTGCATTATTTACAAAACCAAACATAGCAACTTCAACAGCTGTTGGGCGGTTGATGTATAAACCTTCAATATAGAAACCTTGTCCGTCGTAAGATCCAGTGAACTTATTGGAAGACGTTCCAATTGGAGTTAACCCTTTACCACCGTCTAAATTTCTTGAATGACCAGCATCAATATCAGCGGTTTGTTTGTAAACAAGACCCCATCTGTTTATGTCTTCGGTGATCCATCTTAATTCCCCATACTTGCTTATAAGATAAGGGTTAGAAGTTGTTCCAGCACCGGTAGGTGTAGATGCAGCAGTTGGGCAAGTACCCCATTGAGGTGATTTGGAAGCATCTTGTCGCCATGCTAAATTAGTTTGATTTCCCGTCCATTGGTGGGGCTTAGTTGGTATATTGGAAACACACCAGCTAGAAATATCTTGATTAAATGACACAGCTTGATTAAAGACGCCAAGCATACCATATAACTGTCCACCATTTAAAGAACCTCTATATATATTAGAAGTATCCCAATTACCAATAGAGGGACTTCCGCCATTATTAAAATCCCTAGCACTTTCGAACATAGATCTTATGCTAATTACACTTGAAATATCCCAATTACCAATATCTTGGTTAAATTCATAAGCATTTGCAAACATACTTTCCATCGAAGTCACATTTGAAGTGTTCCAATTCCCAATATTTTGATTAAAGGAACTGGCTTCTTTAAACATTCCTGACATATTTGTGACTTTAGAAACATCCCAATTTCCAATAGGCTGATTAAAACTACTAGCAGACATGAACATATCTTGTGTATTTGATACCGAGGAAGTATTCCAATTACCAATTGGTTGATTGAAGGATGCAGCATTTTTAAACATCCATTTCATAGTTGTTACAGATGCAACATTCCAACCTCCAATTGGTTGGTTAAAAGCAGCGTTCAATTCAAACATACCAAGCATATCTTGAACTTTAGAGGTGTTCCAATTACCAATTGGTTG
>CACJRP010000046.1 GCA_902595825.1 uncultured Bacteroidota bacterium
TAAAACTGTAAAGGAGGCTGAGGCTATTCCTTGATAATATTTTCTAACTCCATCCTGGAATGCGGTGATGGTGACCTGTCCTGGTCCTTTAATTGAAATTTTATTTCCAATCACCTCTGCTACCGAAGGATTGCTGCTTTCATATCTTATTACACCAGGTCTATTTGATGTAGGTCCAGTTATAATAAAATCAGGATCGTCATACATCTTATCTGGTATAGTAAATGAGGATAGTGTACTAATACCTGGTAAAACCCTAAATATAAATCTCATAGTGGGAGCTTGGTTATATTGTGCATCACCAAGTTGATCAGCATCAACGGTTACGGTCCCTATATCACTTATACTTAAGACGTTTGAACTAAGCGAAGCCGCAGCTTGGGAGGATGGATTTAAAGCATAACTTATAGAAAGACCAGAATCCGATGAGGCATTTAATGTATAGGTCAGGTTTTCTGTGTAGTTCAAATAGATAATTGGTGAAGATGGAGGTGATATGTTTTGATTTAGTTTTATCACATCCATTGCTAAGGTTATAGATACAGTATTATAGTTTGGGTGATCTACTAGTTTTGTGTAAAAGGTGAGGGTTACCAAACCAGTTGCTGCAATATTACTTAAATCAATGGGGCTTTGTGTACCTGTAATTGATGCCGCCGAACCTGGTGCCATATCAATATAAACCGGTGCTCCCGATGTGGAGGTAGCTGTAACAGAAAACGTAGTAAAATCTTTTAGAGGCTTACTTGAAGGTAAATTCTGAACATATATTGCCTGTAAAGCACTAAAAACATCCAATGTAGTGGTGACCGTTGTAGCCTGATAATTCCCGTCAGAAGGTAAAGTAGCTGTTAAAATTACATTACCCACCTTTAAAACATTGACTTCACCGGTAGATGAATTAATCGTTGCAATAAGTGGATCCGAGGAAGAGTACGATATAGTCCCCGTATAATCCCCATTTGTAGTTGGACTATTTACGTTAAAGGGAGCATCTCCATACACTGCTGTGTAAGGAGGTGTCCAAGATACAGATTGTATAGCCTTATTTACAGTAACAGTAAAGGTGACCGTTTTTGAGTTATAATTTATATCCTGGGCTTGCGTTGCTGATACAATGGTAGATCCAGCACCAATAATAGATACATTCCCAGTATTGGTTATAGATACAACCCCAGAGGATAAAGTTGAAAAGGTAAATGAAGCGGTGCTACTAGAGGCAAGAGATATCGTAAAATCTGGATCTGTGTATAGTTTCGTTACATCAGGTGCAGAAATTATAGGATCAGCTTTAATAACTGTTATTGTAAAGGATACTGTTTTTGAGGAATATTGCCCAGCACTCTGCTGTGTAATTGAAACTACCGTTGAGCCGACTGCTAAAATTGATACACTATCGCCGGAAATAGAAACAATCCCAGGAGTTAAAGCGGAGTAACTAAAACTACCTGTACTATTGGACGAGGGACTTAGTAAAAAGTCGGAATCTCCAAATACTTTTACGACGTTTGAGGCTGTAATTATTGGTAATTTGAAAATTTCGAAAGTAATGCTATCCACAGCTGTTTCGTCTCCGTCTAAGACGCCTATTGATGGATTGTAGGGTAATCCCGCAGCAATACATGTACCCGAGACAGTGAAGGTATAATTCCCTGATGATAACAAGTTTGATTCAACTTTATAAGTCCAAACTTTAGCGTCAACACTAGCAGACAGACTCTGGTAATTAATACCATCTAGACTATATTGAGTATTAGAGTTCATATTCTTACTGAACGTAGCGGTAATCGTAGATGTTTCTCCATTTTGTAATCTATTATCTGGGTCTGAATGATAAATAGTAACAAAAGGTGAACATTGAGATCCCCAACGAGGAAGGAAGTTAGCAATTGAGTTTACAGGAGAGTTTATAGCGAAATTTGTAGGCTCGGAGGCAATATGTTCCACACACCAAGAGGATAAATCCTTATTAAAACTATTTGTATCCTTAAACATATTAGTCATATTAGTAACATTTTCAACATCCCAATTATTTAATGGTTGGTTGAAATTATCAGCCCACTGGAACATCCCTTCCATGTTAGTTACATTTGAAACATCCCAACTGTTAATATCTTGATTAAATGAGTCTGCACCTGAAAACATATAAACCATTGTTGCAACGCTTGAAGTATCCCAAATTCCAATGTCTTGATTAAAAACCGCCGCGCCTCTAAACATATAACCCATGTCTGTAACATTAGAAGTGGTCCAGGAGCTTATATCTTGATTGAAAGCTTGGGCGTCATAAAACATGTTAGACATGTTAGTTACATTTGAAATATCCCAACTTCCTATGTCTTGATTAAAAACAGATGCGTCTCTAAACATATAGCTCATATCTGTTACACTTGAAGTATCCCAATTTCCAATATCTTGATTAAAAACAGATGCGTCTCGAAACATACGACTCATATCTGTAACATTAGAAGTGGACCAGGAGCTTATATCTTGATTGAAAACACGAGCGTCATCAAACATAAATCTCATATCTGTTACACTTGAAGTATCCCAATTTCCAATATCTTGATTAAACTTAAAAGCTCTACGAAACATTTCTCTCATACCTGTTACACTTGAAGTATTCCAACTTCCTATGTCTTGATTAAAAACAGCTGCGTCTCTAAACATATATATCATATTTGTTACACTTGA
>CACJRP010000047.1 GCA_902595825.1 uncultured Bacteroidota bacterium
TTTTCAGTTGCATATTGTAGTAGATGATTTTCATAACTATTAATTCTATCTAGTCCAATCGAATTAATGTAGTCAATAGCTGCACCAAAGGCAATACATCCAGCAATGTTTGGAGTGCCAGCTTCAAATTTGTGAGGTAAATCTGCGTAAGTAGTTTTTTCAAAGGTTACTTGATCAATCATTTCACCTCCGCCCTGATAGGGTGGTAACTTTTCTAACAACTCTTTTTTTCCGTATAACATCCCAACTCCAGTAGGTCCACATAATTTATGAGCAGAGGTTACATAATAGTCTACATCTAAATTTTGTAAATCAATTTTAAAGTGAGCAGAGGCTTGAGCCCCGTCGATTAAAACCTTTGCACCATATTTGTGAGCTTTCGTAATTATTTCTGAAATTGGATTAATAGTGCCAAGTGCGTTTGAAACGTGATTTACGAACACTAGCTTGGTATTTTTGTTTAACAATTCATCAAATTTATCTAACTCTAATTCACCGATGTCATTCATTGGAATCACCTTAAGTTTTGAACCTGTTTTTTTACACAAAATTTGCCAGGGTACGATGTTTGAGTGGTGTTCAAGTTCAGAAACTATGAGCTCATCTTTTTCAGATAGAATTTCACTATATCCAGAAGAAACAATGTTTATAGCGTGAGTTGTTCCAGAAGTAAAAATTATTTCGGAATTTAATTTTGCATTAAAATGGGTTTTCAGCTTCTCTCTAGCCCCCTCATATAGTTCAGTTGCTTGTTGACTCAAGAAATGAACGCCTCTGTGAATATTTGAATTGTAATTCAAATAATAATCACTAATAACATCTATAACTTGTTTGGGTGTTTGGGAGGTGGCTGCATTGTCAAAATATATGAGCTTTTTCCCATTTACTGTCTTATCAAGTATTGGAAAATCCAATCTTATATTCTCAACATCAAACATATTAGAGCTCATGTCGTATTTTAACTTCCAATTTGGAAGATATAATTTGATTTATTCTTGATTTAAGCTTTGGGATTTTTACCGAATCTAAAACATTATTTGCAAAAGCATATGTCAACAGACCCCTCGCTTCGTTTATAGGAATACCTCTTGTTCTTAAGTAAAAAAGTGCTTCTTCATCCAATTGTCCTATTGTACATCCGTGCGAACATTTTACATCATCAGCAAAAATTTCTAGCTGCGGTTTTGTATTTACTGTAGCTCTATCGTCTATAACAATATTATTGTTTTGTTGAAAAGCATTGGTTTTTTGAGCTATCTTGTCTACAAGAATTTTCCCATTGAAAACCCCAACTGATTTGTCAGAAAAAATACCCTTGTATTCTTGGTGACTTTCACAATTAGGTTGAGCGTGACTAACAAACGTGTAGTGATCTACATGCTGGTTAGCATTTATAATTGTTAAACCATTTAAAGTCGAGTTACAATTTTCTCCATTTTGGTAAAAATTAAGATTATTCCTGGTTATTTCTCCACCAAATGAGAATGTGTGTACATCAACATTTGATTTTGTGTATTGTGATATATAAGTATTATCTATTAGATATGATTCCTCTTTATCGTTTTGAATTTTATAATAATCTATTCTCGATGAATCTTTAGCGTAAATTTCAGTAACTGAATTTGTGAAAGATTTATGATTGCTTAAACTTTGGTGCCTCTCTAAAATCTGAACTTCTGCATTTTCCTCAACAATAATTAAATTTCTCGGCTGAAGAAAAAAATCACCTTGCTTACCAGTTGAAAAATGCATAATTTCTATCGGCTTTTCCGCAGTAACTGATTTTGGGAGATAAATATATGCTCCCTCTATTGAAAAGGATGTATTCAGTAAGGTTAGAGAGTCTTTTTTATCTGAAATTTTATCAAAGTATTTATTTATGAGGCTTTTATATTTTGGCTTTGTAAGTGCAGCCGACAAAAGGCAAACATCTAAACCATCGTGAGTCGTATCTGAGAGAAAGGGACTATAAATGCCATCTATAAATACAATTTTATATGTGTCGATTTCATACAGAAAATATTTTTGAACATCTTTTAATTCAATTGCAACTTCTTTTTTGGGGAAAATTCCGTAATCACTTTTTAAAATTTTTGCCAAAGAAGTGTATTTCCAAGCTTCTTGTTTTTTGGTTGGAAATCCTTTTTCTTCAAAATTTTTAAGACTTTTAGATCTTATTTCATGAACTGGATTTGATAAATCTATATCCTGTTCAAAAACCATAAAAGAAGAAATTAGTTTTTCTTTAAAATCCATAGGAAATATTATTTAACCCAATCATATCCCTTTGCCTCAAGTTCAATGGCAAGATTTTTGTTACCAGATTTTACAATCTTCCCATTAGATAAAACATGTACAAAATCAGGAACTATATAATCTAAAAGTCTTTGGTAGTGTGTTATTAAAACTACTGCAGTATCGTCATTTCGTAACATATTGACCCCGTTAGCTACAATTTTTAATGCGTCTATATCTAAACCTGAGTCCGTTTCATCTAGTATGGCAAGTTTAGGCTCCAACATAGCCATTTGAAAAATTTCGTTTCTCTTCTTTTCACCTCCGGAAAAACCCTCATTGAGAGATCGAGACAGGAATTTTGAATCAATTTTTAATAAATCTGATTTTTCTCTAATTTTCTTTAGCATC
>CACJRP010000048.1 GCA_902595825.1 uncultured Bacteroidota bacterium
TGGGAACTATACAATTGATGTAAGTGAAAATTCTAGCTTAGAATTTAGTTTTGTTGGGTACGGATCGATTGTAATTCAAGTAGGAGAAGTAGATAAGATAGATGTGACACTTAATCCTTCCAATGAGTTAGCTGAAGTAGTCGTCGTTGGATATGGATCCCAAAAAAAGGTGACCTTAACGGACAACGTTGCAAGAGTAACGTCGGAGGATTTAAGCGATGTCCCGACACCAAACTTGTTTAATGCCATCACAGGAAGAGTAGCTGGTGTACAAATTAATCAAACTAATGGTAAAGTGGAGGCAGGATTAAATTTTCGAATAAGAGGACAATCTAGTATAAGCGCTGGCTCCGACCCTTTGTATGTTCTTGACGGTGTACCATTGATTAATGATGACGAGTCTAGCAATGGAGCCCCCACTAATCCACTAATTACATTAAACCCGTCTGAAATTGAGTCTATAGATATACTCAAAGATGCATCTGCCGCCTCAATTTATGGGTCAAGAGGAGCGAATGGTGTAGTTATTATAACAACAAAAAAAGGAAAATTTGGAGAAGCAAGCTTTAATGTTAACTTTTCAAATGGTTTTAGTTCTCCAGCTAAAACAAGAGAATGGATGAACGCAGATGAATACATAGAAATTTTTACTGAGGCCGCTGAAAACGGTCTTGCATACGGTGGTTGGCCAGGTAATGGTGCTGCTTACGCTGAAGCAAGATTTGACAGGTACTCTGATTACACTTGGCAAGAAGGTGCTTATGACACGGATTGGGAAAAAATAGCTTTGGTAGATGGATATACAAGGGACGCCGATATTTCCATGTCTGGAGGAAGTGAAAAAACGAACTACTATTTTTCTGTTTCCTACAACGACACAAAGGGTATCGTGAGAGGTAATGAATTAACAAAAATTAATGCTAGAACGAATGTCAGTCATAATTTTTCTGATAAGTTTTCTTTGTCAATGAATCTAGGTTTTAATAGGTCAAAAATAGATAGAATTGCTAATGATAACGCCTTTGTAACCCCGCTTCAAGCTATCGCTCAGGCACCCATTTCGCCTGCTTTTCTAGATGGGGAACCCTTTTCAAACACTGTGTATGCAAACTTTTTACTAGAGGATAAATATGGTTTCTTCACCACTATAATAAGAAGATCAACTGGAAAAATTTCAGGAGACTATAAAATTATTCCTAATCTAAAATTTACATCAAGCTTTGCATTTGACTCGTATGCTCAAACTGAAGACCAGTTTAGAGGTAGCAAAACACCTTTTCAGTCTACCAATGGAGAAGGTACAGCCACTAATGTTCAAACTGAAAATTATATTTTTTCAAATTATCTAACCTATGATAAAAATTTTGGTGAAGATCATATTTTAAACGCTGTTCTAGGGGCGGAATACAACGAGAGTAACAGACGTTTTACTAGTGTTCAAGGGGAACAATTTCCAACGGATGATTTTCAAACTTTATCTAGTGCTGCAGAAATTACCTCTGGAAGCGGTAATGCAACTGCTTACAGTTTTGTTTCATACTTTTCAAGATTGACTTATTCTTTTAAAAATAAATATCTGTTGAAGTTAGGACTTCGTTATGACGGATCATCTCGATTTGGGAAAAACTCACAGTATGGTACATTCCCGTCATTTTCTGCTGGATGGATTCTGTCAGAGGAAGATTTTCTTGCAGATAACGGATTAATTAATTTTCTGAAATTTAGAGCTAGCTGGGGACAAGTTGGAAATGCAGAAATTGGGAATTTTGCATCACGAGGTCTATTTGGCGGGGTATCATATAATCAACGGCCAGGGATTGCCCCAATTCAGGCTGAAAATGCCCAGCTTTCATGGGAAAGTTCAGCGCAAACCGATATTTCGTTACAATTTGGAATTTTGGAAAACAAAATTTCAGGAGAAATAACGTATTATAATAAAGATACCGATAACCTTCTTTTTGACCAGCCTCTACCACTTTCTTCTGGTGCGTCAAGCATAACAAAAAATATAGGTAGACTTAAGAACTCAGGTTTTGAATTCTTATTGGATACTAAAAATATTGTCAAGGAAGATTTTAGCTGGAAGACAAGTTTTAATATTGGAATTAATACTAGTGATGTAGTTTCATTACCAGGAGGCAATGATGTTATAAATTCTAGAAATATTCTTAGAGAGGGTGAATCGCTTTATTCTTTTTACTTACCTGAGTACGCTGGTGTTGATCCTCAAAATGGAGATGCCCTTTATTATTTAAACACAGATGAAAATGGAACATTAAATAAGTCTACTACTAACGAATACACTGATGCCAAAAGGATAGTCGCTGGTAACCCACTGCCTGAATTTATTTTTGGTCTCACAAATACTTTAAACTATAAAAATTTTGATTTCACTTTAATTTTCCAAGGTGAGTTTGGAGCCAGTATATACAATTCTGCTGGCAGATTTCAGTCAGCAAATGGCGATTGGTTTGATAATCAAACTAAAGATCAGCTAAAAAGATGGCAAAATCCTGGGGACGAGACAGATGTTCCTCAAGCTAGACTTGGATGGTCAAATGGAACTGGACATTCAACTAGATACC
>CACJRP010000049.1 GCA_902595825.1 uncultured Bacteroidota bacterium
AGAAAAATACTAAATGAAAAAAGGATAATACCAATGGAAAAAATTAGCAATAAATTATTTTTACTTTGAATATTTAAATTTGATATAATTATCAATGCAAGACCGTGATACATCATGTACTTCACGCCAGTCTCAAATGAATTTAATGACTCTTCGTTTAGTAAGTCTTTAAGTTTGTGAGCAGCAATTGCTCCTAAAATGACAGAAAGCAAAGCGAAAAAACCACCAAAAATTTTAAGTTTATCCATTTAATCAACGAATTTATTAATTAAGCTTCTAATTTTTTCTTTGGTTTCATAATCATCAACAAACAAATACATATATAGTGGTTTTTGTTTATATAATTGTGAGACTTTAATAGTTTCTTTTTTATTATAAATATCGTTCCATACATCTTTTACAATCGTCCATTTTTTATAATTTTCATTCCACCACTTTAATGCGTATTTACATTTTTCGTCTTCAACTTTTTTGTATGTGTTGTAACCTTTTTCCTTTGCAATAGTTTTATTGATATTTTTTTTTCTGATGATTTTAGAATTATCCTGTATGTGAGCCCAACCATAATTCATGATTTCAACTCTATTTCCTCTAATAGTTAAATTATAGTCGTTTCGAATGTCTCTTTCTCTTCTAGGAAGTGGAGCAGGGGTAGTACTTTCCCAATAGCTTTTACCATCAACATGAACCCAGGTTCCTGAACCTTGATATCTTGGTCCATCGTCAACTTGAAATACTTTTTGGGACCATTGACCTTTAACCTGATTTTTTGACTTACTAAAGAATTTCCAAACGTTATCAGCATCATAAAAATAAAAATCTTGGTTTTGATATGACCAGTCTTGTCTCCAGTGCTTAATAATGTAAGGTTCACCGTAGTCTCCTATTTGGAGTATATGTTGGATGGAAATATCATTTTTATCGTCTTGAATTAGATGCGCTAATTCTAAGGCATACATGGTCTTCGGTGGAGAGCTTACATAAGTAGAGTCTTCTGAATATGTAAAAGTTTCAGCAAATTCGAATTTTACTTCATAACATCCGCACATTGATTTGATTGACTCTTTGTCAAGATTCTTTTTAGACTGTGGGTAAAGTATAAAGTAGTTGGATATTATAAAAAGGAATAGAATGGTATTTTTCATGATAATAAAAATTATAATTGGTCAAAATTTAATATAAAAATAAGTCTTATTTACAATTTTTAAAAAACTCATTATAAGAAATAAAAAAATCAGAATTACAATCCTTTGGATCTGATATGAAATCTTTGATGTCAACTATATAATCTTCAATATAGAATTTATAATCAGCAAGATTTTCTTTTATAGAATTAAGCTCTCTTCTTCTTTTTACATTTTCATCTTTTAAAACAGTTGAGGATTCCATTACATATTGGGCAAATGTTGTTTCATATTTTTTTCTAGCTCTGTTCAACTCGATTCTTGCCATTTTATTGACAATATCATTGTACTGTTTTATCGTAATTTCGTTCTGATTTTTTTGAATATACCTTAAGAAATCACTAAAATTTATTATTTCTCCATTGATTATTGCCGTATCATTTTTATCTGATACTAAATAAGTCCCAAGATTATAACCGAGATCATCAACTACTCTGATAGAATAATTCTGAAAAAATAATACAAGGAAAACCTTTAAGGAAAAAATCAAATTGCACATTTATTTGGTGCTATCATTAAAGATTGTGCAGCTATAGTCAAGGAAATCTCTTATCGTAAAATCCTCAGATCTAGTGTAATTAAGGTGTTTTTCATAATAAGGTTCATCTTTTAAGTACGCTAATTCGTCATATTTTAATTTATCTCCATTAATGTTTATTGTTATAACAGCTGTATTAGGAAGGGCTCTTCCAAAGGGGTTTTGACCACTATGTGCAGACGACTGATCTTCATCAGGGTGGGGATTATAACTTATATTGAGTATTAAAGTATCTGAAGAAGGAGAAGAAAACTCTACAATTTCTACGAAACCTGTGGGATCTCTATAATTCTCATCGTCTTCGTAGATAGTTGAACCTTCCTGGTGCATAAAATAAAAAATTTCACAAAATGGGGAAGTATTAAAGTTTTCGATTGCACCCCAAAAAAATTTATTCCCCTTAAAACGAATTATTCTTCTAATGTTTGGACCAAAGATACTTTCTTTTTCTTCATCTAAGATCCAAAGAGTATCTTCGTATAAATTAAAAAATGAATTTTCGTTCTCTGACTTTTTACAAGAAATAAAAGCCAAAACTAAAATACAAATACT
>CACJRP010000050.1 GCA_902595825.1 uncultured Bacteroidota bacterium
CTGAGGAAAATCATAAAAAAACACAAATTATGGTTGACAAAGTTTTCAGTTTTGCTGAGCTTGGATTTCATGAAGTAGAATCTTCAAAATACCTTACCAGTATTCTTGAAAATGCAAATTTTAAAATCGATTATCAGATATCTGGTATTCCTACTGCATGGTTTGCGAAGTGGAGTAACGGTGAAGGTCCAGTGATTGCACTTGGAAGTGATGTTGATGGAATTCCTAAGGCTTCTCAGTATCCGGGTGTTGCGTATCATAAACCAATGGTTGAAGGAGCACCCGGCCATGGAGAGGGTCACAATTCAGGCTTGCCAGTGGTGATAACAGCAGCCTTGGCAGTTCAAAAAATAATGAAGGATAACAATATTAAAGGAACCTTAATTATTTGGCCTGGCATCGCTGAAGAGCAACTTGGTTCAAAAGCTTGGTATGTAAGAGATGGGTATTTTGATGATATTGATATGTGTATTTTTACCCACGTATCTAGCAATATGTCTGTATCTTGGGGGCAAGCCAAAGGCACCGGTCTAATATCAGTTGAATATACGTTTTATGGAGAATCAGCTCATTCTGCAGGAGCTCCCTGGAGGGCACGAAGTGCTCTGGATGCCGCGGAACTCATGAATATTGGTTGGAATTATAAACGTGAACATCTTCACCCTTTAAAGAGATCACATTCTATTTTTAGAAAATCTGGAGATCAACCAAATGTTGTCCCATCAGAAGCATCTATTTGGTATTATTTGAGGGATGTTAAATACGACGGGATTATGAAAATGTATAATGATGCAAATAATATTGCTGAAGGGGCAGCTAAAATGACAGATACTAAATTTTCCTCTAAAGTTCTTGGATCTGCATGGCCAAGACATTTTAACAAGGTAATTGCAGAAACTATGTATGAAAATATTAAGCAAGTGGGTTTGCCAACCTGGTCAGAAAAAGACCAAAAACTTGCGAGGGCTGTTCAAAAAATTGTCAAATCAAGCAACCAAAATGGATTAGCCACTAAGCTTTCGAAAATTGGGATACCTGAAAAAAGGTTTGTTAGTGGAGGTTCTGATGATATAGGTGATATTTCATGGAAAGTACCGACGGTTACACTTAGATTTCCATCAAATATTCCTGGACTTCAAGGCCATCACTGGTCAAATGCAATAACTATGGCCACGCCAATTGCTCATAAAGGAGCGACTGCAGGAGCAAAAGTGGTTGCAATGACAGTGCTTGACTTTCTTTTAAATCCAAACTTATTAAAAGAAGCAAAAAATTATTTTAATAATATTCAATTAAAGGAGGATACTTATCGACCAATGATATCTAAAGATGACCCTCCACCAACGGAATTAAATACAAGTATAATGTCTAAATACAAACCTCTTTTGAGCAAATTTTATTACGACGAAACTAAATATGACACTTATTTAGATCAACTTGGGATTGAATACCCAACTTTGAAGCAATAAAGAAAGCCTCCGATGAGGAGGCTTTATAAATTAATTTTCGCTTATAAATTTATACATTACAACTTTCTTCTTTAAATCTCTAAGTTTGGACCAATCCAAGCTATTACGAGATACATCTGATGCGGTTCCTAAATTTGTTTTTAGAAAGTCTTTATATTCATCAAACCAGTCGATTGTCACGTGAGAAAAATAGTTGTCACTACCATAGTCATCTATTCTTCTATGAAAATTCCAACCAACACGAAGAGAATTATCTGGAATTGATTTTGTGTAACTTAATTCTGTCTTTTCGTATGTGCCCCACTTTTTTGGATTAGCACTCATAAAATTTAAAACCATTATTTGAGGCAAATAATCGACACCCTTTTTTCTTGCTGATCCAAGATCTATCCATTTAACTTGACCAACTCTTTCTCTTATATCATTTACATCCTCCCACATGAGTTTCCAAGATTTGTCAGTCATATCAAAATACTCTCTAGCACCTGTTTCTACAGGATATTTATCCATATCGAAGATGTATGTTATCATGTGAGTAAAATCTTCTTGAGGATTATCTACAACTTTCCAGACATCCCATTGGAGTAATTTTCTCCTAGCTGTTACATCTACATCATTTAATTCAAAAGACTCCTGCTCAAGATTAATTGTTCCCAAATCAATTGCTTCGTCTAATGTGAGTGAAAAAAAATCTGATTCATACTTTTCAAAACCGATACTAATAATCGAAATTTTGAATTTTCCAGTTTCATTAGTGGA
>CACJRP010000051.1 GCA_902595825.1 uncultured Bacteroidota bacterium
TAACGATTAATGGAACTACATACCTCGGAAGAGGAGGTGAAGTTTTAGGAGGTGTCCCTGTTGTATATTCAAATGCACAAATTATTAATAACTTTATGACTGATATTAATAATGATCCGTCACAATCTGATCTTAGTGTTTCTCAAACTGGATTTGGTTTACGACTTGTTGGTGAAGTTGAGGGTGTTAGTTTTACATTTAGTGCTAATACTTCAGATACAAACGCTATCACAAATACGGTCACAACAACTCAAATAGCTCAAGCTTATACTCCTGTGGTTACTTGGTATTATCCAGACACTACAGTTGTTCCAGCCAATAATATATATAATCTTTATTCAGGATCGTATGCATTGAATGTAACAGTTGGAGGTTGTACATCATCTGCCACTTTCTTTGTGGATCAACCTGATGAGTTATCTTTTGAAATTGATTTCTGTGGTGGTACAACTGGTGCAATATCAGTTCAAGCATCTGGTGGAATTGCGCCATACGAGTATACAATTGAAGAGAATGGAACCAGATTGCCTGGCGCTAGTGGAATTAAGGTTAGTAATGGTATGGTTAACTTTACTGGATTAACCCCGGGAAGACTATACGTTGTAGAAGTCTCTGATTCTAGTTCTTGTACGTATGGATTAACTAGGTCAATTAGAATACCTAGAGAATTAGCTTACGACCCTGCAATTGTTGAAAAAACGGAAAGTTACTGTGTAACAGGGACTATCGGTAATGGTAGTATCGTTACAACTCCGCTAGATGGAGCAGGAAATCAATTAAATGCGTTCTCAGGAGGTTCTGGAGTTTATACATATAGGTGGGTTCGATCTGATACAGGTTCGACCGTGGTATATGGAGTAGGAGCTAACCTTTACAATATTGCTCCAGGTAAATATTTTGTTACGGTAACGGATGCTATTTTAGGCTGTGAATATCCACCGGTAGAGATTGATTTAGGAGGTTATGACCCAGTAAGACTCAATGGTGTTGAAACAGCAAATTTTGTAAATTTAAGAGGTGCAAATCCTGCTACAAGTACAGCAACTGCAGATTATGAATTTACTCTCAACTGTAACGGCGGATCGGATGGAGCTTTTGATTTATTTGCAACAGGGGGTTCTGGAAATTTAGATATAACATCACTATCTCCTGCCGGATTAGTCCCACCAGGAACTGGTGCTGCGGTAAGTCTTTCAAATGTTGCTGCTGGAGATTATATATTCCAGGTAACTGATCTGAGTCCTCCACTGGACCCAAGAAGTGGTGTCCCTCAAACTGCCTGCATAGATATTATAACAGTTAGAGTTGTTGAGCCTAACCCGCTGTCATTAACATTAGTTGATAGTTACAATCCTTTATGTCCAGATGACATTGCTATTGGAGGTAGATTAGAATTTGGAGTAAGTGGAGGTAATGCACTAGCTTTACCTTACACCATAAACTTAAATGGTGGCGTACTATCAGCTAGCTCGGGAGCTTCATCTAGAGTAATATTTAGTAATATAAACATTTCTAATCCTCTTCAAAGAAGTATTACTTCAGCTGAGATAGTTGATAATTTTGGGTGTTCCCAACAAGTTACTTTCACTTATGAATTCCCAGAAGTTTTCACATACACTGTGGATGTTGACAGTAAGGATATTGATTGTTCTGCTAATACTTCAGGGGAAGTCACCTTTACTGTAAATCCTAGCGATGTGGCTGGAGATTTATCTTCTACCAATCCAGCTCAATTATATATTAAAGCAAATGGTAGACCATACGAATATTACCAAACATTAACTGGCAACGGACCTATAATTGTAACTAATATTACTCAAGCGGATACATATCAATATGTAATATCAGTCAATAATACAACTACTTGTGAAATTGCTAATGGAACATTTACAATTGAGGAAAAAAATAATGAACAGCTATTGCTAGATTTAGAGGTTACTCAGCCTGGATGTGGAAATAGTGAAAGTCAAATTTCATTGACTATTACAAACGCGATTCCACCTCTGGAAATAAAATGGTATGAAAATGAAAATATTACTACTTCAGCCGTATATTCTAATACTGCCTCAGGAACAATTGTACAAACTGCAACTTCCACAACCGA
>CACJRP010000052.1 GCA_902595825.1 uncultured Bacteroidota bacterium
GTTTTTGACTTCTAAGGCTGTTAAAATGTATTTGCTGAGCAACCATTTCTTTGCCTGTACCATTTTCTCCGGTAATGAGTATTCTAGCATTTGTAGGTGAAACCTTTTCAATCAATTTTAAGACATTTTTAAATTTATGCGAACTACCTATCATCTCGTTCTTTTTTACTAGTTTCTTCTTCAATCTAGTATTCTCACTTTGAAGTTTTCTAATTTTTAAAGCATTTCTAACAGAAATAAGTAACCTATTTAAATCTGGAGGTTTTTCAATAAAATCATAAGCCCCGATTTTCATTGCATCAACTGCTGTTTGAATATTTCCATGCCCTGTCAACATAATAAATGGTGTAGAGATGTTTTTATTAATAGCAAATTTAAGAACATCTAAACCGTCCTTTTTAGGCATTTTAATATCGCAAATTGCCAAGTCAAAATTATTTTTAGATAATTTTTCAATTGCGTCATTTCCATTAATTGCTTCAGAAATTATAAAGTCTGTTCTTTCATCATTTAGTATTCTTTTTAAAACCCTCCTTATAGGCTCCTCATCTTCGATGATTAAAACTTTTTTCATGAAATAAATTTAAGAAAACATATCTTTTACCTTTTCAAAAAACGATTTGTCAGACTTTTCGGGTTTTGGTTCAAAGTTTTCATCACCATTCATTTTTTGAAAAAACTGCTTCTGCTCTCTATTTAAAACCTGGGGTGTCCACACATTTATATGAACCAAAAGATCACCTTTACTGTAAGAATTTAAGTCTGGCATCCCCTTACCTCTAAGCCTTAAAGTTTTTCCAGACTGAATACCAGATTCTAATTTTATTCTAACCTTACCTTCTACAAGCTGAACTTCTTTAGAACATCCTAACGCAGCTTCAGATAGTGATATATATAAATCAAAATGCAGATGACTTCCGTCTCTAATAAATTTATCATGAACAGATTCCTCAATAAGTACAATTAAATCACCTGCTACTCCATTACCAAAGGATTCATTTCCCTTACCCGATACCTTTAACTGCATTCCCTCCTCAACTCCAGCAGGAATTTTAATACTTACAGTTTCTTCTAAGGAAATCATACCGTTTGAATCGCTACCCTTGGGTCTATCTTTAATTACCTGACCGATCCCATTACAATTAGAACAAGTAGTTGTCGTTTGCATTCTACCCAAAATAGTATTAGCTATTCTTACACTTTGACCACTTCCTCCACAACTAGAACAGTTAGTAAAATTTAAACCTTCAGCTTTGATTTTTCTGTTAACCTTAATTTTTTTATTAACACCATTAAAAATTTCCTCTAGTGAAAGTTTAACTCTAATTCTCAAATTAGTACCTCTTGACATTCCTCTGCTGCTACCACCAAAACCTTCGAAACCTCCGCCAAAAGCACTTCCAAATATGTCACCAAACTGACTAAATATGTCATCCATACTCATACCTGATGAACCAAATCCTTGACCGCCTTCAAATGCCTGGTGCCCAAATTGATCATACTTGGCTTTTTTATCTGGGTTTCCTAGAACTTCGTAAGCCTCTGCTGCTTTTTTAAAATTCAACTCAGCATCACTATCACCAGGGTTTTTATCTGGATGGTACTGTATGGCTTTCTTTCTGTAAGCTTTCTTTATTTCGGAATCAGAAGCACTTTTAGAGACTCCTAAAATATCATAATAATCTTCTTTCATATTTTAATTATTGACCAACCACTACCTTGGGAAAACGGATAATTTTATCTCCCAGTTTATAACCTTTCTCTATGACATCGATAATTTTTCCAGAATTTTTTTTGTCAGATTTTATTTGAGAGATTGCCTCGTGCAACTCAGGATCAAAGGAGTCTCCCTTGTTGACGTCTAAATGCAACAGACCGTTTGTCTTTAATACATCATTAAGTTTATTGAAAATTAGCTCTAGACCAACAAAATCAATAGCATTTTTCATTTTTTTTGATTCTTTAATTGCTCTTGTGAAGTCATCTAAAACAGGCAGAAGACTGCTGATCACTTCTTCACCTGCTGTTTTATATAATTCAATCCTCTCTTTAGTTGTCCTTTTTTTATAATTTTCAAATTCAGCAAAAAGTCTCAAAT
>CACJRP010000053.1 GCA_902595825.1 uncultured Bacteroidota bacterium
AAAGATTTAAATTGGCCGTTATTCAAAAAAAATGTTAAACTATAAAAAGATTTTAGTAACAGGTTCTGAAGGTCAATTAGGAAGGACGCTTCAAAAAAGAAGCGCAGATATAAATGGTTTTGATTGGATATTTCTCTCTAAAGCAGAACTTGATATAACCCAAACAAATGAAATTCAGGCAGCATTTAATAAGTATAATCCAAAATTTTGTATTAATTGTGCCGCATTTACCGATGTGTTAAAATCTGAAAAAAAACCTTCATTGGCATTTAAAGTAAATGTAGAAGGTGTAAAAAATCTAACACACATCTGTAATGAAAATGAATCTATCTTAATACATATTTCAACTGACTATGTGTTTGATGGAGCTAAAAAAATACCATATGTGGAAAATGACAAAGCAAACCCATTGAATGCATATGGAATGACTAAGTATTTGGGCGAAAAGCATGTTTTGAGGAATGCAAATTTTGGATATATTATAAGAACTTCTTGGTTGTATTCAAAAAATTTTGGACGTAATTTCTACAGAAATATTCTAAGCGAAGCATCCATTGGGAATGAAATTGAAGTAGTTAAAGATCAATATGGGACCCCAACAAATACGGAAAAGGTAGCTGATTTTATTATAAAAATCATCGTTTCTTTACCAGAGAAAGGTATCTACCATTGTGCTGGAGAAGAAGTTATGTCATGGTATGATTTTGCTAATAAAATAGTTAATGAAAACAACTACCCCAATAAAATCATACCAATTAATTCAAATTATGGCGTGGTTAAACGTCCATCATATAGCCCATTAAAAAATACAGATATATAAATGAAAACCTTCAGTATTGTTGTACCAGTCCATAACGAAGAAAAATGTTTACCGCTTTTTTTGAAATCAGTTTGTTCTCAAAATTTATTACCAGAAGAATTAATTTTGATTGATGATAATTCAATTGATAGAACAAAAAAAATAATGCTTGATTATCAAAAAAAAAATAATTTCATAAGAGTTTTTAGTTATAAATCTTCAACCGAGCATATGCCTGGGGCAAAGGTTGTAAATGCATTTCTTTTTGGTTATTCAAAATTAACCAAACCCTATGATTTAATCTTTAAATTAGATGCTGACTTAGTGCTTCCTGCAAAATATTTTCAATTAATAATTAATGCTTTTTCAAATCATAGAATTGGAATTGTAGGTGGGGTTTTAATTGAACTTTCTAAAAAGGGCAAATGGGAAAATTCCCACCCGATGAAAAAGGATCATGTTCGGGGTGGGTTAAAGGCATATAGCACTGTCTGCTATAAAAGAATTGGAGGTTTGATTCCTGAGATGGGTTGGGATACAATAGATGAAATTCTTGCGACTTACCATGGATACGAAGTGAAAGTTTTGAATAACTTAAAAGTGAAACACTTGAGACCAATAGGGAATGTTTATTCTAGAAACACCTCTTTTATGCAAGGTAAGGCATTTTATAAAATGCGTTATGGTCTTATAATTGGTACTCTTTCCTGTTTAAAAGGTTTTTTAATTAAAAAATCTTTCTCTTTTTTGTTTTGGAGTATTTTAGGACTCCTTAATGGTTATTTGAAAAAAGAACCATATATAGTCACAAAAAATCAAGGTGAATTTATAAGGAGTTATAGATTTAAATCGATTTTTAAAAGCATAAATTGAAAAGCATTAATAGCAAAAGTATTATGATTATTATATTTGTCGAATGGAACTCCATAAAGTTTTAATAGTAGGTTCGGGTGGTAGAGAAAATGCACTTGCATGGAAAATATCACAAAGCCGATTTTGTGAAAAATTATTTATAGCTCCAGGAAATGCTGGTACATCTTTTTTTAGGAGAAAATGTTGAAATATCTATGATAGACTTCCCTGCAATTAGAGATTTGATATTGAAAAACGAAATTTCTGTTGTTATAGTTGGGCCAGAAGAACCCTTGGTTAACGGACTTCATGATTTCCTAGCTAAGGAAATAAAGAATGAGAATTTTGTAGTTATAGGCCCCAAAAAAA